>CAWHNE010000021.1:0-190179 GCA_963830485.1 uncultured beta proteobacterium
CCCTCGCTGTGGGAAACAAGAGCGGCCGCTCGGTCTTGCACCGCGGTCCACGGATGGGCCCGTACCAGCGCTGGGCAAGGGTTTGGGGGCGATCAGCGGCAGCCGGGGGGCAACTCGCGGCTACCGGGGAATCCGCCAAACGGTCTTGCCGTCGTCGACAACGAATGAGAGGCCACGCTGGGTAGCCCACATCCCGTGAATGAGCGCCTTGGCGATGTCGTTTGCAATCGAGTCGGCGTCGACGAAGTACGAGTGCCCGATGATCGTGTCCCTGGCGCCGGTGGCGTCGACGATCTCGAACTCGCTGCCGACCGCGAGTGGGGACCGCTGCCCGACTCGAGGTCCCTTGTTGACCACGCGACTCACCTGAAGCGCCACGTCCGTATCGGAGACATACACCGTTCGCTGTTGGAACAGCCTGGCCATCGCCTCGGTCACCGCGGAGAACCCGGGCCGATCGACGTCGGGGGCTGCCAGCACTAGGTCCGGCTCGACGCCGGAAGGGGCCTCGGGTCGTCGGCGAGCCGCTCGATCGCCCGAGCTAGGACGCGATTGCCCAAGCTGTGCGCGACCACGAACAGCTTCGCGGCATGGCCACGGTCGACGAGTAGGCGCAGCAGGCTTGCGAGCTCCCTGCAGGACGATCGTCTCCATGGACCGCAGCCAGGTACTCACCAGCGCTCGCCGCCCGGCCAGGCAAACAGCAACGGAATGCCTCGAAAGCCCATCTCGACCGAACTGCGCAGTCCGGGATGCTGTCTGAAACGGCGTGTTGTACCCGGCGAATGAACAGCAGCACGTCGTTGGATGAGTCCGGCCGCGTGTCGTGGTCCAGTCCCTCCATGAAGGCGGCATCGTTCCGGTACAGCTGGATGCGGTAAGTCCGGAACTGGTACTTGTTCGCCAGCATCACGCCGTATTTCGGCGCCCGCTCGAACGTGACGGCGACGTCGACGAATCCGTAGCTGAGTGACCCCGGCGTGTCAGTGAACAGGGGCTCGGACACCGGGACCGTACCCTCGTCTCGAGGCGCGGCCAGGTTCCGGTTCGTCGCATAGAAGACCCTCACTCGATTCTTGTCGGAAGACCACCCAGGGCCCGGTGGCGGCGGTGCGGGCTGCGGAGTGAATCGGGGTTCATCCGGATTCGCGATGAGTTCCTGGGCGGCAAGGCCGGTGGCACGTCGTAATGCAGTTCCGAGTCGGACACGATGCCGGTGCGGGGCTCGAGGGCGACCGTGAAGGCCTGATCGCCAGGCGTGCCCTTGACGCGGATCCGCGCGAAGCCCGCCTCGTATTCGTTCCCACGGCCGCCACCACCTCGTAGTCGCCTTCGCTAAGCCTGGTCCTGAACGAAGGACGAGTCGGGATTGACGGTGCCTACCGGCATCCACGCACGCGTCGATATGACCCCCTGTCCCATGACGCCGACACGAGCGCCGGCAAGCATGTCGGGACCGACTCTTGTCACGCTTCCCGAGACGGTCACCTCGACCGAGGGGCGGCTTCCCAGGCCTGTTCCACACTAGGGGCGGCGGCGCCGCGAGCGTCAGGATCGGTGCCCACAGCAGCACAATGGCAACGAGCACGTGCATGGAGTCTCCCCGCGAGGCGGCATCCTATCGGCGCCCCGCCTGCAGATCCGCCTTCATCCGCGCGGACACCTCGTTGAATCGCTTCTCGACCAGCTTCGCCCGGCAGACTTCGAACCGGGCGTCGCCTTCGCAGCGGCGAATCTTGCGAATGCCTCGGGCGTACTGAAAGTCCTTGATATACCCGAAAAGACGGTCGCGTGATGCCTGCGTGGCCCAGTCGCCATCCGGGCGAGTGCCTTCGTAGTAGCGCAACTTAAGCTCATCGCGCAGGATGGTCGTGACGAGCACCACCGGGACAGGATGGAGCGGCGGCGGCTCGATACGCGCGGAGTGCGGCATCGATGCTGCCAAGCTGCTCGTAGACGTCTCCCAGGCGTGACTGGACCATGGCGCCGACGGGGTCGCGGTCCCCGAGGAGGCGTGCCGCGTCCCGATACCGATCCAGTGCAACGAAGAACTTGCCGCCTTGCCAGAAGACATCGCCGTCATAAACGAGGCCCAGTGGGGAAGCCGGTTGGTAGGCATTCAAGAGAAGCGCCGCGGCATGCGCGGGAAGGAACAGCCGTGCCGCTTGCATTCCGTCGAGGCCCTGGTGCCGGTTTCGGCACGGACCTTGGCGTCGGGCTCGACCAGGCGCCGGGCCATGCCCCGAGATACCGGACGAAGCCCTTGTCAATGGCCGACAGATCCGCAGGATCCGCCTTGGCGGCAACGGGCGCCGACACGCGACGCCAGGTCGCGATGAGCCCCTTGTCGGCACTATGGAGATACCACAGGAAGACGAACGCGATCGCGTAGTGCGCAGCGAGATCGCCCGCATAGAACGCCCCGTCGTCGAGCAGTTTCGTGATCAAGAAGTCGGGTTGGGATCGCACATGTTCGACCGCCGCCCGAAACTGATCGACCACCATGGCAGACGGTGCAGCGAGCTGTTCGAGTGAACCGAAAGCCTGGTCGCAGGCGTCGCTCTTTGCCGGGTCCGGGGGCGAGGCAGGCCTGGATTCGAGAAGCATTTTGTGTCCTCACGGGTGAGCACGTTCTCCGCCAGGAACATGGCCGCGCCTTCCCGAAAGAGGGCGAATCGGGCACCTGTTCCACGCCAGTACCTTGCTGGATGGCATGCGTGAGCTCGTGCGCGGACAACCTCAGCACCAGCCAGTTGACGAACTCCTCCATGTGGGCCACGGCCGTTTCCGGGTGGCCCTGGTCCAGTCGCTGCTGCGACCGCAGCGCATCGGCCGCATCGGGGCAGGCAGAAATGAGCCTGCCGCGTGCCGGCGTCGTAGAAGGCCTCAGGGGACGACTCCATCCGGGCAGCGGCGGCTGCCTTCTCGTACTCAGCGCAGCCCGAATAGCTTGATCTGGATCTCCCCGGGCCGCGAGTGCAACCTTGGGGATCAGTGACCGTCCGTCCGCGAGCGCCGAATTGGACGAAAAACCAATGAAGATGCGTCCGAGCGAGTGGTATGCCGCAGCGTACACGTAAGGCGCGATGTGGCCCCAGCCGCTCGCTTGCAAAAGACTGCGAAAGGAACGGTTAGCAGCGGGGAGCTTCGAGGCAAAATGCTCGATCCAGCGGTCGTTGTCACGCGGGAACGATTGATACGTTGGTGCAATGACACCAACGTCGGTGATGATCCGCAGCGTTATGCCTTCGGCAGCCACCAGCGGAACAACCAAGCCGCCGAACTCCTCCCACCGGCCGGCACCAGGCGTTTGTGGTTCCGGCTGCGCAGCGTATGAATCCGACGGAAGGGCGATGCTGAGCGCCAGCGTCAGTGCAGCGGTGACCATCAGGAGAAGTCGAACTGGCCGGATCAATCCGAAGCCTCCGGTGACGGAGACGAAAGTTACGCCTTTACGATATTGGCCTACGGTCCAGTACGCAGCTTTCATGGCGGCGCCCATCGACTCGGCCAGCTTCGCCGCAGCTGCCTGGCGGCTCGGCGACCCCTTGATCGCGCGATTACCCTGATCCGTGGAATTGATCAGCGCGAGGCACCCATCATCGACTCCTTCGGTGATTGCCTACTGCGACGACGGATCGAACCCGCCGATTGACAATGGACTTCGCATCGAGTTCCGTGCTCTTGTGCGAGAAACCGTAGGGGCCGGCGAAACGACCCGGCCGCGGTGCCCATTCTGGTGAATTCGTGGAGTGTCCCGCTGCTGAGGAGCGGGAGCGGGACGGGAACGTCGCGCTAGGCTTCAACACTCCCCCGCCCGGCGCCGTAATCGGTCGTTGCGACCGGCCGCGCCGTTGTGCCTGCCAACGCCGCGCTGCTGAGAAGCATGGTCCAAAGCCTCCGCGGGAAGCTCGCCTTACACACAATTCCATAAGTCTTGTTCAGACTGCGCGCGCCGCGATCATCGTGTATTGCGTTTCGTCAATGACCATTCGGATGCGGTTGGGCTGCGCGGAGTCGTCGCACGGCCTCCAACATTGGAGTCCCAGTCGGACTGCGAGAAACTGGTTTGTGTCGATAGCATTGCCCAACGACTGCAATCGGACGGCGTGCGGTACGACCGCAGCTGGCCGGTGACCGCCGCTGACCCGCGCCCGCCGAATGGCTGCTCCCCGTCTGAAGCGGTCGCCCAGTCAGCGGCAGCCAACGATGACCTGATGGCCGTTCTCGGTCAAATGAGGGCAGCGCCGATCTCTAGAGGCGTTCTATCGCGTTGCCATCGGTGGTCAAGGGGTCTGGCACTCGTGGTCAGTCTCGTTGGCGACGCGCGTTCAGCAAGGCGGCAATACTAACCTTGCGCACTACGCGCTCTTGGTGCGCGATTGAGCAGAGGCTACCGCTGGTTGAAGTTTGCCGAGCTCCGCCAGCCGTTCACCCAGCCTATTCCAGGCTTCCTTCGCCTCCGCGTCGCGTGTCGATCGTACATAGATGTCGGTCGGACGGCGAATGGAATAGTGGCCCAGGACGCGGCTGATCAAATCGGTTGAGTACCCGAGTTCGCCAAGAAGTGTTGCCGCCGAGCGGCGCAGGTCATGTGCCGTCCAATCGGGCACGGGGCAGCGATCCCGCGAATTGGCAATCGCCCATACCAGCGCGTGTTGTCGAACGGGATGGTCTCTACGCGTCGGTGATGGAAACACATAGTCGCCGTCGTGTGCACGCCGCGAAAGGATGGCGAGCGCTGGGCGGGATAGGAAAACGAGATGTGAACCCTCGCGCTTGCGCGCCCGGATTGCCCATGTTCCGTTTTCGAGATCAATATCGGCCCACTTTGCAGCCGTCACTTCGCCGGGCCGCGCGGCCGTCAGGGCAATGAGGCGCAACGCGTCCTGCACATCCTGCGACACGCCCGACTTCGGCAACCATTTGAACCACGCCTTCCACTCCCCGATGGTGAACGCTCGATCACGCGGAACGTAACGCGATTCTTTCGGCGCCCGGACGCCGGTCGTGGGGTCGACGCTGACCGCGATCCGCTCATGGTCCAGCGCATGCCGGTACGCGGCACGGAGCTCACGCAGGATGCGACCGGCGGTGTCGGGGGCACGCTTGGCGATCTTGGCGACCAACTCCTTGACATCCTTCCGGGAGACGGTCGCCGCTTCTCGGCCGTACCACTTCTTCAGGTCCTGCCGAAGCATCCGTTCCCGCTCGCCGCCTCGTTTCGTCTTGTCCAGGTGCTCGGTCACATAGTGATCGATGAGGGCACGAACGGTGTACGTCTCGTGTGCCGTCTCCGCGACTTTCGCGACCACGCTTCGTTGCCGGATAGCTTGCGGGTCCTCCCCCTCGCCACGCGCCGACTTGAGATCGCGCACGGCGTCGCGAGCCTCGCTGATCGTCATCTTCGAGGCGTCGCCGATCGTGACCTGACGCAACTTGCCGCTCGTCAGGTCGCGGAAGCGGTAGACGAAACTCTTGCGGCTCACGAAATGCCGCGACGCGCAGTCCCGGTGTCACCGCGTCCGCGAGATAATCTCCTGGCTTGAGCCGGGCAATCGCCGATTGGGTGAGGTGCTTGGCCATTTTCGGACCAAATTCTAACCTATACTTGACCTATACTAAAAGCACGGACACCCCCGGAAATCGTCGGACCTCTCGGGCCGGCGCTGGACGCATAAGTAGAAGCTATCACTTTGAATCCAAATAATAAATCGCAGTCATCGGCCCTGCCGAATCAACGGCCTGAAAACCAGCACACGCCGATGATGCAGCAGTATTTCCGCGCGAAGGCGGAGCATCCGGACAAGTTGCTCTTCTACCGGATGGGCGACTTCTACGAGCTGTTCTACGACGACGCGAAGCGTGCGGCGAAGCTCCTCGACATCACGCTCACCGCCCGCGGCGCCTCGGCCGGCACCCCGATCCCGATGGCGGGCGTGCCGTATCACGCGGTCGAGGGCTATCTCGCCAAGCTGATGAAACTCGGTGAGTCGGTCGCGATCTGCGAGCAAATTGGCGATCCGGCGACCAGCAAGGGGCCGGTCGAGCGCAAGGTGCTGCGCGTCGTGACGCCGGGGACGGTGACCGACGCGAACCTGCTCGACGCCAAGCGCGACAACCTGCTGGTCGCGGTGAATACGGGCCGGCACCGCACCGGGATCGCCTGGCTCAACCTTGCCTCGGGCCAGTTCACGCTCGCCGAGGTGCTCGCGACGGAAGCGGCCGCGCACGTCGAACGGCTCGACGTCGCCGAGTTGCTCGTGCCGGATGGCGCGGCACCGCTCGCGGCGAGGGATGGCGTCCCTACCCGAGCGCTGCCGGCGTGGCAGTTCGACCCCGCGGCGGCCGCGCGCGCGCTGGCGAAGCACTTCGGAACGCAGGACCTCGCGGCTTTCGGCGTCGACGATCGCGACCTCGCGCTCGGCGCCGCTGGCGCGCTGTTCGGCTACGCGGCCGCCACGCAGCAGGCGGCGCTCGCGCACGTCCGCGCGCTGACGGTCGAAGCTGCAAGCGAATTTCTCGCGCTCGACGCCGCGACGCGGCGCAATCTCGAGATCACCGAGACACTGCGTGGCGAACCGGCGCCGACGCTCCTGTCACTCCTCGACGCGTGCTCGACCGCGGCCGGCAGCCGGCTGCTGCGGCACTGGCTCACGCATCCACTGCGCGCGCAGGACGCGGCCGCGGCGCGACATGCGGGGGTCGCGGCGTGGGTCGACGATCCGCGAGCCCGCCGAGTGCTCGGCGCGGAGCTCGGAAACACGGTCGACGTCGAGCGGATCGCGGCGCGCATCGCGCTCGGCTCCGCGCGGCCGCGCGATCTCGCAGGGCTCCGCGACACGCTCGCGCGCCTGCCGGCGCTCGGCGGCATGCTGTCCGACCACGAGGCGCCGCTCGTGCAGACGCTCGGACGCGACCTCGCCGTCGATTCGCAATGGGCGACCCTCCTCGCTCGCGCGATCGCGCCCGAGCCTGGCTCGCCAGGTCCGCGACGGCAGCGTGATCGCCAAAGGCTACGACGCAGAGCTCGACGAGCTTCGCTCGATCGACGAGCACTGCGGCGAGTTCCTGATCGCGCTCGAGGGGCGCGAGCGCGAGCGCAGCGGCATCGCGAACCTCAAGGTCGAGTACAACCGCGTCCACGGGTTCTACATCGAAGTCACAAACGCCAACGCGGAGCGAGTTCCGGCCGACTACCGACGCCGGCAGACGCTGAAGAACGCCGAGCGCTACATCACGCCGGAGCTGAAATCGTTCGAGGACAAGGCGCTCTCCGCGCAGGAACGCGCGCTCGCCCGCGAAAAACTCCTCTACGATGCGCTCCTCGCGACGCTCGCGCCCGCGATCCCCGCGCTGCAGCGGGCGGCGTGGCGCTGGCGACGCTCGACGTGCTCGCGACGCTCGCTGAGCGCGCGGAAGCGCTGAACCTCGTGCGCCCCACGTTCGATGCGACGCCGGGGCTCGCGATCCGCGCCGGCCGCCATCCGGTCGTCGAGCGCCAGGTCGACGAGTTCATCCCGAACGACCTCGATCTCGCGCCCGAGCGGCGGCTCCTCATCATCACCGGGCCGAACATGGGCGGCAAGTCGACGTACATGCGGCAGGCGGCGGTGATCGCGCTCCTCGCCTACTGCGGTTCGTTCGTGCCTGCCGCGAGCGCGCGGATCGGTCCGATCGACGCGATCCACACGCGCATCGGCGCCGCCGACGATCTCGCCGGCGGCCGGTCGACGTTCATGGTCGAGATGACGGAAGCGGCCGCGATCCTGCATCGCGCGACTCCGCAGAGCCTGGTGCTGATCGACGAGATCGGGCGCGGCACGTCGACGTTCGACGGGCTCGCGCTCGCGTGGGCGATCGCGCACCAGCTGGCCGAGAAGAACCGCTGCCTCGCGCTCTTCGCGACGCACTACTTCGAGCTGACCGCGCTGCCTGCGGAAATCGACGGCTGCGCGAACCTGCACTTCGACGCGGTCGAGCATGCGGACGGCATCGTATTCCTGCACGCGGCCGCGGACGGCCCCGCGAATCGCAGCTACGGTCTCCAGGTCGCGAAGCTCGCGGGCGTTCCCGCCGAGACGGTCCGCCGCGCGAAGGGCTATCTCGCCAGGCTCGACAAGTTCAGTTCCGCCGGATCGTCGCAGGCCGACATGTTCGCGCCGCCGGGCGTCACAGCGCCAGCCGAGGAGCCGGGGTCCCCCGAAGCCGGCGCAGTCCACGCCAAGCTCGCGGAGCTCGATCCGGACGCTATGACGCCGCGCGATGCGCTCGCGGCACTTTACGAACTTCGCAAGCTGCTCGGGTCCTGAAAGTGCCAGACCGGGGTCAGACCCGGGTCTGACCCCGACGCTAATGGTGGTGGTGGCCGCCGTCGCCGTGGACATGCCCGTGCTCGACCTCCTCCGGCGTCGCCGCGCGGACATCGAGGATCCGGCAGTCGAAGCGCAGCCGCTTGCCCGCCCACGGATGGTTGCCGTCGAGCACGACTTTGCCCTCGGCGATGTCGGTGACCGTGTAGACGATCCCGCTCCCGGGCTCGTCGCCCAAGTTCGCGTACGTCTCGAGCTGCATGCCGACAGCAACGTCGACCGGCAGCCGTTCGGCGGATTCGATCTTGACGAGCTCGGGATCGTAGTCGCCGAACGCGTCCTCAGGCTCCATGGCGACCGATATCGTGTCGCCGGCCTGCTTGAGGTTCAGCGCCGCCTCGAGCTTGGGCAGCATGCCCGAGTGGCCGCCGTGCAGATACGTGATGGGCTCGGACGTCGATTCGAGCAGCGCGCCGTCGCTGTCGAAGAGCTCGAACGTCAGCGTGACGACCGTGTTTGCGAAAATGTTCATCGAAGCTCCGGGGAATCGCGTCGGCGCATTTTAGCAGCCTGATGCACCGCTATAATCGATCGATGCCATACGCGAAACCGCGCCGCGCAATCGGGAGTGCAACGAAAGTCGAGCCGCCGCTCGGCCGTTACGGTTCCGCAGCGTTCTTCCGGCGATTCTGGCAGAAGGACGCGCTGCTCGTCCGCGCCGCGCTGCCCGGCTTCGCGGACGTGCTCTCGTCGCGGCAGCTCGCCGTGCTCGCGATGCGCGACGACGTCGAGTCGCGGCTCGTCCTTCGCGATGGCCCACGCTGGTCGCTGGCGCACGGTCCGTTCAAGCGCGCCGACTTCGCGGCGCTCCCGGCGCGCGACTGGACGCTGCTGGTGCAGGGCGTCAATCTGCACAGCGAAGCCGCCGACGCGCTCCTGCGCCGCTTCGCCTTCGTGCCGTTCGCGCGACTCGACGACCTGATGGTCAGCCTGGCCGCGCCCGGCGGCGGCGTCGGACCGCACGTCGATTCATACGACGTGTTCCTGCTGCAGGGTGCGGGACGGCGCCGCTGGCGCTATGGGCGCCAGCGCGATCTCGCGCTGCGCGCCGGGCTGCCGCTGAAAATCCTCCGCCGGTTCAAGCCTGCGCACGACGCGGTGCTCGGCCCCGGCGACATGCTCTACCTGCCGCCGTCATACGCGCACGACGGCGTCGCGATCGATCCGTGCATCACGTACTCGATCGGCTTTCGCGCGCCTGCCACGAACGAGCTCGCGGTCGCCTTCCTCGACTGGCTGCGCGACTCGCTCGCGCTCGATGGACGCTACGCGGACCCGGACCTCCGCGCGACGCGAGAGCCCGCACGGATCGGCGCGTCGATGCAGCGCCGCTGCGCGGGGATGCTGGCTGCGATTCGATGGGATCGCGCCGTAGCCGACCGCTTCCTCGGCAGCTGGCTGTCGGAGCCGAAGCCCTCGGTCTTCTTCACGTCACCGGCGCGACGGCGATCGTTCGCCGCATTCCGCGCCATGGCTTCTCGCACCGGCGTGCGGCTCGACACGCGCGCACAGCTCCTCTACGATGCGCGGCACCTCTTCGTCAACGGCGACGTGTTGTCGTGGCCCACGGCGGGCGTCGCGACGCTCCGGGAACTTGCCAACGCCCGCGCGTTGCCGGCGCGCGCGATCGCAGCCGCCTCACCGGCCGCGCTGCGTCTCATGTACGATTGGCACCGACATGGCTACCTCCACGCCGACACCGCCTGACGCCACGCCCGCTCGGGAGTCGCGGCAGGAGACGCTCGCGACCGTACGCGAGCAGGTCGCCGCGCTCGACGACCTCGTGGCCCTCGCCCAGCATTCGATCCGCGTGTTCGATTTCGACCTCTCGGAGATGGGCTGGAACAGCCCCGCGCGGGCGGAACGGCTCGCGGCGTTCCTGCGCCGCTCGCGCTCATCGAAGCTCGAGATCATCCTCCACGAGACGCGCTGGCTCGAGTCGTCGTGCCCGCGCCTGACTGCGCTCCTCAAGTCGTTCAGCGACCGCATCACCGTCTATCGCACGGGAGCCGAGGCGAAGGGCGCGTCGGATCCGCTCGTCATCGTCGACGGACGTCATTTCCTGCACCGCTTCCATGTGGAGCAGCCTCGCGCGGCGCTCGTGATCGAGGACCCGCACCTCGCGCGCCCGCTCGTCAATCGCTTCGACGAAATCTGGGCGACTGGCGAGCCCGGGCTTACCGGCACCGTTCTAGGACTCTGAGCCTATGCGGCGGCGATTGCCGCCTCGAGGAGTCGCGCGAACTGCCGGGCCGTGTGCTCGAGGGTGAAGCCATCGCGGATCCGTTCGGCGCCGCCCGCGGCGACCGTCGCGGCGATCGCCGGATCGGCCGCGAGACGAGCGATGGCCGCCGCGATCGACGCGGGATCGCGGCCCGTGTAGGTTACGCACGTCACCCCATCCTCATAGATCGGCGACGGCGTGAGAGGAGCGGGAACCACAACCGGAATGCCCGATGCCATGCCTTCCATGGCGACGAGTGGCGCGGGCTCGGGAAACGACGACCAAAAGAGTAGCGCGTCGTGCTCCGCGAATAGCGCCGGCAGTGCCGACCGTGGGACGGGCGCACGCCAGTCGACGGCGCCCGCGAGCCCCAGTGCATCGATGCGCCGCCGCACGAGTGACCGGTACGAGGACGGCCCCTCGCCAGTCACGAGCGTGAGCGTGAGGCGCGGATCGCGGGCGCGCGCGCGTGCCGCCGCCGCGAGCAACTGGTGCACGCCCTTCTCCTTGACGAGCCGCCCGACGTAGAGGAGACGCCCCTCGAACGCGCGCGCGGGGCGCACACGCGAGGGCACCGGTACCCCGAAATAGACCGGATGCACGAGATGCGCCGGCAGCCCTGCGCGCACCGTCGCGGCCGCCCAGGATCGGCTCGACAGGATCGCGCATCGGATCGCACGTGGATCGGCGCGTCGGCCGAGCCACGGATGCGCGCCTCGCGCGCGCAGGACCGGCCCCGACATCGCGCCGCCCGCGAGCTCCGCGGCGAGGCCCTCGATCGCCATCGGGATCACGCAGCGATGCAACGCCTGCGCGAGTGCAAGGCCGCCCGGCGGCGCTTCCTCGATGCAGTAGAGGACGGCGTCGTAGCGTCGCGCAGCGAGCCGTCGCTCGAGATCGTCGAGCGCCGCGGCCGAGTCCGTGATCTCCGCGCGCGAAGCGAACAGATCGCGCACCGCACGCTTGCGCCGCGGCGACAGGCGCGCCCACAACGCAGCCGCCACCGCCGACCGGTTGAGCGTGGTGAGCCAGGTTGCGCGCGCGGGCGGGGCGATGCCGACGGCCTCGGGAACGGTGGACGCACCGGTCGCATCGTCGACGTCGAAGTCGAGAGCGCGGAGACCTGCAACGAGATCCGCGAGCGCCCGCTCGAGTCCGCCGGCCTGGCGCACGAAATGCGGGCCGGCGAGGAGAATCGAGTAGGACATCACGTCAACCTCGGCCGGCCGCGCTCGACCGGCGCCGCCGTCACAGGCCGTCGACCCCGGTCCGCGCAACGCTTGCGGGAACGCCGGTTACGAGCGTGTGGGCCGCGACCGGCTTCACGACTACGGCGCCCGCCCCGACGACCGCGCCGGCGCCGACGGTGACGTTCTCGCGGAGAGTGCTGCCGACACCGACGTACGCGCCTTCGCCGATTTCGACTGCACCGGCGATGGTGACGCCCGGCGCGATCGTCGCGAAGGCACCGATCCGGGTGTGATGGCCGACCGTCGCGGAGCGGTTGACGATCACGTGGGGGCCGACGTCCACGTAGATCGAGACCTGCGCGCCGGAATTGACGACCGCGCCCGCGTGGAGCGTCGCGCGTCGCGAGACGTAAGCCGTCGGATGCACGAGCGTCGCGAAACCGTAGCCGCGGCCGGCGAGAATCTCGATCGCCGCGCGCCGGCGGTTGCTGACGGCGCCGGAGACAACGACCGCATCACCGGGACCGAGCGGCAACGCGTCGATCCCGAACACCGGAAGTCCCTCGAGTGTCGCGCCAACGGCCGGGACCTCGAAGCTATTGATGAAACCGACGGGCTCGAAGCCGCCCGCCTCCTCGGCGATCTCGAGCGTCTGCATGGCGAAGGTGCCGCAGCCCAGGATCAGGAGCCGTGCCGGAGCGGCGCCCATCCGCGACCCGCCGGCCGGCGATCGGCTCACAGCGGCGCGCCGATGCGGCGCGCGACTTCGCGGTAGTGCTCGATCACGGAGCCCAGGTCGCGGCGGAAGCGGTCCTTGTCGAGCTTCTCGCCGGTCTTCGCGTCCCAGAGCCGGCAGCCGTCCGGCGTGAACTCGTCGCCCAGCACGAGCGGCCCGGACAGCGCATCGGTCGGGTGCCCGAACTCGAGCTTGTAGTCGACGAGGTCGATGCCCGCCGTCGCGAACATCGGCTTCAGCACCGCGTTGACCTTGTGCGTGAGCGCCTTCATCTGCGCGATCTCGTCTGTGCTCGCCCAGCCCAGCACGCGGATGTGGTCGTCGTTGACGAGCGGATCGTGCAGCGCGTCGCTCTTCAGGAAGAACTCGAAGATCGGCTCGGGCAGCTTCGTCCCCTCGGCGATCCCGTAGCGCTTCGCCATCGAGCCGGCGCAGACGTTGCGGACGACGCACTCGACCGGGAGCATCTTCATCGCGCGCACGACCGACTCGCGCTCGTTCAGCAGCCGCACGAAATGCGTCGGCACGCCGGCCGCCGCGAGCTTGCCCATCACGTAGGCGTTGATCCGGTTGTTGGTCTCGCCCTTGAGATCGAGCTTCGCGAGCTTCGCTCCGTCGAACGCGGAGACGTCGTCGCGATAGTGCATCACGAGGTAGCGCGGATCATCGGTCGCGTAGACCGTCTTCGCCTTCCCCTTGTAGAGCTCCCGTCCCTTCTCCATGCTGGTCCCCGTCAAAGATCCCGCCAATCGAAACCGTCGGCCTGCTCCGCGATGCCGATCCAATCCGGCGCGCAGGAAAGCGCCCCCGCCAGCGCGGCGCGGGCGAACTCCCGCGTATTGTTCTCACGCGACAGGTGCGCCGCGACGACGTGGACGAGCCGCGACGTGTCGAGGCGCGCGAGAAGCGCGGCGGCGGTCGTGTTGTCGAGGTGTCCGAGCCGCGACGCGATCCGCTGTTTCAGGGGCCACGGGTAGCTGCCGTGCTCGAGCATGTCGAGGTCGTGGTTGCACTCGAGCACCAGCGCTTCGCAGCCCGAGAGGCACGCCTCGACATGAGGCGTCGAGACGCCCAAGTCGGTCAGGATGCCGACGCGCCGCGCGCCGTCCCCGATCACGAACTGCGCCGGCTCGCGCGCGTCATGCGGTACGGCGATCGGGACGATCTCGAGCGCGCCGATCGCGAAGCGCTCGTGGCTGTCGAAGCCGTAGACCTGCGACATGCCCTCGAAGCGCTCCGCCACGACTGCGAGCGTCCCAAAGGTTGCCCACACGGGAATGGCGTGGCGCGCGGCGAAGGCCGGCACGCCGCCGATGTGATCCGAGTGCTCGTGCGTGACGAGGATGGCGGCGAGATCCTCGGGCGCGAGCCCGAGCCGGGCAAGGCGCGCCGCGGTGTCGCGGATTCCGAACCCGCAGTCGACGAGCACGCGCGTGCCGCCGGCTTCGACGACGAGCCCGTTGCCCTCGCTGCCGCTGCCGAGCGACGCGAAGCGCACGCGCGTTACTTGAGTTGGTCCTTGAGGAGCGTCAGGATCTTCTCGCCGGTGGCGCTCTTGTCGGGCGCACCGTTCGGATCCTGCACCGTCACGATGCTGCGCGGTTCGGACTGCGCGATCGTGATCTTGTACTGCTCGGGCTTCTCGGTCTTGTCCTTCCAGAACATGAGCTTGGTCAGGAGGCCCTCGTTGCGCGCCGCCGTCTCCGGATCCGAGTAACGCACGAAGTACTCGCCCTTCGAGCGGTCGCGATCGACGACGGTGAAGCCGATGCGGTCGAGCGCGAGGCCGACCCGCCGCCACGCGCGGTCGAAGCTGTCGTCGAGCACGAGCTGGTTCACGCCATCGGATGCCTTTTGCAGCTTCGCGCGTTCCTGCACGGTGCCGCCGGGCCCGGTCGCGCGCAGCGACTCGGTCGCCTGCGTCTCCGGCATGCCGAAGCGGACCATCAGCCGGCCGAGCCATTCGGCGTCAAGGCCCGGATTGGGCGGCAGCACGGCCCAGGCGAATGCCGTCGGCGACGAATTGTCGATCTTCGCGGTCGGCACCTGCTCCATCACGCGGCTCGCGACGTAGATGTCGACGGTCCCGGGATCGTTGCCGCGCTCGATGCGCGTGTGGAACTTCTCGCGCTTGTACGTCGTGTAGAAGAGGTCGGCTACCTTGCCGATCGTGCTGCGCAGGAAATCCGGCGGCATCTCGGCGCGATTCTCGGCCCAGTCGGTCTCCATCACGCCGGAGCCGGGCAACTCGTTGGCAAGCACGAATCCCTGGTCGATCCAGAACTGGCGCGTGATGTTCCAGGCCTGCTCGGGCGTAGCGCGGACGTGCAGCCAGCGTTCGTTGCCCTCCTTCACGATCTTCGCGTCGGCGATCTGGTTGGGTGCGATCTGGTCACCGGTCTTCGGGCGCGTCGCATCGCGCGCGGCGAGGCCGGAGGCGGTCGACACGTTGTAACGATCGTCGTATTGCGGGCTCTTGAGATCTGGCGGCACCTCGAGCGATGGCGCCGAGGACACCGACTTGTAGTCGATCTTCTTGCCGAGCGACGTCGATGGCGTGTCGCAGCCCGCGAGCGCGAATGCGCAGGCCGCGACGGTCAGCCCGGCACGCGCGGCCAGTCGGATACTCGATGCTTTCATGCAGGTACCTTCGAAGGGAGTGCGAGCGCGCCCGCATCGCGCAGCGCGGCGCGGACGGTTTCATGATACTGGGACGACAGTGGTACCAGCGGCAGCCGCAGCTCGTTCCGGATGAGCCCCATCTCGGCCAGCGCCCACTTGACGGGGATCGGGTTCGCCTCGACGAAGAGCCGGCGATGGAGCGGCAGAAGCCGGTCGTTCGCGGCGCGGGCCCGGGCGGGATCGCCGGCGAGCGCAGCCGCACACATCTCCGCCATCAGCTTCGGGGCGACGTTCGCCGTGACGGAAATCACGCCGTGGCCGCCGATCAGCAGCAGCGGCAGCGCGGTGATGTCGTCGCCGCTGTACACGGCGAACTCGCGCTTGCCCGCCGCACGCAGCGCGCGCAGGAGCTCGCTGCCGCGCCCGAGATCGGCGGTCGCATCCTTGAGCCCGACGATGCCCGGCACCTGGGCGAGGCGGAGCACCGTTTCATTCGCGAGGTCCGCGACGGTGCGCCCTGGCACGTTGTACAGGATCATCGGCAGGTCGACCCTCTCCGCGACCATCCGGAAATGGCGGTAGAGGCCTTCCTGCGTGGGCTTGTTGTAGTACGGCACCACCGACAGGCACGACGCGGCGCCCGCCGATTTCGCGTACGCCGTCAGCGCGATCGCTTCTGTCGTGGAATTGGCGCCCGTGCCGGCAATCACCGGGACGCGGCCCCGCGCGAACTCGACCGCGGATTTGATGAGCAGGCAATGCTCGTCGACGTCGACGGTGGGCGACTCGCCGGTCGTGCCGACAACCACGATCGCGGCGGTTCCGTTCTCGACATGGAAATCGATGAGCCGGGCGAGCGCGGGAAGATCGAGGGCGCCCCCTTCGGACATCGGCGTCGCGATCGCGACGAGGCTGCCGGTCAACATGGGCATTGCGGGTAAAAAGCGAATTTTAGCGCATTCGACCGGCAACCGCCCGGCCGGTTCAGCGCGCCTCGGCGACAGACGGCAGCGCGACGGGCTCGTCGCGTCCGCCGCCGACCGCGGCCAGCCGCTGCACGACCGCACGCCGCCCGCCTTCGTCGACCCGTCCCTGCTCGAACGCGACGACGGCCAGTCGCCCGTCCACCACGCGAAGGAGCTCCCCGGGCTCGAGCAGAAAGGCAGGGTTGGACGGCCGGCCGAAGACCTCGTTGCCGCGGGCGAAGGTCTCGTAGAGGAACGTCCCATCGCCTGCGAGCGCGGCCAGGAGGTGGGGGAACAGGGGCCGGTGCAGATAATTCGCGACGACGATCGCGTCGAACCGCTCGCCCGCGAGCGGCCACGCTCCGGTCTCCAGGTCGAGCGCCGCCGTCTCGACGCCTATGGCACTCGCAAGCGCCGCGAGCGCGGTGGCATCGCGATCGACCGCGAGCACGCGGCACCCCAGCCCTGCGAACAGCCGCGCGTGACGCCCCTGACCGCATGCGAGATCGAGCACCCGCGCGCCCGCTGGGACCAGCGGCGCGAAGCGCACGAACCACGGCGACGGCGGCAGGCCGTCGGCGCCGTGCGAAGTGTGCGCGTCGCTCATCGTGACTTGCGGCGTTTCGGCGCTGCCTGCGCCATCTGCCCGACCTCGCGCCTCGCCTCGTCGGCGAGCCAGCTGACGAACGCGACGACGTCCGGGCGCTCCGTCGCGTGCGGCGCGACGACCGCGTAGTAGCCGCGCGCCGACTCGTAGCGCTTCGCGAACGGCGCGACGAGCCGGCCATCGCGCAGATGTTCCGCGATCAGCGGCACGCGGCCGAGCGCGACGCCTTGCCCGGCGACCGCCGCCTGAATCAACTGATCGTAGAGCTTGAAGCGCAGCGAACCCGACGGGCTTGAGTCCGGGCTGCCCGTTCGCGGTCAGCCAGACGCTCCATTCGAGCCACGGCGTGCGCCCCTCGGGATCGTCGAGGTGCAGGAGCACGTGACGCGCGAGGTCGGCGGGGGTCGCGAGCGGCGTGCCGCCGCGCCGGACGAGCTTCGGGCTCACGACCGGCATCATCCGCTCGCCGAACAGGCGCACCGCACCCTCGGGCGCCTTCGCATCGGGCAGGTAGCGGACCGCGATGTCGACCTCGCCGCGCCCGAGGTCGACGAGGCGGTCGTCGGCCGAGATGTAGACCTCGGTGTCCGGGTGCCGCGTGCGAAACGCCGACAGCCGCGGAATCACCCACAGCGACGCGAACGACACGGTCGTCGACAACGTGACGCCCGGGGTACGCACCGTGCCGTGCGCGGCGTCGGCCGCTGCAGCGAGCGCGTTCAGCGCCGCGGTGACATCGCGATGGAACGCGTGACCGGCGGGCGTGAGCACGAGCGCGCGGTGCCGGCGCTCGAAGAGCGGCACGCCGAGCGCGTCTTCGAGCGCCTGCACCTGCCGCGACAGCGCCGACTGCGTGAGGAACAGCTCCTCGGCGGCGCGCGTGAACGAGAGCAGGCGGCCCGCGGCCTCGAAGCCCTTGAGGAAGTCGAGGGAGGGCAGTCGCCGCAAGGTCTTATGCATGCGTGCAATTCATGCGAGGCATTCGGATTGACCGTTTGAGCGCGCTCGCGGCCGCCCCCAGAATTCGGGTCATCCCCGAGCGCATCCGGGGACCGGGGCGAGGCGGAAAGACCCCTGCGGCGACCCGCTTCGCATGCATTATACGCATCAAGGAGCCTGACATGGCCTGCGACGGATACACGAAGATCTGGGATCTCGCGCCCGGCGAGCTGGTGCAACTCGACGGCGCCCGGGGCACGACGCTGCGCGTGACGCGCGGCACGCTGTGGCTCACGCTCGAGGACGACGTGCGCGACGTCGTGCTTACGCCCGGCGACACGTTCACGATCGACCGCGGCGGGCTTACGCTGGTCGAGGCGCAAGGGGCGGCGACGGTGTGCGTGCTCGCCCGCCACGTCACCGAGCTTCACCACCACCCCGGGAAGCCGGGGTTCGGGGGTCGTCTCGCCGGGTGGCTCGCCTCCATCGGCGCGGCCGACGGCGATCGGCGTTTCGCACCGTACTACTGACGCACTCCGCCCGGGCCATCCGCGTGTGGCAGAATCCGCGGCGAAGCGGCCGCGGAGCCGCACGGAGACGTGATGGGCGGAGGAACGCCGGCGCTCGAGATTCTGCTCGGGACGCTGCCGCTCCTCGCGACGCTGTTCATTCACGGCGTCGGCATGTACGCCGTGCAGCGCGCGTTCCAGCTCCGCGGCACGCGGATCTACCGGTCCCGCGACACCGGCGTCGGACAGCCTTCTTCGCGGCCACGATCGTCGTGATGCTGGCGACGCACCTGATCGAGATCCTGGTCTGGGCGGTGGTGCTGGTCGGCCTCGACGCAGTGCCCGTGTTCCGCGACGCGTTCTACTACGTCGCGGGCACCTACACGACGCTCGGCTACGCCGAGGGCATGCTCCCCCACGCATGGCGCCTGATGGGGCCGATGATCGCGATCTCCGGTCTCTTCGCGTTCGGCTGGACGACGGGCGTCCTCGTGAGTCTCGTCGGGCAGGCCTACCGCCTTCGCGACGAGGGCCCGGCCGATCCCCCAAGCCACTGACGCGCGCGGCGAAGGGCTCAGCCCTTCGCGAACGTGATCTCGCCGCCGGTCGCGCCGACCTTCACGGTGTCGCCGGGGCCGTAGCCGCCGCCCAGGATCTCCTTCGCCAGCGGATTCTCGATCTGCTGCTGGATCGCGCGCTTCAACGGCCGCGCGCCGTAGACCGGGTCGAAGCCTGCCGCCGCGACGGCCTTGAGCGCCGCGTCCGAGACCGAGAGCCGGATCTCGAGCTTCGCGAGCCGCGCTTCCAGCGCCTTCAGCTGGATGCGCGCGATGTCGGCGATCTGCGCCTCGCCCAGCGGGTGGAACACGACGATCTCGTCGATGCGGTTCACGAACTCGGGACGGAAATGGCTCTTGACCTCGGCCAGCACCGCGATCTTGACCACCGCCTCGTCGGCGCCCTCGTCGGCCATCTGCTGGATCCTGTGCGAGCCCGAGGTTCGAGGTCATCACGATCACGGTGTTCTTGAAGTCGACGGTGCGGCCCTGGCCGTCCGTCATCCGGCCGTCGTCCAGCACCTGCAGGAGCACGTTGAACACGTCGGGATGCGCTTTCTCGACCTCGTCCAGCAGGATCACGCTGTAGGGCTTGCGGCGGACCGCTTCGGTCAGATAGCCGCCCTCCTCGTAGCCGACGTAGCCGGGCGGCGCACCGATCAGTCGCGCGACCGAGTGCCGCTCCTGGAACTCGGACATGTCGATGCGGATCAGGTGCTGCTCGGAATCGAACAGGAACTCGGCGAGCGCCTTGCAAAGCTCGGTCTTGCCGACGCCGGTCGGCCCGAGGAACAGGAACGACCCGTAGGGGCGGTTGGGATCCGCCAAGCCCGAGCGCGAGCGCCGGATCGCATCCGAGACGAGCCGGACCGCTTCGTCCTGCCCGACGACGCGCTTGTGCAGCGCGACTTCCATTTGCAGGAGCTTGTCGCGCTCGCCCTGCATCATCTTCGACACCGGGATTCCGGTCGCGCGCGAGACCACCTCGGCGATTTCCTCGGCGCCGACCTGCGTGCGCAGGAGCTGCGGCTTCTTCGCCTCGTCCTTGGCGAGCTTGCGGTCGGCCTTCTTCAACTGCGCCTCGAGCTGCGGCAGCTTGCCGTACTGGAGCTCGCTCATCCGCTGCCAGTCGCCTTTGCGCTTCGCGTCCTCCATCTGCAGCTTGATCTTGTCGATCTCCTCCTTGATGTGCTTGCTGCCCTCGACCTGCGCCTTTTCCGCCTGCCAGATTTCGTCCAGGTCCGCATATTCGCGCTCGAGGCGCTTGATCTCCTCCTCGATCGAGGCGAGGCGCTTCTTCGAGGCTTCGTCCTTCTCCTTCTTCACCGCCTCGCGCTCGATCTTCAGCTGGATCAGCCGGCGGTCGAGCTTGTCCATCGCCTCGGGCTTCGAGTCGATCTCCATCTTGATCCGCGCCGCGGCCTCGTCGATCAAGTCGATTGCCTTGTCGGGCAGGAAGCGATCGGTGATGTATCGATGGCTGAGCTCCGCTGCCGCGACGATGGCCGGGTCCGTGATCTCCACGCCGTGGTGGATCTCGTATCGCTCCTGCAGGCCGCGCAGGATCGCGATCGTCGACTCGACTGACGGCTCGTCGACCAGCACCTTCTGGAAGCGACGCTCGAGCGCGGCGTCCTTCTCGACGTACTTGCGGTACTCGTCGAGCGTGGTGGCGCCAACGCAATGCAGCTCCCCGCGTGCGAGCGCGGGCTTCAGCATGTTGCCGGCGTCGATCGCGCCCTCGGCCTTGCCGGCGCCGACCATCGTGTGCAGCTCGTCGATGAAGACGATCGTCTTGCCCGCGTCGGCCGCGATGTCCTTCAGCACGGCCTTGAGGCGCTCCTCGAACTCGCCGCGATACTTGGCGCCGGCCAGGAGCGCGGCCATGTCGAGCGAGAGCACGCGCTTGCCCTTGAGCGTCTCGGGCACTTCTCCATTGACGATGCGCTGGGCGAGACCCTCGACGATTGCTGTCTTGCCGACGCCGGGCTCGCCGATCAGCACCGGATTGTTCTTGGTGCGTCGCTGCAGGATCTGGATCGTGCGGCGGATTTCGTCGTCGCGGCCGATCACGGGATCGAGCTTGCCCTCGCGGGCGCGCTCGGTGAGATCGATCGTGTACTTCTTGAGCGCCTCCCGCTGGCCCTCCGCTTCCTGCGTATCGATGCCGGCGCCGCCGCGCACCGCCTCGATCGCCGCCTCGAGTGCCTTGCGCGTGAGGCCGTTGTCCTTGAGGAGCCGGCCGGTCTCGCTCTTGTCGTCGGCGAGTGCCAGCAGGAAGAGCTCGCTCGCGATGAACTGGTCGCCGCGCTTGACCGCTATCCTGTCGGTCAGGTTGAGCAGGTTGCCGAGGTCACGCGAAACCGTGATCTCACCGCCCTGCCCCTCGACCTTGGGCAGTCGCTCGATCGCCTTCGCGAGCCCCGCCTTGACCTTGGGCACGGCGACGCCCGCCCGGGACAGCAGCGACGCGGTGCCGCCGTCCTCCTGGTTCAGGAGGGCGGACAAGAGGTGCGGCGGCTCGATGAAGCCGTTGTCGTTGCCGAGCGCCATGCTCTGCGCGTCGGCAAGCGCCTGTTGGAACTTTGTCGTGAGCTTGTCAAAACGCATCGGGACTCCTCGCCTGCAATCGCAGTACGCTAGGTAGGGTTTTCTGCGCCAAATTCAAGGCCCTGCGCACGGGCGAGCCGTCGCCGCGGCAAAGGCGGCCCTCGCGAAGACCCGGTTGCCCGAACCACACCGCGGCATTATGCTGCGCCGTCGGAAGCCGCGTCCCGCCCCGCCCATGCGATCCTTCGTCGCCGTCTGCCGGGCCCGCTGGAAGCGCGCCTCGCCGCTCGCACGCGACGTGACGCTCGTCCTCGTGCTCAAGGCGATGGCGCTCTTCGTGCTCTGGTCGCTCTTTTTCAGCGCACCCATCGCCCCCCGGATGAGCGCCGCGCCGGACCGCGTCGAACGGCACCTCTTCGCCACGCCGGCGCCGCCGGAACGCCCCGATGCCCTCCGCTGACGTCGTCGACCTCTCGCGGCTGCAGTTCGCCGCGACGGCGCTCTACCACTTCCTGTTCGTCCCGCTGACGCTCGGCCTGTCGTGGATCCTCGTGATCATGGAGTCCGTCTACGTGATGACGGGCAAGGAGATCTACCGCGACATGACGCGGTTCTGGGGGAAGCTCTTCGGCATCAACTTCGTGATGGGCGTCGCCACCGGGCTCACGATGGAGTTCCAGTTCGGCACCAACTGGGCGTACTACTCGCACTACGTCGGCGACATCTTCGGCGCGCCGCTCGCGATCGAGGGGCTGATGGCGTTCTTCCTCGAGTCGACGTTCGTCGGCATGTTCTTCTTCGGCTGGAGCCGGTTGACAAAGGTCCAGCACTTGCTCGTCACCTTCCTCGTGGCGCTGGGCTCGAACCTCTCCGCGCTGTGGATCCTGATCGCCAACGCGTGGATGCAGAATCCGGTGGGCGCCGAGTTCAACGCCGAGACGATGCGGATGGAGCTCACGAGCTTCTACGACCTGCTGTTCAACCCGGTCGCCGGTCCCAAGTTCGTGCATACCGTCGCCGCCGGCTACGTCGCAGCCTCGATGTTCGTGCTCGGGATCTCGTCGTGGTACCTGCTCCGCGGGCGCGATCCGTCGTTCGCGATCCGCTCGTTCGCCGTCGCTTCGGGCTTCGGGCTGGCCTCCGCGCTCTCGGTGATCGTGCTGGGCGACGAGTCGGGATACTCGACGGGCGAGGTGCAGAAGGTGAAGCTCGCCGCGATCGAGGCCGAATGGGAGACCGAGAAACCGCCGGCGTCGTTCACCGTATTCGGCCTCCCGGACCAGGCTGCGGAGAAGACGCATTTTGCGATCAAGAGTCCCCTGGGTCATGGGCCTGATTGCGACGCGCTCGTTCGACACGCCGGTCACCGGCATCAAGGATCTGAAGCGCGAGCACGAAGCGCGCATCCGCAATGGGATGCTGGCCTACGCTGCGCTACAGCGCTTCAAGGCGGGCGATCGCTCGCCCGCGGCGCTGGCCGAGCTCACGAAGCTCAAGCCCGACCTCGGCTACGGGCTCCTGCTCAAGAAGTACACGCCGAACGTCGTCGATGCGACGCCGGAACAGATCCGCGCCGCCGTCGAGGACACGATTCCGAACGTCGCGCCGCTGTTCTGGTCGTTCCGGATCATGGTCGGCCTGGGCCTGTGGTTCCTGTTCGTGTTCGCCGCTGCGTTCATCGTGCTCGCGCGCCGCCGCCTCGCCGACAACCGCTGGCTCATGCACGTTTCGCTGTGGAGCATCCCGCTTCCGTGGATCGCGATGTCGCTCGGCTGGATCGTCGCTGAATACGGTCGCCAGCCGTGGTCGATCAGCGAAGTGCTGCCGACGTATCTTTCCGTGTCGTCGGTGACGGCGGGCCAGGTCTGGTTCAGCCTCTCCGGGTTCGTCGCGTTCTACACCGCACTGCTCGCGATCGAGCTCTACCTGATGTTCAAGTACGCCCGCCTCGGGCCGTCGTCCCTCGGGACAGGCCGTTACCATTTCGAGGCCGGCGTTCAGCCATTGAAGGGTGCCGTGTGATCTATCTCTTCGACTACGCGACGCTCAAGCTGATCTGGTGGATCATCGTCGGCGCGCTCTTGGTCGGCTTCGCGATCATGGACGGCATGGACCTGGGCATCGGCACGCTGCTGCCGTTTGTCGGCCGCACCGACGACGAGCGTCGCGTAGTTCTGAACTCGGTCGGACCGCACTGGGAAGGGAATCAGGTGTGGTTCATTACGGCCGGCGGCGCGACGTTCGCGGCCTGGCCGCTCGTCTACGCCGCCGGGTTCTCCGGCTTCTACGTCGCGCTGATCCTGACCCTGTTCGCGCTCTTCCTTCGCCCCGTCGGGTTCGACTACCGTAGCAAGGTGCCGGACCCGCGCTGGCGCAACGCGTGGGATTGGGGCATCTTCGTCGGCGGCACGGTGCCGGCGCTCGTGTTCGGCGTCGCGTTCGGCAACCTGCTGCTGGGCGTTCCGTTCCACTTCGACGCGGACCTGCGCGTCCACTACACCGGCTCGTTCATCGAGCTCCTCAACCCGTTCGCCCTGCTCGCCGGCGTGGTGAGCCTCGCCGTGCTGACGATGCACGGCGCCTTGTACCTGCAGCTTCGCACCGAGGGTGCCGTACAGCGGCGCGCGACGGTCGCCGCGCGCGTCGCGGGCGCCGTGTTCATCGTCGCGTTCGCCGGCGCCGGGCTCTGGATCGTCACCGGGATCGACGGCTACGCGATCGCGACGATGCCGTCGCGCAACGCCAGCTTCGTGCCGCTCGCCAAGACCGTCGTGCACGGACCGGGAAGCTGGCTGCGCGATCATGCGCTCCATCCGTGGACCGCCGCCGCGCCGATCGCGGCGATCGGCGGCGCGCTCCTCGCGCTCGCGGCCGCCTCAGCGCGTCATGCGCTGCTCGCGTTCGTGCTGTCTTCCATCGCGGTCGCCGGCGTGGTACTGACGGCGGGCTTCGCACTCTTTCCGTTCATCATGCCTTCGTCGAGCGACCCAAGAAGCAGCCTGACAATCTACGACGCCGTGTCGAGCCACCGCACGCTGCAGATCATGTTCTGGGTCGTGCTGATCTTCCTGCCGCTGATCGTTGCGTACACCTCGTGGGCCTACCGGGTGATGCGCGGCAAGGTCACCGAGCGCCACGTGCGCGAGGGCGGCTCCGCGCTCTACTGAACGGGAGGTGCATCATGTGGTACTTCACGTGGATCCTGGGCGTCGGCGCCGCGCTCGCCTTCGGCATCATCAACGTGATGTGGCTCGAAGCGTCGTACACCTTCGGCGAGCTCGACGAGGGCAAGATCCGCGAGCGCTTCGGCGAGGACACGACCGGCAGCGCCTGATCTGCCGCGCCGCCGGCCGCGCCGCGGCCTCCGCTCTGCCTTGTCAAATCGTTGTGCCGAGCTGTCGGCCGCTTGCGGCGACTCGCGATCGCTCGCTCCCCCTCGGCGCTTCGCGCCCGGGGGAACGCGCGAACGGCGAGCAGGGGCCCCAAGCTCGCTTGGGGATGCGAGCGATCGGGAGCGCGTTCGGAGGCCGACCCCCTAGGCGCGACGAAATGCACTGGCAGCACGGAGGCCGAACCGGCGAGCCGCTCGCGCCGCGGCCTCCAGCACCGCCTCGACTGATCGCTGCTTCGAGCTGTCGGCCGCTTGCGGCGACTCGCGATCGCTCGCTCCCCCTCGGCGCTTCGCGCCCGGGGCCCCGGCGAGCCGCTCGCGCCGCTACTGCCCGACGATCTGCGGCTTCATCGGGCCCAGCACTGCAAGCAGGTCGCCCTGTTCCTTCTCGGGCACCTTGAACTTGACGAGTGTCTTCTGCAGGTCGTCGACCAGCGCGTTGAACTGCGCGTCCGTGATGTTCATGCCCTTGTGCGCGGCCTGCATGCTGCGTCCGGTGTACGTGCACGGGCCGCCGGTGCCGGCGCATATCTGCTCGACCAAGAGCTTCTTCAGGCGCGGAATGTCGGTGCGCGCGAAGAAGCCGTTGATGCGGTTGTCGGCCGCGACGTTCGCGACGAAATCGTCGACCACGGCCGTGATCGCGGGCGTGCCGCCCAGCCGGTCGTAGAGCGACTTCTGCGGCGGCGGGGCCATCATCGATTGGCAGGCGCCAAGTGCGAACGCGAGCAGGAACGGCACGTAGAAGCGGGCAATGCGGACGGTCATCGGGGTCTCCCGGAGTTGGCGGCCACGTCGGCTGCATCCCCGTGTACGAGCGCGCGCGCCGGCTGGATGCACCGGGCCCACGCGCGCGGGTGTTACCATCAGCGAGACCCTTCCGCGCAGCGCGCACTCCGCCGCCGGTTACCTCCGTGATGACGAATCCCGAACCCGACCGGCCAGGACCGAGGCCGCCGACCGCGACGCTCGCGCAGGTGGCGCGCGCCGTCTTCTGGAGCTTCTTCGGGGTGCGCAAGGGAAAGGACATGCGGCGGGACGCGGTGACGATCAAACCGCTGCACGTCGTGATCGTGGGACTCGTCTCGGCGCTCATCTTCGTGCTGGCGCTGGTCGCGCTCGTCACGTTCATCACGCGCAACGTCTAGCTTGCTCATGCTTCGGTGGCGCGGTCTCTTCGCCTTCGTTCTCGCCGCGACCGTCGCGGCGCAGCCGGCCGCGCCAGCGCCGCCGATCCCAACGCCGGCGCCGATCTCGTCTGCCGCCGAGTCGATCTACGAAGCGGCGAAGCCGCGCCTGCTGCAGATCCGGACGCTCGTCGATCGCGCGGACCGCCAGTCGTCGCTGGGCTCCGGCTTCGCTGTCACCGCCGACGGGCTTGCGCTCACCAACTACCACGTCGTCTCGCAGTACGCGCTCGAGCCTTCGACGTACCGCCTCGAATACATGGCGCCCGACGGCACGCGAGGACCGCTCGTGCTGCAGGCGATCGACGTCGTCAACGACCTCGCCGTCGTGCGCCTCGACAAGCCGGCGGCGACGTTCTTCGAGTTCGAGCCGCGCGCGCTCGCCGGCAAGCTGCCCAAGGGGGAGCGCCTGTTCGCGATGGGAAATCCGCTCGACCTGGGATTCGGCATCGTCGAGGGCACGTACAACGGCCTCGTCGATTACAGCTACAACGAGCGGCTGCACTTCTCGGGGGCGTTGAATCCCGGCATGAGCGGCGGCCCGACGGTGACGGTCGACGGACGCATTGCCGGCGTGAACGTCGCGAAGCAGATGCGCGGTGAGCTCGTGAGCTTCCTCGTGCCCGCGCGGGACGCCGCAGCGCTCGTCGAGAAGGCGCGGCGCAACGCGCCACTCACGCCCGAGGACGCGCGCGCCGAGATCACGCGCCAGCTCACCGTCTGGCAGGCGGGTCTCGTTCAGGCCGTCGCCGACAAGGGCTTCCGCCCAGCGACGTTCGGTCCGTGGCGCGCTCCGGAGAGCGCGGTGCCATGGCTCAACTGTTGGGCGCGGACCAACGCCGACGCGACGCCGAAACCGCGGGCGATCCTCGACACGACACAGTGCAGCACGCGGACCTCGCTCTTCATTGCCGGCGATCTCACGACGGGCCAGGTCGACTTCACGCATGCGCACGCCCGAAGCGTCGACCTCAACGCCTTCCAGTTCGCGGCTTTCGTTTCGCACGAGGTGCAGCCGTCATGGATGGGTGGCTTCGGCGGCAAGCGCCTGACACAGCAGCGTTGCCACGAAGACTTCGTCGCCTTCGACGGCGGGTCACGCCCGGTGCTGCGCGCCGTCTGGTGCGCCCGCGCCTACCGCGAGCTCGACGGGCTCTACGACGTCTCGATTCTCGCGGTGACCCAGGATCGCGACCGCGAGGCACTGATCTCGCGTCTCAACATGCGCGGCGTCACCTACGACAACGCCCTCGCGCTCGGCCGCAGCTTCCTGGGCGCGATCGGCTGGTCGGCGTCCGGCCCCGCCGCCGCGAAGGCCGGACCGTGATCTGGGTCGAGATCCTGGGCAAGCACGGCGACGTCGTCGCGCGGCACCGCTGCGAGGGCGCTGAGACCCGGATCGGCCGCGCCTACGACAACGACGTGGTCGTCGACGACCCCACGGTCGCGCCGCGGCATCTGCGCGTCTTTCGCGGCGACGACAGCCGGCTCGTCGCCGAGGATCTGGGTAGCGCGAATGGACTGTACGAGGGCGATCGGGGCCCGCAGACGCGCGTCGTTGTCGATGGCGACCGTCCGCTGCGGATCGGCCGCACCCTCGCTCCGGATCCGCGAGGCGAGCCACGCCGTCGCGCCGGAGCGGAGGGCGGTGCCGGTCGCGCACGCGTGGCCCCGCGCGCTCGCGCTCGCCGCGGCGTTGATCGCGCTCGAAACGTTTCTCGCGTGGCTCGGAGAGACGACCGAGCGCAAGGCGGCGCGCTACGTGCTCCCGCTCGGGATCCTCGTCTTCCTCACCCTCGCCTGGACTTCGGCGTGGGCGATCCTCACGCGGATCTTCGCCGGCCAGTCGCACTTCGAGCGTCACCTCGTGATCGCGCTGACCGCCCTCCTCGCATTCTCGCTGTTCGATGAATTCGTCGACGCGGCCGCGTTCGCGTTCTCGTCGCGCGTGCTCGCCGACTACGCGTACGTCGGCGTCTGGATGATGTTGGCCGGGCTGTGTTACTTCCATCTGCGCGAGATCGCGCCCGTGCGGCTCCGGCTCAAGGCCGCCGTCGTCTTCGGGCTGGGCGCCGCAGCGGTCGCGGCCCAGACGCTCGCGCAGTCGGAGCTGCGGCCGTGGAATGCCCGCCAGACCTATCTGCGCGACCTCCAGCCGCCTTTCATGCGGGTGGTCGCGCCGCAGGACGGCGCCGCGTTCTTCGGAGCGGCGGAGCGCCTGAAGGCGAAGCTCGACCGGGCGCGCAAGGACGAGCCGGCGGCCGGCGGCCTGCCGGGGCTCGACGACGAGGACTAGCGGCCGACCCCTCCGACCGACGATTCAGTCAATCGTGCGAAGGCCGCCGCAGGTGCCCGAGCGCATCCGCCGCGCGCGTGAGCTCGTCGTCCGTGGTGAGCACGTCCGGGCACAAACGCAGCCATTCGCCGCGCGCATCGGTGACGATGCCGCGTGCCGCAAGCGCAGCGGCGAGCGCGCGCGCCTCGGGGTGCCGCACGACGACGAAGGCGCCGCGATCTTCGCTGCCGCCCTGGGCGTCGATTCCTCGCTCCGCGAGCAGGGCGGTGAGCCGTCGCTGCAGTGCGAGCGACTGCGCGCGCAGCCGCGCGACACCGATCGCGAGCGCGAAGCGCTGCCCCGCGCGCGACTGGTAGAACGGCAGCACCGCCGGTGTGGATTCGAGCCACGCGTCGCCGCCCTCGGCATAGCGTGGTGGATCCGGTCGCTCGTAGCGAAACGGCGCGGCTTTCGCGAACCAGCCGGTGTCGAGCGTGCGCAGGCCGGCATCGAGGTGCCGCGGGTGCAGGTAGAGATAGCACGCGCCCGGGCCGCCCCGGAGGTACTTGTAGCTGCCGCCGACCGCGAAGTCGACGTCGAGCGTGCCGACGGCCACCGGAAACACGCCGAGCGAGTGATAGATGTCGAGCAGGACGCGCGCGCCGGTGGCGTGCGCGTCCGCCACGATCGCCCGAAGTTCCGGCAGGATCTGCCCGGTCTGGAACATCGTCTGCGAGACGACGACAAGATCGGTGCCTGTCGTGATCGCCGCACGCACGTCGTCGACGGCGAACAGGCCATCCGCACGCGGCTCGACGAACGTGAGCGCGATCCGGCCGCGATGCGCGTACTCGCGCAGGATCACGTCGAGCGAATCGAATTCGCCGCGCGTCGCCACGACGCGCAAGACATTGTCGTACGCGTTCAGCACGGCGCGCAGCCCCTGCCCGGCACTGGTCTTGGGCACGACGCAGTCGGGACGGGGCGCACTCATGAGCGTCGAGAGCCGGTTGCGCCACGCGGACATCTCGTCGTTCCACGCGTCCCAGGCGTCGCCCGAGCCGCGCGGGCCACAGCGCGAGCCCCTCGCGCACGTCGTCTTCGGTCGCGTCGAGCGGGCGGCCGAGCGAGTGGTTGGCGAGATAGATGCGATCGTGCTGCGCCGAGAGCACGCGCGAGAAGAGCGGCGTGACGTGCGCGCGCACGGCGTCTTCGGTCAGCGGCCCTGCCCCGAGGGCAGCGACGGCCGCCTCGATTCGCATGTGCGAGGGCACCGCCGTCATCGCGTCGGTCTCTCCCACCGCAGAAAGCATTCAACAAGCTGGGCCAACGGCCGACCTCAATCGCGCGGCGACGCGCGGCCTCCGCACCGGCACCTGTTCTCGGCGCGCCCGACGGTCGGCCGCTGCCCGCGTTCGCAGACGCGAGCTTCGCTCCTTGGCTTCGCCCTGCTCACGCGGGCGTCCTCGGGCCTTGGCTTCGCCCGCCGCGCTCATTCGCGCCGATCACCGTGCGCACGTCGATCAGCTCGGGAAAGAACGTGTGGTCGAGCGCCTTCCGCAGAAAGGCGACGCCCGACGAGCCGCCGGTTCCCGTCTTGTGGCCGATGGTCCGCTCGACGGTCTTCAGGTGCCGAAAGCGCCATAGCTGGAACGATTCTTCGACGTCGACGAGCTTCTCCGCCATTTCGTAGGCGTCCCACCAGCGCTCCGGATCGTCGTAGATCGCTTTGAACACCGGGACGAGATCCGGGTTGCGCTGGTACGGTTGCGACCAGTCGCGCTCGACGCACGACACCGGCACCGGCAGCCCGCGCCGCGAGAGATGGCGCAGGTACTCGTCGTAGAGCGATGGCGCGACAAGGATCGCGGTCAATTCCGCGTACGTCGCCGCGTCGTAGCGGAACACGTCGACGAGCGCGGCCTGCTTGTTGCCGAGCAGGAACTCGAGCGCCCGATACTGCGCCGACTGGAAGCCCGACGAGCTGCCGAGCACCGGGCGAAATGCCTCGTATTCGGACGGCGTCAGCGTCTCCAGCACCGCCCACTGCTCGAAGAGCTGCTTCTGGATGACTTTGACCCGCGCGAGGATCTTGAAACAGGCGTCGAGCCTATCCTGCCGGACATACGCGAGCGCAGCCTTGAGCTCGTGGATCGCGAGCTTCATCCACAGCTCGGAGGTCTGGTGCTGGACGATGAACATCATTTCGTCGTGCCGCGCCGGCGCCGTCGCGCTGCCCGACAGCGGCTGCTGCGCCGACAAAAGCAGGTCGAGTCGCAGGTAGCCCGCGTAGGTGAGGCGGTTCGTCAAGTCGGTGACGATGCCGGGTTCGAGCTCGCGCGTGGTCATGGCGGTGATTCCGATGGGTCGGTCGCCCGACACAGCGGGCACCGATGGGCGCCCATCCTAGCGCAAAGGCGCGAGATCGGCGCTGCATTGCGCGCGGACCCGTGCCGCTCGCCCCCGCGACCGGTCGATTCGTCGGATTGCCGGCGCGGACCGGCGTCGACGCTCTGCTACCATCCGCCGCCATGATTGCCTTCTTCCGCGCCGGTGCGATGGCCGCGCTCGCCATCACGAGCCTCGGCATGGCGGCGTGCGGCGCCGACGGCGGAACCGCGCACCGCACGCTCGAGCTCACCGAATGCCGGTTGCCGCGACTCGCGGTCGCCGCGCGGTGCGGCACGCTCGAGGTTCCCGAGAATCGCGACGCGCCGCAGGGACGAAAGATCACGCTGACCGTCGCGGTGCTGACGGCGAACACGCTCTCCCCCGACCCGATCCCTTGTTCATCCTCGCGGGCGGCCCGGGCCAGGCGGCGACGTTTCTCGGTCCGTTCGCGGGGCAGATGACCGACGTGCGCAAGGACCGCGACATCGTCCTCGTCGACCAGCGCGGAACTGGTCGCTCGTCGCCGCTCACGTGCGCGGCGCTGAAACAGGACGAAACCATCCAGTCTGCCTTCGACGTCGACATCGTGCCTCGCGCGGCCGCGTGCGCGAGGGAGCTGGTCGCACAAGGCGTCGACGCCGCACAGTACACGACGGCCGCCTGGGTCGAAGATCTCGACGCGGTGCGCGCGGCGCTGGGCTACGCGATGATTAACTTGTGGGGCGGCTCGTACGGGACGCGCGCGGCGCTCGAATACCTGCGCCGGCACCCGGATCGCGTTCGCAGCATCGTGCTGGATGGCGTCGCACCGCCGTCGATGATCGTGAGCTTTGACATTTGGCCCGCGCGCGACCGCGCGATCGACCGCATCATCGAGAGCTGCAAGGGCTCGCCCGCATGCCGGGCGGCGCATCCTGATCCCGCGGCGGCGCTCGCCTCGATTCGGAGCAAGCTCGGCGCCACCGGCCGCGAAGTGGCCGTCACCGATCCGCGCACCGGCTCCATGCAAACGGTTCACCTCACGTTCGAGCATGTCATCGCCGCGCTGCAGCCGCTCACGTACGCGCCCGAGCTCGCGGCGCTACTGCCGGAGGTGATCGGGCGCGCGGCCGCCGGAGACTATGGCCCGCTCGCCACGGGCGCACTGCTCGTCGCCGGCAATCTGGCCGAGCAGATGAACGCGGCGCTCCACTATTCGGTAACGTGCGCCGAGGACGTCCCGCGGCTTGCAGCGGACGGCCGCCGGACGCTCGCGGGCATTCGCTCGCAGGCACTGGCCGAGCGAGTGCTCGCCGTCTGCGACGTCTGGCCGCGCGGCAAGGCGCCAGCCGACGCAGTCAAGCCCGTCGTGAGCGACGTGCCCATCCTGATCCTTTCCGGCGCGCTCGACCCGGTGACGCCGCCCGCGAACGGTGCGGAAGTCGCGCGCACGCTCACGCACAGTCGCCATATCGTTGCGCGCGGCTTCGGCCACATCGTCTCGCCGCACGTGTGCGCCCCGCGGCTCATCGCATCGTTCCTCGACGACCCGACGTTCGCGTCGCTTCCCGCGACCTGCATCGCGCGCCTCGAGTCCAGCGAAGCGCCGATACCGTGGCCCGACCGGCTGGGTGCGCGGTGATCGCGATCGACGGGTTCGCGAAGGCGTTCGGTCCGCGTGGCGAAGTAAAGGCCATCGCGGACGTCTCCTTCACGGCGCACGACGGGATGATCACAGGACTGCTGGGGCCGAACGGCGCGGGCAAGACCACGCTCCTGCGGATGCTCGCGACGCTGATGCTGCCGGATGCGGGGCGCGCGACCATCGACGGCAACGACGTCGTCGCCGACCGGATCGCCGTACGCCGCGGCATCGGCGTCCTCTCCGACGCGCGCGGCCTCTATCCGCGACTCACCGGGCGCGAGAACATCCGTTACTTCGGCGCGCTGCACGGGCTCTCGGGCTCCGCGCTCGAAACGCGCATCGACGAACTGATCGGCGTGCTCGGCTTCGGCGACGTCTCCGACCGCCGCGCGCAGGGCTATTCGCAGGGCGAACGGATGAAGATCGCGATCGCGCGCGCGCTCGTCCACGACCCGCACACACTGCTCCTCGACGAGCCGACCAACGGGCTCGACATCATCAGCACGCGCGCGCTGCGCGAGCTCCTGCGCCGGCTCCGCGCGAGCGGCAAGTGCCTGCTCTTCAGCTCACACGTGATGCAGGAAGTCACCGCGCTCTGCGACCGCATCGTGATTCTCGGGCGCGGGCGGGTCGTGGCCACGGGAACCGCGACGGAGCTCGTCGCGCAATCCGGCGCCGCATCGCTCGAGGACGCGTTCGTCTCGCTCCTCGGCACTGGCGAGGGGCTCGCAGCGTGAGAAGGGCGCTCGCTCGCGTCGCGACGGTCGCGCGAAAGGAGGTCGTCGACACGCTGCGCGATCGACGCACGGCACTCGTGACGCTCATGCCGGCGCTGCTCGGGCCGGCCTTTCTCGTGCTCATGCTCTACGTCGTTGCCGTGCAATCGGGCAAGTCGCGCGATCTCGTCCTGCCGGTCGCCGGTGCGGAGCACGCACCCGCGCTCATCGCTTTCCTCGCGCGGCAACAGGTCGTGATAACGGCGGCGCCGGCCGACTTCGATGCGCGCGTGCGCGACGGCGACCTCGACGTGGCCCTCGACATCGACGCGCGGTTCGCCGAGGATGTCGCGCTCGGCAAGCCGGGCATCGTGCGTGTCACCTACGACCGCTCGCGCGACCGCGCGCGAGCGTCGATCGAGCACACCGAAGCGCTCCTTCGAGCCTACAACCGCGAATGGGGACGCGCGCGGCTCGTGCTCCGCGGCGTGTCGCCCGACGTCGCGAATCCGCTCGAGGTCGAGGCGCACGACCTCGCGACGCCGCAGAGCTCGGGCTCGATCGTCCTCTTCCTCGTCGCCTACTACGGGCTCTTCGCGGCGCTGATGGGCGGGCTCGCGGCGGCGCTCGACTCGACCGCAGGCGAGCGCGAGCGGCAGTCGCTCGAGCCGCTCTTGACCACGCCGGTGCGCCCGCTGGAGCTCGGGACCGGCAAGTGGGCCGCGGTCGTCGCGCTTGACGTAACGGTCGTCGCGCTGACGCTCGGCGGGTTCTATCTCACGCTGCGCTTCGCGCCGCTGCCGGCGGTGGGCATCCCGTTCCTCTTCAGCGCGACCGAGCTCGCCCGCTTCCTGATCGTGCTGGCTCCCCTAGTTCTCCTGATGCCGGCGGTCCTGCTCTACGTCGGCGCCCGCGGGCGCACCTTCAAGGAAGCCCAGGCGAACCTCTCGCTGCTGCTCACGCTGGTCGCGATCATCCCGTTCCTGCCGATGTTCCTGCAGCGCAAGGATCCCGACTGGCTGCTTTGGATCCCCGTGTCGGGTCAGTATTCGCTGCTGTCGAAGGCGCTGCGCGGCGAGGCGCTGCCGCTGCTCGGTCTGCTCGAGTCGTACGCCGCGCCGCTCGCGCTCGCGGCGCTTGCGCTCGTGCTGACCGCCCGGCTCCTCGCGCGCGAGTCGACGCTCGCCGGCAAGTAGCACGGCGCCGCCGCCTGCCTTTGCGGGGTCCGGGCGCAGCGCATCGCCACGCCTCATGCGTGGATAAGGCGTCCGCCCGCGAATGACCAGTTCTCCCACGCGGTCTCCTTGAAGCAGATCATCACGTTTTCCATGTCGAAGCCTGCGCCATCGAGACTCGCCGAAAGCTCTTCGAGGAGCTTCTTTCTCACCTTGACGCTGCGCCCGACTGACCACAGGATCTCGATGAGCACGAAGTCTTCGTTGCGCTTGGTCGCAACGTCGGGGTACGAAAGATCGAAGCGGAAGTCGTCGCCGTCGAGCTCGATGACCCGTTGAAACCTGTCAGCCGCCGGCACGCCCGAACAGACGAGCGCGGCGTGCACGGCGTCGAGCACCGTGGTCTTGAAAGCGCCCGACTTCGGCTTGCGGACCGTGAGGGTGACGAGAGGCATGGCGACTCCTCGGATCGGACGGTAATTACATCTTGAACATCGCGTTGATTTCGACGTACGGGACCGCCTGGCGCGCGAAGTCGAAAGTTCCCTTCAGCTTGACTTCGCGTGCGGCTTGCAGGAACGCGCCATAGGCTGCGCGCGCCAATGACGAGCCGAGACTGACCCGCTTGACGCCCAGGCTTGCGAGCGTGTCGAGCGAGAAAGACGGTCCGGAAAGACCCATCACGACATTCACGGGCTTGGGCGCGACGGCTCGGACAACGGCCTCGATCTCTTCGCGCGTCCTCAGGCCGGGCGCGTAGAGGACGTCGGCTCCCGCATCGGCAAAGGCGACTAGGCGACGGATCGTATCGGGCACGTCGGGGCGTCCGTGGATCAGATTCTCGGCTCGGGCCGTCAGCACGAAAGGAAAGGGCAACGAGCGTGCGGCTTCCACCGAGGCCTTGACACGTTCGACGGACAATCCGAACGGATAGATGGGGTCGTCGCGACGTCCGGTCGCGTCCTCGATCGACCCGCCCACGAGTCCCGCGGCAGCAGCCAGCCGAATCGTTTCGGCACAGGCCTCGGGGTCGTCGCCGAAGCCGTTTTCGAGATCGGCGGAGACAGGCAAGGACGTCGCCCCGGCGATCGCGCTCGCGTTCGCAAGCGTCTCGGCCCGACTGATCGCGCCTTCGGCGTCGGGCCGGCCGATGGAATAGGCGAAGCCGGCGCTCGTGGTGGCAAGTGCTTCGAATCCAACGGCCTCAAGTATCTTGGCCGAGCCCGCGTCCCACGGATTGGGAATCGCGAACAGGCCCGGCCTGGCGTGAAGGGACTTGAACACTTCAGCACGCGCCGCTTGGGATTCCATGGTGCTTACTCCGATCCAGACGACCCGTGTCCGACCTTTCGCGCCTCGAAAAGCTCTATTGGATTTCCCGACGGGTCTTCGCAGAGCACTTGACGGCCGCCAGGCCCCTGGATCGGCGCAGAGCGAAAACGCCCGCCCTTGGCGGTCAGATCGCTTATTGCCGCGTCAATATCCGCGACCTCGACCACGAATCGATTCCAGCCTCCGGAATGCGGTTGCGAGCCATCGGGCAGCGCTTTCGATGCCGAGGTTCCGGGACCGCTGACCCAAAGCGTAAGGTCTCCAAGCTTCATCACCGCAAATGGCGGGCCCCATCGATCAGCCAGCACGAAACCCAGCGCCGAATAGAACGCGACCGCGGCATCGACGTCCTTGACGAGATAGCGAACAGTGGCCAGAGCAGCTCCTCGATCGTGTTGCGGCCAATCTAACGCGCCGTATCGCGCCACGTCAACGCCGCACAAAGACTGCCAGAGCGACCTCCGATGCACCGCTCACCCTAGGTCGGAGGGTCAGCCGAGTTGACGGATGACCGCGAGCGGCGGCTGCCGCGCCGTGCCGCGCGTGCCGAGCCACCCCGCGAGCGCGACGGCGGCCGCGCCGCCGACGCAGCCGTAGATCCACACGAGCGGATTCCACGCGAACGGAATCTGGAACACGCGATCGGAGAGCACATAGCCGACCGTCGTTGCGCCCGCCGCGGCAAGCAGTCCCGCGACCGCGCCCAAAACGAGGAATTCGGCGATCTGCGCCGCCCGGAGCTGCGCCCGCGAGGCACCCAGCGTGCGCAGGATTGCGGCGTCGAAGCGGCGCTCGTCCTGCGTCGCCGCGATCGCCGCCTGCAGTACGAGCAGCCCGCCCACCAGCGTGAACAGGAACACGAACTCGACCGCGCGCGCGACCTGCTCGATGATCGTCTGGATCTGCCGGATGATCTCGCCGACGTCGATCGCGAGCACGTTCGGGTACTGCTGCACCAGCGCGGACAGCCACGCGCCCGATCCCGGACCCTCCGGCGCACGCACGGCACCCAGGTAGGTCTGCGGCATCTCCTCGAGGACGCCTGGTGCGAACAACGTGAAAAAGTTCGGCCGGAAGCTGTCCCATTCGACCTTGCGCAGGCTGGTGATCTTCGCGGTGACGGCCGTGCCTGCGAGATCCCACGTGAGCGCATCGCCGAGCCTGAGCTTCAGCGATTCCGCGATCCCCTCCTCCATCGACAGGCCCGCCTCGGTTCCCGTCGCTGCACCGAACCACTTGCCCGCCGTCACGCGATTGGTTTTCGGCAACTCGGTCGCCCACGACAGATTGAACTCGCGCTCGGCGAGACGGCGCGCCTGCGTGTCGAACTTCGTCGTGTCGAAGGGCTCGCCGTTGACGGCGACGATGCGCCCGCGAACCATCGGATAGAGCTTCGTGTCGGTGCCGGTCACCGCCTTCAGCGCTGCACGTACGCCATCGACCTGATCGGGCAGCACGTTCACGAGGAAATGGTTCGGCGCGTCGGGCGGCAGGCTCGCGCGCCAGTTCGACAGCAGGTCGCCGCGCACGACGGTCAGGAGCAGCAGGGCCATCAGCCCGAGGGCGAGCGCGCCGATCTGCAGGCTCGACGCGAGCGGCCGCCGGCGCAAGTTCGCAAGGCCGAAGCGCCACGTGACGCCGCGCTGCGGCAGCCGCTTCAGCAACGCGATCAGGAGCCACGCGGCGAGCGCCGCCGCCGCGAGCAGCCCGCCAATGCCAGCGACGACGATCGTGCCGGTCTTCGCATCCTGCGCCTGCCAGCCGATCAGCGCGGCGATGACACACGCGCCGAGCGCATACGCGATGAGGCCGCCGGGTCGCGGTCGCGGCAGGTCGCGTCGCAGCACGCGCAGCGGCGGCACGCCGGCGAGTGCAATCAGTGGAGGCAGCGCGAATCCGAGCAGAAGCAGAATGCCGGTCCCGAACGCGGCAAGCGCGGGTGCGATGCCTGGCGCGGGAAGGTCTCCGGTGGCGATCGACGTGAGCAGCGAGGCAAGGAGCTGCTGGCCCGCGAGTGCCAGCACGATCCCGGCCGCGCTCGCGACCAACGCGACCGCCGCGAACTGCAGCACGAAGAGCGCGAGCGTGCGGCCACGCGAGGCGCCGAAGCAGCGCAGCATCGCCGCGGTGTCGAGATGACGGCGCAGGTAGCGCGACGCGGCGAGCGCGATCGCGACCGCCGCGAGCACGACCGCGACGAGCGCGGAGAGCCCGAGGAAGCGGTCGGCCCGGTCGAGCGTCTGGCGAACCTCGGGCCGCAGATCGCGCACGTTCTCCATTCGCTGCCCGGGCTTGAGCTCGGTCTTGAGCCAATCGAGATAGGGACCGAGCCGGTCGCGATCGGCAAGATCGGCGACGAGCAGCCGCCACGTCGCGCGGTTGCCGGGCTGGAGCAGGTTCGTCGCCGGCACGTCGTCCAGATTGATCACGAGGCGCGGGCCGATGGCGAGCAGCCCGCTCGCCACTTCGGGCTCCTGCACAATCACGGCACCGACCTCGAGGCTCGCCTCGCCGACGCTGATCCGGTCGCCTGACTTCACGCCGAGGCGCGCTGCGAGCCGGACATCGGGCCACGCCTTTCCTGGCGGCGGAATGCCGGATGCGCGCACGCCGTCGGGCGTCGCGGGATCGACCAGCATGACCGCGCCGCGCAGCGGATAGCCGGACGCGACCGCCTTCACGTCGGCCAGCACGGCGCCGGCGGCGGGATCGGCACCCTCGCGCTGCACCATGCTATTGAATCTGAGTGCGGGCGTGGCGGCGAGTCCGCGGCGGCGCGCCTCGTCGGCGAGCGAATCGGGCAGGGGGCGATCGCCCGAGACGAGCACGTCGGCGCCGAGCAATAGATTCGCCTGCCGTGTGAGCGCGGTCTTGACGCGATCGGCGAAGAACGCGACGGTGCCCACGCTGCCGACCGCCAGCACGATCGCGGCGATCAGCACCGTGAGCTCGCCCGCGCGCGCGTCGCGCAGGAGCATCCTCAACGCAAGCCGGAGCGCGGTCATGCGGTCAGGAGCCCGGCGCGGCCGGATCGTCGCCGACCAGGCGGCCGGCGGCGAGCGACACGCGCCGCGCGCAGCGCGACGCGATCCCCGCGTCGTGGGTAACGAGAAGCAACGTCGTGCCGCGCTCCCGGTTCAGCCGGAACATCAGGTCGGCGACTTCGGCGCCCGTCGCGTTGTCGAGGTTGCCCGTCGGCTCATCGGCCATCAAGAGCTTGGGCTCGCCTGCGAACGCGCGTGCGATTGCGACGCGCTGCTGCTCGCCGCCGGAGAGCTGCTTCGGATAGTGCGTTCGCCGGCGCGCAAGCCCGACGCGGTCGAGCCACTCGGCGGCGCGCGCCGTCGCGTCCGCTGCACCCGCAAGCTCGAGCGGCAGCATCACGTTCTCGAGCGCCGTCAGTGCGGGCAGGAGCTGGAACGACTGGAATACGAAGCCCAAGAGGCGCTGGCGCAATGCGGCGAGCGCGTCCTCGCCCTGCGTCCCGAGCGCAACGCCGTCGAGCCAGACTTCGCCCGTCGTCGGCCGATCGAGCCCGGCGAGCAATCCGAGCAGCGTCGTCTTCCCCGATCCGGAGGCGCCGACGATCGCGACGGCCGCGCCCGAATCGACGTGGAAGCTCACGTCGTCAAGGATCGTAAGCGGCGCGTCCCCGCTCGTCACGATCTTGGTAAGGCTGTGGGCACGCAGAATCGGAGCGGACATGGAAGACCCAACGAGCAGCAGTCAGGCGATGGTGCGACCCGCGCGGCCAACGCCGGCGGAGGCGTCCAACGCGCGCGAATGCGGGAGACAGGCGGCGCGAATCAAATTCGGCCGGGATCGACGGTGCCGGCCGGTCCCGTCGCGAACGAGTACGGAATCTGGTCGCTGTCCGGCGGCACGCGCCAGTGGTCCGGCGCTTCGTACGCGTAGGCACGATCCGGCAGATTCAAGAGCGATCCGGGGCTCGCGCCGATGTTTTGCACGCCGTGCCACACGCCCGGCGGCACGACGACAAGCATCGGTCGCGCCGTGCCGCAGCGGAACACGTTGATCCGCCCCTCCGTCGGCGATCCGGCCCGCGCGTCGAACAGCACGAGCTTGAGCTGGCCGTGATTCGCGAAGAGCCGGTCGGTCGCGTGCTGATGGACGTGCCACGCCGAGATGGCGGCCGGTTCCAGCACGACCTGGAACACTTGCGCGACATCGAGCGCGTCGAGACCCCAGTCCTCGCGCCAGACCTCGGTCAGGTAGCCGTTGTCCTTGATGACGTTGCGCACTTCGCGCACGACGACCCCGTCGATCAGCGGCTGCAGCGGCTGCCAGTCGGCCGTGATGCTCTGTGCGTCCCGCTTCGCTCCCCGCAGCGCGCCTCCCCGCGGAGCCAGAGCGTCATCGAGTTTCGACACGGGGATCGGAGCGCTCATTGGGGGGCTCGGTCGTGGGATCGGAGTGGGCGCATCCAGGGCAAGGCGCGTCCGCGGCGGTGCCCACCGCCTCGGCGAGTCCGCGGCGGCGATACAGCTCCCGGATCACCGCGCCGCGCTCCGGCAGGAAGCCCCAGCGCCGAGGAAACTTATAATAGCAGTAGACGATTTCCGGATCGATTCCGATCGCTTGCGCGAGGCGCCCGATGCCGCGCTGCGCGAGCGCGCGCAGCAGCACGCCGAATCCCAGGATCTTGAGATGCGTGGGCTTGGGGTGGAGCCAAGCCTCGGTGATCCTCTGCTCGCGGAAGCGCGAATCGTCGCACATCGCCCGCCACAGATCCTCGTGCTCGCGCCACTGCCGCTCGGCGTAGACGTTGCGGCGCGTCGTCGCCGAGACGACGAGCACCGTAACCGCCGGCGAGGCCGCGAACTTAGCGCCGCTCTTGTACGCGCGCCACAGCCAGTCGCGCGTCGGATACGTGTAGACGTGGTTGCGATGCCGCAACGGTCCGAGTCTCTCGGCAAGCTCGCGCCGGAAGATCCACGTGCTCGCGTTCGGATGCACGATCGGATCGAAGCCGCCGTCCGGATACGTCGCATTGACGCGCCAGCGTCCGTCCGGGTCGGCCTCGAGCTGCAGCGTGAACGTGAGGTCCGCACCCGTCTCGTCCAGTGTCTCGAGCGCTCGCGCGAGGTGATCGGGAAACCAGAAATCGTCGTGATTGAGAAGCGCGATGAACCGGCCGCGGGCGAGTGCGATCGCCGCGTTGGTCGGCCCCGACTGGTCGCCCACGCGAGGACGCAGGTCGACGAAGTGGATGCGGGGATCCTCGAAACGCGCGACCACCTCCGCCGTGTCGTCGGTGCACCCGTCGCCGACGACGATGAGCTCCCAGTCGCTCCGTGTCTGCCGGACGACGCTCTCGATCGCGTACGAAAGGACGTTGCTGCGATTGTAGGTCGACAGGACGACGCTGACCGCCGGCGCCTTGGCGGCGTCGCCTGCTGCCGCGGACCGGGCTGCATCCATGGGTACCTCGCGAACTCGCAATTCTACGCCGCGGCGAGAGCGCGGCGAGCGCGAACGCACGTTTTGCCGGGAGCGCCGAGTCCCACTACAATCCCCGCTTGCCGCATGCAGTGCCGACGTCGATGCCGCACCATCCTTCGCACCCACGTTTCGCCGCGATCGCCCTCGCCCTGCTCGCGATCGCGCTGATCGCGGCGGGCGCGCGCGCCGCTGCGGCGCCCGCCGTGCTGCTCGTCGTCGGCGATTCGATCTCCGCAGGATACGGACTCCCCAAGGGTACCGGATGGGTCGACCTCCTGGCCGCGCGCATCGACGCGCAGCGCCTTCCGTTTCGCGTGGTCAACGCGAGCGTCACGGGCGACACGACTGCAGGCGGCCGCGCGCGCTTGCCGGCGCTCCTCGCGCAGCACAAGCCGGCGGTCGTCTTGGTGGAGCTGGGCGGCAACGACGGCCTGCGCGGTGGCAGCCTCAAGGCCGTGAAGGACAACCTCGACGCGATGCTGGGCGACGTGAGGAAGTCCGGCGGCCGAACCCTGCTCGTCGGCATGAGGTTGCCGCCCAACTACGGTCCTGCCTATACGCGCGAGTTCGACGCGCTGTTCGGCGAGGTCGCGCAGCGGCACCGCGCGGCGCTCGTGCCGTTCCTGTTCGCGGGCTTCGGCGAGTCGAACGAATGGTTTCAGCCCGACCGGATCCACCCGACCGTAGCGGCACAAGCGATGCTCCTCGACAACGTGTGGCCCGTGCTCGCGCCGCTGCTCGCGAAGCCGCGATGAGCGACGCTTCGCCGCGGGACGCCCCGGTGCGCCCGCCAGACGGCCGCACGATTACCGTCGACGCGCTCGCGGCGTATCCGGATCGGGTCGACGTGCGCACGCCCTCCGAGTTCGCCGAGGATCACGTTCCCGGCGCCGAGAACCGGCCGGTGCTCGGTGACGACGAGCGCACACGGATCGGCACGATGTACGCGAAGGAATCGGGCTTCGCCGCCAAGCGCGCCGGTGCGGCGCTCGTCGCGCGCAATATCGCTGCGATGCTCGAAGGTCCGTTCGCGGCGATGCCGCGCGGCTGGGCGCCGGTGGTCTACTGCTGGCGCGGCGGCCAGCGCAGCCGCTCGCTGACGCACATGCTGAACGAGATTGGTTGGCGCGCCGTCCAGCTCGACGGCGGCTACCGCGCGTGGCGCCGGCACGTGATCGCGCAGCTCGACGCGCTGCCTTCGCGGCTGCGCTTCGAGGTCGTGTGCGGCCTCACAGGCTCCGGCAAGAGCCGACTTCTCGACGCACTCGCGGCCGAGGGCCTGCAGGTGCTCGACCTCGAAGCGCTGGCGAAGCATCGCGGCTCGCTGTTGGGCGACCTTCCGGGCGAGCCGCAACCGGCGCAGAAATGGTTCGAGAGCCAGCTCGCCGCGGCGCTCCTGCGCTTCGATCCGCGCCGTCCCGTGTATGTCGAGTCGGAGAGCAAGCGGATCGGCACGATCCAGGTGCCCGACGCGCTCCTCGACGCGATTCGCGCCGCCCCCTGCATTCGCCTCGACACCCCGGCACCGCTGCGCATCGCGCTCCTGAAGGACGAATACGCGCATTACCTCGCGGACGCGACGACGCTCGCGGCGCGGCTTGCCCATCTCGTCCCGCTGCACGGCCGGAAGACCATAGAGCGCTGGCAGGCTGCCGCCGCAGCCGGCGACTGGGACACGCTTGTCGGCGACCTGCTCGCGCGCCACTACGATCCGACCTACGCGCGCGCGATCGAGCGCAATTTTGCGCGGCTCGACGACGCGCTGGTGGTCACCCCGGAGCGCGTCGACGACGCCGAATTTCGTGCGCTCGCCCGCTCGCTCGACGCCGCCGTACGCGCGCGCGGCGCCGTCAAGCCGCGCGTTCCCGCCTAGAGGCGGTTCGCTCGATGCCGACGTTCCACTACCGTCTCGTCAACGTCTTCGCCGAGGCTGCGCTCGCTGGCAATGCGCTGTGCGTATTCGAGGATGCGCGCGGGCTCGACGACGCGTCGATGCAGGCGCTCGCGCTGCAGTTCAACCTCTCGGAGACCACGTTCGTGCTCCCATCCGCCGTGGCGACGGCGCGCGTGCGGATCTTCACGCCGTCCTTCGAGATGCCGTTCGCGGGCCATCCGACGCTCGGGACCGCGCACGTCGTGCGCGGCCTCGCGACGACCGGCGACGCCGTTACACTCGAGATGCTTGCGGGCGTGATTCCGGTCACGGCCGACGGCGACCGCTGGACGCTCGTCGCCAATGCGCCGAAGCACCGGACCGTCGCGGCGACGCGCGCCGAGCTCGCCGCGATGCTGGGCCTCGAGGCGGCCGACGTCGCGCCGCATCCGGCGGGGCCGCCCCTGTGGGTCGACACCGGCTCGGAGCAGCTCATCATTCCGCTGCGCTCGGCCGCCGCGGTCCGCCGCGCCGCGCCGCGCATCGATCTGCTGCTTGCGCATGGCAGCAACGGAGCGCGTGCGATGGCGTACGTCTTCGCGCCGGACGACGCCGCCGACGGTGCTCCCGGCAACGCGCAGCGCATCGTCGCGCGCTTCTTCTTCCCCAAGTACGGCGGCGTGGTCGAAGACCCGGGGACCGGCTCAGCGTGCGCGAATCTGGGGGGCTGGCTCCTCGCCACCGGCGCGGCACTGCCGCAGCGGATCGCCGTCGCGCAGGGCGACGCGGTCGCGCGGCCCTGCCGACTCCGGCTCGACGTCGACACCGACCGGCGCATCCACGTGACCGGACGCGTGGTCGAACTAGGGCGCGGCAGCATCGTGCTGTAGTCGTCGCCTGCGGGCGGTCATTCGTGTTCTGCTCTCCGTGCAGTCCACTTGGGCGGCCTTGTTGTCGACAAAATTTACGACCACGCTGTCACGTATACAAAACAACATAATAAATTCATATAGTTAACGATAGGCACTCTTCTTGCTGACCACGTGGCCGGGAACATCAAAGAGGAGTTGACATGTACAAGATCGCGCGCGTGGCAGGAATTGTTGCAGCGGCATGGAGCTTTGCGCTGACGGCGGGGCCTGCGTCGGCGACGCCGATCAGTATCGGCCAGTGGTACGAGTTCGGCTTCGGCGACCCGGTCGGGCCGCTCGTGGGGTGCACCGCTTTGACTTGTACCCCCGGCGTCCTGAGTACATTCGCGCCGGATCCGGCCTGGACCTTCGACTGTCCGACCGATCACTGCAAGATCGTCGTCACGGACGGGTTCCTGGCGGTCGACCAGTTCCAGCTCTTCGACTTTGGCTTTTCAATCGGCATTACGTCGGCACCGACCGGCGCTTCCGGGCACAGTTGTTCCAACGACGAACTCGCTTGTCTCGCCGACCCGCTGATGAGCCACGGCACATTCATCGTGGCGAGCGGAGCGCATAGCATTACGGGTACGCACATCCTCGGAATCCCGGGCGCCGCCTTCCTGATCGTCACGGTGCCCGAGCCTGCGCCGCTGCTGCTGATCGGCGCCGGACTCTTGATACTGATCGGGATGCGGCGCCGTGCCTGACCGCACTCTTGCTTCAACGAACGGCCGCCCGCGGGCGGCCGTTTCGTTTTGCGCCGCCAACGTCGAGGCGGCGCCTAACGCGGTGCCGTCGCGCTTGCGTCCCACGCCGCGATGAACTCGCGCCAGTGCGGCGCGTCCATCGAGGCGATCCGCTCGCGCGCGATCGAAACCTCCTTCGCGTATTCGCCGGCGGAGAATTCGCCGCGGAGCAGGCGGAAGCGCAAGTAGAGCAGATACGTGTTCATCACGTCGGTTTCGCAGTAGCGGCGGACCTGGTCGAGCTTGCCCTGCTGCACGGCTGCGTGGACTTCGCTCCCGTCCATCCCGAGCTTGCCCGGGAAACCGCACAGCCGTGCCATCACGTCGAGGCCGGCAGACGCGCGCGGCTGGTACATCGCGAGCACGTCCATCAGGTCGAGGTGGCGCGCGTGATAGCGGCCGAGGTAGCTGTTCCACTTGAACTCGCGGTCGTCGTCGCCCCAGTCCCAGAATTTCGCCGCGGTGACTCCGTGGATCAGCGCGCGGTGGTTGAGCACGGGCAGGTCGAAGCCGCCGCCGTTCCACGACACGAGCTGCGGCACGAGCTTGTCGATGAGATCGAAGAACCGGCGGATGAGCTCGGGCTCCGCATCCTCGTGACTCCCGACCGAAGCGATCTTGAAGCCGGCCTTGTCGCGCAGCGCACAGGCGATCGCGACCACCTTCTGCAGGTACAGCGGCAGGAAATCGCTGCCGGTCTGCGCACGCCGCTGCTGCGCGTACCAGTCGAGGACACCCGCGTCGGACAGGTCTGCGGGCACATCGCGCGCCCGACGCAGCCCGTCCAAGTCGGGCACCGTCTCGATGTCGAATACGAGGATCGGCGTCATGCGCGCAACGAGACGTCGGAACTCCGCAGCGGCCGGCGTCAGCCGGGGAAAACGCCGGTCGAGAGGTAGCGGTCGCCGCGGTCGCAGACGACGAAGACGATCGTCGCGCGCTCGACCTCGCGCGAGATGCGCAACGCGACGGCGCAGGCGCCTCCAGCCGAGATCCCGCAGAAGATGCCCTCCTCGCTCGCAAGCCGTCGCGTCATCGCCTCGGCCTCGCCCTGCGAGACGAGCTCGAGGCGGTCGACGCGCGCGCGTTCGAAGATGCGCGGCAGGTAGGCGTCCGGCCACTTGCGGATGCCCGGGATCTGCGAGCCCTCCTCCGGCTGCGCGCCGACGATCATGACGGCGGGATTCTTCTCCTTCAGGAAGCGCGACACGCCCATGATCGTGCCGGTCGTCCCCATCGCCGAGACGAAATGCGTGATCGTGCCGTGGGTGTCGCGCCAGATCTCGGGTCCCGTGCCGCGGTAGTGCGCAAGCGGGTTGTCGGGATTCGCGAACTGGTCGAGGATGATGCCCTTGCCCTCGTCGCGCATTTTCTCTGCGACGTCGCGCGCGTGCTCCATGCCGCCCGCCTTCGGGGTCAGCACCAGCTCGGCGCCAAACGCGCGCATCGACTGCCGGCGCTCGAGCGACTGGCTGTCCGGCATCACGAGCACCATCCGGTAGCCCCGCATCGCCGCCACCATCGCGAGCGCGATGCCGGTATTGCCCGACGTCGCTTCGATCAGCGTATCACCGGGTCGGATGTCACCGCGCTTCTCAGCCTCGACGATCATCGACAGCGCGGGCCGGTCCTTGACCGACCCCGCCGGATTGTTGCCCTCGAGCTTGCCCAGCACGACGTTGGTCGTTGCGCCGGGCAGGCGCTGCAAACGCACGAGTGGCGTGTTGCCGACCGTGGAGTCGAGGGTGGGGTACATGCGGAAAGGGCTCGCAGTCGCGGCCATTGTAGCCGACGCGCGACGCGCGTCCGGCGCGCGCACCTGCAGTGCCGTGCAAGGTGAAGATCCCGCCACGTGGACGGGGTCTCGTCGGATTGCGGACGGCAATGACTTCCCCGAGCTGCGGAGAAGGGGCGGTTCGTCCACGCGATACGCCGCAACCCGCGCGCCTCACGACGCGCGAGTGCGGCGCCCGGACGACCTCCTATGGCTTCGCGGCCGCGGCGTCGCGTTTGGCCGTTGTCGCCGTGACCTCGCCATGCGCGGAGCGCGAGGACGCGGCCGATTTCGGTTCTAGCTTCGCGTCCGACTTGGCCGCCGGCTTCGCCGTCGAGGGCCCGCCGACAGCGAGATCGGGTTTGAGCTGCTCGAAGCGCTTGGCGCCTATGCCCTTCACGTCCTTCAGCTCCTCGACCGACTTGAACGGGCCGTGCGCCTTGCGGTAGTCGACGATCGCCTGGGCCTTCGCGGGGCCGATCCCCGGGAGCGCGACGAGTTCGTCCTTCGTTGCCGTGTTGATGTTGATCGCGCCGAGCGCGATAGCCGGGCATAGCACGAGCCCGAGCGCGAGAAGCAGCCGCTGCATGAAATCCTCCGTCGTGAGTGGATCGATGCGCGGCGGCAGAAGCACGCCTCTTGCGTGGCTCCGCGCCGCACGCCGCCCACGTTACGCGGAGGTCGCGGACCCCGAAATCAGCCGTTCGACGTACCGTGGGACGCCCTCGGCGACCGAGAGCATCGGCGCGCGGTACCCGGCCGCGCGCAACCGCGCGAGATCGGCCTGGGTATGGCTCTGGTACTTGCCCGCAAGCGCCGGCGGGAACGGAACGTAGGTGATAGCGCCCGCAGCGATCAGGTCGGGCAGCGCGAGCTCGGGCTCGCCGCCGGCCCGGCGCACCGCGTTGATCGTCGCGCGCGCGACGTCGTTGTACGTCGTCGCACCGCCGGTGCCGAGATTGAAGATGCCGCTGCGGTCGGGATGGTCGAGGAAGTCGAGGTTGACCTTGACCACATCCTCGACCGAGACGAAATCGCGACGCTGCTCACCGGCGGCGTAGCCGCCCGCGCCTTCGAACAGCCGGACGCGGCCGTCGGCGCGGTACTGTTCGAAGAAGTGGAGCACGACGGACGCCATCCGACCCTTGTGCCGCTCGCGTGGCCCGTAGACGTTGAAGTAGCGAAATCCAGCCACTTGCGCCGTGCGCTCGCGTAGGAGCCGCCGCACATGCTGGTCGAACAGAAACTTCGAATAACCGTACACGTTGAGCGGCGCCTCGCACGCGCGCTCCTCGCGAAACGCCGAGCTGCCGCCGTAGACCGACGCGCTCGACGCGTAGAGGAACGGCACGTCGTTGTCCTGGCACCACTCGAGGAGCGACACCGAGTAGCGGTAGTTGTTGCGCATCATGTACCGGCCGTCGGTCTCCATCGTATCCGAGCAGGCGCCCTGGTGCAGGATGGCGTCGATGTCGTCCTCGAAATCGCCGTCGGCGAGCCGGGCGAGGAACTCGTCCTTGTCCAGGTATTCCGCGATCTCGCAGTCGACGAGATTCGCGAACTTGTCGGCGCGGGCGAGATTGTCGACGGCGAGGACCGAGGTCACGCCGCGATCGTTGAGCGCACGGACCAGGTTGGCGCCGATGAAGCCGGCGGCGCCGGTGACGACGGTGTACACGGTATGTCCTTTGTGTTCTTCGCGGTTCGGGAAGTTGCCGTTTCCGCGCCCGGCTACAGCTCGAGGTCGATCCGCCCAACTTCGGTCGCCACCATCCGCACCCGCGGCGCCACCGCGCAGAGGAGCTCGTAGCCGACGGTCGCTGCGGCGCTGGCGACGTCGTCGACCGGCAGGCCCTCGCCCCAGAGTACGACGGGACTGCCGGCCCTCGCCTCCGGGACATCGGTCAGGTCGACGGTGATCATGTCCATCGACACGCGCCCCGCGAGACGCACCTTCCGGCCGCACACGAGCACCGGCGTGCCGTTCGGCGCGTGCCGCGGATAGCCGTCCGCATAACCGCAGGCGACGACGCCGATCCGATGCGCGCGCGAGGCCGTATACGCCGCGCCATAGCCGACACTATCGTTGGGCTTCAGATCCTGCACGGAGACGAGCTCCGAGCGCAGCGTCATCACCGGCTGCACGCCGATCATCTCCGCCGTGTCGTAAGGGAACGGCGTGGCGCCGTACAGCATGATGCCCGGCCGCACGATGTCGCCGCCGACCTCGGCGAAGCGGACGATCCCCGCGGAGTTGGCAATCGAGCGCGGGTACGGCAGGCCCTTGCACGCGGCCTCGAACGTCGCGAGCTGCTCCTTGATCCCGTCTTCCTCGTCGGCGCGCGCGAGGTGCGTCATGAGCCTCAGCGCGGCGACGGAATCGCATTGCGTGAGCCGGTCGACCAGTTCCGCCACGTCCGCGGGCCGCACGCCCAGACGGTTCATGCCGCTGTTGATCTTGAGGAAGACTTCGAGCGGGCGCTCGAGATGCGCATGCTCGAGCATCGCCACCTGCTCGGCGTGGTGAACGACCGTCGCGAGGCGCCGCGCGGCGAACTCGGGGAGCTCGTCCGCGGCGAAGAAGCCCTCGAGCAGCAGGATCCGCCGCGTGTAGTGCGCGCCCCGCAGCGCGAGTGCGGCGTCGAGCTCGACGAGCGCGAGCCCGTCGGCGTCGGCGAGCGCCGGCAGCACGCGCGTCAGGCCATGGCCGTAAGCATTGGCCTTCACCACGGCGAGCACCTGCGTCTTGGGCGCGCGCTCGCGCACCAGCGCGAGGTTCCCGCGCAGTGCGGCGAGGTTGATCTGGGCGAACAGCGGGCGGGCCATGGCGCGCGACGGCGTGTGGGGCGACCGCGCGGCTGCGGCCATCCCCGGAGTCATGGTATAAAGCCGCCGCAGCGAAGCCGCGTCGATTATACCCAATGCCCGCCGTCCGACCTTCGCCTGCCTCGATGTGCACGACAAGTTGCATGATGCGCCCGGAAGTCCGATGAAGCCGGGCTTCTACACGATCATGGCGGCGCAGTTCTTCAGCTCGCTCGCCGACAATGCGCTGTTGATCGCCGCCATCCGGCTCCTGCAGGAGATGAAGGAGCCGGACTGGATGCAGCCGTCGCTGCAGCAGTCGTTCGTCGTCTTCTACGTGATCCTGGCGCCGGTCGTCGGTGCGTTCGCGGACTCGATGCCGAAGGGCCGCGTCATGCTGATCACCAACACGGTCAAGGTGTTCGGCTGCCTCTTGATGATGTTCACGGTCCACCCGCTCCTCGCATACGCGATCGTGGGCCTGGGCGCCGCCGCGTACTCGCCGGCGAAGTACGGCATCCTCACGGAGCTCCTGCCGCCGCAGCAGCTCGTCGTGGCCAACGGCTGGATCGAGGGCACGACCGTCGGCTCGATCATCCTCGGCGTGCTGCTCGGCGGCGTGCTCGTGTCGCCGAAAGTCTCGACGATGCTGCTCGGCTTCGACCTGCCGGTCATCGACATGGGGATCGAGACACCGCCCGAAGCCGCGATCGCCGTGATCGCGGGCCTCTACGTGATCGCCGCGATCTTCAACAAGTTCATTCCGGACACCGGCGTCGACCACCGGATCGTCAGCCGCAACCCGTTCTTCCTGATCCGCGAGTTCGCGCACTGCAACGCGCTCCTGTGGCGCGACAAGCTCGGCCAGATCTCGCTCGCGACGACGACGATGTTCTGGGGTGCCGGGGCGACGCTCAAGTTCATTGTGCTCGCGTGGGCGGCCAAGGCGCTGGGCTTCGACCTCTCGCAGGCGTCGTACCTGCAAGGCGTAGTGGCGGTGGGGATCGCGCTCGGCGCCGTCGTCGCGGCGCGCTACGTGTCGCTGCGCCGCTCGGTCGACGTGCTGCCGATCGGCAGCGCGATGGGCGTCGTCGTCATCTCGATGATCTTCGTCACCTCCCTGCCGGTGGCGGCATTCCTGATGATCGCGATCGGCGCTTGCGCGGGCTTCTTCGTGGTGCCGATGAACGCGCTCCTGCAGCACCGCGGCCACGTTCTGATGGGCGCCGGGCACTCGATCGCCGTCCAGAACTTCAACGAGAACATCGGCATTCTCGTGATGGTCGGCCTCTACGCGCTGATGGTGAGGGCCGGCATCGGGATCAATGTAGCCATTGTGGTCTTTGGTGTGTTCGTCTCCGGCGCGATGGTGCTCGTCATGCTGCGCCACCGCGCGAACCAGGCGCGCGGCGATTCGCTGCACCTCATCGGGATGGACCGCGCCGGCGGCGGCCACTGACAGGCTCGCGCCTAAAGCACGACGGGACGGTCGGGCAGCTCGTTCGCGCCGGATGTCCCGCTGCGGGGGAAGTGCTCCGCCAGCAGCATGTTGATGCGGGCGATACCGGTCTCGACACCGGCAGCGAAGCGCCGCTCGCGGAATGCCGACTCCATCTCCCGGCAGATCGCCTCCCACGCGCCGTCGGCGACCTTGGCGTGGATGCCGCGGTCGGCGACGATCTCGACGTCGCGGTCGGCGAGCAGGAGGTAGATCAGCACGCCGCAGTTATCCTCCGTGTCCCACACGCGCAGCGCGCCGAACACTTCGAGCGCGCGCTCCCGCGGCGCGAGCCGCCGGAGCACATGGCCGAGCGGCAGCGACGCCTCGACGGCGAAGCGTACCTGGCCGCGGTGGCGTCGTTCGCCGTCGGCGATCAGGGCCTCGATCCGCGCCAGCGCCTCGCGCGGGAACGCGCGACGCGCGCTCCCGTGATCGGTCGCGAGATGGCGAAGAAATCGTCCGCGCTTGCGCCAGGGCATCGTTTCGCCTCTCCGCGTCACCAACCGCCGGACGAGCCGCCACCGCCGAAGGTGCCGCCGCCGCCCGACCAACCCCCACCGCCGCCACCCGACCACCCGCCGCCGCCTCCGCCCCAGCCGCCCGTGGGCAAGACCACGCCACCGCGCCGTCCTCCGACGAGCGGCGCCGCGCCGGCGAAGATCATCACGACGAAGCCGACGATCGCCGCGAGCACCGCGATCGCGATCGATCCCGCGACGAGCCACGCCGCGGCGCCGACGACGCCTGCGCCCACCGTGGATCCCACGAGACGGCCGAAGATCGAGCGCAGAACGCGGCCGACGAGCGGGACGACAATGAGCAGGAGCAGGAGCATCGTGCCGAAGTCGAAGCCGCGCCCTGCGGGCCGGATATTGCGCGAGGGCGGGGCCGGCGGCAGTGCCTTCCCTTCGGCCACGATCTCGATGACCCGATCGACGCCCGCGTTGATTCCCGCCGCGAACTTGCCTTCGCGGAAGTACGGTGCGACGTTCTCGGCGATGATCCGGCGTGTCGTCGCGTCGGTCAGCGTCCCCTCGAGGCCGTAGCCCACCTCGAGCCGCATCTTGCGGTCGTCCTTCGCGACGGTGAACAGGACACCGTTGTCGTGGCCCTTGCGGCCGATCTGCCACTTCTCCGCGACGCGGAGCGAGTAGGCCTCGATCGGCTCGGGCTGCGTGCGTCGGCACGATCAGCACCGCGAGCTGGTTCGTCGTGCGCGCCTCCCAGTCCGCGAGCTTGGCGTCGAGCGCCGCCTTCTCGCCCGCCGACAGCGTCTGCGTCAGGTCGGTGACGTGCGCGGACAGCGGAGGAATCGGCCGGAGCCCGTCGGTCCCCGCCTCCCAACCCTGCGCGAGCGCGGACCCCGCAGCGAACGCGAGCGCGACCAGAGCGAGCCGCGCTCCCGCGCCGCGAGCGAGCCCGCGGCCGAGGAAGAAAAGGATCAGGCGCGACATCCCTCAATTCCGGCGAGCGCGAGCACGCCAGAGGCCCGCCGCGGCGCGGGCACGGGGCGCGACCGGGCTCAGTAGCCCTTCTTGAGCAGGTCGTCCGCCGGAGCAGCGGCCTTCGCGTCGGCCTTCGGCGCGGGCGGGGCGGCCCCCGGACTCGCGGGCGCCGGAGTGGGCGCGGCGCCTGGCGTCGTCGCAGGCGCCTTGTTGAAGTCGACTTTGGGCGGCGCAGAGAGCGCCGCCTCGTTCTCGACGGTGAAGTTGGGCTTCACGTCCATCTTGAAGAGCATCGCCGTGAGGTTGCTCGGGAACGAGCGCACCGTCGTGTTGTATTCCTGCACCGACTTGATGTAGCGGTTGCGCGCGACGGTGATCCGGTTCTCCGTGCCCTCGAGCTGTGCCTGGAGGTCGCGGAAGAGCGCGTCGGACTTGAGCTGCGGATAGTTCTCGGCGACGAGGAGGAGCCGCGACAGCGCGCCGGTGAGCTCGCCTTGCGCCTTGACGAATTTCTGGAACGCGACCGGGTCGTTGACGAGCTCGGGCGTCGCCTTGATCGCGCCGACATTCGCGCGCGCGTTGGTCACCTCCGTCAGAACGGTCTGCTCCTGCGCGGCGTAGCCCTTGACCGTGTTGACGAGGTTCGGGACGAGGTCGGCGCGGCGCTGGTACTGGTTCAGCACCTCGGACCACGCGGCCTTGATGCCTTCGTCCTGCCGCTGCAGTTCGTTGTAGCCGCAGCCCCCGAGGGCGAGCGTGGCGACGACGGCGGACAGGGCGGCGAGCGTGCGGATCATGAATCCTCCCGGAACGTGGTGACGGCGGTCCCGACAATGGGGTCAGCCGGTGCGGAATGCAAGCCGCGCCGCGACTTCATCGGCGGACGAAGCTCTATGCGATCGGACGCAACTCGAGCCGCTGCGTCGACGTCCCTCCTCCGGTGGCGATCGTGCGTCGCGCCAACAGGAGATCTTCCCACGCCTTCGCCTTGTCGGGCAAATTGCGCAGCAGGTAGGCGGGGTGGTACGTGACGACGAGCGGCACGCCGCGATAGTCGTGCACACGGCCGCGGAGGCTGCCGATCGTGGCGTCGACATCGAGAAGCGTCGTAGCGGCGCTCTTGCCCAGCGCTACGATCAGGCGCGGTCGCAGGAGCGCGATCTGGCGGTCGAGGTAAGGCCGACAGGCCTCGATCTCGCCGGGTTCCGGCGTACGGTTGCCGGGAGGCCGGCATTTCACGCAGTTGGCGATGTAGACGTTCGCGCCGCGCGCCAAGCCGAGCGCGGCCAGCATGTTGTCGAGGAGCCGGCCCGCCTGTCCGACGAACGGCTCTCCCTTCTGATCTTCCTCCGCTCCCGGGCCCTCCCCGACGAACAGCCACTCGGCCCTCGGATCGCCGACACCCGGAACGCTCTTCTTCCGGCCGCGATGGAGCGGGCAGGCGGTGCAGGCGTCGACATCGGTCGCGAAATCGCGCCACTCGAGTGCCGCGATGCGGGCCGCACGATCACCAGGCGGAGCGGCCGCGATCGCCCCCGCCCCAGCGCGAGGACGCCAGACGGGCGTGAGCCCGAGCTCCGCCAGGATGTCGTCGCGTGTGGCCACGGGACACGAAACGGGGAAGCGGGCGCCGCGTCAGGCGACGTGCAGCCCGCCGACCGGACGCCGCATGACCAGCGCATCCTCGCGGAGCGCGCCCTCGACGAGCGCTGGATAGTAGCTCTCGCGGCGGCCCACGGCTGCGAAACCCTCGGACGCGTAGAGCGCGATCGCCGCGACGTTCGACACCCGCACCTCGAGAAAAATCTGCTCGGCGCCCAGACGCCGCGCGTCGTCGACGAACCGCCGCAGGAGCGCCCGGCCGAGCCCTTCGCGGCGCGCGTCGGGCACGACGGAAAGGTTAAGGATCTGCGCCTCGCCCGGCGCGAGCATCAGCACACCGTACGCAACGATGCGGCCCTCGCGCTCACCCACGCTCGCGCAATAGCCCGCTGCGATTGCGTCGCGGAAGTTGCCGGGCGTCCACGGCGCCGCATGGATCTGCGCCTCGAGCGCCGCCACGTACGCGACGTCGCCCTCGCCCAGCGGTCGCCATTCGGGCTCGGGTCGCGGGAAATAGCGCGGCAGCGTCGCCATCGTGTCAGTTCACAGGCGCAAGCCCGCGTCGCGCTCGGCAGTTGTCAGCGCGACACGATGCCGCACGTACAAAGGCAGCGCCGCGGCCGCGGGCACGCCCTCGCCGGCCGCGAGGCGCGGCAGCGCGAGCTCGCCGATCGCGCGTGCGGTCGGCCGCAAGCCGGCATCCGCCGCGGACAGGCCGAGCTGCGCGGCGAGCATCGGATACGCCGCGAAGCCGTTGCCCGCGCCTCCTACGGTGTCGTGCGGCAGCGGCAGCGAGAGCTCCGCGGGCTTCGCCGCAACGGGTGCCATCACTGCTCGCCACGTCTCCCCGTCCGCGTCATAGAGACCGGCATAGACCTCGCGCATGCGCGCATCGAGGCACGCGAAGACGCGCGGCCAGCCGTGCGTGCGCCGCGCTTCCTGGGCGAGCGCCTCGAGCGTCGGCACGGGCACCAATGGAAGGTCGGTACCGAATGCGAGCCCCTGCGCGACGCCGCAGCCGATCCGGATGCCCGTGAACGATCCGGGTCCCGCGCCGAACGCGATCCCGTCGAGGCGGCCGAGCGAGAACCCCGCTTCCGCGAGTAGCGCGCGCACCATCGGCAGGAGTCGCTCGGAGTGCGCCGAGCCCGCGCGTTCGTCGCGCACGTGCCACCGTCGGCCGTCGCCGACGGCCACGCTGCACCATGCGGTCGAGCTGTCGAGGGCAAGCATCCACATGCGCAAATTCTACTCGACCGGGACCGCGCGCGGGGGAGACGTACAATGGGACGCGATGCCTGCGCTTTCACTCGTGCCCGACGCTCCCGCCGCCGCGGCGCGCGTCGCCGACATCGAGTCGCTCGACCAGGAAGGCCGCGGCGTCGCCCGCATCGATGGCAAGGCGGTGTTCGTCGAAGGCGCATTGCCGGGCGAGCGCGCGACGATCTCGACGCTGAAGAAGAAACCGACCTGGGAGCTCGCGCGCGCCGAGTCCATCCTGCGCGCGAGTCCCGGCCGCGTCACGCCGCGCTGCCCGCACTTCGGCGTGTGCGGTGGCTGCTCGCTGCAGCACTTCGACGCCGGAAGTCAGGTTGCGGCGAAGCAGCGCACGCTCGAAGACGCGCTGTGGCACATCGCCCGCATTCGCGCCGGCATCCTCTTGCCGCCAATCCACGGGTCCGCCTGGGGCTACCGGCATCGCGCGCGGTTGTCCGTGCGCCACGTCGCGAAGAAGGGCGGCGTGCTGATCGGTTTCCACGAGCGCAAGTCGAGCTACGTCGCCGACATGACATCCTGTGCGGTGCTGCCGCCGAAGGTCTCGGCGCTGCTTGCCGGCGCTGCGCAGGCTGGTCGGCGAGCTCTCGATCCGCGACCGATTGCCGCAGATCGAGCTGGCGATGGGCGACGGTGCGGAGGCCGCCTGCGTGCTCGTGCTGCGGATCCTGGAGCCGCTCGCGCCGCGCGACGCGGAGGCGCTCGCCGCGTTCGGGCTCGCGCACGACATCGACTTCTGGCTGCAGCCCGGAGGGCCCGACAGCGCGGCGCCGCTTCGGTCCGGCGCGGCCCGCCTCGCCTACGCTCTGCCCGAGTTCGACCTCGTGTTCCCGTATTCGCCGACCGAGTTCACGCAGGTAAACCCGGCGATCAACCGCGTGCTCGTTCGCCGCGCGGTGTCGCTGCTCGATCCGCGGCCCGGCGAGCGGGTCGCCGATTTCTTCTGCGGCCTCGGCAATTTCACGCTGCCAATCGCGCGGCGCGGCGCGGCGGTCGTCGGGGTCGACGGCAGCCCGGCGCTCGTCCGGCGCGCAGCCGACATCGCCGCCGCTAACGGCCTCGCCGACCGGGCGAGCTTCCGCACGGCGAACCTGTTCGAGGCCACGCCCGAGAGCCTGGACGCGCTCGGCCCGCTCGACAAGGTGCTGCTCGACCCGCCGCGCGAAGGCGCGATCGCGCTGGTCAAGTCGCTGCCCGGCGACGGCGCGCCCGAGCGCGTCGTCTACGTCTCGTGCGCTCCCGCCACGCTCGCACGCGACGCCGCTGTCCTGGTGCACGACCACGGCTACGCGCTCGCCGCGGCCGGCGTGGTCAACATGTTCCCGCATACCGCGCACGTCGAGTCCATCGCGCTGTTCCGGCGCTGACCGCCCGCTGTCGGCACGCCGGGCGTAACACCGCGCCACGAGGGCGAATGCTTCCGCCCGCCCCGACCCTGCATCCTTTGACACGCGTCAAACGCCGGCGCCGCCGTCGGGCCATACTGGGGAAGCGCAAGCGACGGCAGAACGACATGGAAGCGGCGACGCGACCCCTGGTAATCCGCAAGTCGACGGCGGATCTTCGCGTCAAGCCGCACCTCGCGGACTACGAGACCGTCCGCCGCACGTTCTCGTGGGATGCGATGCGCCGCGAGCTCGGTGTGGTCGGGGGCGGCTTCCTCAATATCTGCTACGCGGCCGTCGATCGACATCTTGCCACTCCGGTGTGCGATCGCGTCGCGTTTCGGTTCGTCGCGCGCAACCTCGCACAGCGCGAGGTGACCTACCTCGAGCTCGCGCATCTCACCAACCGCTTCGCCAACGTGCTGCGCGGACTCGGCATCGGGCGCGGCGACCGCGTCTTCGTGCTCGCCGGCCGCATTCCCGAGCTCTACGTCGCGGTGCTTGGCGCGCTCAAGAACGGCAGCGTCGTCACGCCGCTGTTCTCCGCGTTCGGCCCGGAACCCATCAAGACGCGGCTCGCGCTCGGCGAGGCGAAGGTGCTCGTCACCACCGAAGCGCTGTATCGGCGCAAGGTCGCGGGCATCGCGGCGGAGCTCCCGCATCTCGCCCACGTGCTGCTCGTCGGGGAGAACGGAACCCGCACCCAAGTGGCCGGAACGGACGACCTCGCCACGCTGATGGACCGTGCGGCCGACACCTTCGACGCCGAGCGCACGACGGCGGAGGACATGGCGCTGCTGCACTTCACGAGCGGAACGACGGGCACGCCGAAGGGGGCGATTCACGTACACGGCGCTGCCGTCACGCACTACGCCACCGGCAAGTACGCGCTCGACCTGCACGACCGCGACGTCTTCTGGTGCACCGCGGACCCGGGCTGGGTCACGGGGACGTCCTACGGCATCATCGCGCCGCTGCTCCACGGCGTGACGAGCGTCGTCGACGAGGCCGACTTCGACGCCGAGCGCTGGTATCGGCTGCTCTCGGCGCAGCGGGTGACTGTCTGGTACACGGCTCCGACCGCGATCCGGATGCTGATGAAGGCGGGCACCGAGCTCGTGCGCCGCCACCGCTTCCGCGCGCTGCGCTTCGTCGCGAGCGTCGGCGAGCCGCTCAATCCCGAGGCCGTGTGGTGGGGCCGCGAGGCACTCGGACTGCCGATCCACGACAACTGGTGGCAGACCGAGACGGGCGGCATCATGATCGCGAACACGCCGGCGCAGGACATCCGGCCCGGCTCGATGGGCCGGCCGCTGCCGGGCGTCGACGCCTTCGTCGTGCGGCGCAACGACGATGGCTCGTGCGACGTGATCGACACGCCCGGCGTCGAGGGCGAGCTCGCGCTGCGCGCGGGATGGCCGTCGATGTTTCGTGGGTATCTGAACCAGGATGAGCGCTACCGCAAGTGCTTCGCCGGCGACCTCTACCTCACCGGCGATCTCGTGAAGCGCGACGTCGACGGCTATTTCTGGTTCGTCGGCCGCGCCGACGACGTCATCAAGTCGGCGGGCCATTTGATCGGACCGTTCGAGGTCGAGAGCGCGCTGATGGAGCATCCGGCGGTCGCCGAGGCCGGCGTGATCGGCAAGCCCGATCCGGTCGTCGGCGAAACCGTGAAGGCCTTCGTTTCGCTGAGGACGGGGTTCACGCCGGGCGACGCGTTGGCGCAGGACCTGCTCGGGCACGCGCGCACGCGGCTGGGCGCCGCCGTCGCGCCAAAAGAGATCGCATTCCTGCCGTCGCTCCCGCGCACGCGCAGCGGCAAGATCATGCGGCGGCTCCTCAAGGCGCGCGAGATGGGCCTGCCCGAAGGCGACACCTCGACGCTCGAGTCGACGGCGGAATCGACCGCATGAACGACGCCGCACTGGCACCGGTCACGATCCCGCGCGAGACGGCGCTCTCGCTGCTGCGCGACATGGTGCGCATCCGCCGCTTCGAGGAGCGGTGCGCCGACCTCTACGGCCAGCAGAAGATCCGCGGCTTCCTGCACCTGTACATCGGCGAGGAGGCGGTGGCGGTCGGCGCGGTCCACGCGCTCGCGGCCGACGACGCGATCGTCGCCACCTACCGCGAACATGGGCACGCGCTCGCGCGCGGCCTCCCGGCGAACGTCATCATGGCCGAGATGTTCGGCAAGCGCGAGGGCTGCTGCCGCGGGCGCGGCGGCTCGATGCACCTGTTCGACGCCGCGACGCGGCTCTACGGCGGCAACGCGATCGTCGGCGGCGGCCTGCCGCTCGCGGTCGGGCTCGCGCTTGCCGACAAGATGCAGGGGCGCCCGCGTGTGACGGCGGTGTTCTTCGGTGAAGGCGCGGTGGCCGAGGGGGTGTTCCACGAGTCGCTGAACCTCGCCGCGCTGTGGCAGCTGCCGGTCGCCTTTTTCTGCGAGAACAACTTTTATGCGATGGGAACGGCGCTCGCGCGGTCCGAGTCGCAAACGGACCTCTGCGTCAAGGCGGCCGCGTTCCGCGTGCCGGCGACGAAAGTCGACGGCATGGACGTCGTCGCCGTCCACGAGGCCGCGCGCACGGCGGTCGACACGGTGCGCCGCGGCGGCGGGCCGGTGTTCGTCGAATTCCAGACCTACCGCTACCGCGCGCACTCGATGTACGACCCCGATCTCTACCGCGACAAGGCCGAGATCGAGGCGTGGAAGAAACGCGGGCCGATCCACAACCTCACGAACCGGATGAAGGCGCAGGGCTGGCTCACCGAGGAAGAGTTCCTCGCGCTCGACGCCGCCGCAGGCCGGGAGGTCGAGGAGGCGGTCGCCTTTGCCGATGCGGGCACGGATGAGCCGGTCGCGGATCTCGCGCGCGATCTCTACGCGGAGCCCGCGCGATGAAGATCACCTACCGGGAAGCGGCACGCCAGGCGCTTCACGACGCGCTCGCGAGCGATCCGCGCGTCTTCCTGATGGGCGAGGACGTCGGAAAGTACGGCGGTTCGTACGCGGTGTCGAAGGGCTTCCTCGACGAGTTCGGTCCCGAGCGCATCCGCGACACGCCGCTCTCCGAGCTCGCGTTCGTCGGCGCCGGCATCGGTGCCGCGCTGGGTGGGATGCGTCCGATCGTCGAGGTGATGACGGTGAACTTCAGCCTGCTCGCGCTCGACCAGATCGTCAACACGGCGGCGCTCTACCGACACATGTCGGGCGGGCAGTTTCACGTTCCGCTGGTGATCCGAATGGCCACCGGCGCCGGCCGCCAGCTCGCCGCCCAGCACTCGCACAGCCTCGAGAGCTGGTACGCGCACATTCCCGGAATCACGGTGGTCGCACCGGCCACCGTCGACGATGCGCGGGGCATGCTCGCGCCGGCGCTCGCCGATCCCGACCCCGTCGTGATCTTCGAGCACGCGCTCCTCTACAATTTCGATGGCGAGCTGACCGACGCGTGGCGAAGCGCCGACCTGCGCTCGGCCAAGGTGCTGCGCGGGGGCACCGACGTGACACTGATCGCGTGGGGCGGCACCGTGTGGAAGGCGCTCGCCGCGGCCGAGGAGCTCGCCGCCGCGGGGATCGAGGCGGAGGTGATCGACCTGCGCGTGCTGCGCCCGCTCGACGACGCGACGGTGATGGACTCGGTGCGCCGCACGCACCGCGCGGTGATCGTCGACGAAGGATGGCGCTCAGGCAGCCTCGCAGCGGAAGTGATGGCGCGGATCATGGAGCAGGCGCTCTACGATCTCGACGCGCCGGTCGCGCGCGTCTGCAGCGAGGAGGTGCCGATGCCCTACGCGAAGCACCTCGAGGAGGCGGCGCTGCCGCAGCCCGCGAAGATCGTCGCCGCGGTCCGGCAGCAGATCGGCCGCGCCTGAGGCGGTTCCATGCTCGAATTCCGGCTTCCCTCGCTCGGCGCCGAAATGGACGAGGGCACGCTGCTCGAGTGGAAGGTGAAGCCCGGCGACCCCGTCACGAAGGGCACGGTCGTCGCGGTCGTCGACACGAGCAAGTCGGCGATCGACGTCGAGATCTGGCAGGAGGGCACGGTCTGGGAGCTCGCCGCCAACGTGGGCCAGACCGTCCCGGTCGGCACGGTCGTCGCGCGCCTGCTCGAGCCGGGCGAGACGCCCGCGCACGCGGAGGCACAGAAGCGGGCGCAGCCCGTTGCCGCACCGGCCGCGCGGGCGCCTGCGATGGCCGCGCCCGCCGCACCTGCAGCGATCGTTGCACGCGCCGACGTCCGACGCCGCGTCTCGCCCGCCGCCCGCGCGCGCGCCGAGGCACTCGGCCTCGACCTTGCGCAGGTCGCCGGCACCGGTCCGCAGGGCGCGGTCACGCTCGAGGACGTCGAGCGGGCCGCGCAGCCGAAGCCCGCGCCCTCGCCCGCAGACCGCGCGCAGGCGATGCGTGCGGCGATCGGGGCCGCGATGGCCCGCTCGAAGCGCGAGATTCCGCACTACTACCTCGCGACGGATATCCCGCTCGCGTGCGCCGCGCAGTGGCTCGCCGCGCGCAACGAAGGCACGTCCCGTCACCGAGCGCGTGCTGATGGCCGTGCCGATGCTGAAGGCGGTCGCGCTCGCATTGCGCAAGTTCCCCGATCTCAACGGCTGGCACCGCGACGGCGCTTTCGTGCCCGGCCCCGGCATCCATCTGGGCGTCGCAATCTCGCTGCGTCAGGGCGGACTGATCGCCCCTGCGATCCGCGACGTCGACACGCTCGACCTCGACACGCTGATGCAGCGGCTCACCGACCTCGTCGCCCGTGCCCGCGCGCTGACGCTGAAGAGCTCCGAGATGAGCGATGCGACGATCACCGTGACGAATCTTGGCGAGGCGGGCGTGGAGGTCGTGCACGGCGTGATCTATCCGCCGCAGGTCGCGCTGGTCGGCTTCGGCCGGGTCGTCGAACGCCCATGGGTCGACGCCGGCCACGTGGTGGCAGCGCCCGTCGTCACGGCGAGCCTCGCCGCCGACCACCGCGCGAGCGACGGCCACCGCGGCGCGCTCTTCCTCGCCGAGGTGAGGCGGCGGCTGCAGCAGCCCGAGACTCTCGAAGGAGAAACGCGATGATCAAGGTTACCGGCAGCGAGCTGCGGCAGGCGATCACCGACACGCTGCGACGGATCGCGCCCGAGGTTGGCGCGGATACGCTCGACACGGCGAAGCCGCTGCGCGACCAGGTCGATCTCGATTCCATGGATTGGCTCAATTTCCTCGTCGGGCTGCACGCGAAGCTCGGCATCGACATTCCAGAAGCGGATTACGCGAAGCTCGTGACGCTGAATGACCTCGTCGCCTATGCGAAGGGCAAGCTGGGCAGCAGGTGAGGGTCGCGTGGATGGGCTGCTCGTGCCCCACGCGCGGCCCGGGCTTTGTGGCGAAGGGAAATCACGGCACAATGCGGGCGCCCCGCACGACGGGGCGGCGCTTGTTTGACCGACCGAGAGAGGAGAAAGCGATGAAATCGCGGTTGAAACTGCTCGTAGTCGCGTGCATGGCGTCGCTCGTCGTGGCGGGCACCGCCGTTGCGCAACAGATCGAGGACGAGCTGGTCCTGATCACGCCCGTCGCGAAGACGCTGACCGACCCGGCGCTGGCCGAGTTCGCGAAGTACGCGAAGGAGAAATGGAACGTCACGGTCAAGACGAGCGCGCTGGCGGCCGGCACACCGGTCGCGTACGGCCGAATCGTCGAGTGGAAGGGGCGGCCCGAGGCCGACATCTTCTGGGGCGGCGAGAGCGCGCTCTTCGACAAGCTGGCCGAGCAGAAGCTGCTCGCGGCACTCGACCTGCCGAAAGACGTCGTCGATGCGATTCCGGCGACGATCGGCAAGCCGAAGCCGATCTACCTCAAGGACCCGAAGGGCTTCTGGATCGGCACCGTGCTCGAGCCGTACGGTCTCGTCTATCACCCGCGCCTGCTGCAGCGTCTCGGTGTGCCCGAGCCCAAGGACTGGGACGACCTGCTCAATCCGAAGCTCAAGGGCAACGTTGCGCAATGCGCGCCGACCCGCTCGTCCAGCAGCCACGCGACCTACGAGGTGATCCTCCAGCGCGAAGGCGACGACAAGGGATGGGAGTGGCTCAAGAAGCTCGCCGCCAACACCGGGATGTTCACGGCGCGCAGCCGTGACGTTCCCTCCGTCGTGGCCAAGGGCGAGTTCGCGGCCGGCTTCGCGGTGCCGAGCTACATGGCCTTCGAGGACCGCCTCGCCGGCTTCGACATCAAGTTCGTCGCGCCGAAGACGGCATGGATAACGCCCGAGCCGATCAGCATCATCGCGGGGGCCAAGCATCCGAAGGCGGCGCGCGCGTTCATCGAATTCATGCTGTCCGAGCGCGGCCAGAAAGTGGCGATGGAGCGCGGCGTCTTCCCGATCACGCCGAAATACAAGGTGCAGGGCGCGCCGGGCTCCACGGCCGAGATGGCGGTCGAATTCACGGGCGGCCTGCGCTCGTATTTCGACGTCGACGTCGTCAACATCTACGACGACGACAAGGCGCAGGGACGCTACGAGCCGGTCAACCAGAAATTCCGCAGCGACATCGAAACGCAGTGGGACCAGCTGAAGAAATAACGCACTGACGGCGGCGGCGCGCCCATGCGGATCACCGTTGCGGGTCTGACCAAGCGGTTCGGGCCGGTCTCCGTCGTCAACCAGGTCGGTTTTTCGATCGAGGAGGGTGAGCTCTTCACCCTTCTCGGTCCGTCCGGCTGCGGCAAGACCACCCTGCTCCGGCTGATCGCCGGCTTCTATCACGCCGACGAGGGCGAGATCCGGTTCGACGACCGCCGGATGAACGAGGTGCCCCCCGACCAGCGTGGCATCGGCATGGTGTTCCAGAACTACGCACTGTGGCCGCACATGACGGTCACGGGCAACATCTCGTACGGGCTCAAGCTGCGCAAGATCTCGGCTGCCGAGATCGACGAGCGGGTGAAAGGCGTGCTGGAAAAGGTGAAGCTCGGCGGGCTCGGCGACCGATATCCCGGCCAGCTCTCCGGCGGACAGCAGCAGCGCGTGGCGCTGGCACGCGCGCTGGTGCTGAATCCCCGGATCCTGCTGCTCGACGAGCCCCTCTCCAACCTCGACGCGAAGATCCGCATCCAGGTGCGCGCCGAGATCCGCAAGCTGCAGAAGGAGCTCGGCATCACGACCATGTACGTCACGCACGACCAGGAGGAGGCGCTGACGCTCTCCGACCGGATCGCCGTGTTCAACCAGGGCAAGGTGCTCCAGATCGGGCCGCCGAAGGAGCTCTACGAGCGTCCGGCCAATCGGTTCGTCGCGGATTTCATCGGCATCAACAACCTGATCGAAGGGACGGTGCAGGAGGTCGACGTGGCGCAGCATCGGCTGCGAGCCGCCACCGTGCTGGGCGACATCATCGTGCACCACGACGACCGGTTCCGGCCGGGAGATCGCTGCGTGCTGTGCGTCCGCCCCGAGAACGCGGTGCTCGACAGCGCAGCCGCCGCCGACCAGAACGTCTTCAAGGGTCGCATCTCGTTCGTCGCGTATCTCGGCAACACGCTGCGCTACGACGTCGATCTCGGCAACGGCATCGTGTTCAAGGCCGACATCCGCGACCCGCTGCACCACGAGCAGCGGCCGATGGGGAGTGCCGTCGACCTCCGGTTCGCCGCGGTTTCGACCGTCGCGATCCCGGCCGACAAATGAAGTTCCCGCGCGTTCCCGTGGGCGCGCCCGGGTTCGTCCTGATCTGGGCGTTCCTGATCCTGTTCGTGCTGTTCCCGCTGACGCGGATCTTCTACGACGCGTTCACGAACGAGGCCGGCGCACTTACGCTCGCGAACTTCCACGAGTTCTTCACCGACGCGTACTACCTGCGCTCGCTGTGGAATTCGATGCTGCTCGGCATCGCCGCGGTCATCACGACGTCGGTGCTCGGCATCGGCGTCGCGTTCCTCCTCATGCGTTACGAGTTCCCGTACCGGAACCTGTTCTCGTACCTGACGATGCTGCCGATGATCCTGCCGCCGCTCGTCGGCGTGCTGGGCTTCGTGTTCATCCTCGGGCGCGCGGGCACCGTCAACGTGCTCCTGCAGGATTGGTTCGGTCTCGAGAAGCCGATCAATTTCATGTACGGGATGCAGGGCGTGCTGCTGGTGGAGACGCTGCACCTGTTTCCGATGATGACGCTCTCGATCCTCGACGCGCTCGGCAAGGTCGACCCGTCGCTCGAGGAGGCGGCGCAGGGCGTCGGCGCCAAGGGCTGGCGCCGTTTTCGCGACATCACGCTGCCGCTGATGACGCCCGGCTACATCTCGGGCGCGCTGCTCGTCTTCATCTGGACGTTCGCCGACTTCATCACCCCGCTCGTCGTCGGCGTGCAGGACCTGCTCGCGGCGCAGGCGTACCTCAACATCGTCCAGTTCGTCGACCGCCGCCTGTTCCGGATGGGCATCGTGATCTCGGCCCTGCTCGTGATCCTGGCCGTGATCTTCGTCATCGCTGCCCGCCAGTACGTCGCGATCAAGGACTACAGCTCGCTCGGCTACTCGAAGATCGAGCGGCGCGAGCTGGGGCCGGTGAAGCGCTGGCTCGTGGTGGGTGCACTCTCCACGCTGATGTTCATCTGTTTCGTCCCGCAGCTCGGCGTCGTCCTGGCCGCGTTCGGGCGCGGCTGGTCGCTGACGCCGTTCCCGACGCAGTGGACGCTCGAGTTCTTCGAACAGGTCAGCATCGACACGCCGAAGTTCATCGTCAATTCGTTCCTGTACTCGGGGCTGGCCGTCGTGCTGTGCCTCGTCGTCGGCGTGCCGATGGCGTGGATCCTCGCCCGGACCAAGGCGCCCGGCCGCAATACGATGGACGCGCTGACGACGCTGATCCTCGCGATCCCGGGCACCGCGGTCGGCATCGCGTACATCCGCGCGTTCAATTTCCCGCTGCCGCTGATCGGCATCCCGCTGACCAGCATGTGGATCATCCTGCCGCTCGTCCTCGCGGTGCGCCGGATCCCGTACACGGTGCGCGGCAGCTACTCGTCGCTGCTGCTGGTGCACCCGTCGATGGAGGAAGCGGCGGCGAACGTCGGCGCGACCAAGATGCGCACGTTCCGCGACATCACAGTCCCGCTCGTGTGGAAGGGAATCCTGGTCGGCGGGCTCTTCTCGTTCCTCACGTCGATCCAGGAGGCCTCGGCGACGATCTTCCTCACCCTGGGCGGCTGGGAGATGATCCCCTACGGCATCTTCACGTTCTACATCGCGGGCTCGCAGAGCCAGGCGGCCGCGCTGGGCGTGATCCTGATCGTCGTGTGCGCGGCGAGCCTGTGGGTCGTCAACCGCATCGCCGGGACGCGGGTCGGCGGGCTGTTCGGCTAGCCGAAATAGCGGGCAATGGCGACGGCGGCAAGTACGACGATCACGCCGAACGTCACCGTCGTGCCGAGCATCCGCCCGGCTGACGTTCCGGCCGTCCGCGCCAGCCCGAGGGCGTGCCCGATTCGGGCGAGGACGAGCGCGATGCCGCACCCGTGAAGCATCGCGGCGCCGGCGCCGCCGAGCTCCGCGACGAGCATCAGGATCAGCGCGAGCGGCACGTACTCGATCGCGTTGCCGTGAACCCGGATCGCACGCGCGAGGCGGCGGTCGCCGCCATCGCCGAGACCGGTCTTCGTCGACCAGCGGAGCACGATCACGCGCAGCGCGAGCGCGAGCACGATCAGCGCGCAGAGCGCCGCGTAGAGACCGGTGATCGGTGCCGTAGTCTCACCCGGCCGCCTCGTCGATCCACGTCATCTGGATCGCCTCGAGGATCTTCTCGCCGCTGCGCTGGGGGTCGTCGGTGAATCCCGGCAGCGCGCACACCCAACCGTGCAGGTCGGTGAAGCGCACGGTGAGCGGGTCGACGCCCGGGTGCGCCTCGGCGAGCGCGATCGCGATCTCGCGCGTGTCGGTCCACTTCATGGTCGTCCCCTCCCGCCGGCCGCGCCCGTGGCGCGTCAGCGCTTTTCCTTGGCGTAGTTGATCGTGTAGCGCGGGATCTCGATCTTGAGCGGCGTCTGGTCGACGATCGCCTGGCACGAAAGGCGCGACTGCGGGGTGAGCCCCCACGCGCGGTCGAGCAGATCGTCCTCGTCCTCGGACGATGGCGACAGCGATGCGACCGCCCTCGCGGACGATGACGTGACAGGTCGTGCACGCGCAGGACTTCTCGCACGCGTGCTCGATCTCGATCCCGTGATTCAGCAGGTTGTCGCAGATCGAGACGCCGATCTCGGCCTCGAAGGTCGAACCCTCGGGACAGAGCTCGGGGTGCGGGAGGACCTCGATCCTTGGCATGCGGCGTTCGCTCAGGTCAGCGCGTCGACGCGCTTGCCCTTGAGCGCGCGCGCGACGCTCCGATCCATCCGCCGGCCCGCGAATTCCTCGGTCGCGCGGTTGAGTGCGCTGGTCGCCGCGACAATCGCGCGATGATCGGTACCCGCCCGCGCGCGGGCGAGTTCGCGCGAGCGCGGCGTCGATCGCCGCACGCTCCTCCGGCGCAAGGAGATCGCCATCGACCTCGAGCGCGTGCGCAGTGGCGACCGCGATCTGCTCGGCCTCGACCTGCGCTTCGGCGAGCGCCCGCGCCGCCATGTCGTCCTGTGCATGCGTGAATGACTCCTGCAGCATTCGCGCGATCTCACCGTCGCCGAGCCCGTACGACGGTTTGACGACAACCGACGACTCGACGCCGGAGGTCGTCTCGCGCGCCGCGACCGACAGGAGGCCGTCGGCGTCGACCTGGAAGGTGACACGCACACGAGCCGCGCCAGCCGTCATCGGCGGGATTCCGCGCAGCTCGAAACGCGCAAGCGAGCGGCAATCGGCGACTTTGTCGCGCTCGCCCTGCACGACGTGGATCGCGATCGCCGTCTGGCCGTCCTTGAACGTGGTGAATTCCTGCGCGCGCGTCACCGGGATTGTCGCGTTGCGCGGGACGATCTTCTCGGCGAGTCCGCCCATCGTCTCCAGCCCGAGTGAGAGCGGGATCACGTCGAGCAGCAGCCAATCGTCGCGGCCGGTGCCTCCCGCCGCACGGTTGCCGGCGAGCACGTCGGCCTGGATCGCCGCGCCGAGCGCGACGACCTGGTCGGGGTTGAGATTGGTGAGCGGCGGCTGCCCGAAGAACTCGCCGACGGCCTTCTGGATCTGCGGCATACGCGTCGCGCCGCCGACCATCACGACGCCCTTGATGTCGGTGGTCGTCAACTTGGCGTCGCGCAACGCGCGCTTCACGGGCGCGATTGTCTTGGCGACGAGGTTGGCGGTGATCGCGGTGAAGATCTCCTCCGTCAGCGCGACGTCGACCTTCTCGCCAGTCGACAGCGTCGCCACGATCGGCGCGGAGGCGTGGATCGTCAGGTTCTCCTTCGCCTCACGCGACTTGAGCATCAGGAGCCGCGTATCGGCGGGCGTGAGCGGCGGCAGCGGCGCCGCCTCGATGACCCAGCAGTGGACGCGGTGGTCGAAATCGTCGCCGCCGAGCGCCGAATCGCCGTTGGTCGCGAGCACCTCGAACACGCCCTTCGACAGCTGCAGAATGGAGATGTCGAACGTGCCGCCGCCCAGGTCGTAGACCGCGTAGGTGCCCTCGGATGCGTTGTCGAGACCGTAGGCGATCGCCGCGGCGGTGGGCTCGTTCAGGAGTCGCAGCACGTCGAGCCCGGCGAGCCGCGCGGCGTCCTTCGTCGCCTGCCGCTGCGCCTCGTCGAAATAGGCGGGCACGGTGACGACCGCGCCCGCGAGCCGGCCGCCGAGGCTCGCCTCCGCACGAACCCGCAGCGCCCGCAGGATCTCGGCCGACACCTCGACGGGACTCTTGACGCCGGCACGCGTCGCGAGTCGCACCATCCCGGGCTCGTCGACGAAGCGGTACGGAAAGCGCCGTGCGTCGGTGAGATCGGTCAACCCGCGTCCCATCAGCCGCTTCACCGAGACGATCGTGTTCTGCGGATCGACGGCCTGCATCGCCTGCGCCCGGTGACCGACTTCGACGCCGGACTCGGCGTAGCGGACGATCGACGGCAGGAGCGGATGACCGTCGGCGTCGGGCAGGACGACAGGGAAGCCGTTCCGGACCGTCGCCACGAGCGAATTCGTCGTGCCGAGGTCGATGCCGACGGCGAGTTTGTGCTCGTGCGGCGTGGGAGACGACCCGGGCTCGGCAATTTGCAGAAGGGCCATCAGAAATCCAATTCGGCCTGCATGTCGTCGATGTCGGCGGCGAGCTTGGCCAGGAATCGGAGCTCGCGCACGTCGGCGCGCGCCGCATCCCAGGCGGACTCGCCGTCGAGCCGGGTCGCAAGGCGCTGCTCCACGCGCCCGGCATCGGCGTGGACCTCGGCGGCGAGCGCCGCGAGCCGCGACGCGTCGAGCGCGGCGAGCGCATCTCCCGCCGCCTCGCGCCGTTCGAGCTGGCGCTCCAGGAAGTCGTGCGCCAGGGCCGTATCCCGCTCGTCGAACGCCTCGATGCCGTGCAGCGACAACAGGTACTGCGCGCGCGCAACGGGGTCGCGCAGCGCCTGGTACGCCTCGTTCACGCGCGCAGACGATTGCAGCGCGAGTCGCTGCTCCGCTGCGCTCGCGGCGGCGAAGCGGTCCGGGTGCACTTCGCCCTGCAGCGCGCGATAGGCGTTGTCGAGCGCGGCTGCGTCGAAGCGGAACCGCTCCGGCAGGCCGAACAGCTGGAAGTGGTTGTGCGAGAAGTCGATCATCGAACGAATCGGCTCGCGCGCCGAACCTCGGTGGGCAGCTGAGTTGAGGCCGCCGAGAATCGAGCAGAGCGGCGCGCTGCAAGGCGCCGCGGAGCTTTCGACCGGAGCGTACAGAGTGGTACGCGAGGATCGAAAGCGAGCAGCAACAAAGCAGCGCGTCGCTATGCGAAGATTATCGGGGGTCTCAGACGTTGAAGCTCTCGCCGCAGCCGCAAGCGTCCTTGACGTTCGGATTGTTGAACTTGAATCCCTCGTTCAAGCCCTCGCGCGCGAAGTCGAGCTCCATCCCTTCGAGGTACGGCAGGCTCTTCGGATCGACGACGACCGTGACGCCGTGGCTTTCGAAGCGCACGTCCTCCGGCCGGAACTCGTCCGCGTACTCGAGCTTGTAGGCGAGCCCCGAGCAGCCGGACGTGCGCACGCCGAGGCGCAGCCCGACGCCCTTGCCGCGCTTGGAGAGAAAATTCGCGACGTGCTTTGCCGCGCTTTCGGTGAGCGTGATCGCCATCGGCTGCGTGCCCTTGTCGCAGGTCAGTCGGCCGCCTGCGAGGCCGGCGCGCGGGCGTCCGACTCGGCGAAGGCCGGTTCGTCGTCGACGTGCCGCTTCCGGTAGTCGGCCACCGCCGCCTTGATCGCGTCCTCGGCGAGGATCGAGCAGTGGATCTTCACCGGCGGCAACGCGAGCTCCTCGGCGATCTGCGTGTTCTTGATCGCCGTCGCCTCGTCGAGCGTCTTGCCCTTCACCCATTCGGTGACGAGCGACGACGACGCGATCGCGGAGCCGCAGCCGTAGGTCTTGAACTTCGCGTCCTCGATGCGTCCGTCGGCGCCGACGCGGATCTGCAGCTTCATCACGTCGCCGCAGGCCGGCGCGCCGACCATGCCCGTGCCCACGCCCTCGGCGTCCTTCGCGAAGGATCCGACGTTGCGCGGATTTTCGTAATGATCCAGTACCTTGTCGCTGTATGCCATGTCGTGCTCCTCGAACCACGTTGCTAGTGCGCCGCCCACTGGACGGAATTGAGGTCGACACCCTCCTGGTGCATCTCCCACAGCGGGCACAACTCCCGCAGCTTCGCCACCTTGCGTTTCAGGAGATCGATCGTGTAGTCGATCTCCTCCGCCGTCGTGAAGCGGCCGATCGTGAACCGGATCGAGCTGTGCGCGAGCTCGTCGCTGCGGCCGAGCGCGCGCAGTACGTACGACGGCTCGAGCGAGGCCGACGTGCACGCCGACCCCGACGACACCGCGATTTCCTTGATCGCCATGATGAGGCTCTCGCCCTCGACGAAATTGAAGCTCACGTTGAGGTTGTGCGGCACGCGGTGCTCCAGGTCGCCGTTGACGTAGACCTCCTCGATCTCGGCGAGGCCCTTGCGCAGCCGTTCGCGCAGCGCCCGGATGCGCTCGCCCTCGGCGGCCATCTCGAGCTTCGCAAGCCGGAACGCCTCGCCCATGCCGACGATCTGGTGCGTCGGCAGCGTGCCCGAGCGCATGCCGCGCTCGTGACCGCCGCCGTGCATCTGCGCCTCGATGCGCACGCGCGGCTTGCGGCGGACGAACAGCGCGCCTACGCCCTTCGGGCCGTAGGTCTTGTGCGCCGAGAACGACATCAGGTCGACCTTGAGCGTGGCGAGGTCGATCGGCATCTTGCCCGTTGCCTGCGCGGCGTCGACGTGGAAGATGATCCCGCGCGCGCGGCAGATCTCGCCCATGCGCGCGATGTCCTGGATCACGCCGATCTCGTTGTTGACGGCCATCACCGACACGACCGACGTGTCCGGGCGCAACGCCGCCTCGAATACCGCGAGGTCGACGAGACCGTTCGGCAGCACGTCGAGATAGGTGACCTCGAAGCCCTCGCGCTCGAGCTCGCGCATCGTGTCGAGCGTGGCCTTGTGCTCGGTCCTGACGGTGACGAGGTGCCTGCCCTTGTCCTTGTAGAAGTGCGCCGCACCCTTGAGCGCGAGATTGATCGACTCCGTCGCGCCGGAGGTCCAGACGAGCTCCTTCGCGTCGCAGTTGACGAGCGCGGCGACGTGCTCGCGCGCCTCCTCGACCGCCTTCTCGGCCTCCCAGCCGAAGGCGTGCGAGCGCGACGCCGGGTTCCCGAAGTGGTCGGTGAGCCACGGAATCATCTTCTGCGCGACGCGCGGGTCGACCGGCGTCGTCGCGGAGTAGTCCAGGTAGATCGGTGTCTTCATGGCGCTGGTTCGAATGGTGTCCCCCGGGCCCGAGCTACGCGACCGTCTCGGCCTCGGTCTTGCGAGCGCCGGCGCCAGGCCCGCGATGGTCGTGCATGACGTTCGCGCCCGACTTGTCCTGCGCGGCGACGAGCTGCGCGAGGTTGACGGAGCGCAGGTACGTGAAGATGTGAGCATTGAGGTTCGCCCACAGCTCGTGCGTCATGCACCGCTGCCCGTCCTCCTTGCAGTTCTCTTGACCACCGCACTTGGTCGCGTCGATCGGCTCGTCGACCGCAAGGATCACGTCCGCGACCGAGACGGCGTCCGCGCCGCGCGCGAGATGGTAGCCGCCGCCCGGGCCGCGAACGCTCTCGACCAGCCCGGCGCGCCGGAGCTTGCCGAACAGCTGCTCGAGATAGGACAACGAGATCTTCTGGCGCTCCGAAACCCCGGCGAGCGTGACCGGCCCCTTCGTCCCATGCATCGCTACATCGATCATTGCCGTGACCGCGAAACGACCCTTCGTGGTAAGTCGCATGATGAGCTATCCGTATCGGTTGGAGTTGCCGGGCGCGGCTGGGACCGTGACCCGGTCGCTGCGCCGTCAGGGCGGACGATGCAGCGCAACAAAATTGTAAAATGCCCGAGTAGATTGGTCAACTAAGCTCGTCAAAGGTTCAGTCAATCGTCGGGTTCAGTCGATCATCTGGTTCAGCCGCTTCGGGTCGAACCCCTCGGCGGTGGCTCGGGCTTCCTCGACGTCGACCCCGTCCCGCTGCAGCCGGGCGATCAGCCGCTCGAGCCGGGCGTCGCTGTCGGCGGCGTGGTCGATCAGCCGGTGGATCGCCTGCACGATCGGGTCGTTCATGTCCGCCGAGATCGCGTACGCCGAAAAACCCATCTTGGCAGCCTGGTCTTCGCGCCGCGCTTCGGCATCCCCCAAGAGCACCCGCGCCGGGATACCTACCGCCGTGGCACCTGCAGGAACGTCGCGCACTACGACGGCATTTGAGCCTATCTTGGCGCCATCTCCCACTAAAATCGGTCCGAGGATCTTGGCGCCGGCGCCGATGACCACACCGCGTCCCAGGGTCGGATGGCGCTTGCCCTTATTCCAGGAGGTGCCGCCGAGCGTAACCCCATGATAGAGCGTGCAATCGTCATGGATTTCCGCCGTTTCGCCGATGACGATGCCCATCCCGTGGTCGATGAACACGCGACGGCCGATCGTCGCTCCAGGATGGATCTCGATACCGGTGAACAGCCGACCCCAGTGGGAGATCCACCGCGCGAGCCAGCGGAAGCCCCAGCGCCACAGCCGGTTCGAGACGGCGCGGTGCCAGACGAGCGCGTGTAGACCCGGATAGCAGGTCAGGACCTCCCAGCGCGTCCGGGCGGCCGGATCCCGCTCGAACACGACGGCGATGTCTTCACGGAGACGCGCGAACATGGGCCCATTTTCGCATTTCCGACTGTTACGCTCAAGTATTGGGGCGCTGATTTCCTTGATCAAGCGCAACTGCCGGCATTCCGAACGGACTCGCGCCGCCGGCTTCAGCGCAGCACGACGGCCGCGATCACGAGGCCGGCCGTCACCAGACCGAAGAGGATCGAGTAGGCGACCACTATCACGAACGAGCGCGCGGCGATGCCGACCCACGATCCCGCCGTAGACCACGCGCATCGACCAGACGCAGGTAGACCAGGATCCAGACGATGATCGCAGCCCGAAGCGGTCCGAACGGGACGACGGTCGCCGCGATGATCCCGAACGCCAGGAACGCAGTGTTGTGGGCGGCGAACACGAGGTGCTCCGAGTAGAGTCGCGGGCCGCGCCGGATAGCGGCGCCGGCGGCCCGAGATAGAGCACCTTGAGCAGGAACGCGAACGCGGGCAGCAGCACGAACATCGCGTACGGACCGTAGCGGAAGATGCCGTCGACGATCTGCGCCTCCTTCTCGGCTGCGGACAGGTGCTTGAAGCGCTCGATGCGCTTTTTGAAGCGTCGGAATCTCGATGCCGAGGTCGATGTCGAGATCGTCGTCGATGCGAAGGCCGCCCTCACCGCGCTCCTTGGCGGGCGCCTCTCGCTTTGCCTTTCCTTCCGCCTTCTTGGCCGCCTCCGCCTCCGCGGCCTGCTTCGCGATCGCCGTCAGCTCCGACTTCGCGCTGGGATCGTCGAGGTGCAGGACCTCGACGCCCTGGATCTCGACCACGATGCGCAGCACCGCGAACAGAAGCAGGCTCGCGACGAGGAAGAGCCGCGCCGGACGGATGTAGCGGCGGCGCCGGCCGGCGAGGTACTCGCGGGTCAGGAAGCCTGGCCGGAAGAGGAGCGCCGCCGAGCGTCTTCCACAGCCGGCCGTCGAGCGCGACGTAGCGGCCGGCCGCCTCGCGCATGAACTGCGTGAACTTCGGCAGCCGCGCCTGCGTCTCCTGGCCGCAGACGGGACAGTAGGCACCGGGCGCCGGCGCGCCGCAGTTGCGGCACGGCGGCGCGCGGACGTCCTCGCCGGCGGCCGATCCCCCGGTCATCGGCGCACGGTAAGCGAGCTGACGCGGAAAGGAAAGATGCTCATCGGTCGCGCGCCCGATGAACTGATCGATGCGTGCGAGGATGCCGCGCAGGATGTTGACCTCCTCCTTCTCGAGTCCCGCGCGCGCGAACAGCCGACGCAGGCGCGGCACGAGCCGCTTCGGCATCGCCGGATCGAGGAGCCGCATCGCGACCAGCGTCCTCTCGCCGTGCGCGTGGAGCGCCGCGATCTCGTCGGCTGACGCTGGCGCGAAACGCGGCGCGCGCCACACCTCGCCGCCCGTCGCCGCGACGCGCAGCTCGTAGGCGGCGACCTGCACGGCCGCGGCGATGTTCAGCGATGCGTAGTCGGGATTCGCGGGAATCGTCGCGACGATCGCGCAGCGCGCGAGCTCGGCATTCGAGAGTCCCGACATCTCGCTGCCGAAGACGAACGCGACGTCGCCTCGCGACGCGACGGCGATCGCCTCCTGCGCGGCGTCGCGCACCGCGAGCACGCGGCCCGCGAATTCGCGCGGCCGCGCCGACAGGCCGATCGACAGCGCCGCGCCCGCGAGCGCTTCGTCGAGCGTCGCGACGACGCGCGCGGCGTCGAGCAGCGACGTCGCACCCGTCGCACGAGCGTCTGCCTCGGGATCGGGAAACCGGCGCGGCGCAACGAGCACGAGGCGCGTGAGGCCCATCGTGTGCATCGCGCGCGCCGCCGCGCCGATGTTGCCGGGATGGCTCGGCGCGACCAGGACGATGCGGATGCGCGAGAGCCTGTCGGTGGCGACGGACATGCGGGCGGCGTGAGCGGCCGGAGGGCGAGGCGGTACAATACCGTCTTTCGCTCTTCGCGCGCGTCCTCGCGGTACTCGCGTCGCCGCGCCCGCACAACTCGACCATGCATCCCACGCTCACGATCGCGGTGAAGGCGGCCCGTCGCGCCGGCAACGTCATCAATCGCGGCGCCCGCGACCTCGATCTGCTCACCGTCTCGGCGAAGGGCCCCAAGGATTTCGTGAGCGAGATCGACCGCGAGGCCGAGCGCCAGATCGTCGAGACGCTGCTCGCCGCGTATCCCGATCACGCGATCCTCGCCGAGGAAGGCACGGCGAAGGGCGCGAATGCGGCCGCCGAGAACGTCTGGATCATCGATCCGCTCGACGGCACGACGAACTTCCTGCATGGCTTTCCGCAGTATTGCGTCTCGATCGCGCTCGCGCACAAGGGGCAGGTCACGCAGGCGGTGATCTACGACCCCTGCCGCAACGATCTCTTCACCGCGACGCGCGGGCGCGGCGCGTTTCTCAACGACCACCGGATCCGCGTATCGCGCCGCGCGCACCTGCGCGACTGCCTGATCGGCACGGGCTTCCCGTTCCGCGACGGCAGCTATCTCGACACGTATCTGCGGATGATGAAGACGATGATCGAGAGCACGGCCGGATTGCGCCGCCCCGGCGCCGCCGCGCTCGATCTCGCGTACGTCGCCGCGGGCTTCTACGACGGCTTCTGGGAGGTCGGGCTCAACCCCTGGGACGTCGCCGCGGGCAGCCTGCTCGTGCAGGAGGCCGGCGGGCTCATCGGAGATCTGTCGGGGAATGGCGACTATTTGCACGGTGGCCAGGTGATCGCCGCCAATCCGAAGATCTTCGCGCAGATGGTGACGACACTGGCCCCCTACCGTTCGGAGCTCGCGCGCGAGCGGCCGCCCGCGGTCGTCGACCCCGCGCCCTGAAGAAAGGGGCGCCGGGCAAGTGCGGCTTTTTCGCACACGCCCTTCGCGCCTGCTCCACCCTTTAGTTTGCCCCGCGGCCGCATTCGGCTACCATTGGAGGTCCGGTCGCGCGGATTCGAACGTTCTGATGCCATTGGCATCCAATCCTCCGGCCTACGACGAGACGGGAGCCTCCATGATTCGCCGGTCAACCCCTGTCGCAATCGCCTTCCCACGCGGCGTGCGCCTGGGCGCCGGCCTGCTCGGGCTGCTCCTGCTCGCCGCGGCGGCGATCCCGTCCGCGCGCGCCGAAACCGTCTACTCGATCCGCGTCCGCCTGAATCCGAACGCCGTCGCGGCGGGCGCGCTCACCGCGTCGCACCAGGCGCGGCTCGAGGCGCTGCGTCGGCACGAAGCTCACGCCAGGTCGGGAACGACGCGCACCGGCGCGCTCGAGCTCGCGCTCGCCGAGCCGCAGGACGCGGCGGATCTCAAGCCGAAGCTCGCCGCGATGCGCGACGGACCGCTCGGTGCTCTGGGTCGAGACGGCGGCGCCCGAGCCGCAGCGCGAAGGCGCAGCGCGCCGCGGGTGCACCGGCAGGGCACGCGGCCGGCGCGTACGTCGACGTCGGCCACAAGCTCCTCGTGCGGCTCGCGGGCGACCCGACGCCGGACTGGACCACGCTGCTGCCCCGCCTCAACGAGCGGATGGGCGCCGTCGCGATTCCCGAACGGCAGATCGGCAACGTCTGGGTGCTGCGACTCATGTCGCCGGTGCGCACCGACGCCCTTGCGCAGATGGCGGCGCGCCTCGAGGAGGATCCCGCCGTGCAGTACGCCGACCCGGTGCGCCGCCGGTTCGCGAAGCTGGTTCCGAACGACCCGTTCTTCCCGGCTCAGTGGGCGCTGACGGATCCGCTGCACGGCATCAACGTCCAGGCGGCGTGGGACCTGCAGCTGCAGACGCCCCCGGCCAGCACGACGATCGCGCTGATCGATACCGGCATCCTGCCGCACGCGGATCTCGCGAATCGGATCCTTGCCGGGCTACGACTTCATCACCGACTCGAACTATGCGCGCGACGGCAACGCGCGCGACTCGAATCCGAGGACGAAGGCGACTGGATCGACGACGGCGCCTGCGGCGGCTTCCCGGGCCATCCGAGCTCGTGGCACGGCACTTTCGTCGTCCGGGATCATGGCCGGCGACGTCAACAACGGCATCGGGATATCGCGGCATCGACCTGTTCGCGCAGATCGTTCCGGTGCGCGTGCTGGGCGAATGCGGCGGCACGGACGAGGACGTCTTCGAGGGCATGCTGTGGGCCTCCGGCGTGCCGATCGCGGGCGTGCCGCCCAATCCGTATCCGGCGAAGGTGCTCAACATGAGCCTGGGCGGCGCCGGCAGCTGCCCGAGCGCGGTCCAGGATGCGATCGACGACGCGCTCGCGCAGGGTTCGGTCGTCGTCGTCGCCGCGGGCAACGAATCGTCGGACGCGATGGACTTCGCGCCGTCGGGCTGCAGCGGCGTGATCACGGTAGCCGCGAGCAATCGCCAGGGCGACATCACCTTCTACAGCAACTTCGGGCGCCGCATCGACATCGCGGCACCCGGCGGCGACTTCGACGACGGCGGCATCATCTCGCTGTCCAACGACGGCCAGACGGTTCCCGCGAACGACGCCTACGCGAACGAGATCGGCACCAGCGCCTCCGCGCCGCACGTCACCGGCGTCGTCTCGATGATGCTGGCGCGCGACCCGACGCTGACGGCGGGCCGCGTGCTGTCGATCCTGCAGGGGACGGCGCACGACTTCCCGCTGGGTTCCGTGTGCCGCAACGGCAACGTCTGCGGCGCCGGCATCCTCGACGCGGGACTCGCGATGGCGAGCACGATTCCCGGCGGCCTCGCGCCGCCCGCGGGTTCGGCGCAGGTCGTCGAGTATTACCGCAAGGACCTCGACCACTATTACTACACGGCCGACCCGAACGAGATCCTCTTCATCGACACGCAATCCGAACGCCGCGAACAAGCGCACCGGGATTCTTCTTCTTCGCCTGGGTCGACCCGGCCTACGCGCCGCCCGGCGCGCAGCCCGTCTGCAAGTTCTTCGGCAGCCGCGCGGAGTTCATCGACTCGTACTACTACACGTCGGACCCGGCCGAGTGCGCGTTCGTCGCGGCGACCTGGCCCGGTACGTGGACGCTCGTCAACCCGGCGGCGTTCTGGGTGATGCCGGTCGCGGCCGACGGCAGCTGTCCGGCGGGGACGCTCGCGACGTTCCGCTTCGACAACAACCGCCGGGACTTCAACCAGCGCCACACGATCGACCTTTCGGTGCGCCGCGCGATGATCAACCGCTCGTGGCCGCCATCCGGCAAGGGCAAGAACGGCGTCGGCTTCTGCACGCCGATCTGACGTTCGCGATCGCGAGTCACACGACGGCCGGCGGGGCGATCCGCCGGCCGTTTGTTTAGGGAACCTGCTAGTCGTGTCCCGCCGCGTCGGCGGCCGGGCCGGCGGCGGACGGCGCGTTCACCGCCCACTCCCTGATGAGCGCATAGCCAACCGCGAGCAGCACCGGGCCCAGGAAGACACCGACAAAGCCGAACGCGATCGCGCCGCCCAGGACGCCCAGGAGCACGAGCACGAACGGCAGTGCGCTGCCGCGGCTGATGATCATCGGCTTCAAGAAGTTGTCGACCGAGGAGACGACGAGCGCGCCCCACGCGATGAGGAAGATGCCCCAGCCGGTCTCGCCCTGCGTGAATCAGGAGGATGCCCGCCGGAATCCAGACGAGCGGCGGGCCGATCGGCACCGGCGAGAGGAAGAAGGTGACGAGGCCCAGGAGCGGCGCCGCCTTGAAGCCGGCGAGCCAGAGCCCGATCGCCATCAGCACGCCCTGCGCAAGCGCGGTGCCGAGGATGCCGAGCACGACCCCGCGCACCGTCGTCGCCGCGACCCCGGCGAGCCGCCGGCCGCGCTCGGGCGCGATGCGCTCGATCGCCGCGTGCATGCGCTCGAGCAGCGCGTCGCCGTCGCGCAGGAAGAAGAACGCGATGAAGATCGAGAGCGCGAGCTGAAGGATGCCGCCCAGGAGCGTCGCCCCGCCCGCGTAGAGGAGCTTCCTCACGGGCTCGACGAACTGGCGCGCCGCGTCGAGCAGCCGCGCCGTGTCGTGCGCGAAGCTCCCCAGCGTCGTCGATGCCCATTCGCCGATGATCGGAATCGACGCGACCCACTCCGGCGGCGGCGGCGGCCCGGTCTTGAGGAACTCCTGCAGGCGCTCGCTGACCGCCTCGGCGTTGTCCGCGATCGTTATGCCGACGATGACGAACGGCGCCAGCACCGTCACCGCCATCAGCAGCACGATGGCGAGCGCCGCGATGCCCGAGCGCCCCTTGAGCCGGTTGCGCAAGTGGATGAACAGCGGCCAGATCGTCGCGCACAGGATCAGCGCCCAGATGATCGCCGTCAGGAACGGCTGCAGGACGAGGAAGCAGCCGACGAGCAGCAGCGCGAGCACCACCATCGTCAGCGTACGGTCGATCTGCGCGGGAGATTTCATGTTGTTGTGGGCGCCCTGCGAGGTGTCGCCATCCTACCGATCGGAGGCGGCGCGGTCCACCTGCGAGCGCCGCCGATCCCCGCCTAAGCGGGGTCAGGCGGCAGTGGCACGAACTCGGTGTCGTCATGCACGGGCAGCTTCATCCGCCCGGCGCGCCAGTCCGCCTTCGCCTGATCGATCCGCGCCCGCGACGACGACACGAAGTTCCACTCGATGAAGCGCTCGCCGATGGGCTCGCCGCCCAGCAGCATCACGATGGCCGGCGTCACCGCCGTGAAGTCGACCGGCGCGCCGGGCGCGAAGACCAGCAGCTGCCCAGCGTCGAACGTCCTGCCGTCGACGGCGACCGAACCCTGCGCGACGTATGCGGCGCGCTCCGGATAGCGCGCCTCGAGATCCGCCCGCGTTCCGGGCGCCAGCGCCCAATGCACGTAGAAGAGCGGCGACTGCACGGAAAACGGGGCCTTCGCGCCGTACGCTTCGCCCGCGACGAGGCGCGCCCACAAGCCGCCGGACTGATACGTCGGAAGGTCGGCGGTTTCGACGTGGCGGAAGGCGGGCTCGCAGTCCTCGTCCTCCTGCGGCAGTCCCACCCACGCCTGGATGCCGTGAACGTGATCGCCAACGCGTCGAGCCCGTTCGAACCGTTCGGAATGCGTGATGCCGCGGCCCGCGGTCATCCAGTTGACTTCGCCGGCGCGGATCGCCTGCTCCGAGCCCAGGCTGTCGCGATGCATGATCTCGCCGTCGAACAGGTAGGTGACGGTCGCGAGCCCGATGTGCGGGTGCGGCCGCACGTCGACTGTGCTCGAGACACCCGGCGCAAAATCGACCGGGCCCATGTGATCGAAGAACACGAACGGTCCGACCATTCGGCGCGGCGCCGCCGGCAGCACGCGTCCGACCTCGAAGCCGCCGAGGTCGCGGCGCCGCTGCTCGATGACGTGCTCGATCATCGCAACATGATAACCGCCGCGGGCGCGCCGCGGCTCACAACGTGCGCGCGAGCAGTCCGACGCCGGAGATGGCGAGAAGCCCGCTCACGGCCACCTGGAATTGCGCGTGGGTCAGCCGCCGGAAGACCGCGACGCCCCCCATGGCGCCCAGCACCGCGAACGGCACGAGACGCAGATCGTGCACGACGTTCATCCGGACCCGCGCCTCGAAGCGCAGAGACGCCATCGCCGCGATCTGCATGGCGAGCCGGTACCGTTGAAGCGGGTTACGCCTTCGATCCGCGCAGCCCGACCTCGGCCGCGAGCGGCCTCACGTTCAGGAAGACGTTGGACGCGAACGCAATCACGCCGCCGGCAGCGACGATCTCCGAGACGCCGAGCAGCGGAACGATGCCGGGATGGCCCATCAGGAACCACGCGAGCGAGCCCATCATCACCGGCAGCGCGCTGTTGTGCAGCCAGAAGTGGATGCGGGCGAGGCGGCTTCTCGCGGCTTCCGGATACACGCTGTAGATCAGGCCCGCGAGCGCGACGGTCGCCCAGCCGAGCAGGTTCAGGTGCGCGTGCACCGGCTTCAGCGTGAAGTCCTCCGTGACGCCCATCGCGATGCCGAGCCCGACGCCCATCATCAGGTAGACGACCGAGAGCTTGAGCCATGTGGTCGCGGAAGGCGCGAACGAGACGGTGACAGCGGGACGGGCGGATGCCGAGTAGTCCATGACGTTTCTCCTGGTGGGGACTGCGTGGTTGAAACCGGGGCGATCGCGCTCACACCGTGGGCGCGATCGCGAGCGCTTCGAGGCCGTCGCGGGCGCGGTCACGACCGCGCCACGCCGATGCGATGCCGATCGGGCGGAGCGCCACGTCGACGATCGCGCGCATCCTTCCGGCGAAGCGTCCGACGAAGCCCGCCGGAGCCGCCGAGCCGTTGGCCTGCGCGCGACGCGCGAGGAAGAGCAGCAGCGCGAAGATCGTCCCGCCCGGCAACAGGATCTCGAGCAGAAGGTACGGCCCCGCCTTCTGGAAAAGGATCGCGAGACCTTTGAAGCTCGTGAGGACAGTCGTTTTCACTTCAATCTCCTTGGTCGCTGCTGCTGCGGTGGGTCAGAGCACGAAGGGGGGTTTTCGCCTGCGTGCCGTGGTGCCTGGTTTCGTCTTCTGCTGCCTCTGCCCTGCCTTTGGTTCGTTTGCTTGCGTGTGCTTGCCGTCTTGCGCTGCGGCCGGATCGTTCCGGCCCGAGTCGTCGCGCGCGTTGCCATCGACGTGCTCACTTGCCTTGTTCATCGCGGGTTCTCCGTTGTCTTCCCTGTCCCGGGGCCCTCCTGAGGCCCGAAGACGATGCGCAGTGTGCGGAGGGGGGTCTTGCCTTTCACTTACGAATTCAAATCGCGGCGATGGCGCGTGCGCGCGCCTCGGCCGCGGCGCGGGCCGATCCTGCAACGCCTTGAGGGAAAAGCGATTTCTCCGCGCGCCCCGGCGCGTGTCCGGGGGCGGGACCGCCGGAACGGAGAAGCGCCCCCCGCGGGGCCGCTTCGCCCCCCGCGACGGCTTACGGATGACTTACTCTGGGATCAGGACAGTCGTGCCGGCGCGCGTCCGGCCGCGATTTCCTGGTACAGGCGGTCGGTTTCGGCAGAGGGCTTGACGCCCAGCACGATCGACAGGAGCTCGCGGCAGCGCCGGAACGCGTTGATCGCCTCGGCCTGATCGCCGCTGGCTGCGAGCGCGCGCATGAGGCCGCGGTAGAACGACTCGGCCAGGTTGTCGGCCTCGAGCCCTCGCCGGTAGACGTCGATCGCGGTCGTCCAGTCGCCGTCGCGCTCGAGCCGCTCGCCGAGCCGCATCAACGTACGGACGAACCGCGCTCGCAGCGCGTCGCGCGGCTTCGCGATCCACGGCGGCTCCTCCGAACCCAGGAGCGGGCCAGAGTAGGCGTCCAGCAGGCGGCGCGCCGCCTGCGGAGGCGGCTGGTCGATTTCACCATCGGCGACCCGCTGCGCGGCATCCATCGCTGCGTCGAGCGCCCAGACATCGGTCCAAGCGAGCGTTCGGGCGAGCGAAAGCTTGCCCGCCGCGAGCACCAGTGCATTGTCGACGTCGACGAGCTTGCGCAACCGGAAGAGCGTCGTGTCGAACGACGTCTTGGCGGCGGCACCGTCGGCGTCGGGCCAGAGCGACGTCATCAGGAGCTGGCTGTCGACCTCGCTGCCGCCGAGCGCGACCAGGAGCTTCAGGAGATCGAGGGGCCGCTGCTGCGCCTTGCCCGGAAAGCGCAGTGGCTGCCCGTCGCGGATGAGCTCGAACCCACCCAGCGTGCGCACGCGGAGGCGGAACGGCCACGCCGGTCCCGCCTCGGGAGGGGCCGCGAGCGCGTTCTTCTCGATCAGCGTGCGCGCGTAGTCCGGCTCGATGCCGTGCTCGAGCGCGAATTCGAGCAGCCGCGACGCGAGGTCCGGCCGGTTGCGCAGGAAAACGGTCTGCGCGCGCGCGCGATATCCGGCGAGGACGGCCCCCAATCGCTCCGTGGCCGCGTCCACGCTGCCCGACTCGATGTCGAATCCGATCTGCACGAGCTCGCGCGTGTGCTCGAACGTCGCCCGTTCGTCGTCGGCGGCGAGTGCGATGGCCTCGTCGATCGCCGCCATGCCGCCCGCCCGGTCCCCCGCCGCCAGCCGCGAATGCGCAAGCCGCATCACGAAGTGCGGCATCTGCAGCAACGGCAGCCCCGTCTCCTTGCCCAGCGTCAACGCCCGCTCGGCATCGCGCATGGCGGCCGGAAGCTGCCCCACTCGCTGCTCGAGCATCGAGCGCAGATAGTGGAAATACGCCCAGTCCATCCGCCGTCTCGGCGCGAGGCGCCGCTCCATCTCTTCGAGATGCGCCCGCGCGGCCGCGTACTCGCCATTGCTGATGAGCGCCGAGGTCTCCGCATGGTCGATCTCGAACAGGTAGGCCTCGAGCCCGTAGCGCTCGGCGATCGCACGCGCTTGCGCGGTCACCCGGGTCGACTCGTCGTAGCGTCCGTTGAGGTAATGCCAGAACGACAGGTGGGTACGCCACCACACCTGCATCAGCGGCGTGACCTCGGGCCGGTCCAGCACCGGCGCGATGTGCGCGACGAGCGCAGGCGCCATCTCGCCGGAAGTGCGCCAGTTGATGTAGTTGAACAGCGTGGAGGCGGCCATCATCTGAACGTTGACGTCGTATTCGCCGTCGAGAAGTTCGTGCAGGCGCTCCGCGCACGGCACGAGCCGCGAGTCGAAAGGCTTTCGAAACAGCAGCACGATCAGGAGGGCCGCCTGTGCGCGCAGCTCGCTCTCGGCGTCCAGCACGGCAGCGCGTCCGTTGTCGAGCAGCCGATCGAACTCGGGCAGCCACCGATCGAGCGGCGCGAAGTTCGCCCACTCGTAGTAGCACCCGGTGACGATCGTGCTGAGCGCGAGCGCCTGGCCCCTCAGATCGCCCGCGGTCTTGAACGCCGCGTGAGCACGCTCGAGCGCAGGGCGTCCGCGATCGGGGTCGATGAAGATCCACGCGCGGCCGAACCAGTACTCGAGCCACGGATCGCCTTCGCGCATTGTCGGAGGCAGCGCGCCGATCCAGTCCGACACGGCCTGCGCGCGCCCCTGGCGCGCCCAGTCGAGCGCGTTCGCACGAATGAGCGCATGCATCGCCTCCCACTCGCCCGCCTCCTTGAACAGCGCCAGCGCATCGCTGACCTGTCCGCGCTCCGCCAACAGCTCCGCCGCACGCTTGTTGGCCGAGTGCTGCTCGTCGGGCGAAAGCCGGCTCCGCATCTCCTCGAGCAGGAACTCGCGGAACAGCGCGTGGTAGTGGTACGTCGTCTGCGCCCCGCGACGCCGGTCGGTGAAGAGGTGGCGGCGGTACAGATACTCGAGCAGGCGCGCGACGTCGTCCTGTCCGGTAAGCGCCACCGCGTCCGCCTGCGTGAACGACGGCGGGATGGCGGTCAGCATCAGCGCGCGTTGATTGTCGGGCTGCGCCGAATTGAAGATCTCGCCGGCGAAGTACTGGAAGATCGCATCCTTGCCCTCGGCGAGCGATCCGTCGACCGCCGCGCCGTGTCGGCTCAGGTGCTCGCGCAGAAGGACCAGCGCCGCAACCCAGCCGTCGCTCTGGCGTTGAATCCTCTCCAGGTCCAGCGCCTCGAGATGCGAGTCGCCGAGGATCGCCTCGGTCTCCTCGGGGTTGCAGCGCAGCTCCGCTTCGTCGATTCGCGCGATCCGGCGGTTCGCGACCAGGCGCGCGAACTCCGGCGGCGGCTCCGTCCTCGACATGACGACCAGCGTATATCCTTCGGGAACCTCCTCCAGGCCCTGCGCCAGCGCGGCGCGCTGCTCGGACGGCGTGCGTGCCTCGTGGAAGTTGTCAAAGACGACGGTGCACGGGTGCGGAAGCACTGAAAAGAGATCGCGGAAGAAGCCGCGCGCAAAACGGGCGAGGTTCTGCTGCAGATCGGACGTGTAGAGCGGCAGCGATGCGGCCGACTTGCCCGCGACCTGCTGGGCGGCGATGCGCATGTAGTGCACGAAGGTCGCGGGATCAGCGTCGCCGACGTCGATCTGGTACCAGAGATGCCGGCGCTTGCGGGCCTCGAGCCAGCTCGCGACGAGCGTCGACTTCCCCGCTCCAGGCGGCGCGCAGATCCAGACGATCGGGCGCGTCGCCGCGTCGTCGAGCAGCGCGAACAGCCGCGGCCGCGGGAGCGCGTCGTAGAGCTTGGGGCGGGTGAGCTTGGCGAGAGCGGGCGTGCGGGCGGCCACGGAGGCTGCGGGTCGTTCGTGGGAGGTCGCTATGATCGCATTCCGCGGGAACGGACGCGAGCGGGCAATCTCGACGAGAGCGGAACAGCTAGGCCGGGCGCGAGGCTTGGGCCTGCTCGACACTGCTCTGCGCCTTCAGCGCGCGGTCGAGCAACCGCGGCGCCTCCATCTTCGTCGCCCACGACGCGAACGCGCCCCCGGGTCCGCGCCAGCGCAGCGCATCCACGTTGCGAAACAGGGGCGCGTCCGTTCGGAGCGTCGCCAGCTTCTTGAACAGCAGTGCCTCGTCGCGACGATGGCCGAGCGCCTCCGGCGGGAACGTCTCGATGGCGCCATACCGGTTCACGAGCCGCGCCGCAGTGACCGCCCCGATTCCCGCGAGACCAGGATAACCGTCGGCGGCGTCGCCGACGAGCGCCAGGTAGTCCGGGATCGACGCGGGTATCACGCCGAACTTCCGCCGCACGGCTTCGGCGTCGAATATCTTCCCCGCCCTGCGGTCCATCTGCACAACGCGGTCGTCGCGCACGCACTGCGCCAGGTCCTTGTCGACTGTCCAGATGCAGACCTTCTCCACGCGCCGATCTGCGGACGCGATGCGTGCGGCCGAGGCCAGCGCGTCGTCCGCCTCGAGCTCGATCATCGGCCATACGACGACACCCATCGCGGCCAGCGCGTCTTCCAGCGGATGGAACTGGGCGAACAGCGCCCGCTCGATGCCCTCGCCCGTCTTGTAGTCCGGCCAGAGGTCGTTGCGAAACGACTCGATCACGTGATCGGTCGCGACGCCGACGTGGGTCGCGCCCTTCTCGATCATCTGGAGCACCGTCTGCAGAACGCCGACGACGCCGCCAAAAGGACGGTCCTTCCCCTTCGTGAAGCGGCGCAGGCCGTAGAAATGACGGTAGAGCTCGTACGTGCCGTCGATCAGGTGAACGATCATGCACCCACGCGCGTCCGGTCGAGGCGAATCTCCGCAGGGACCATCAATTGAGCTTGATAGGTGGCGGTGGCGGCGGGCAAGCTTCCTTGCTCGGTGGGGTGGCGAAGTATTGTCCTCCCATGGCGGAGCACGCCGCTCGTCGGGCGCGACTCACGTCTCCGGATCGACAACAGTAGCCAAGGACCTCCATGGCCTCGATCGCCCCAGGCTTGAACTTCTCGACGACGCCGACTTTCGCTGGGTCAACCTTCAGCGGACCGGCAGGAGGGCTCTTCGGTGTATCGGGCACCACAACCGTCACGGTCACGTCGCGCCGTGCTTCCGGAGCGCCCTTCCTGCTCGCGGTCACCGTGAATGTCATCGTCTTGGAAACCGGACGCACGACGCATCCCTCGACGGAGGACTGAGGTTGTTGACCACCAGGCTCGATCACGACGCGTTCGGCGTTGCGGGCCGCGAAACACACACGTGTTTCGCCGGGGCCCTTCAACTGTGCGGGCGCCGCACCCAACCTCACGATCGCCGGCGGTTCCGGACTCGGAGGCGGCGGAGGCGCTGTATCGGCGACGGTGACTGTCGCGGTGCGCCGCTGTTGCGCGCCCTTTCGACTCACCGTCAACGTAAAGGTCGTCGTCTGGGAGAGCGATCGCCGGACGCATCCTCCGTTCGCCAAGGTCGGCTGAACGCCGCCCGGCTCGATCACGGCGCGCTCGGCATTTTGCGCGGCGAAACACAGACTGGTCTCGCCGGGCCGCTTGAGCAGCGACGGATTGGCACGAAAGTCCAGGATTACTGGCGCCTGCGGGGGCGGCGGTAGCGGTAGCGGTGGCGGTGGCGCCGCCGCGACCGTAACCGTGGAACTCGCCTGTCGCGAAGACCCGTCCTCGCCGCGGGCTGTTAGCGTAAACGTCGTCGTTGCGCCGACAAACCGACTGACACACCCTTCACTGGTAGCCTGCGGCTGCGAACCGCCCTGGTCGATCGTCAGCCGTGTCGCATTGCGGACGCGGAAGCACAGCTGGACGTTGCGCGGCTCCTGCAGCGCCTGCGGGCTCGAGTCGAAGCGCTCGATGACGGGCGGGTTCGCCTCGATTTCGGCTGACAGCGAAACGTTCGCGGCCCCCCCTGCCGCATTGTGCGCAACGACCAACCGCGCCCGGGCGGCTCCTCCCCCCGAAGGTTCGAAACCAACGTCGACAAAGCATCTGGTATTGGGCGCAAGGCGCGCCGGACACTCGCCGGTCAGCGAGAAGCGGCCGTCGCCCTCAATGCTCGGCGCGCGCAGCAGCAGCGCATCGCTCCCCGCGCTCGCGATCGTGACGCGTCGTGGCTTCACGCCTGCATCGCGTTTGACGTTTCCGAAGTCGACTTGCGCGGGCGTGACTTCGATGGCGGGCCGGCCGATCCCGTCGCCGGAGAGACCGACGCTGCGCTGTCCGCCCGCATTGCTGGCGATCACGAGCCTGCCGCGGCTCGCTTCGATGACCGAAGGCGCAAAGCGCAAGTCGAGCACGCACCCCGCGCCAGGGGCGAGATTGAGGTTGCTGCAATTGCCTTGAATGCGAAAGGCGTTGCTGCCTTCCAACGTCGCTTGCCGGATGTCGATCGGCACGTTGCCGGCGTTGCGCAAGCGCACCTGCTGCGGTGCGCTCTGGGTTCCGACTTCCTGTGGTCCGAAGTCGAGGTTTCCCGGACGCGTTTCGAGTCTCAAGGTAGCGTGGCCCTCGCCCGATAGCGCGACGGTTCGCGGACTGCCGCTAGCATTGTCGTTGACCACCAGCGTCCCGCGTTTGGCGGCAGCATCGCGCGGCGCGAAGCGAACATCGATCGCGCACTGCGCCTCGGGCGCAATCGCCGCCGCCTTGCAGCCTTCGCCAACGATTCGAAAATCGCCGTCGCCTTCGATGGCGATTGCCGTTGCGGTCAGTGGCGCCGAACCGGCATTGCGTAGCGTCACGCGGCGGTTCTCGGCGGCACCGCCGATTTCGACGGCACCGAAGGCAACAGTCTGCGGAGACAGCTCCGCAATCGGCGTCGCGGTCCCGAGGCCGCGGACCGGCACAAGATACGGGTCCTTGACATCGCGCACCCGAATCGCAATCGTCGCATCGCGCGCGCCCACACCTCCCGGACTGAATTGCACGAGCAGTCGGCATGCCAACGCGCGGGGAATCTGAATCCCGTCACACGAGTTTCCTACCGCGAATGACTGCGCATCACGCCCTTGCACGGTCACGTCGACCACGTCGATCGCGTCGAAACCCTTGTTGTCGATCCGCAGCGCTTGTTGTTGCGCGGCGGCGCGTACGTCCTGCACGCCGAAGTCGAGACCGGCGGGAACGAGTGCGACCTTTGGCCCTAAGAACTCCGGGACAACGACAAGGGCGCCGAGCGTCGTCACACCTAATCCTCCCAGCACCGCCAGCAGAATCGCCCAGCGTGCCCAGCCGAGAAGCTTCAAATTGCTGCCGGTGACTTTCAGTCCGGCCGTGTCGCCAATTCGCTTTCGGGTCGAACGTGCCGCCCTGAGCAGGCGCCGGGCTTCCCGTTTGTCGTCGAGCAATACCGACCGAGTGCCTTGCTGATGCAGGGCCCAGCCTGCGCTGGACGTGTCGCCGGCGCGCGTCGCGATGTCGTGCGCACGCGTGAGCATGTCGCGCCAGGCGTCCCAGCGATTGGAGTCCGCCAGCGGGCCGTCGATCGCGCGAGCCAGCCGCAGTGCGTCCGCGCTGCGGCCGCTTTGTGCGGCCCATGCCATGCTCGCCATCATCGGCTCAGCCAGCCGCGCGACGCGGCGCGGCGTCCCCCGCGCCTCGAATGCGAATGACGTAAAGGAGGCCGTCGCTCGATCGCGGCATCCGACAAGCTCGGGAGTCGCTTCGACCTGCGCAGCGAGGCCGGCCGCGAGGCGGAACCCGGGCACGACGGTTTGCACCAGCCCGCGGCGCACGAGATCGGCAAGAATGCCCTGCACATCCTGCACGGCGGCGATGGCGGCGCACTGTTCCGCTTCGAGTGGCACCGCGCCGCCGCAGGCCAGCGCCGCTAGCACTCGGCGGCTTTGCGGGCTCTCGTCGTCGAGATTCGGCGTCCTCGCGAGCTCGGACAGCGCGGCGGCGACCCCGCGGGCAACCGCAGTGCCAGCGGCGCGCTCGATACGCGCGGGGTGACCCTGCACGGAATCGACGATCCGGGCGACGATGCCGCGCTCATCGGCGCGCAGCGGCCGCGACAGCGTGCGCTCGAACAGGGCGATCCCATCCTCCGTGGGCAGCCCCTTGAGCGCAACGGGGCGGCGTTGCGCGCTGGCTGCGACGACTTCCGAGGCGAACACCCAGACCGAATGGGGACCGTACGCATTGATCGACCCGAGTGCAGCCGGCGGCAGGGCAACGTCGTCGAGCAGCACCAGCGCAGTCTTGTCGGCAAGATTGCGGCGAGTCTCGATCGCGCTCGGCCGCACGCCCGGCGGTACGTCGTAGAACGCTTCGTGCAGCGCTTGGACAAGGTCGTTCTCGCCCTGCGCGGCGGCCTGGAGATAGACGACACCGTCGTGAAAGAGCGCGGTATGGTCGAGATTGGCCACGTAGGACAACAGCGCGCTCTTGCCGCTGCCGATTTCTCCGCCGAGCGCGACGTTGCGTCGCTCGGCGAGCGTGGAGATGATCGCCCCGTTCTCGTCGCGACGGTCCAGCAGATCGTGGAAAGGCGGTGGCAGCAGCATGACCGGCGCCGGGCGGGCACGGGGCTTCCCGGCGATCGACATGTCGCGACGCAGTGCGTCGCCCGCCTCTCCCGGGATGCGCATCACCGTGCCGCTGCGGCTTGCTGCGAGTGGCGCGCGCCGATCGAGCAATTCCCGGATCGCAGCACGCAGGCGGTCGAAGCCTGCGTGAAAGGGGACGCCGAATTCCCAGCCCTTGAGATCAACGCCTTGAAACGAAGCGAACTCGGCGGGAGGCTGCAGCGGCTCCAACAACGCCTGGATCAGCTTTCCAGCGCGTTGCCCGTGGCGCGCTTCATAGAGCACCCACTCCGACCGCAACGATTCAGCGGACCAGAGCACGACGACGCATCCGGCGGCGTCGAGTTGCGCATCGAGTTCCGCCTGCCAGTCCGCGCGGGTGGGGATGTTCCAGTCCCACCAAACGGTCCAGCCGCGCGCCGCCAGGGCCGAGGCGAGCTGCCGTGCCTCCCGTCGCTGCGCGTGCTTGTAACTGATGAAGATGTCGCTCAACGCGCACCGTCCGAGGTGGAGGCTTCCGCTGACGAGTCCTGCAACCGTTGGCGCAACGGCGACACGATCGACCCGCCGGCGAATCTCCCCCAACAACTGAGGCGCCGGACTTCTAGCGCAGCGACGTGAGCGTCAGGCAGGCACGAGCCGCGCATGGCGGCCGGCAGATTCTAGAACACAATTCGGCGGACAGCGAACGCTCATCCGAGCGCTCTCGGCGCTCCCCGCACGGCTGTCAGAGAGGATCGCTTGCGGTGACGCGGCGTCGTGCGCAATGCACCCGCCGGGACCTATCATCTGCGGAGAAGAAAGGGAACCGTGACTCCGCTTGCGGTTTCGACGTACGTGCCCTGGATCGCGCCGCCGTCGAGGGATACCTCGACATTGGCCCGGCCAACGCTGTAACCGATGCCTGGATCGCGAAAGGCGTAATCCATCGCAATCACGCGCCCCGACAGCACGCCCCGGCCCTCGGCGTCGCGGCCCAGCGAATTGGCCATCATGCGGATCATGATGCGGTTGTCCTGTTGCGTCAGAGAATAGCGGTTGCCATAGACATCCGTCCAAAAGCCGCTGATGTCGAGACTCTTCGGTCGCTCCGGGGTTCTTTCCACAACAGCGGGACTGGCGGGCTCGACCTCGCGCTGGCTCGTGGACGGTGCTGGTTTCGACGGCCGAGACGACGGATCCACCGTGGCCGGAACTGCCGCTCGCCGACTTTTCTGTGCCGAGTCCGCTCCTGTGCCTCCGGCCGGCGCGGGCGCGACTCGCGAGACCACTGGCCGCTCCGACGGCTGCGCGCCAGATACGGGCTCCGGTGCCTCTACGCCGCGCCACACCGAGAGCGCAATTCCGATCAACACTGCTGCCGCGACAACAGCCCACAGGCCCGCCTTCGCGCCTCGTGCCATGAGCGGGGAATGCGGCGCTGCGGGTCGTAGCCACCGGTTGCGACCGGCGCGCCTGATCGCTTCTCAATGCCCGGGATCTTCTCGATCGTCAACACGAGTTGCCGCACGTCGAAGTCCCAGCGCTTGTCGGAAAGCTCGCTGGCCTGGCGGCGGGCCAGCGTCTTAAGATCGTCAGGAAGATCCTCGGCATCGGGCATGGCGGCGCCATCCACGAGCACCGGAATGACCCGGACCTTGCGCTGCAACGCGGCCGCGATTTCGATTCGCGTGTAGTCGTTCGGATCGTCCAGTCGACGGCGGCCCAGCTTGTCCGTGGCGGAGAGCCAACGCGGACCGATGACCGCGAGCAGCACCACGCAGGATCCCAGTGCGCGCTCGATGGCCTCGACGAAATCGACGCCCGGCTCGATGGTTTCGATGTCCCGAAAGATATGGTTCTGCGCGAACTGCGCCTTGAGCGTGTCCGCCAATCGGCCGGCCGAGCCCTGACTGTCCTGACGCCGGTAGCTGATGAAGATGCCTGACATATCCGATGAGCGCAGTCGATACCCGATTGACGATGTCCACCGATCTCGATCGGGCGTTCCGTCGCGGTTCTGCGCCCTATATTTGCTCCGAAACTTGCCGCGGCGCAAGGCAACAACGCGTGCCCTCGAAGTCGAGCCTCCCGGCTCTGCGCTCCAGCCTAAGTCGCCTCCCCTAGCACGAAGAGCCAGACAAAGAGGTAGGCGGTGAAGACGATCAGCGTGCGCCAGTTCCGGCGAGGCGCAAGGCTCTGCTCCGGTTTCTCGCGCCCCGCGCGCTCCCGCGGAAACCAGAACGCTAGATCCTTGCGCTGCCACGATAACCAGATATAGGCCACCACCACGAAAGCGACGATCAACAGGATCCGAGCGATGTCGCCCTCATGCGTCGCGATGGTGTACCCGCACAGGCCGACACCGACCGCCGTCGCGCCCCAGCCGATCGCGCAATCGCGCACGAAGGTCGGCTCCGGCCGTCGGCGGCGCAGAAGCCACCTCGCCTGCAGCCCCCACCAAACCGCGCCGACGACGGCGGCAATCTGGGCGAAGCTCGGGTTGTCGCTCGCGGCCGAGTACTGATCCATCTTGCCGAACAGCGCGAAGAGCAGCGCACCCAATGCACAAAGCAACTGGTGGACGCGGTTGACCACGGCAGGGAAACGCGACTGCGTGACCGCTTCGGGCACCTGCGGCAACGCCTTTTCACGATCGCCGCGCCGCATGTCCCAGCCGCGAAAATCGATCCATTGTCGGCGCCATAGCCGTTCAAGGCTGTCCGGCAGGCGGATCGCGCTCCCGACGACCGTCAGCATCGCCTGAGGCAGGCGCTCGATCTGTTGTTCGAGCCATGCGGTCCGCGTGCGGCCGGTCAGCAGGAGCACCGTCGTCGCGTCGTCCCCGCCGGCCGCAACTTCGATCGATCCTTGTGCACCGAGTTGCTGCCGCAGGCGCTGGGCTATGGGAGTGTCTGCGGGGTCGTGCAGAATGAAAAAGCGTCTTACGCGGGCGAATTGAGTTCCGAGGTCGGCGCGGGCGAACACGGCGTCGGCGACGTGACCGATACGATAGACGGGCCAGGCCGTACCTGTGGGCGCCCAGCGCAACAGATCTTCGGGACGGAACAGCACCAGGACAACGAGGCCCGCCAACGGAATGGCGGTGAGCACGAGGCCCGCGCGCCAATGCTCGCGCGCCATCTCGATGATGGACTCCTGGTAGCCGCCCGCCCGGGTCTCTCCAAGCAAACCGAACCACACCAGCGGGAACGCGAACACGCCGGTCAGGACGACGAGGCAGACGGCGAGCCGAGTCATTCCCATCTGGCGGCGCAGGAACGTGATGCAGAGAAACCAGAGGAGCAGTAGCGCCACGACCGGGATCAGCGCCAATTGCACGACCGCGGGCACGTCCCACGACGGATCCGGATCCCACTTGCCGAGCGAGAGATACGCCAACGATGGAATCGCCAGCATCACGGCCATCAGCCCTACAAACGGAGGCACCCCGATCCACGAACGGCCGCCGCGCGCCGGCTTTTGCGGGACCGCGGCCGGCAGCGGAGGCTTCAGCGTGGAAACGAGCGTACGGAGCGCGCGGCCAAATCCGCGCCGGAACTCCACGCTTTCGCATTGCTGCAGTTCGACCGGAACTTTCGCACGACGAAACCGGACGAGAACGATTCTCTTGACCTGGTGCAGCGCGCGTTGCCATTCGCCGCGGACATGGGGCGACTGCATGCTGTCCGGCGAGACGACCAGGACGACCACGGGGGCGGCGTCGAGCGCCTCTTCGAGCCCGCGTTCCCAATCCTTGCCGGGTTCGAGATCCCGGACGTCGAGCCACACGGGCACCCCTTGTCGCAGCAGGTGAAACGCCAGCGATTCCGCGAAGTAGTAGTCCTTGCGGGAGTAACTCAGGAACAACGGCGATTCGGTGGGCATCGGCGGGTTCGGAGCAACATCGGTCATTCACCGGAGTCTCGCCGGAACATCCCTTTCAGGTTCCTGAAATACCGGTACGCAACGGCGACCTCGACCAGCGCATAGGCCCCTGCCAGCAATCCGATCAGCGCACGGAGGAAGCCCACGTCATTCGCGCGATCGTCGGGGAGCCACGGCACCGAGAACCTCACCGCCACGACGATCACGACGAGCGCGATGATGGCGCGTAGCGCGACGATGCGCCAAGGGTACGGCCGTCCGATCGCATCGATCAGCCGGTTGACGTCTTGGCGCCAACATTCATCCCGCAGCGTCATCGCCTGGTGCTTGACGAGACGACGAAGGTCGTCGGGCAGCTCCGCGCCAGGGGGCAATGCGGCTCCTCTCAACAGGACGGGAATCACCCGCTTCCGCTTGGCGAGGGCAGCAGCCACTTCCGCGCGCACGTAGTCGATGTCGGTGTGCTCGAGCCGTTGCCGGAGTTCGGTCAACCAGCCAGGGCCGATCAGCACGAGCACGATTCTCGCAGCGGCCACCTCCCTGTCGAGCTCTGCATCGAATTCCGTTCCAGGGGCGATATCCGCGACATCCCTGAACACCGGCGCACCCTCGAGCCTCTGCTCAAGGGCGTCGGCGAGGCGCCCCGCTTCGCCGCCCGTGTCGTTCCGTCGGTAGCTGAGGAATACCTTCGACATGGTCGCGGCGTCCTCAGGGATCCGTGGCTCGCAAAACGTACGTCATCGAGAATCGCGGATCACGGCTAACGGGTCAGCGCATCCCAAATGCCCGCCCTTTCGAGGTGGATCTTGCCCGACTCGGGACTCTTCGGAACGAGGGTTGCCTCGCTGCTCTTCGACGATTTCCGGAATTCGTAGACCAAGGCGGTCGTGCGGTAGTCATCGGTATAGGCCAGCGCGCCGATCGCTTTCGGAAGCTGATTCAGTCCGGCGCGCAGCCACTGCTGCGCTTCCTGCTCGGTCGGCGCTCGGTCGGACCGCGAAAACGGAGTATCGGTGACGATGAAGACAATCACGCGATAGTAGCCGGGTGGCGCCTTCGCCAGTGCCTTCAGGAATTCGACGAACGTCATGTCGCCGAGTGAGGGCATGTCGGCCCGGAAGCGTTCCTTCCCGGGGCGCGGCGTGCCATCCGACTGGATCTGCTCGAGTTGGGTCACCAAGGCGAATCCGTGCGGCACCGACGAGTAGCGCCACGTCTCGTAATCGGCATCCTGCAAGGCCGACTCGAGCTTCTGCGCCACGTCCGACAGCTTGGTGCGATCCCCGCTCACGAGCCAGGCATTGCGAATCTGATATTCAGCCGACGGGGCCGGAGGTGGCCACGGAAACGCCGCGATAGCGGTCGTCGTCGGCGCGTCGGGCGGCGATAGCGACCTCGTCTGCGGTTGGGCGGTCCGCGCTGGTGCCGCGGCCTCGACGTCCAGTTTCAACGGTGGGGATCCGGTCCGCGGCTTTGCGATGGCCGGTGGCGGAGAACTCGCAACCGTGGGTTCCGCGGGCGCATCGCCCTTGCGTGCGACAAAGGGCGCGCCTTTGCCCGAGAGCGCAACGCCACGCTCTTCGCCTGCGCTGCTCGCGATCACGAGCCTGCCCTTGCTTGCTTCGACCACCGAGGGCGCGAAGCGCAAGTCGAGCACGCAGGATTCGCCAGGTCGCAGGCTACGGTTGCTGCAACTGCCTTGAACGCGAAAGGCGTCGCCTTCCAGCCTCACCTTGCGGATGTCGAGCGGCGCATCACCCGCATTTCGCAGGCGGACTTGCCGTGGCTCGCTCTGGGTGTGGATCGTGTGTTGTCCGAACTCGATGCTCACCGGAGCCACCTCGAGTCTCGGCGCCGCGCGGCCTTCGACCGGCAGCAGTTGGGCCAACATCCCCAATTGAAGAACAACGCCCATCACCCAAGGCAGTCGATGCCGCATCACTTCGCCTCGACAGGACCCACCGCCGCCGCAATCGCCGCGAGCCGCGCCGGCGGCTGACGAGCGTCGCGGAAGCGAATGCCCGAAATGGCTGCACCGGTTACCTGCTGCAGTGAATCGGACGTTCACCTCAGTGTAGCGCAAGGTTTCCACCGCCCGTTCCATCGTCCGGACGCGTCTCCCGGGAAAGAGGATGCCCTTGACCGCCATCACCTGCGAGGTTCACGCCTGTGAGAAGCTGGGGCCAGCGATCGATCCAGCAGCAGCGGTGATCGAATTCGGCGATCTCGATCACACGCGCCGCCGGGTGGCGGTGCACGAACGACGCTACGACCGACAGCGTGACATTGGTGTCGCGCCCTCCGGCGTAGTGGATTTGATCGATCGCCGGAGTAAGCGCGGGCGCGAGCGCGGGATTGAGTGAGCCGATGAGAGGGCTGTAGCCATGGATGCGCGCCCACTCGTCGATGTCGAGATTGGCGGCGATTGTCACCACACGCGTGGTTTCGGGGATCCGCGCAGCCATGAGCCACGCGAGCGTGCCGCCTCCGCTGTAACCGATGAGGACGACGTTTGGGTAGGGATGCACGGACAGAAAGCCGCGGAGAGCGGCGACCATGCTCGCGACGACCGCACCGGAATAGCGCTCGTGCGTCCATAGCAGCGGACGGCATCGCGAATCGCCAAGGAGCTCGAAGTGACACGGTCGGCCGAGGAAGAGACGCGGCCCGGAATCCCGCGCCATGAGCTCGAGCGCGAACGGCACGCGCGGCGTCGGGTCGTCGGAGACGAGGTTGACGGCTTTCCACGGCGTGCCGTCGTGTTCGATGTAAACGTGCAGCGTGGTGAATCCCGGCTCTACACCCGCCACGTAGGCTCGATGGCTGAACCCCTCGCCGGGCAGGTTTGTCGCTTGCATGCCGAGCGCGATTGCGCGACGGTCGAAGCGTTCGGCGTGGGTGGCGCAACCCGCGAGCGCGACGACAGCCAGCAGCAGCGCGGCGCGGTTCCCGGCAGCCCGCTTCCAGCCGGCAACAGGGTGGATCATGTCCGTGGGGTCAGCCGCCACTCACGGCGCCGCGGCGAGTAGATCCTCAGAACTGCTTCCGCAGGCCCAGGACGATGCCGTAGTTGGTCTCGTTCTCGAGTCCTACCGCAGCACTGAACTGCAGGAACGCCGAAAAGTTGTCCGGAAACGTCGCGCTGCTGCCGATCGAAAGAATGCCGTAATCGCGGGTCGGGCCCGCCGTGGGGATGGCGAAGAACTGGTTGGTCGGATCGGCGACGTACTTGGAGATGATCGACGGGTTGTCGTTCTCGAACTCGTGCAGCCACGCCGCGTTGAAATAGGGCCCGAAGACGCCCTTCGATGTGTTGACCGTCGTGCCGAACTTGATCCCGAGGGCCGACTGCAACGATCGGATGGTCCGCTCATCGACGGCGAGCGCGAGACCGTCGATGGGCTCGTTCTCCGAGAACGCCTTGTTCCGCACCCAGATGTAGCCGAGGCGCGCGGTCGGGGTGATGGTGAAGTCGCCCGACTTGAAGTCCCTGCCGACACCGATCGCCGCCGACCACTGGTCGCCCTTCGGCTTGGACGTCGCCGACGTGACGATCGGCGCCGCCGCGGGGTTGTTCGACGGGATGTTGATGTTGCGCGTCGAATCGTAGTCGACGTGCCCGTAGGCAAGGAAGCCGTCGACGTACCAGTCGTCGCGATACCAGGTTCCGTAGCCGACGACGCCGGTCGTCGCGGCCTTGACTTCGCCGAGCGACTGGTCGAAGTCCGAATGCGTGTCGCTGTAGCTGATCGCGCCACCGAGCACGACCGCATCGCTGACCCGGTAATCGGCGCCGGCGAGAAGGTTGAAGCTGCCGTATTTGTAGGCATCCTGCAGCGTCGTCTGGTCGACATTGCCCCAGCTGTACGCAACGTTGACGAATCCTCCCCACGGTCCGCCGAAGGCGTCATCGGCGGCGGCGCCGCCGCCCGTGGCGCCGCCCGGCGCTGAGTTCGCCGGCGCAGATTGGGCAGCGACCTGCATGTTCCGGCCGTTGAGCCCCAGAACGACCCCGCGCGATCCGCCACGCACGGTCAGCAGCCGCGCACCGATGGCGTTCATCTTCGATGCCTCGGTGCCGATCTGCTTCTGCGCGTTCGCCTGTACGGGCGCGATGGCCTGGACGCCGGTGGCGATTTGCTCATTGGAGATCATCAGGTTGAATTGCGGCGGAAAAGGATTTCCGCTTGGCTGATTGTTAAGCGCGCTCGCCACCATCTTCGTGCACGAATTGGCCAGCCGTTCGGTCGGGGTGCCACTCGGATTCGGAGTTACGGACCCCGGACCGCTGGTAATTGCGACGCAGACACTTTGGAAAGTGTCGGCAACGGGTTGCTGCAGCTGGGTGAGATCGGGAACGCTCGGCAATCCCGGGACCTGCGCCGCTACGAACGCGGCAGGGCTCGAGAGCAGCGTGCAGCCGGCTACCGCGACAACCAGGGCCTTGAACACCGGGCACCGCTTCGCGCAGTTCATGAGACCTCCGTTCAGAGTGACGACCACCGCCAGCACGCCCCGCGCGACGAGATGGCTGAACCCCAGCGATCGCGGGCACGCCATGACGCGGACGCGATGTCTCCGCCGCGGCACTTCGCACGCCTCACGTGAAGGCGTGCCCCGCTGCGCCATTCACTTCGTGCGCCAAGATTGCAGGCTACAAATAAGAATGTCAAATCGGGGCCCAAAAGCGATTCCCGAGCGCCGGACAGCGTGCAGCGTCGCTCGCGCCCATTGCGCGCAAGGCGGCCCTACGACTACAGTATGGACACTACAGGACGGCGGTCACCGCTGGCCTACATTAAGGGGCCACGCCGTCGGTGATTCAAGAACGCAGGGTTCGCGACGCAGGTAATGCACTTCGTGATCGCCGCTAAGGCAGGTGCGATGGGCGGGCTTCATTCGGTTTCGGGCAAACGATATGCTCGGGCGTTGCGCTCGGGTGGCTGGGTCGTGGTCGGTCTCATCGCCTGCCACACGGCCGCCCGCGCGGCGGCAGACGCCGAACTCGCGACGGCCGGCCCGAGGCAAGATGCCGACGCGTTGCTGATCGTCGATTGCCTGCTTCCGGCGCAGGTGCGCCAGCTCGGCACCGGGATTACCTATCTTGCCCCGCGACGGGCGATCAAGACGGCTGCATCGGCATGCGCGATACGCGGTGGCGAATACGCTTCGTACGACCGGGCCAATCTCGCTACGGCACTTCGCGTCTGGCTTCCCCAGGCGGAGTCGGGCGACAAGGTCGCGCAGACCAACGTCGGCGAGATCTACGAAAAAGGTCTCGGCACGGCGCCCGATTATCTGAACGCCGCGAAGTGGTACCAAAAGGCAGCCGATCAGGGCTATCCGCGAGCCCTGACTAACCTCGGCTTTCTGTACGAGCAGGGTCTCGGCGTTGGCAAGGATCCAGTCGCAGCGCTGAAGCTCTACCGGAAGGCAGCAGGCATCGAGGGCACGATCAGCCTCGAGAGTGCGGCCCCATCCGTGTCGAAAGAGGATGTCGACGCGCTGCGCAAGGAACTCGAACGGACGCGGCAGGACCTCGAGACGGCCCGTCGCCTGCTCGACGAGGAACGGCTCAAGTCGAGTCGCGAGATCGAGCGCCTGCTCCAACAGAAAGTGCAAGCCGCGGCCGCCGGCAATGCCGAGGAGACGCGCCGGCTCGAATCGCTGCTGAAGGACCGCGAAGCCGAGTTGGAAAAACGGCGGCAGCAGGTTGCGCAGGCCGAGCGCAACGCCGAGAGCTACAAGGCGAAGCTCGCGGGCCTCGAGGGCGAGAGTGTGGCGCTGCGGCAGGAGCTCGATCAGGCGCGCCGGCAGCTCGCGCAGAGCCAGACGCAGGTCGACGAGAAGAAGAAGGTGCTGGCCGAAGCCGAGCAGCGACTCGGGTCGATGCGCCAGGAGATTACGCGCCAGAAGGAGGCGGGAACGCAGGTCGACCGGACGCGGCTGGCGGCGCTCGAAGCCGAGCTGGAAAAGCGCAACGGCGAGTTAGCGCGCCAGAAGCAGGACATCGCCCGCCTCGAGGGTGAGGTCAACAACTACAAGGTCAAGGTGGCGAAGCTCGAGACCAGGCCCGAAGCCGCCAAGCCGATCGCCGCGGTCGCTCCACCTTCGATCCAGATCATCGATCCACCGATCATCGTCACGCGTGACACCGCCACGGTCAAGGTGCGCGCCGGGGTGCGCACGCGCGACATCGTCGGCCGCGTGACGTCGCCTGCCGGGCTCATGTCGCTCACGGCGAACGACGTCGCGCAGACCATTGACGAGAACGGGATGTTCAAGACAAGCGTCGATCTGGCAACCGGAAAGACGCGCGTGGCGATGCTCGCCGTCGATCGCCAGGGCAAGAGCGCGCGACTCGAATTCTTCCTGGAAGCGGACCCGGCCGTCGCGCGGCCCGCGCTCGCGGCGACGCCCAGAATTCCCAGCCTGGGCGCCGGCAACTATTACGCGCTGCTCATCGGCAACCAGAAGTACCAGAAGTTGCAACGGCTCAACACGCCGGAAACCGACGTCACGGACATCGCGCCGATCCTGAGCACCCGCTACGGCTTCAAGGTCAAGGTGCTCCTCAATGCCACGCGCTACGAGATGTTGACCGAATTGAACAAAATGCGCGACACGCTGACCGAGCGGGACAATCTGCTCATCTACTACGCCGGGCACGGCGAACTCGACCGCGCCAACGGCATCGCGAACTGGCTGCCGATCGACGCGGAGCCCACCAGCAACGCCAACTGGATTTCGAGCTCCAGCATCACCGAGATGCTGAACGCCATGGCGGCGAAGCACGTCCTGGTCGTCGCCGATTCGTGCTATTCGGGCGCTCTGACACGCTCCTCGATCGGTCAGCTCGAGACGGGCTTGACCGACGAGGCGCGATTCAACTGGCTGAAACAGATTGCCGAAGCGCGCTCGCGGACGGCGCTGACCAGCGGCGGGCTGAAACCCGTTCTGGATGGCGGCGGCGGCAAGTACTCGATCTTCGCCTCGATCTTCATCGACATCCTGTCGCAGAACCAGGACGTGCTCGAAGGGATGCGGCTGTATCGCGAAATTTCCGCGCGCGTGCTGAACGTCGCGCAGCGCCAGAAATTCGAGCAGCGGCCGGAGTACGGCGCGATCCGCTTTGCGGGAGGCGACTCGGGCGACTTCCTGTTCGTCCCGAAGATCTGACCCTGCGGCCCGGCACGCGCTTCCCGCGCGGCCACGTGCCCGCGTTGTGCGCGACCCCGTGACCAGGCACGCGAGGGCTGCCCCTCGGCATCTCCCGCGTTCTTCCTATTTCGCGTCGAAGTACGGATGCAAGGCGCCTCGAAAATCATGAGGCTCGGGTTGGCGCTTTTCTCCTGGCCTTCTTGATCGCCGCGGCATGATTCATGTCCGCCGCGATGTAGCGCACCTTCTTGCCCTTCGCCTTTGCCGCCACGGCCTCGTCCCGGGCGATTTCGCCGCCGCCGATCGCAATCATTTCGTCCGCGGAACCGACAATGACGGCAGACGTCGGTGACAGTTTTCCGTTTGCGATCTCGTCCTCCCCACGTGTCATCGGCAATCACCAATACGGTGTCAACATCGGAGGAGAAGCCTGCACCTTCCTTCTCGGCGATGGCCGACACGATTCCGATCGTGGTGAAGCCGCGCTTCTTCGCCAACGGGTACACGACGCCAATCCCGTCCGGCGTAGCGCCGGCGCAAATGATGACCGATCCCGGGTTCAGCTCGTCCAGCACCTTCGCGATCGCACGTTCGACGGCGGGCGGATCTTCATACCCTGAACCCGAAAAACCCAAGAACGTGACGACGGAGCGTCCTGGCGCGCGGACAAGCGCGATCGCTGCGTCAGCGCTTGCGGGACGGACGACGCGGCTTGCGCCGGCAGCCGCCGCCGATCCGCGCACTTCGCGGGGTCCGCCCGCCTCGGTTCCCATGGCGTCTCCTTGCACGAACGCAAACATGACTGCAACGGCAAGCATTGCGAGACAAACGGGCCGGGCCCTCGTCAGAGGCACGGCTCGACGCCACCGAACGTTGCTCGTCGTTGACCCTGTGACGCCGGTAACGCGTCGCTGCACGAGCGCTGGCATTGGACATATCCCGGAGTTGTGTCACGTGCTGCGGGCCCAGGGGTGGTCCGTTCGACCGACGTCAGCGCGTGACCGGCTGCTGCGGCATTTTCTACCCACGCATTGCGTTCGTGACTCTAATTGCAAACGTCGAAAGCATCGGGGAAATGGTCGCGTGTTCGATCGGAGTGCTGTTGCTTGGTCAGAGGCATGGCCTTCTCCTCGCTCAATCGAGTACGTGCAGCCTGCTGCGTCACTGGAGTCGCTTTGGCCGAGTCACTGGAGTCGCTCTAGCCGAGTTAGAACTACCTCAAGGCGAGCTTTCGCAGTGGCGTCCTTTAGGTGAACTACACTTTCACCAAGGCTCTTGAGTGTGGTATTGAGCTTCCACTTATCTGCGCCTTCTCGTTCGACGATTTCAGCAATCGTCTCAGCCTTATCCGCGTCACCGAGATCAAAGGCGACCCCGAGCAGGGTGGGACGCACCCATTCGTCCACGGTGCCACGCTGGAGCCCACGTTCGCAGGCGGCGCTCGTGACATGCAACGCAGTCTGCGCGCGCGAATCGTCGCCATTGCCAGCCCGCGCGCGATACAGACGAGGCAGATTGGACGCCGGATAGAAGTCGTTCAAGTCGAGCATCATGCCACGCTCGTAGTGCTCGATGGCTTGGTTGCGTAGGTACGCCGCGTCCTCGATCTGACCATTCTGCAGCGCCGCGCGCATGAGATCTTTATAGCGCCCGCCAAGCAAACCCTCACGCTCTGAAGTTGCTCCAGCGGTTTGGATTAGGGCGTTAAGTTCGGCGATGGCATCCTTCGACCGGTCGAGCTTTGCGAGCGCGAGCGCGCGCTGCTCGCGCACGAATGGCTCGTTGGCGAGGTCGGGGTTAAGCCCTCCGATGTAGTCCAACACCTCCTGCCATTCGGGCTTTTCCTCGACACAGCTCAACAGGAGGCGAAGCAAGCCAAGTGCCACCGTTGGCACCGTCGGTCCGGCCGCGAACCTCATGAGGACCGCCTTGACTTCGCGCTTGCGCATCGCAGTCGGCATGGACCTTAACGTGCGCACCTCGGCTTGAAAGGCCGCAAGCGCTTCCACCTGGTCACGAACTCCCGTGGCCCTCGTCTCGTCCACTCGCTCAGGATAGCCGGGAAGGACCTCGAAGACCGGCGAGGGGGCGAATCGCATTCTTTCGATGTGCGGTCTAACCGAGTCGCGGATCTCCTCCGCGAGCGCATCGTCAACGTCGCCATGCGTAAGAGGGTAGCGTACCGTGCGCATCTGCGCGACATCGAAGAGCTGCTTCGACCAATCCGCAGCCAGAAGAACGCAACCGTTCAGTTGCGCTGCGTGGCGGACCCCGATCTCGTAGTAGACATTGCCGTTCGGGATCGTAAGATCGGCGAGCACGAGATCCGAGAAGTAAAGTCGCTCCAGCATCTGGTTGATGATGAGCGCACCTGTCTCCTGATCCGCCCGTATGGGTCGATAGCCCAGCTCGACGAGGAGGGGAAAATATGCCTTATCCCAAAGAGCGTTGAAGTCGACTTCGGCCGGTCCCTTGCCTGGCTCGGCTTGTGTCGGCTTGCGGCCGAAGGGCATTACCATGAAGCAAAAGGCCGCCATATCACAATCTCCGGATATCAATCCAACGCAGTTCGCCTCCCACCCCCCGAATTGTATCCATCGTATATGCTTCCTGCCGCCAGGTCCGCTGCCTCATTCACCGGTCCAGACGCGGACGAACCAGACGTGACCGCCCCCGAGCCGTCGCGCCTCATCGAGCATCCACGGGTTGGTACGCTCGTAGGGATCAACGCCTTCAGGACGTAGGCCGAGCACTTCGGGGGAGTGAAGCGCTGCGATTGCGCGGCAACCCGCGATAACGCTCGAGCCAGCGACCGTAGGCGGGAAGTTCACGGACCCTTGGGTTGCATGGCGCCTTGCGATGATGTCCTTTTCAGTGGCCATCAGGGCATTCGGAGCGAATGACACCCCTCAAATGCGGATCGCCTCCCACGACCGCAGCTCCTCTCGGCGCGGCTGCCCCGCCGGAGCTTCCTCGTTCGAAAATCCGTCGAAGCGACTCAGTTCACCAAAATCGAGCGCCGCCAACTCCTGGATTTCGGTGATCGCCACCTGGTAGGTCTTGAAGCGCCCGAACGCAAACTCGAGATCCTCGATGAGCTTGCCTTGGCTCACCAGGTAGGCGGTTGCCGACGGGCGATCGTCGGTGAGAAACGCGACGACCTTCCAGTACTCCTTGGGGATCCTGATGCCGCGGTAGACCATGTCGTCGTCGCGCAAGACGGGCCCCGTGAACACGCATATCCGCAGACCGTGGACTCGTGCGTTCTGCAGAAGGTAGTCCTCGAGTCCCAGCCAAGTCTTCTGGTTCATCCCGCTGTGCTGCGGCGAGCAGTTCGTGAAGTGGAAGGTGTCGTCGTTGGCGAGCGCGGCCTGCGTACCCCAGACGGGATCCTCGCGGCGGACGAGGTGGCCGCGGTCGAGCTCATTGGCGCGGTACAATTCGTCGCCTGCCTGGTGCGCGCGGTCGATTCGATCGTCGAAGAACCACGCGTCGGTGTCTCGCTTGATCTTCTTCGACGCCTCCCCGTCGATGTTGCAGGCGGTAAACAGCGCGATTCGCCGCGACTTCGACATCACCACCGAGAAATTGCTGTAGCGAAGCACGGTCCCAGCCCCCGATTTCAGCGGCGCCTCGTCGCCCGCGCTGCGGTCCACACACCGCGGCATCGGTACGGGAAATGCCGCTAGGAAGGCCTCCTCAAAACCCTGTCGGTCGCGGAAGTACGCGTCGTCGTGCAATACCTTGCGTTCGAGCGATTCGAGCGCGCGTTCACCCGATCGTGCGCCGCTCGCCGCTTCGGCGAGCTCGCCGAGCCGGCGCATGTCTGAAAGGCGTACCACTGCCGAGTCGCTGTATTTCACGTCAACCTCCTGGCCGTCCGACGCGAGCGTGATAGGCGCACTCCCCGCGGGCCGGCCCTGCGAGCCTGCCGATCCGTCGCGGACGATGGCGCATCAGGTGCTCAGATGTGTGCGTATCGACTGTATCCAGATGCCTTCATTGGCCTCGTATGTACCCGTCCCGTGAATACGGTTCATCGTCGCTGACCCGGAATGGTGAAGCGCGACGAGCTCCCAACCGCCGTTGAACACAGGGCTGCCGGAGCTGCCTGGCTCGGTTGGCGTGCGATAGTGCACGCGGAAATCGGACGGCGCGCCGTAGTCGATCAAGCGGTTGTCCTGCATCGAGAACATCAGCCCGCCGCCACGCGGGTGCCCGATCACGTAGAGGCGTTGACCACTGTTGACGGTCGGCAATGTCTCGGCGATCGGATAGGGCTCGAGTCCGGGCGGCTGGTCGGCGAGCTCCAGCACGGTGTAATCGAGCTTACCGGGAGGAGACTCGTGGAGGATCCTCACAAAATGCGTCGTGAAAGGCTTGCCGGTACGATCGCGCAGCGCATGGAACGTCACTTGCGCGTTGGCGACGCGAAGCGCATCGGCCTCCGTCGTGCTCACGACGTGATTGTTCGTGACGAACAGAAGATTGCTCGGCCAGCTGTCCGAAAGCTCGTTGCCCGGGATTGCAAAGCCGGTGCCCACGCCGTCACCCGTCAGCTCCTCGACTCTGCCAACGGCTTCGCAGCGTTTGAGGCCGAGACGAATCTTCTCGGGGCTCATGAAGCCCGTGTCGCCGAAAATCTTTTCCAGCATTCCACCCGCATCGGGTTCGCGGACCGCCTCTGCGGTGAACAACGCGAGCTTGCCGGTTCGTGCGAGCATCGCCTCGAGCGACGGCAGCAGGCGCTTTCCGACGCCCTCGCCCGCATTCAGTCCCCAGACTTCCTTGAGCTGACGAATGCTGCTCGCAAGTGCGAAAGGCTCCACGTCGGAGGCATCAACGGAGCGGCGATACCACAGCTCGGCAGCGTCCGGCAGACCGAGCGCAAGGCAGGCTTCGCCGGCGGTCGCCAGCTCCCAGTAGCCCGCCCTGTTGCCGTCGAAGTCCTGCTGTAATCGCTTAAAAATGGCGCGCGCAATGCGCGGCGCCTCCGCGCTACGATCGTGGCGAATCCTTTTCAGCTCGCCGAGCTCGAGCAGCGCGACGGCGTTTATCCCGTGCCAGACGGGCTTGCGCGCGTCTTCCGCGTAGACCTCGAGGTAAGCATCGATGGCCTTGCGCAATTGACCGGGCTTGCCCTTGCCTTGGGTGAGCATCTGATTGACGTAGCGCTGCTTTTCGATGCGCCCGACGAGGCCTCTTGCCTCGAGCTGCTCGCTCGTTTTCGAGATCCCGCGCAGCAATATCTCGGCCTCGGCAAGCTTGCCGCCTTCGATCAAGGCCTGCGCATGCAACCGCCGCAGCATCGGGCTTTCCATTCTGCTTGCCAGCGCCGATTCAGCAAGGGCGGATAGCTCGGGAAAGAGGCGTTGCGCGCGCAGTGCCGAGGCGAGAGCGATGACTTGCTCGGGCATCGCTGCGGCGCCTTCGAGCGTGCCCGCACCAACGACCTCGTTGCTGAGACGAGCCAGCTCTTTGCGATCCAGTTTGCGAATCGTTTGCTCGTCGAGTCTCGGGGCCACGACCGGCGGCAGGGAAGCCCCCGGGCCAGGCGTGCGCGAAGATGACCGGCCCGCCGCGGGCGCCACCGACTCGCGCTCGCTCGCCGAGCGCCCGCCGACGCCAACTCGCGGCGCGCGTGTCTTGGCCAGCGACTCGAGCTGCGCACCGGCCAGCAGGCGCTTGAGCTCCGCGCGCAGCCGTGGTCCAGCCAGATACTTGACGATGTTGTGTCGCCACTTGCCCCAGTTCGATTCACGAATGTCGACGACGGCCTCGGCGCCGTTGCGAAGGTAGTCGTTGGCCATGCGCGGATCGAAACCGACGACCGGGTCGAGAGGGTCGTAGATGTTGATCCACGGCCCTTTGAGCTTCTCCTCGGGGAAGTCGACATGGCCTCCCCTGGGCGCGACTGCATCCTGGACCTCGTCGAGCCCGAGGGGGCTGCCTAGCGTGATGAGGCCGTCGATCGGGGGGCACTCCGCGCGATTGCGCACGCAGTCGTAGGTGAGGAACGTTCCCATGCTGTGGCAGACGATGACGTGCGGGCGCTCATCCGCGTGCGCCACGACATGCTCGAGGAAGCGCCGCTGCAGCTCGTCGCGCACCCGATAGGTCGCTCCAGGACGTGGCGAGAATTCGACGTTGAAGAAGTAATGATGGACGTCGCGCAGCAGCTGCTCCTCCAGCGGCCGCTTGATGAAATCAGGCAGCGGAATCCGTTCGACTGCCAAAGCGGCGGTCGCCCTGATGGCGGCGTCCGGCGAGTTGCCGGCCTCGAAGCGCAACTCCTGCTCCAGCCGTCGCACGAAGGCCGCCTCGCCGGGCGAGAGCTCTGCCCGCCACCGGTCGCTCGTCGCGGCCTTTGCGGCTGCAGCCGCGCTGTCGGCTACCGGGACGCCTTCGATCGACACACGTTCTTCGGCACCGCTTTCGTACCCGCTGGTGTCGGTTTCCGGTGTGGCATAGAGCACGTCGGCCCAGTAAACGGAGTCGACGCTCACGCCGAGCGTCCCGAGGTCGAGCCCTGCGTTCGGCGGCACGTGGATTTCCGGCTTCGGATCATCGCGCGCAAGTGCCCGCAGCCAAAGTTGGAGCATGACGTCCGCGGGAGGCTTGTTCGCCATCCCGTGAACGAAGGTCACGTGAGCCATCGTCCGGCCTCCATGGATTGTGGCAGGGCCCCGCCGCGGCGGGCGCGCGACCCCATATTCGTGAGGGAACGAGCGTCTGTCAACAAGTGGCGAGAGGAGCTACTATTGGTCTGCCGCTCCACTGGGCGGCACAGCTTCCGATGTCACCGCAATGGAGGATGACACATGGCCGCCAGACTTAAGGTTTGCTTCGATCGCGTCCTGCCCCGCGACGTCATGCGCCCGCAACGAACCGTCCGTGGGCCGAAGGGCCGCGTCCGCGCCATATCGCCGATCGGGAAGGCCTGGATGAACGGCTCGACGTTGCGCGTGAGGTTCATGTCCGGCACGCCCGCCGAACAGGCGGTCGCGCGCGAGCAGGCCGCCTGGTGGGCCGCGGTCGCCAACCTGAAGTTCGATTTCAACGACGCGCCCGACGCCGAAATTCGCATTGCGTTCGACCCCGACGACGGGGCCTGGTCCTACGTGGGCACCGATTGCCGGGGCATTCCGACCAACCAGCCGACCATGAATCTCGGCTTTCTCGACGGCGGCACCGCGGGGCACGAGTTCGGCCATGCGATCGGCCTCGCGCACGAGCATCAGAACCCCGCCGGCGGAATTCAGTGGAACGAGCAGGTGGTCATCGCAGCGTTGGCCAAACCGCCCAACTCCTGGGACGAGCAGACCGTCCGGCACAACGTGCTGCGCAAGTACAGCGTCGATCAGATCAACGGGACCGTGTTCGACCCGAATTCGATCATGCTCTACTTCTTTCCCGCGTCGTGGACGTTGAACGGCATAGCGACCAAGGCGAACGACGTCCTCTCCGATCTCGACAAGCAATTCATCGCCGGCGCGAAGATGTATCCGAAGACCGGGACGACCGTCGTCGATGCGACGCCCCTCGAGGTGAACGCGGGGAAGCGAACCCAGGCTTCGATCGGCAAGGTCGGAGAGGAGGACCTGTTCCGCTTCACGGCCGCGGCCGATGGGCGTTACGTCATCGATACGAGCGGCCCGACCGACGTCGTGATGAAACTGTTCGGCCCCAACAGCGAGACGGCGTTGATCGCCGAGGACGACGACTCCGGCATCGACACCAATGCCCGGATCTCGGCCGACCTGATCGCGGGCGAGTACTTCGTTCAGGTGCGGCACTACAATCGTGCCAGCGGCATGGGGAACTACTCCATCCTGGTGCGCAAGCTGTGAGGAGTCCGGGCGCTAGGCCATTTCCTTCAAGCCCAACTCCGCTGCTGCCTGATAGACCGCCTGGCGGTGGGAATCGAAGCGCGCCAGGATGACGGTCTTCCTGCACTTCTTGATCGCCGTCATTTTGTGCAGGATCGGACTCAACAGCCGGCGCGCCACCTCCAGCGGTTCCATGGTGGTCGTCGCCGCGCCGAACATCGGAAAGAGGATCGATGACAGGTCGGCCTCGGCCGAGACTTCGGCAAACCGATCGAAGACGTTGCGCACACAATCGTCGAGCACGTCATTCATCATCGCGTAACCGTCGCCGACCGCTCCCTGCAACGCGGCGGTATGGAAGACGTACTTGATGCCGTATTCCCGATCGAGATGGGTGGCGCGCGTTACGATGACCCGGCCCGGTTCCGTCGGCAGCACGATGTCCTGTTCCTTGATGCTCTGTTGCAGCGACTGATTGAGGGAGTCGCGAACGATCCGCCCGTCGGCCGAGCGTTCCGCATCCAGAAAGCGCAACGTGCCCGAGACCGAATCGGCGTCGTAGTAGCGCCCAAGCTGCAGGTCCGTATTCTCCGGGATGACGACGGTGTCCGTGCCGAAGGGTTGGTTCTGCATCTCCGTCAAGTCGCCGGTCAATAGACAGATCTCCCGTTGCGGATCGGCCGGCAACGCGTACCGCTTGTCCGTTCCGAATGGCAGAACCTCGGGTCGAGCCCGCTGCAGGAGGCGCCGCACCTGCAACTCGTCCTCGAGCCTGTGCCCGACGCCGAATTGCTCGAAGAGGCTCGGCGCCTTCCAGCCTGCCTTCTCGATCTCCTCGAGCATCTCCACCACGCGGTCGGCGAAGGCCCCTTTGACCAGACGGGAGATCGGGACCATTTCGTACTGGATGCACCGCAGATCCTTGACGTCGAACGGCAGGGCGAGCCCCTTCTCGATCAGGAGGACCACGGGCCGCGCCGCCGACTGCGCAACGGCCAGCTCGTAGAACACGTTCGGGTTGAAGCCGGTCAGCACGACCACGCAGACGTCCGCCGAGACGATTTCGCGGAACATCTGCTCGGTAATCGTTCCGCTTTCGGCCATCTGGTCGGAGCGCACGGGCTTGATACCGTGCTTGGCCAAGGCCGGCTCGATGATGAATTGCATGACGTCGTCCGCATGGGCGCGGACGGGCGACCCCTCTTCGCCGATCGGACTGATGACGAAGCAGCGCCGGCGCTTCCCGAGGACATCGCCTGCATCGTCGCGCGGCAGGTCAGGCGTAGTCATGAAGTACCTCTCGTTGAAATGCTAGCATGGCCAGACTATGCTCCGAAGCAACCTCGGGGGTCGTTGTGGCACGTAAACGCGCGCGTCGAGAGTCCACGTCGGCAACCAAGCCGATCAACGTCGTCGTCGACCTGTCCCATCACAATGAGACGGTCGACTTCGTGAAGATGAAGGCGGATGGGATCGTTGGCGTGATCCACAAAGCCACGCAGGGCCTGACATACATCGACAATACCTACGCCAGCCGTCGCGTCAATGCCCTGGAGTGCGGACTCCTTTGGGGGGCGTATCACTTCGGCGTCGGGGGAGACGGGTCGGATCAAGCCCAGTTCTTCCTGGACGTGACGAAACCGGACGACCACACGCTCCTGGTCCTCGACTACGAACCCAACCTGACCGGCCCTACCATGTCGCTCGATCAGGCGCGTGAATTCGTCGAACACGTCGGCGACTCGACGGGGCGTTGGCCAGGGCTGTATTCGGGGCATTTGATCAAGGAGCAGCTCGGCGGCGTGACACCGCCCGACCGTCAATTGTCGAAGTGCTTTCTTTGGCTTGCCCAATACAACGGTCCGAGACCGCTCAACGTGCCACCGACCTTCCGGACCTGGACGTTCTGGCAGTACACCGATGGCGTCCATGGCGCCGCGCCTCATCGTGTCAATGGCGTCGGGCTCTGCGATCGAAACAAGTTCAACGGATCGCTTTCGCAGCTCCGAAAGCTCTGGGGCGTCAGCCGCGCCCGCTGAACGCCGGAAAATTTCTGGCGTGCCTTCATGGGCTCACTCGCTCGGCGCCCCGCTCCACTCGCTCCTTGAGCGCGACGTTCATCGCCTCGTAAACCTCCCGGCCGCGGCCGCGCAAGATCGGCCAGACGATCGGAAGAAACAATCCGCTGAAGATCTCTCCGTGGCGAAAGCGAAGCCTCGTAGTGCTCGTGCGCTCGATCACGAAATAATGCTCGGCCCTGAGAAGGCCCGGAACGCTTCCGGCCCAGCGAAGCTCTCTACCCCTATCAGCTTTCAGGACCGTTGCGCAGGCCGGAGCCCTGAACCCGCGGGGCAGCTCGAACCAGAATCGGATTCGCTGCGCCGCCTCGGGCGCGCCATCGACCTTCAGCAGAAAGGGATTCCAACGGGGGTACGCCGCAAAATCGGCAAGTACGTCCCAGATACGCTGCGCCGACCCGTCGATCTCGATTTCGGTGGCGATCTCCCGAAGCATGGGATCACACGAGGTCGGTGCCGGTGGAGCTTGCGTTCGACCGGCCCACGAAGCGTTCTCCATCGCGTCGGCCGAGGTCGTAGGCGGCCTGCAGGCCGGCAGGATTCGTGTAGTCCCAGCTCGCGACCGGCACGGCGGTCGACGGTTGTGCGTAGATTCGGGATCCGTGCACCGGAAGCTGGCGGTACCGTCGCGTCAGCAGGACAAGCGTCCGGCCGGGCGCATCGCCCAGCGCGCTGACCGGCACGTTGTCCGCGATACCGCCGTCGAGCGCGGGCTCCCCACCGTGCAGCAAGAGGGGCGTGAATGGCGGCGTACACGACGACGCGAGCACGAGATCAGCCAGCGCCTCGGGTGTGCGGCATTCGCGCATGGTCACATAGTCGGCGTGGAATCCGAGCCACGGCGCAACTCGCGGGTGCACCTGCGGCCCGGCCAGGTGCTCGAAGACCTCGGCAAGGCCGGCGACAGCAAAGCCGGAGCGCGTGCCGAGCCAGCGCGGTGCGCGGGTGATCGGCACGCGCAGCTCGGGACCCGCGTGCAGCTTCGCGAGCGCGCGATCGTCGATGACCGCGAGTAACGCACGTCGATACATCGCCGCATGCGGAAACAGGCGCGCGCCGTTGAACAGGTTGGCCCAATGGACGTTGCCTGGATTGATCGCCGTAGCGCGCTTGAAATGCGCAAGTGCGGCATCGAAGCACCCCGCGAACAGCACGGCCGCGACCGCGGCGCCGGCGCTCGCCGCGGCAACTCGCGCGGGCGCAAAGCCGAGGGCCTCCGCCACCGTGCGGTAAAAGCCTGCCTGCCAGACGCAGCGATTGCCACCTCCGGCAAACACGACGCTGTCGTACGGTTGCGTCATCCCGAGGATCGACTTACCGGGCCTGTTGAGGCGCATGGACCCATCTTGTAGTTCACATCAGCCCTCCGGGAGGCTATTCTCCCTCAACCGGCCGTCCCGTGACGGGTGACCTGCGGAGATTGAATGGAGGGGGCATGAAACGGTCCGCATATTTCCTAGCGTTCCTGGCGTTTGCCGCCGCCATCTTTGTCGGCAGCGTCGCTACGAGTACACAACGGCCCGACGTTCTGGCCCAGGCCGCACCTTCGGCCCCTCCCGTGGCGCCGGTAATAAACAAGTCCATGCCGGATAACCCAGGGTTCTATGCAGGCGAGACAGGGCTGGATCCCTCGGAGCGCGCCGGCCGGGAGATCTGGTACAAGGCCACGGCGGGCAACGCCCGGTTTCATACCTACGTCTTTCAGCAACGCATCAACGTGCTGATCGACTGGTATCGCGTGCTGAACGCAAAGGAGCGCAACGATCGGTTCGCGGCCTGGGGGATGATCAACGATCCCGGCTGCTGCGTTCCCGGCAGCGCCGGCTGTCCCGCCAGGAGCCTTGACGAGACCTACGGCTTCGACTGGTGCCCGGGCGACGATGAGCTTCTCGCCTTCGTCGGCCGCGACGGATACCGCGATCCCGCGTGTGACTACAGGGACGCTCCCGTGGACAGCGCCGATCCCCATCACAAGGTCAAGGACCAGCGCCAATCCTCGTGCGACCTTGCGTTCGGGACGTCCACCGGAGCACTTGGCTTTCGCAAGTTCCCCAATCCGCGTTTCGACAAGGCGCGGTGGCTCAAGCTCAACGGCAACCTCGCGAGCTGGGATGGCTATCGGGGTCCTCTTTCCAAGGACCCGAACAGCAGCGACAGCGCATTGAATCGTCTCGCCGACGGCTCGATCGAGCCGCCGTTTCTCATCGGAACCGCCTGCGGTTCCTGCCACATCGCGTTCGACCCGCTGAACCCGCCCGAGGATGTCGCCAACCCGAAGTGGGAGAACATCAAGGGTGCCGTCGGCAATCAGTATTCGCGCATTTCCGAGATTCTCACCTCGGGGATGTCGGGTACGACGCTGGAAGCCCAGATGTTCGCGCACGCGCGGCCCGGAACCTCCGACACGTCGGCGATTCCGACCGACCAGGTGAACAATCCCGGCACCATGAACGCCATCATCCACACCAAGGTTCGGCCCACGTTTCCCGGCGAGATGATCAACAAGTGGCGCAAGGTCGGAAGCTGTGCGCAAGGCGATGCGAACTGCTGGTGCGAGCCGGACCGCGACGGCAAGTGCTGGAAGCGCGGTGTCGCAACCGAGACCGTGCATCACATTCTCAAAGGTGGCGAGGACTCGATCGGCGCGCTCGAGGCCATCCAGCGCGTCTATTTCAATATCGGCTCGTGCTCGGAACAATGCTGGACGAATCACCTGACCGATCTGCGCCAGCTCGATCCCAATGGCCGCAACTTCGGGCAGACGCCGTTCAACATCGGCCAATGCAGGCGCGACTGCCCGAACTTCCGCGCGATCGAGGACCGCCTCCCCAACATCCTCGCCTTCCTGTCGTCGAAGGAGACCGACGCCACCGATCTGGCCCAAGCCAAGGCGAACGCGCTCCACAAGTACAAGCCAACGGCCGTCTACTCGACGGGGGACCTCGAGCGCGATCTCAACCTGCAGTTCGGTCCCAATGCCGTCGCGCGGGGGCGCGAGGTCTTCGCTGCCACCTGCGCGCGCTGTCACTCGTCGATCCCGGAGACGGCGGGTGGCGCATTCAAGAATCGCGACTTTCGCGCGGTCGGGCCCAGTGGACTGCGCGCGGACTGGATGGGTTCGGACCAGGCGACGTTGGCCTCCGAGGTCGGCACGAACCGCTGCCGCGCCCTTCACTCGAATCACATGAGCGGCCACATCTGGGAGGAATACGGCTCCGAGACACTGCGCGCGCGAGTTCCCGATCCCAACATCAAGGAGCCGCACGACGGCGGCCGCGGCTACTATCGCAACATTTCGCTGCTTTCGGCGTGGGCGCACGCGCCCTTCATGCACGACAACGGGATCGGCCCCGAGCTTTGCGGAAAGCCCGCGAACAAGGGGAATGACTTCTACCGCTCTCCCTACGTCGACGCGAACGGCAAGACGCTCCCCGCCGACAAGGCGCCGACCTGCTGGGCGTACGACCCGTACGTCGACGGACGCTTCAAGCTGTACGTCGCCTCGATGGAGGACCTTCTCAATCCGGCCAAGCGCGTTCCCAAGCTGTCGCGCTTCGATCAGGACGTGCGCATTGCGCTCGGCCCCAGAACCTGGGATGGCAAGGAAGAAAGGCAGGTGCTTGGATTCTCCGTCGTGCTTCCGGCCGGTACCAGCGTCGGCGGCATGGCGAGCTTCCAGCACAAGGCCTTCGTGAACGACATCATCCTTGCCAAGTTGAGGCCGGAAGAACTCAACGCCCGGCTGGTCAAGCAGTTCGGCGAAACGCAAGGCAAGCAGGTCGCCACCGAGCTGAACGCTGTCACCGTCGAGATCGCGAAGGATCCGGAACGCCTCGTCGACGCGATCCGTCGCTACCCGCATCTCGTCGAGATCTACAGCTCGTGCACCGATTACGTCGAGAACAAGGGCCATCCCTTCGGCGAGGACCTGTCGGATAGCGACAAGAAGGCGCTGATTGCGTTCGTGGCGACGCTCTAAGGAGAAAGATCCCCATGAAGCGCATTGTCCTTGCTGTCGTTCTTGCCCTTGCGGCGTGCGGCGAGTCGCCGCCTCCACTCAAGTTCGCAGCCTACGGTCCCGGCTATGCGTCGAAACCGGATCTCGCGCAGGTCGAGCACGAGTTTCCTCTCGCGCCGGCCGACCTCGCGCGGCTGACGCCCGACAACATCAAGGCTTTCGATCAGGAGCAGATCGACCAGATCTACGCGCGCCTGACGGCCGGGCCGATTCCCGACGGTCCCTACGATGGAGGCCTCTTCTTTCCCAAAGGCATCTCCGGCGATAAGCGTATCGCCGAGATCATCGGCGGGCTACCGGGGCTCGCCGCCCAGGTGAAGACGGAAAAGCTCGAGCTCATCGGCAAGCACCTCTGGCGCGGCAAGGTCTTCTATCGCGACGAGCGCGTCCTGCGCAATCGGATCGACGACACGACGCTGCTCAAGCCGCTCATCGACGGCGATCTCTCGACCATCCCGAAGATCACCGTGAACGGCAAGGAGCAATGGCTGATGTTCCCCGCGCGGCTCTATTGCGGCCAGAGTCTGCTGGATTCGCGCCGCGAGTCGGTGATCATCGACTACTTCTACACCGACGAGATTTCCGGCTACCGCGAACGCCCCGACTACCTCGCCGGGCGACGCGGACTGCAAGTACGCGACGAGATTCGCATGGTGCGGCCCGGCTTCTACCTCGGCCGCGCTTATCTCGGCAAGATCTTCCTGCTCAATTTCACGTTGTACAACAAGGAGATCGCGGGTCGCGACGGCGATGCCTTCGCGAAAACCGGACGCGTCAAGGAAGAATGCTGGCCGGGAACGCAGCAGCGAGCGGTCTTCAGCGCGGCGAAGTGACGGTCGCGGGAACGCGTGATGATGAAGGGGTTGGTTGCGGCGATCGTCGCGATGTGCGTGATGCCTCTGGCGTCCGCCGGCGCGCGCGAACTGCCCGCGTGGGCGGCCGATCCGGCAGTGCCCGGTTCGTCGCTGCCTCCGGTGGGCCGCTCGCTGTTCGACTTCGTGGTCGCGGACGGCGTTCCCTTTCCCTTCGAGTCGCTGGTGCGGAAGGTGGAGTCGGGCGCGGGCTGCGCGCCGGGCGCATGCGTCAAGAGTGTGCTGATCCCCCTCGGCCGCTCGCTGCAGCGCACCGTCGCCGCCCCGGATTTCTTCGCGTTTCCGCGCGTCGTCGTCGCGGTGACCGGCGAAGGCGCGGGGCCGGTCTTCGCGCGCGACCGCCTCTATCTTGGCTACCAGGAGAAGGCGAATCTCATCGAGGTCATCAGTTACAACGAAGCGGCAGCGCGGTTCGAGTTCCAGGTCGTGCGCGACTACCGCGCGGGCGGAACGCCGCGGGTCGTGTACGCCAAACGCGACGTATGCACAGCCTGCCACCAGAATCACGCGCCGATCTTTTCCCGGGCGGTGTGGGACGAAACGAACGCGAATCCGAGAATCGCGGGGCGCCTGAGCGCAGCGCAGAAACTTTTCCATGGCATTCCCGTGGATCGCGGCGTGGACATCCCCAATGCCATCGACGATGCGACCGATCGCGCCAACCGCATCGGGGTGACGCAACGCATCTGGCGCGAGGCCTGCGATGCGGGCTGCCGTCCGTTGGCCATGACCGCCGCGCTGCAGTATCGCCTGTCAGGCGAGCGTGCCTTCGAAGTCCCGGCCCTCGGGGGAGCGCTCGCACGCGGTTTCGCGGCACGCTGGCCCGGCGGTCTCGCGATCCCCAACCCCGACCTTCCCAACCGGGATCCCTTCGCCTTCGTGGCGGGTGCGACCGGGGTTGCGCAGTCCCACGTCGCGGCGGGTCTCGAGCCGCTTGCGCCGCGCGCGCCGCTCGAGGTCTGGACCGCCGAGGATCCATGGCTTGTCCGGCGCTTCGTCATGGGCCTCGCGGAACTTGTCGCCGACACCGACGTGCGTGAGCTCGACGCATCGCTCGCGGGTCGGGCCTCTGCTCCGCGACGCCGGAGTTTCAGCGCCGTCTGCACGATGTCCGGCAAGCGCTATGACTGCTCCGGAGAATTCACGCTGCGAGGTACGGCGGCGACGGTGGAGGCCATTGCGTTCGGAGGCGAACCGCTGACCCACTACACACTGGAGAACGGCGTAGTCACCAGTGAAGGCCGGGGGGCTCGCACTGCGAGCGGCGACCGCATCGAGCGCGTCACCGTGCGGCGGGCGGGCGGCAAGGCCGAAGCCACGCTCATCGTCGCCGAAGACTTCGCACCCGCCCGCACCGCCATCGCCGATTTCGCATGGCCCGACGCACCGTTCAGTCGCGCCAAGATGAGGTTGGCTCTCGGACTGGGTCGTCGCGCCGGCTGCTGCGAAGACTCTGCCGGCCTGGGGGCGCCGCAGGAGGACGTCGGTACCATGCCGCCGCTACCACCGCAGGCGGTGGAATTTGAGAACCACTGCGCCGCCTGCCATCGGACGGCGGAGCGGTTGCCACCGAACTTCCTCGCCGGCGATGCGGAGCGCGTGACGGCAAGCCTGGCACAGTGCGCGCCGAGAATCTTCGTGCGCCTGGCGATGTGGCAGACGCCGCCGACTGCGCGCGACAAGGTGCCGATGCCGCCACCGCTCGCGTCGCGCGGCGGCAGACCGTGGGTCCAGACCGCGGCCGACCCCGCCATCGTAGCGCTGCAGAGCATTGTCGCCGGCTGGCTCCGCGCAGAGACGGGCCGCGCACCCGATGTCACGGAGATGCTCGTCCATGGCTACGAGAATCTGCGGCCTTGCCTGCCGCCGGACGCATGAACGCCCCGAATGGTCGCTGGGGGGAACTCGCCCGCTCGACGGGCACCGTCGTGGTGAGATGCAAGTGTGAGGGTCCACGAGTGATTGCCGGGAGATCGACATGAACGGATCGGCCACGTCGACATCCAGCCAGGACGGCTGGCTCGCCGAGCTCTATCGCAAGCGCTGGGTGCGCGTGGTGACCCTGGCGCTTGCGATCCCGACGTTGCTTGCGGTCGTCTTCGGCGTCTATCTGTGGCAGCGCTTCGGCACCGATCGCCCGACCGAATACGCCGATATCGAGGAGCATTTCAAGTACGGGTCGACCGGCGGCGAGCACGTGTCGGGCCTCCCCTATTGGATCTTCCAGGCGCTGCCGCAGGTGTGCGGCTTGCCCGGCGGTTATGCGTCGCTCGGGTTCATCTACGAGGAGGGCCGCGACCTTCCCATCGGCATGTCGAAGCGCCATCACCAGGGAATCGACAAGACGTTCTTGAACTGCGCCGTGTGCCATGCCAGCACCGTGCGCGACGCGCCGAATGCGAAGCCGCGCGTGTACCTCGGCATGCCGGCGATGCAACTCGACATCATGGGGTTCGAGAAATTCCTGTTCGATTGCGCCAAGAACGAAAAGTTTGCCGCCGAGTTCGTCGTGCCGGAGGCGCGGCGCCTGGCCCAGGCCAGCGGACAGGATCTCGACCTGCTCGACCGATACCTCGTCTATCCCGTCGCCGTGGCGCTCATGCGCGAGCGGATGCTGACGCTCGCCGGGCGATTCGCCTTCGTGGAAGAAAGCCCGGATTGGGGACCGGGACGCGTCGACACGTTCAATTCGGCCAAGGTGCTCTTCAACTTTCCGATGAGCGATCTTCCGCCGCACGAGAAGAATGGACCGGCGGACTTTCCTTCCGTCTGGCTGCAAGGTCCGCGCAAGGGCATGCAGCTTCACTGGGACGGAAACAACACGATGGTCGAAGAGCGCAACAAGAGCGCTGCATTCGGTACGGGCACGACGCCGCCTACGCTCGATGTGGCAAACATCGGGCGCATCGAGACGTGGCTGTTGACGAAGGAGCCGCCGAAGTATCCGTATGCCATCGACGCCGCCAAAGCCGCCCGCGGCGGCGTGCTCTACAAGGAATACTGTGCCGGCTGCCACGGTGCATCGGGACGCGACTTCTCGGGCGAATACGTCGGCAAAGTCACGCCGATCGCCGAGATCGGCACCGACCGTCGCCGGCTCGACTCGTACTCCTACGATCTCGCGGTCAACCAGTCGGCGCTCTACGCCGGCTATCCCTGGCGCTTTCAGCACTTCCGCAAGACCTTCGGTTACGCCAACATGCCGCTCGACGGCGTGTGGCTGCGCGCACCGTTTCTGCACAACGGTTCGGTGCCAACGGTGCGCGACCTGCTCGAACCCGCAGCGAAGCGCCCCCCGGTTTTCCACCGAGGCTACGACGTCTACGACCCGGTGAAGCTCGGCTACGTTTCGGAGGTCCCGACCGAAGGCAAGAGACAGTATTTCAAGTTCGATACGAGCGTGCCCGGCAATTCGAATTCGGGGCACGAGGGCAAGCGGTACGGCACCGAGCTCGCCCCTGCCGACAAGGACGCGCTGGTCGAATTCCTCAAGACGTTCTAGGAGACACGCGATGGAAACCTCTCAGGCAACGGGCTGGCGCCGGGGCAAGATCCGGGGATGGCTCGGCGTGCTTCTGGTCATCGCTGCGCTTCTCGGTTTCTACGGCTGGTACAAGTTCTTCCGCGAGGTGCCGCAGGAGCCGTGGATGACCGAGACGCCGGAGATGCGCTTTCGTTACGGCTCCATCGGGGCCGAAAACGACGCGGGCATCCCGTATTGGATCTTCTATGTCCTCCCGCGCATGTTCCCCGAGAAGCTTCCAGGGCCGGGCGGCTATGCGGCGCTGGGCGTGTCGTGGGAGCAGGGTCGGGAGCTGCCGATCGGCTTCACCAAGAAAACCGTCGGCTTTCCGCGCGTGGCGAACAACTGCGCGGGCTGCCACACCACCAACTACCGCGCCGGCCCGAACGAGAACCCCGTATTCATCAACGCCGGGCCGGGGCACACCCTAAACCTCGAGGCGTTCTTCCGCTTCCTCGTGGATTGCGCCAAGGACCCGCGCTTCAACGCCGATAACCTGATGAACGAGATCAATCTCGTGACCGACCTGCCGTTTGACGACCGGCTGGCCTACCGCTTCCTCATCATCCCGATGACCAAGAAGCGGCTGGTCGAGCGCGAGGCCCAGTTCGCGTGGATCTATCGCCACGACTTTCCCGAGTGGGGCCGCGGCCGCGACGACTCGATGAATCTCACCAAGTATTTCATGATCAAGCTGCCGATGGACAACAGCTTCGGGCCCGGCGACATTCCGTCCATCTGGAACCTCAAGAAATACGACCAGCCGGGCACCACGATGAACTGGTCGGGCGACAGCCACGACTCGTATTCTGTGATCATCGACTCTGCGCTGGGTCTGCTCGGCGCGCCCCCCAAGAGCAACGCCGCCTTTCTCGAGCAGGTGAAGTGGCTCCAGGACTACCTGCGCAATGCCCCGCCGCCGAAATATCCGTTCCCGATCGATCAGGCGCGCGCGCAGGCGGGCAAGACGGTCTTCGACCAGCACTGCGCGGGCTGCCACGCGAGCGACAAGACCGGTCGGCGCATGCCGCTCGCCAGCGTCGGCACCGACCGGGAGCGGATGGACACCTGGAACAAGGACAACGCCATCGCCGCGAACAAGGTGGTCAGTGCAATGGGTATCGAGCGGAAAGGTCTCGTCGAGGTGGCACTCGAGGGCTACAACCCGCCCTTTCTCGACGGGGTGTGGGTGCGCGGGCCGTATCTGCACAACGGCTCGGTCCCCACGTTGCGCGACTTGCTCGAGCCCCCCGCGAAGCGGCCAAAGCTCTTCTGGCGCGGCTACGATCTCTACGATCAGGAGAACGTCGGTTTCATCACGCAGGGCCCTGAAGCCGAGCGCATCGGCACGCGATTCGACACGAGCGAGCGAGCCAACGGCAATGGTGGACACGTTTACGGTGTCGACCTGCCGGCAGGCGAGAAGAACGCACTGCTCGAATATTTGAAGACGCTCTAGCGCACCTGCATTCTCGTCAACCCTCAACCAGGAGGTAGCTTGCCATGGCAGCCGGGATCGCACTCCACATTGGCCTCAATCGCGTCGACCCGATTCACTATCAAGGATGGGACGGGCAACTGACCGCCTGCGAGGCGGACGCCAAGGACATGGCGGCCTTGGCGAAGAAACAGGGCTTCAAGTCACCGACATTGCTGCTCACCAAGGCCGCGACGGCCAGCGCCGTATCGGACGCAATCTTCAGCGCGGCCAAGACGCTCAAGTCCGGAGACCTGTTCTTCCTGACCTACTCCGGACACGGTGGGCAGGTCGATGACACCAATAGCGACGAAGCGGACCGCATGGATGAAACCTGGGTTTGCTACGACCGGCAACTCGTCGACGACGAGCTGTACGAGCTGTGGGGCAAGTTCAAGTCCGGCGTTCGAATTGTCGTGCTCTCGGATAGCTGCCACAGCGGCACCGTGCTTCGCGACATTCCGGCGTTCATTTCCGGCGGGCCGCGCATACGAGCCATGCCGACAGTTGTTGCGCGCAAGGTCCAGAAGGCCAACGCGAAGCTCTACCGCGAGATCCAGAATGAGCATCGCGCCGCGGAGAACACCAAGGTCAGCGCCAGCGTCCTGCTCATCTCGGGATGCATGGACAATCAGACTTCGCGGGACGGAGCGCGGAACGGACTCTTCACCGGCACGCTGAAGAAGGTCTGGAACGGGGGAAGGTTCAAGGGCGGCTATCGCAAGCTGCGCGACACGATCGTGTCGAAGATGCCGCCGGACCAGACCCCGAACTATTACTTCGTCGGTGCAGCGAACGCCAAGTTCGAAGCAGAAAGGCCCTGGACCCCCTAGGCGAGTCGATCCGGCTCCGCGCAATGAGGCGCCCGCGCTCGAACGCAGAGACCGCGCGCAACATCGAGGCGACGGTGGGTCGGCCAGCACGATCTTAGGTCGCTCGCGCAGCCCGCGGGCCGAAGGAGACTGATCGATGGCCGCCACTGCACCATCGTCGATTACGTTTGTGTTGGCGGGGGCGCAGCAGGTGCAGGAACCTGCGGCCGCCGCGCGCGGCGCGGCGCCGCCCTCGCTGCCGGCCGGGCTCACCCGTGGCCGGATCGTGCAGTCGGTGCGTGTGGGCGCACAACGAGGGGGCGCCCGCGACGTTCGGATCACCGCGATTCCGGGGAAGGACGTCGTCGTACTGCACGTCGCAGGGGGCCCGGCGCTGGTGCTGCACCCCGAGAGCGCACGCGACTTGCTCCTCGCCCAGGTCGCAGCCAAACAACATCGAAGCGCCAAAGGCGCGCGCGAAGCCGGGAACGGTGAAGTCAGGGTCCCAGCGAGCCTGGAGTGGGCGGGACTCGAACAGGACCCAACGCAACGCGGCCAAGCGCGCGGCGTGTCGGGGACCGTCCGGCTATCGTCGGTCGAGATCGTGACCGGCATCGGAACGGACGTCGCCGCGGACTTCGCGGCATCGGAAGTCGTGCGTCGCGTCGACGCGCAAGTCGATCCGGGCGTGTTCGGACTATCGCCTGACGAGCTGCCCAAGCTCAAAGGGAGCCGCGCGCCATTGCGGCGAATCCCTCCCTCACCGGCCGGCGAGCCGTTGCTGGTCCTGGTGCATGGCACCATGTCGGAGACGAGCGGGACCTTCAGCAAACTGTGGATCCAGCATCCGCAGCACGTGCGATCGCTGTTCGAGCATTACGGGCACCGCGTCTATGGCCTCGAGCACCCGACACTCGGCGCCAGCCCAATCGAGAATGCGCTCACGCTTGCGCGCGCGTGCCCGAAGGGAGGCCGGCTCCACCTGCTCTCCCATTCCCGCGGCGGCCTCGTGGCCGAGGTGCTCGCTCGCGTTTGCGCCCGACCCGACCTCGGCGCGAACGACTTCGCATTCTTCAAGGGGGACAAGTATCGTGTGCAACGGGAGTCGCTGAAGGCACTTGGCAAAGTCGTGGCAGAGCGCGGACTCCGCGTCGAGCGCATCGTCCGCGTCGCCTGTCCTTCACGCGGCACGTTGCTCGCTTCCAAACGACTCGACGCCTACGTCTCGATCCTGAAATGGACGCTGGAGCTCGCCGGCGTCCCGGTCGCTCCGGCCATCGTCGATTTCCTCGGTGAAGTCGCGCAGCGCCGCGCCGACCCTGAGCGCCTCCCCGGCCTCGCGGCGCAGATTCCCGACAGTCCGCTCGTAAGATGGATCAACGCGGCCGACGACCTGATCCCGGGCGAGCTGCGTGTCGTCGCGGGAGACATCGAGGGCGACTCGGTGACCTCATGGCTCAAGACGTTGCTGGCCGACGCGTTTTACTGGACCGACAACGATTTGGTCGTGCAGACACGCTCGATGTATGGCGGCGCCCCGCGCGCCGCCGGCGCAGTCTTCCTGTTCGATCAGGGCGGGAAGGTCTCCCACTTCAACTACTTTCACAACGACCGTACTGCGCAGGCCGTCATCGATGCGCTGGTGCAGCAGACACCACCCGGATTCCGGATCATCGGACCCCTGTCGTGGAGTGGCACGTCGTCCACCGGCGTCCGCGCCGCCGCCCGGGGCGCAGACGACGCTGCGCGGGCGAGTGACAAGCCCGCGGTATTCGTGCTGCCGGGAATCCTCGGCAGCAATCTCAAGGTCGACGGCAAGCGCATCTGGCTCTCTTGGCGCCTCGTCGGGGGCCTCAAGGGCCTCGCATACACGACCGGGGGACCCGATGGCGTCGAGCCCGATGGAGCGATCGAATCGACGTACGGCGATCTCGAGGCCTATCTCGCGGCGACCCATGAGGTCATCGAGTTTGCCTACGACTGGCGCCGACCGATGGAGGAAGAGGCCCGACGCTTGGCCAAGGCAGTCACGGCCGCGCTCGCTGCGCGCAAGGCGAGCGGGCAACCCGTCCGCTTCGTTGCGCACTCGATGGGCGGGCTCCTCGCCCGCACGATGCAGCTCGAGCGCGCCGATGTCTGGCAACGCATGATGGCGCATCCCGGAGCGCGCGTGCTGATGCTGGGGACGCCCAACGGAGGGTCGTGGGCGCCGATGCAGGTGCTGTCGGGCGACGACACGTTCGGCAATGCGTTGGTCGCGGTCGGCGCGCCATTCCGGGACCATGACGCCCGGCAGCTGATGGCGCGCTTTCCCGGATTCATCCAACTGCAGGCTGCGCTCGTCGACCCGAGGCTCGCGCTCGACCGGCATGACACGTGGCAAAAACTCGCCGACGACGACTTGGCCCGCGTGCGCGAATTCAATATCTGGCATCACGACGAAATCCAGCTCAATGCGTATACGTGGGGTGTTCCGCCGCAGGAGGTGGTCGACCGTGCGGTTGCGTTGCGCAAGCGTCTCGACGCCCAGCTTGTTCACGAACTCGACCCGTTCAAGGAAAAGATGCTCCTTGTCGTGGGCAGGGCGCGGCTCACACCCGACGGCTTCACAATCGATGAGAAAGGTCTCGAGTACCTCGATGCGCCCGACGCGGGCGATGGCCGCGTGACACTCGGAAGCGCGCGCCTGCCCGGCGTGCGCACATGGCAAATCGATTGCGAGCACGGCAGCCTGCCGGCGGAGAAGGATGCGTTTGCGGCTTACCTCGAATTGCTCGCCAACGGTACGACGGACCTTTTGAAACCGGTCGCCGACGGCGCGCCGGCGCGGGGCGCCACCGGCGTGGCAGATCCGCACGTACGCAGCCGGCCTTCACACATCTGGCGGCAAAGCGTGCCACCGGAATCCGCGAGGGACCTGGTGGCGCCCGGTAGCAAGGTGGCGGCGGCCGGGTCCGCCCCGTCCGGGGCCGCGCTGCAGATCAGTGTGATCAATGGCGATCTGATGTTCGTGCGGCAGCCCCTCTTGTTGGGGCACTACACCTCGACGCGTCTGACCGGAACGGAGCATGTCGTCGACAGGCTGCTCGGCGGCGTCATGACCATGGCGCTCGGTGCCGGCCTGTATCCCGACGCGCCCGGCGCGCATCAGATCTTCCTCAACACCGGCGCCAATCGCGACAATCCGTTGCAGTTGCCACGCCCGGAGGCAGCGATCGTGGTCGGACTTGGCGCCGAGGGCAAGCTCCTCGCCACCGATCTCGTCGGCACGGTGCGACAGGCGGTGATGGCGTGGTCGCAGCGCCTGACCGAAATGCCCGGTGGCGCTCCCGGCGTCTTCGAGGTGGCTTCGACACTGATCGGCAGCGGTGGAATGGGCATTTCGGCGGGGCAGGCGGCTCAGCTCATCGCACAGGGCGTACACGATGCCAACGCCCGCATGACGAGAAGTGGCTGGCCCGTCGCGAGCCATCTCTATCTCGTCGAGCTGTACCTCGATCGTGCCGGAGACGTCTGGCGCGCGCTGCAAGTGCAGGCTGCCGCCGCGCCAGGCGATTTCGTGGTGAGCGAGTCCGTGACCTACGGGCCGGGAGCGCTCCCACGCTTGCTCGACTCCGGCTATCGGGGCGCTGATTACGATTTGATCTCGGCGGTGACACGGGAGGGAAAGGGCGGCGAATCCCAAATCGTCTACACCCTCGACACGAAACGTGCACGCAGCGAGGTTCGCGCGCAGGCAACGCAGAGTCGGCTGTTGCGAAAGCTCGTGGCGGGCGTTCCCCAGGACAGGCCTGGCGATGCATCCATCGGCCGCGCGCTGTTCAAGCTGTTGATACCGCTGGAGATGGAACCCTTTCTCGGCGGCACGACCGACGTGCAACTCGAGCTCGATGGGGGCACCGCGGGCATTCCGTGGGAAATGCTCGAGAGCGAAACGACCGGTGACGGCTCCGATCCGCGGCCCTGGGCGATTCGCACCAAACTGCTGCGCAAGCTTCGTACGGCCGATTTTCGGGCGCAAGTGGCCGACGCGAACGCCGATGCCAGTGTGCTGATCATTGGAGAGCCGGCGTGCGATCCCGAGGTTTGTCCACGTTTGCCGGGTGCGCGCGACGAGGCCGAGGCGGTCGCGCAGCGGCTGTCGGCGGCGCTTGGCGCCGATCGAGTGAACGCGCTGATCAGCCCGGAGGACCCCGAGCAACTCGGCGCCGATGCACAAACCATCATCAATGCCCTGCTCGGACGCGACTGGCGCATCGTTCACGTCGCGGGGCATGGCGCGTTGCCGGAGAAGATCGGGCCGCCACCGAAGAAAGCCGGCGACCCCCCGCAGTTAGACGGGGACCCGCGCGGCGTCGTGCTTTCCGACGGGACCTTCCTCGGGCCACGGGAGATCCGCAGCATGCGCAAGGTCCCCGAACTGGTGTTCGTGAATTGTTGCCATCTCGCGGCGCGCGATGCGGCTCAACTGCTGACCGGGGATGGGATGGACCGCGCCGCGCCCACGGATCGCCCGCGCTTCGCCGCCGGGGTCGCCGAAGAGCTGATCAAGATCGGCGTCCGGTGCGTCATTGCCGCCGGCTGGGCCGTCGATGACACCGCCGCCAAGGCCTTTGCCACTCGCTTCTACGACGCCCTGGTGCGCGGCCGCCGGTTCATCGATGCCGTCGCTGAAGCCCGCGAGGAGGCCTGGGAAAAGGGAGGCAACACCTGGGCGGCCTATCAGTGTTACGGCGACCCGGACTGGACTTTCTCCCCCGACGCGCCCGATGCGCAGCGGCCCCGCACTTCATTGGCCGATGAATTCGCCGGTGTTGCGTCGTCGAAGGGTCTCTTGCTCGCGCTCGAGTCGCTCGCCGTGAAGAGCAAGTTTCAGAGGGTGCCGGCCCTCGAACAACAGGCAAGGATCCGCCACCTTGAAGCCAAATTCGCGCCGCGTTGGGCGCATATCGGTGAGATCGCCGAAGGATTCGGACGCGCGTGGGACGAAGCCGGCGACCGTGCGCCTGCGATCAAGTGGTACACGCGCGCGCTCGCAGCAAACGACGGGACCGCCTCGCTCAAAGCCGTCGAGCAGCTCGGGAATCTTCGTGCGCGGCGGGCCTGGGAAATGGCGGCGAAGCTCCTGCATCCATCCGTTCGTCACCCCGCGGGACCCTCCGCAGGCCCCCGCAAGCGAGGCAAAGCTGCAGATGGTCACTCGCGGCGACGCGACCCGGGCGCGCGGCGCCGCAGTCAATGCTGCTCGTACCGAGATCGCGGCCGCACTCGCCACGCTCGAACGGTTGACTAACCTGCAGCCGTCGATCGAACGGGAGAGCCTCTGCGGGTCCGCCTGGAAGCGCATGGCATTGCTCGAGGCAGAAGCGGGACGACCGAGCGCGGAAATCAAGGCCATCGCAAACATGAAGCTGCGCTACGGGAACGCGGAGAAGTTGGCGCGCGCCAGCAATGATCCTCTGCTCTTCTACCCTGCGCTCAATCGGATGGCGGCCGAGCTGATCGTGGATGCCGCCAGGCCGGGCTGGCGCGGCTTCGATTCAGGGGCGCTCGCCGAGGTGAGAAACGATCTGGCCGCGAAAACGCGCGATGATCCTGACTTCTGGAGCGTCGTCGGACTGACAGAGCTGCGACTCTACGCGGCAATCGCCAAACGCACTCTGGCGGTCGAGCTCGAGGCAATCCTTCGCGAATATCGCGATCTACACGGACGGGTCAGCGCGACGACGTACTGGAGTTCCGTGCTCGACCAGGTGCGCTTTGTCTTGCCCAAATACGAAAAGCGCGCAGCGGCGGCCGAGAAGAAGGCAGCCATAGCATTGACGAAATACCTGGAGAGCCTGGCCCGAGCGTGAACGACCACGCCTGGTCACGCGCACGAGCGACCCCGACCGGGCCGGTCGTTCCCGATTCGCTGACGTAGCGGCCTCCCCGAGCCGTTCACCTTCGGTCGTCCGCTCGAAGTCCGTGATCGAAGCGGGCGACGGCGACTGGCCGACGCGATCCCGGCGCCTGCCGCCGAACCCCGACGTTGTCGCGTGCCGACCTGGCGCTTAGCCGTTCGACAGGGCCCAGCGTCGCAGAGCCGCCGGTCGCAATACCATGTCAGCGTCATGTTTATGAATGCATTGGCGTGTAGGAATCGTCCTACATGAATGCGTGTCATTTCTGGTATTGATCCATGACAATAATACGGTTGAAATGCTGTTGACGCCATTCCGCAGTCGTGTAAAATTCAACCTGTCGTTAACAACAATTTTTAGTAGATAATGTAGAAAAAACATGATGTTAGTTTCTAATCTCCAGATCATGCTGTCGTCATCTTCTTGATATTGAATTGAAGTTTCGAAAGCTAATCGCATCGAACGGGGTACCGCAGCGCCCGTTGCAGCAACTTCGCAGTTTCTGTCTGGTTTCGGGCGGGAACGTACAGCAACCGTGATCCCGTCCGATCGCCGCTACGGCGAATCGCACGCAAACGCGTGACGCACGCCGGCGGCCTCTCCCCATCGTGGGTCAGCGCTCCCGTCTGCCAGGTACCTCCGGGTGCCTCGCGGTGTCGCGAGGGAACAACTGTATTCGATGGAGGCACCATGACCCGATTCCCGGGACGCATCGGCTTGCTCGCGCAGCGCACGCTTGCGCGGGCTGGCGCATTGTTCGCGGTCTTGCTCGCGTTTGCCGCTCCCGCACTTGCGGGCAGCGTCACGCTGGCGTGGGACCCCGTCACCAGTCCGCTGCTGGCGGGCTACGTCATCCATTACGGTCCCGGTGCAGGCAGTTACACGGCTTCGATCGACGTCGGAAACGTCACCACGTCCACCGTCTCCGCGCTCACCGAGGGCGCCACCTATCACTTCGCCGTGACCGCCTACAATTCCGCACACGTCGAGGGAGGCCTGTCGAACGACGTCGCCGCCACGATCGCGTACACGGTGCCTGTTGCCAACTTCTCCGCAAGCACTGTGTTGGGTCCCGCACCGCTCGCGCTGAACTTCATCAACACGTCGACAGGCACGATCACGAGTCACGCCTGGACTTTCGGCGACGGCACGACCAGCACCGTCGCGAATCCGACGAAGGTCTATTCGACCCCGGGCAGCTACACGGTCGGACTCACCGTCACCGGCCCGGGCGGCAGCAACGTCAAGACCAAACCGAACTACATCACCGTCACCGGATCCTCCGACACGACGCCGCCCAGCGCGCCGGGGACCCTGACCGCCGTCGCGGCGGGAAGCTCGGCCATCAACCTCACCTGGAGCGCCGCGACGGACAACGTCGGAGTGACGGGCTACAGGGTGGAGCGCTGCCAGGGCGCGAGCTGCACGACGTTCGCCCAGATCGCGACGCCGACCGGCACCTCGTACAACGATTCGGGACTTGTGGCGGGCTCGACGTATCGTTATCGCGTCCGCGCCACCGACGCCGCGGGGAATCTCGGCGCCTATTCGCCGATCGCCTCGGCGACGACGTCGTCGGCCCCCGATACGACACCGCCGACGGCGCCCGCGAGCCTCACGGCCACCGCGGCCGGCAGCACCGCGATCAGCCTCACCTGGAGCGCCGCGACGGACAACGTCGGAGTGACGAGCTACAGGGTGGAGCGCTGCCAGGGTGCGAGCTGCACGACGTTCGCCCAGATCGCGACGCCGGCGGGCACCTCGTACAGCGATTCCGGCCTCGTCGCGGGCACCACGTATCGCTATCGCGTCAGAGCGACGGACGCCGCGGGCAATCTCGGCCCCTATTCCGCGATCGCCTCGGCGACGACCTCCGCCGGATCCGACACGACACCGCCGAGCGCGCCGGGAACCCCGTCCGCCACGGCTACAAGCAGTAGCGCCATCAGCCTCACCTGGACCGCCGCCACCGACAACGTCGGGGTGACCGGATACAAGGTCGAGCGCTGCCTGGGCGCGAGCTGCACGACGTTCGCCCAGATCGCGACGCCGACCGGTACCTCGTACAGCGATTCCGGCCTCGTCGCCGGCACCACGTATCGCTATCGCGTCCGAGCGACAGACGCCGCGGGCAATCTCGGCCCCTATTCCGCCGATCGCCGCGGCAACGACACCGACCGCCGCCGACACGACACCCCCAAGCGCGCCGCCTAATCTGACCGCCACGGTCACCGTGAATGTCGGCCCCGCTATCGTTGTGACTTGGACGGCTGCCACCGACAATGTTGGGGTGACCGGATACAGGGTCGAGCGTTGTCTGGGCGCGAGCTGCACAACGTTCGCGCAGATTGCCACAACGACCGGAACCTCTTACATCGAATCCGGCCTCGCGGCGGGCACCACCTATCGCTATCGCGTCAGAGCGACGGACGCCGCAGGCAATCTCGGCCCCTACTCCGCGATCGCCTCCGCGACGGCCCCGACCGCCGCCGACACGACGCCGCCGAGCGTGCCCGGCAATCTCACGTCGACGGCCACCGGATCTGCCGGCATCAACCTGAGCTGGACCGCCTCGACGGACAGCGTCGGCGTGACGGGTTACCGCATCGAGCGCTGTCACGGGCCGGGCTGCACTTCGTTCGCTCAGGTCGCCACTACGACGAGCCCCTCGTTAAGCGACACCGGGCTCGTTGCGGCGACCGCCCACAGCTATCGCGTTCGCGCGACGGACGCCGCCGGAAACCTGAGCGGATATTCGAACGTCACGACGGCAACGACGACAGGACCCGGAGCGGTTCCCATCGCCTTCGTCCAGCAAAACTATGCGACACCCCAGACACCGCAGTCCTCCGTCGCGGTCCTCTACCTGGCAGCGCAGACCGCAGGCAATCTCAACGTCGTCGTCGTCGGCTGGAACGACACGACGGCCACGGTGACTTCCGTCATCGACACAAAGGGCAACGTCTACACGCGGGCGGTGGGACCGACGACGTATCCGACGAGGCTCAGCCAGTCGATCTATTACGCCAAGAACATCGTCGCCGCAGCGGCCAATGCGAATGTCGTCACTGTAAGATTCAGCACAGCAGCGGTCTATGCCGACATACGTGTCGTCGAATACGCCGGCATCGATCGCGTCAACCCTGTCGACGTCGTCGCTACCGGAAGCGGGACAGGGATCCTAAGCGTTACTTCGGCCGTCACCACAACGAAGGCGAACGCCCTGCTTTTCGGCGCCAATACCGTAACGTCGGTTAACACCGGACCCGGGCCCGGATTCACGAGGCGCGTCATCACGTCTCCCGACGGCGACATCGTCGAGGACCGCATCGTGTCCGTGACGGGAAGCTACAGCGCCAGCGCACCCATGACCGCCGGCGATTGGGTCATGCAGCTCGTAGCGTTTCGCGGCCTATAGTTCGGAGCGACGCGCGCGTGGAATGCCGACGCTAACGTTGTGTTATTTCGCGCGGGACCCCGTGAGCATCCGGTACCGCGCCATGTGACGGATCGCGTCCTTAGGCCGCGCGAGCTTCTCGCAGAGTAGCGACAGGTTGTAGTGGCAATCCACGAGGTCGGGCTCGGCGCGGAGCGCCGCTTCGTACGCGGCGAGCGCTTCCGGCGCGCGATCCATGTCTTCGAGGAGGACGCCGAGGTTGTAGTGGAGGGTCGCATCGTCGCCGCAGGCTGCGATCGCCTCGCGGTAGGCGCGCTCGGCGCTTGCGAAGCGCTTCGCGTCGTGTAGCAACCGCCCCCGGTTGATGTGGGCATCGACGAATGCCGGATCGACGTCGATTGCGCGCTCGTACGCCGCCAGCGCCTCGTCGGGGGCCTCCCCCTCGAGCGCGACCGCCCGCTCGAACCAATCCTGCGCGCGGTTCGCCGTCGCCACGGCGGGCGCGCGCTCGATCACGCTCAGGGCACCCGCGGCGGGATCGCCGTCGAACTCGAGCAGATATTGCCCCGATTCGGCCTGCCATCGACCGCCGCCCTCGCGGACGACGACGCGATCGGCGACCGCGCAAATGCTGAGCCCCGACAGCGGCATGGCGTCGGGCAGGTGGCGCCGCAGCTCGCGCAACGATCGCGTGATCCGACGCGCGGGCACGCGCGCTTCGGCCAGCGCCTGCGCGGTACGCAGCACGATCAGGTCCTGGAACGAGAACAGCCACGCGCCACGGCGTCCGCGCGCCGGCGTGACGAAGCCGGCGGCGATCAATGAGCGAATCGTGCTGCGCGACAGACGGAGCAGCCGCTCGACGTCGCGGACGCCGTAGGATTGCCCTGCCTCGATGCGTTGAGCGGCGGGACTTATTTCTTGGCAGCCTTGCGCGTCGCCGGCGCGGCCGGCTCGGCCTGCTGCGCCCGCTTGGGCGGCTTCCGCGTCGCAGCCGCCGGCTCAGGCGCGGCCGCCGCAGCGCGCGCGGGCTTCTTCTTCTCGAGGCTCGCGCGGAGCGCTTCCATGAGATCGATGACCTGCGCGCCGCCACCTTCGGGCGCCTCGGTCAGGGTGATCTCCTGGCCCTCGACCTTCTTCTCGACCGCCGCGTGGATGCGGGCGGCCACTTCGTCGGTGTACTGGGAAGGGTCGAACGTCTCCGAGGTCTGCTGCTCGATCAACTGCTGCGCGAGCTTCAGCTCGGCGGGCTTCACGTCGGTCTTCGGGATCTCGAGCTCCTTCATCGCGCGCACCTCACCCGCGTAAAGGAGCTGCTGCATCACGAGGCCGTCCTCGACCGGACGGATCATCACGATGTACTGCTTGCCGCGCGCGGCCCACCGCCCGAGCGCGCACCGCTTCGACTCGCGCAGCGCGCTCGCAAGCAACGCGTACGGTTTCGCGCCGCCCTTGTCGGGCGCGAGATAGTAGGCCTTGTCGAAGTAGACGGGATCGACCGCCTCGAGCGGCACGAATTCCGTGATCTCGGCCATGTGCGTCCCGGCCTCCTCCATCGCCTTCAGCTCTTCGGGCGTGAAGATCACGTACTGGTCCTTCGCGAATTCGTACCCCTTGACGATGTCCTCGCGCGCGACCGGCACTTCTTCCTTCAGGCATATGTACTGCTGCTTGAGCCGCGAGCCGCAGCCCTTGTGCAGCATGTTGAAGGAGATCGTCTTGCTCGCCTCGGTGGCCGAATAGAGCTTCACCGGGATCGACACCAATCCGAACGAGACGGTCAAACTCGCGATCGATCGTGCAGCCATCATGCCTCCCGCCGCTGCGGCGCCTGCATGCGAACTACGAAATATGTCAATGTTTTCCGCAATTTGCAAGCCTCAGCCCACAGTTCGTGACAACGCCGCCTCCAGGCTTTGCTTCTTTTGCAACGCATCTCGCCACCGGTCGCCCGTAGCGGCAAGGCGCTCCGGTGCATTCGCGATCGTGAAATCGAGCGGGTGCGCACCGGCGAGCTCTTCCCACGTCAGCGGCATGGACACCGGCGCCCCGGGCTCGCCGCGCGGCGAATAGGCAACGTTCAACGTCTTGCCGCGGACATTCATGTTGTAGTCCATGAAGATCTTCCCGGTCCGCTTTGGAATGCTCCATTCCAGGGTGATGTCCTTCGGATGCAGGCGCTGGAGGTGGCGGCCGACGAGCTCCGACACGTGGCGGGCCGCGTCGAAGTCGAGCGTGCGCTTGATCGGGACGAACACGTGCAGGCCCGTCTTGCCCGAGGTCTTGACGATGGGTTCGAGCGACATGCTCTGCAGCAGCTCGCGCAGCCAGAACGCTACTTCCTTGCCCTTCTCGAAGGCGACCGTGTTGAGCTCGGGCTCCGCGCCTTTGGCTTCCTTGCCGGAATAGATATAGGGATCGAGATCGAACAGCACGTAGTCGGGATAGTTCAACACCGAGGCTTCGAGCGACTGGAGGGAGGTCGCGTAGTCGGTGCTCGCGGACACCGCGTCGGGGCCGGGCTTCGCGCGCGAATGCCAGACGTGGAACTCGAGCGTCCCCGATTGCGCAAGCCAGAGCAACGTCGGCAGGTTGTTGCACATCAGGTAGTCGTGCCGTTCGTCCTTGTGCTCGGAAAACACGGTGATGCTCTCGACGAAGTCCGGCCGCTCCTGCTCCCAGTGCTTCTGGAAGAAACGCTGGCCGCGGATGCCGTCGGGCATGCGGATCATCGTGAGTGGACGGTCGGCCAAGTGCGGCAGGATGTAGGGCGCGACCTGTGCGCAGTAGATCAAGAGGTCGCGCTTGGTGTACGCGGGAAGCGCGCGCGCCGGATCCGCGGGCCAGTAGACGCGATCGAGGTTGGTGAGCTTGATCCGGTGCGTGCCGACGGCCAGCGTGATTCCGGCCTTCCTGTTCTGCAGCTGTGCGACGACTTCGTCGGTCGGCTGCGGCGCGGGGCCGGTAACGGCGCGCCGCACCAATTTCGGATCGATGTCGTCGCGCAGCCGCAGGAACACGGGCGCGCGCAGGTGATCGTCGTCGGTCCAACTCTGGAAGCTCACCTCGGCGACGGTTTCGGGCTCGACCCACGTCGTCGGCGCGTTCTGTTCCGGCTTTTCCACGAAAGGACATGTGCGTCGCTTGAGCTTCTCCAGCCGTTTCTTGGCGTCCGCCAACGTGCGCTCGTCGAAGCCCGATCCGACGTGCGATGCGTAATGCAGCAGCTTGTCGTCGTCCCAATACCCGACCAGGAGCGCGCCCAGCGGCGCGCGCGAGCCTTTTCCCTGAGTGAAGCCGCCGACGACGAAGTCCGCAGTGGACACGGGCTTGACCTTGAGCCACGACGTCGACCGGCGGCCGGCCTCGTAACGGCTTTCCTTGCGCTTGCCGACCACGCCTTCGAAGCCGCTCGCGAGCGCGGCGGCGCTCAATGCGATCCCGTCCTCCGTCGCGTGCACGAGCTGCACGAGAGGAGACGGCAGCAGGCATTGCGCGAGATAGCGCCGCCGATCCTTGTAAGGCGACTTGCGCAGATCGACGCCTGCGAAGTAGAGCAGATCGAAGCAGACGAAGACCACGGGTATGTTGATGTCCGCCGCGGCGATCTCTCGCTCCGTCTTCAACTGCGCGCGGTCCTGCATCGCCTCGAATGACGGCTTGCCTGCCCACATCGAATGCGACGAGCTCGCCGTCCAGGATCATGCTACCCGCGGCCTGCTGGGAAAGCTCGGCGACGAGTCGCGGAAACTGGGGGGCGAGCTCGAGCCCGCGCCGCGAGCGGAGCCTGACATCCTGCCCGTCGATGAAGGCGAGCACGCGATAGCCGTCGAGCTTGGGCTCCCACATCCAGTCCGCGCGATGGAACGGCGCATCGCCGGCTTCGGCCAGCATCGGCGCGAGCTTCGCGGGCATCGGTTCGAGCTTGCCCGCGGGCGCGAGTCGCGTGGCGGGGATGCGCTCGACGGGAAGGAACTTGAGCTCCTCGACCGTCTTGCCGGAAAGCACCGAATGGTTCTGCGCCGTGACATCGGCGGACACGGCGAACCGGTCCTTGTGCTTGATCATGAGCCACTGGTTCTTTTCCTTGGTGCGCACGAGTGCGAAGGACCCCTTCAGCTTCTCGCCGCGCAGGAGCACGCTGAGCTTGCCTTTCGCGAGGCCGTCGCGGACCTCGCGCTCAGCCCGTTCGCGATCGTGGAACGATGTCGCGCCGCCTTCGTCGGGCGAGTAGACGCCGCAATCCCAGACGATCACCTCGCCGGCGCCGTACTGCCCGGCTGGAATCACGCCTTCGAACGAGGCATAGTCGTACGGGTGATCCTCGGTCTCGACGGCAAGGCGCTTCTCGCCGCGATCGAGCGACGGACCCTTGGGCACGGCCCAGGATTTGAGGACGCCGTCGCATTCGAGCCGGAAGTCGTAGTGCAGCCGCGTGGCCGAATGTTGCTGGACGACGAACAAGAGCGGCCCGTGCCGCGCCGCGGGCAGCGCCGCCGGCGGCTCGGGGGTGGCCGTGAAGGTCCGCTTGGCGGAATACTCGGCAAGGGAATTTTTCGCCACGGCGAGATTCTACTGACAGGGAGCTGACTCATGACATCTTTGAGGATCCTTGCAGGCGCGAGTGGCTATTCCTTCAAGGAATGGAAGGGAACTTTCTATCCGACGGACCTCAAAACGGAGGAGATGCTGGCCTGGTATTCGGCTCGCCTGCCGACCGTCGAGATCAACAACACGTTCTACCGGATGCCGAAGACCTCCGTGCTCGAGCACTGGGCCGGGGCGACGCCCGAGAGCTTTAGGTTCTCGATCAAGGCGTCGCAGCGGATCACCCACATGGCGCGGCTCAAGACCGAAACGGCCACGGAGCCCTTGGGCTACCTCTATCGGAATCTCGCGGCGCTCGGCCCCAAGCGTGGCCCGGTGCTGTTCCAGCTGCCGCCGAACCTGAAAAAGGATCTGCCGCGACTCACGTCGTTCCTGGGCCTCTTGCCCGCCGACCACAACGCCGCGTTCGAATTTCGCAACGACACGTGGTTCGACAACGACGTTTACGACGTGCTCAGGGGCGCCGGGGCGTCGCTCGTCCTGTCGGAACGCGAAGACAGCGCACCACCGCCGCTGGTGGAGACGGCGCCTTGGGGCTACGTCCGGCTGCGCCTCGAGACATATTCGGATGACGATCTGAAGGCATGGGCGCGCCGGCTCGAAGGCACGTCGTGGCGGGAGATCTTTGTCTACTTCATGCACGAGCCGACCGCCCCCGAATATGCGAAGGCGCTGCTCGGATTTGCGGCCGCAAAGAAGTAGCTTCGGTCCTGCGATCGCGGGCTCGGGCTTCATCGTATCTGCCAACCTGATCATTGCCTACCGGAGCACGAAGCATGAACTCGACCATCGCGAGCTGGACCCCTCGCCTTCTCAGCGTCCTGCGTATCGTCTCGGCGTTCATGTTCATGCTGCACGGGACGCAGAAGTGGCTCGCGTTTCCGGTGCCGCGCCCCAATCCGACGGTGCTCTGGTCGCAGAGCGGGATCGCCGGGCTACTCGAGCTCGTCGGGGGCCTCCTGCTGCTTCTGGGCCTCTTCACCCGTCCGGTGGCTTTCGTGCTGTCCGGGCTCATGGCGTTCGCCTATTTCCTCGCCCATGCGCCGGTCGACTTCTGGCCGATCGTCAACCGTGGCGAGTTGGCGGCGTTGTACTGCTTCGTCTTCCTCTACCTTTCCGCGGCGGGGGGCGGCCCATGGAGTCTCGACCATTGGTGGCGACGCACGTGAGCGCGGGAATGAGCGCCGATGCCAAGCCGGTGACGTTCGCTGTCGACGACGCCAATCGCGTCTCCGGGCTGCTGCAGACGACGCGCGCCGCGCGCGCGTGCTACGTCATGGCGCACGGCGCCGGCGCGGGCATGGCGCACCCGTTCATGGCGAGCATCGCGAACCATCTGGCCGAGCGCGACATCGCGACGCTGCGCTACCAGTTTCCCTACATGGAGCGCGGCTCGAAACGTCCGGATCCGCCGAAGGTCGCGCAGGCGGCAGTTCGCGCGGCCGTCGCGGCTGCGGCCCGCCTGGTCCCGAAGCTTCCGCTGTTCGCCGGCGGCAAGTCCTTCGGCGGCCGCATGACTTCGCAGGCGCAAGCCGCGTCGCCTCTTGAGGGCGTCCGCGGACTCGTGTTCCTCGGCTTCCCGCTGCATCCGCCCGGGGAGCCCGGCGACGCGCGCGCCGATCACCTTGCCGACGTGCGGATTCCGATGCTCTTCTTCCAGGGAACGCGCGACGAGTTCGCCGACTTCGATCTCCTGAAGAAGCTCGGCGCCCGGCTCGGCTCGCAAGCGACATTCCGGATGTTCGACGACGCCGACCACTCGTTCCACGTTCCTGCGCGCACAGGACACACGGATGCGGAGCTCAGGGTCGCGCTGGCGAACGCGCTCGAAGGATGGGTCATGGACGTCGGGGCGAAACGGTAATACGCGGCGCGCGCCGACGCGGCTAGCCCGTTGTCCTACACCGTCATAGGCACAGTCCTACGCAAAGCCCGGTGCTCGTCCGAGTCCGCATCCGCCGGGAAATGCGCAATATCCTCATCGCCGGGGAAAGGCATCCCGGATGTGTCGAGTATTTCTTTTCGAAATGATGGAAGGAGAATCATGGACAACCTCAAGTCAGGCAACCGAGCGGCATTGGTTGCTGTTCTACTCACCAGCGCGGCATTGGTGTGCGCGGGTTGTGACACCCGTTCCACGGAGACCGTCGGACAGAAGATGGACCGGACGGCGGACAAGATGGCGACGGCGACCGATCGCGCGACCACGAAGGCCGCCGCGGCGGTGGACGACGCCGCAATCACCACCAAGGTGAAGACGGCCGTCATCGCGGAGCCCGGATTGAGTGCGCTCAAGATCGACGTCGACACCAAGGATGGCGTCGTGACGCTGACGGGTACCGTGGATAGTGCCGCGATGAAGGACCGCGCCCAGCAAGTCGCCCAAGGTGTATCCGGCGTTCGCTCGGTGGTCGATAACCTCGTCGTGAAGGCGCAAGGCTGAGCATCCCGCAGCAATGGCTCGACGTAGTACCGAGCCATTCGTCCGCGGGAGAATAGGAAGGGTCCGAACGCGCTCGTCGCGGCTAGGCTGCCGCGGCGTGCGCGACGCGAACGCGCCGGAAGGCGCTACTGCTGGCGCGGGTGGATCGGCGAGGTCATGGGCGTAAACTCCGCCGGGACGATCGCCGCGGGCCTCAACGCCGGGCCGCAGCTCAAGGATGCGTACAAGTGGACCAAGTCCGCGGGCGTGACGAGCCTCGGCCGCTATCCCCGGCAGGTCTGCTACTTCGACTGGTGGACGGGGTTCGACGTCTGCGAGGACCGCGAGACGGCCGCCTACTCCGTGTCCGACGATGGCAAGGTGATCACCGGCGCATCGCGCATGCTCACGGCAGGGGTGGATGACGCCGCGATCTACACGCCGGCGATGGGCTGGATGCTGATGGCCGATTTCCTGCAGCGCCAGGGCGTACTCGAAGTATCCCGCTGGCAGATCCTGGGCGCTTACGTGGCGGCCGACGGCAAGACCCTGGCCGGAACCGCGTGGCCGCTGGCGGCGGACTATTACCACGGGCACCGGCTGGACCTCGACCAGGTGTTCGTCTGCCACTGCAAGGGCAAGGGCGCCAACACGCTGCGCGTCGGATTTCCCGATGCGATGGACCAGCACCTCGCGCAGGGCGACACCGTCGGAATCTGCCCCGGGCAGGGTCCGATCTGAACGATGGTGAAGGCCGGGCAGGCTCGATTCTCGTTGGATGAATCGAGTCTGACCCGAGTCCCCCGCGTCCCTCAGCGGGCCGGCTGACCGCCCCACGCCAGCAGATTCAGGAACTCGCGCCGCGTCTTCGGGCCGTGGGTCAGGAACGTGGGGTCCGCGCACTCGCGATAGGCGCGCCGATCCTGCGCCACCTTGTCGCGGGGCAGGTGCTGCTTCAGCACGTCGTCCGAGATCTTGTAGACGCGCACCGCGTTGCGGCCGAAGACCTTGGCGCGCAGCGCCGGCGTGATCTTCGGGTACCCGTGGCGGGCGACGAGCTCGTCGCTGATCTGAAACGTGCGAAACGCCTGGATCTGGTCCTGCGGCGAGCCATACCAGATCGAGTCGGTGCCCCAGAGCACGTTGTCCTCGCCGACGAACTGGAACAGCTTGCCGAGCCCATGGGCGGCCGAATCCGGATCGCGCATCAGGAACCGCCAGGTCGACCCCAGCTCCGCGTACACGTTCGATCCCGGCTTGACGCCGTTGGCGCGCAAGCTTGTGCACAGGGCGTCGATTCCGTCGCTGCGCTGCGCATCGTAGGCGCCCTCCGGCTTTCCGGTCACGAAGCCGGAGTGGTAGATGAGGAAGTTGACGTCCGGATAGCGCTTGGCGACGCGACCCACGTCCACGCAGGTCGAATGCTCGTAGGACTGCGCGCCGAACGGCAGGCCCTTGTGAATGGCGATGTTCCTGATTCCCAGCTTGCGCGCCTTCTCGATCAAGGCAAGACCCGCATCGTCGTCGAGGAAGAAGCCCTTCCCGTCGGGTCCCCACTGCGTGTACGTCTTCCAGGCGGCGATGCGATAGCGCTCCGCGAGCATGTCCATGCCCTCGAGGTCGCCCTCCTGATTGGGATTGACGCGCCCGTGCAGGAGCAGCCTGTGCGTGCCCTGCATTGTCTCGACGATCCGCGCGGTGGCGGCGGCCTCCTCGATGGTCAGGGGCTCGCTCTTGCGCGTCGACGGCACGAATGACAGCACGACGAGATCGGTGTCGGAATCGAGGAAGACGTCCTTGATGAACGCATCCGACCCGAGGCATTGCAAATAGTCCCGGCCGGGACGCGTCACCGCGTCACAGCTCTTGTTCCGCGCGAAGCCGATGAGCGGTTGCGCGCCGGACGGCAGCCCGTTCGTCCACGCGCCGGTGGGATTCACGAAATGACCCTGAACGTCGAAGATGAATTCGCCCGTGTCCAGCGTCGACCGCGCCACCTGAAGGTCGAGCGCCGCCTCGGGATCGAGCTCGAAAAAACCGCCGCGGCGGCCGCCCGCCGCGTACGCCGCATTCATGCCGAGAAGGGTTGTCGCGGCGCCGCAGGCCGACACGAGGAAAGCGCGGCGGCTCTGCCCGAGTCGTCGCGCATGGGAGGTGGCCGCGTCGAGTGCCAGGTGCCGCGCCTGGCGATGCACCGGTTCCAGCGGAACGGGCGCGAATTCGCCGTTGGTCGTCGTGTCGAGCTTGATGGGCAGCCGGCTACCGTCCGGATCGTGACGATAGTGCATCGCGCCTCCTCGATCGTGGTACGGGGAAGCGCATGGTAGCGCGTCGCGGTAGTGCCGGGAACTCCGCCGGCGTGCGCGTGCTCCCCCGTGCACGGCGCTACCTTCGGTGTCGCGAGGCCAGGTTGACGCGGTCGATGTCCGCCTTCACGTCGGCGCAGCTTCGCTCGTAGACGATCTCGCGTCCCATCGCACTTCCGGCGTACGCGAGCCGGTTGCGCGTGGGCATGAGCTCACAGCGGACGCTGTGTACGCCCTCGCCGAGCACAACTTCGATCCGCTCCGCGCGCTTGCTCAACACGACCACGTCCATCGTGCGTCCTGTCTCGGTGATGCGTACCGGGATCTTCTCGTTTTCCATGAGTTCGTCGCCTTGGGAAGTTTTGTCGCAAGTCTACCGGAGGTGGGAAGGGTCGCTCGCCCAGAGCTTCTGTAGCACGAGGACCGCCTCGGCGGTAGACTGATCGAGCCATTTCGGCCGATCCTCGGGAGCGATCCGCCATGCATCGCACTCCTGCCCGCCACCTGGTCGTGCTGCTCGCCGCGGCCTGTCTTCCTGCGCTCGCCAGCGCCACCGCTCAACGTACCTTTGTCGCGTCGACGGGAAGTGATGCGAACGCGTGCAGCATCGCGGCGCCTTGCCGCGGCTTCGCTGCCGCAGTTGCGGAGACCTCTCCCGGCGGCGAGGTGATCGTCCTCGATTCCGCGGGATACGGCATCGTGACGATCGCCCAACCGGTATCGATCATCGCACCGCCGGGCGTCTACGCCGGGATCAGCGTGTTTACCGCGACCGACGGGATCGTCGTCAATGCCGCTAACTTCGACCGGGTGGTGCTGCGCGGTCTCACGATCAACGGCCAGGGCGGCGATCGAGGGATCGTCGTGACCAATGGTCAGGTGCATATCGAGGATTGCACGGTCTCGGGAATGGCTAACGACGGGATTCGTGTCGACGGCAATACTTCCGTCCACATCGCGCGAACGCTGGTGCGGAGCAATTCCGAGGGCCTTCACGTCGCCGGTGGCAATCCCGAGGTTCACGTCACGGATTCCCGCTTCACGCGGAATCTGCTGAACGGCATTTTGGTAGAGGCGGGAATGTTCGACGCCACCCGTATCGTGTCCGAGAACAATGCGCGCGGCATGCTCGTTCAACCGGCGGATGCCACGCTGGTAAGGGCGACGGTGACGGAGAGTTCCTTTGTCGGAAACAGCGCAAACGGGTTCTCGGTCAATCCCAACGTGATCGGGTCGACCGTCGTCGCGGCGGTCTCCCGGTCTCACTTTGCCCACAACTCCTCTCATGGCGTGGCGGCAGTGGCTAGCATCGGTACCGCGACCGTCGTCGTCAGCGCAAGCAGCATCGCCGACAATGGATCGTCCGGGATCCAGGCTTCAGGCGCGAATAGCATCGTCATCGTCGGCGACAACGTAGTGGCGGGCCACACGAGTGCAGACATGCTGCAGAGCAATTCGGGGGAGATCCGTACGTCCTTGACCAACACGCTATCGGGCCGCGGCGCAGTCGACGTCTCGGGAGTGTTGACGGCGAACCCGTTGAAGTGACTCGCGACCCGGGAGAGATGCGTAGTCGGAGCTTGTGAGCCGGCTCCTGCTCGTCGATGCTCCATCGAATTCGCAGGAGTTCAACATGCCCGTCACGCGTTTGCGACTCCGGAGGCGGTTGCCGCGCTTGTCCTCGTTCTCACCGCCTCGGCCGACGCCCTGCAACGAACGTTCTTCGGAACCTTCTACACCACCAACGACAATCGCGTGCAGGGGAACTTCGGGATGGAGGTGTCGGGAACGTTACGACGCTCGGCGGACTGCAGCGGTCACCATAGCTCTCACCGGCAGCCACGCCGCAACCGCTACGGCTTCGCGTTCGGCCCGACGATTTCGCGTCGAAACTGGGCGAGCTTGGCTTTGACTCGCGCGGCGTTGTCGCTGCCGATACGCATCATGATCTTCTGTCCGGCCGAGCGCTGCTCGAGGCCCGGGTCGGCGTATTCGTAGAAGACCTTGGGCTGGGACAGCTTGACCGGTCCTGACATTACGGGGGCCGCGAGCATGTCGTCGATCGCCTCGACCAGCCGGTCGTTGAAGTACCCGTTGGGGTATCCGAGGTCGCGGTAGGCCTCCTGGAACAGCGGATAGAGCCGCATGTAGAGCGCCGCGAGCGTCTTCATGTCTACCGCTTCGCCCATCCGCACGTACGGCGCGTAGCGCGCCGCGTTGTCGGCGGCGATGGTGACGCTGTCGCCGCTGCCCGCCGTGGCGAAGTGCCCGGGTATCGGATTGACGGGCATCACGCGCGCCGCCACCGAATGGCGCGGAAGGTTGTCGACAGTGGCGACGATGTGGCGGACGACGTCCTCACGGCGGAGCATCTTTTCGAGCGCGTCGCTGCCGATCACGCCCGCGATCCCGGCCAGCACCGTCGTGTCGCTCTCCTGCAGGGGCGGCAGCGGCACCTGCTCTGCTTGGGAAGCTACGGGATACCGGATTTCCGGTTCGGCGGCCGGCGCTGGGGCCGGCGCAGACTCGGCCACCGGCGTGACGGTCGGCGGCGCCGGCGCGCGCCACCAGAACCAGTATGCCGCGGCGCCGGCGACGACAAGCAAGGTGACCACCACCGGCCAGAAGAAGGACTCCCTGGGTGGCGCGGCGACGCGCTCCGGGTCGCCTTCGAAGATCTGCGGGGCTTCGGTGCCCGACCCCACCTCGGGCGGCAGGTCGTCGGGATGAGCTTGCGCTTCGACCATGAACACTCCTTCAGCAGGTCAAAAGGCTTCGACCGGAAAGGGGCGATCGGGTTGCGCTCGTGGTCGGGACGGCTCGGCGCAACAGCACGTCAAGCATCGAACGAAGGTCGCTCAATGTCACGACGCGACGCCAAATTTGCCAGTGTCTGGGGCGTCGTCATTTCTTTGCCATAGAAATCAATCGCATTGCCGCGGCATGGCGCTTGCTTGCCTGATCGATGAGGGCAGGTCCCTTCTTGTAACAGGCTTTTGCGAAGGTTGAAACGCTTTCGAGCTCGGCGTAGGCTGGATTCGATGGCAATGCAATTCGTAGAAGGGCGTTCGTGAGTTTGTGGTCGCCCACAGGAGGGGAGGTAGTTCTATCGATGAAATTCACGACAGGTTGACGCCACGGCCGGCAAGCGATGCCGGCACACGTTGCGGTGACGCAACGAAATGAGGCCACAGCGATGTGGCGATCCTGCGAAGCCCCGCGCCAATCGCGGGGCTTTGCGTTGTTGGCGGCCCGAAAGGCGTGGCGTTAGACGTCGAAGCTGTCGCCCATGTCGATGCCGCCCGCCTCGTCCATGGACGCGCCGATCGTATCGTCGTGCCGGAGCTCGCCCACGGCTTGGCCGTGGTCCAACCCGCCGACATCCGTCCCAGGATGGTGTCCCAGGAACTCCTGCGCGATCGCCGTTCCCAGCACCGTGCCCGCCATGCTGCCGAGCAGGCTCCCCGCTAGCAGCCCGCCGATTCCGACGCCGCCCGGCAAACCGCCGAACGTTCGCTCCAGCGTCCCGGGTCGACGGATCTCGGCGCGGGTCGCGTAGCGCGCGAGGGCTTGCGGGTCGGACAGAACCGGTTCCTTGGCCCGCTCGGCTTCGGGCGTTGCGGCACGCAGTTGCTCGAGTACCATGCGCCTCTGCTCCGGAGTAAGGCGCGCGAACGCTTCGGCGTGCGCCTGCTCGATGGCCTCCGGCGGCGCCGTCCTCAGCATGTACCGATAGCGGGCGATCGCCTGCTCGTCATCGGATGTACCGGTCGGGGCCGGCTGGCGCGGCGTATCGCCGAAGATTCGATCGAAGAGGCCCATGGTGGTCCTTCTGGCGTCGGTGAGTGGGGGACTCGGCAGTGCCCGAGTTTGGTATCGGATGGCGCTAGACAAGAGGCGAAGTCTTAGACCGGTCAAGCGAGCTGCGCGTTCGGCGGCATGGGGTTGCCGAACACGCCGACGGCAGCAACCGTGGTGCCCGCCCGGGGGGCGGTAGGCACAAAGCGGTCCTACCGACACTTGGATGGTTCGAAAGCGCTGTCGACCTTCCACCCGGTCGAATCCGACATGAGTCGGGCAAGCACAACCCCATCGTCAGCAAGCGCTTCGTGCGAGAGTCGGATCGAAGCGCCCTCCTCGACTCGTGAAGCGACCGTCCCGGTGCCGTCCGTAGGTGACGGGACAGGATCCGTCCCTCTCTCGGCGTATTCGACGATCACGTATTGCGAGCAGCCAGGATTCCCGATCTGCATTGCAACAGAGGCATCCAGCTCGATCTCACGTCCGTGTCGATCGAGCGCCAGTCCGGGCTCGACCACGACCGATGGAGACGCCCCGTCGACGGAGACAGTCACTGACATGCCGGTGACGACGCCCCAGCCGTGCAACGCCAGGTTGTGGCGCTGTCGCTGCCGAATCAAGTACTGCTGCTCGTCCCGAAAATCGGCGGCGCTCAACCGCTGTCCATCGAAATACGCGAGGCGCTTCGCGCCGCCAAAGCGCTCGACGTTGCCGCCGATTTCACTGATGCGGACACCCGCGGACGAGAGCGCGACGACGTAACCGCTGTCCGGGGGCGGCCACCGCGTCGTGATCGAGACGTACGTGTTCCCCGCAGCGCCACCGCCCTCGCGATAGGAGACCGTGACGACGGCATCGCCCGATGGGCGCCGGCCATGCACGCCATCGCCGAACACGACGCGGCCCGTTGAAGCATCGACGAGGAAGACATTGTCGTCCGGCGCGGCCTCGCCCAGGCTTCGGGTTTCCCTCCATTCCTCTTCGTCGACGCGGACCGTAAATCGCCGTGCCGAGTCGCTGTCGTGCATCGCCGAATCCTCCTCAGGTGAGATGAAGCATCAATGGGTTCTTCCGCGAATCATCGTGGAGTCGCGCTCGATGCGCGGTACTCTGCATCGGATCCAGACTCGGAGCAACGGGACGCCCCAGAGATGACGCGGCACCCCCGCCCGAACCCGGTGCGGTGACGATCAAGATCGCTTGTGCTATTGATTAGTGGTTGCGATACCTACTGTGACGACAGCGGCGAGGGACGATGCCGGCCACGCTCGAACACATCGACAACCAAACGCCCATGGGCGCCACCCTTCTGGGCGATGGGGCGACATTCCGCGCCTGGGCGCCGCATGCCAGGACGGTGCATGTGATCGGCGACTTCAATGCCTGGACTCGCAATGACGCCAGCCTTCTGACGCGCGACGATAGCGGGCACTGGCGGGGCTTTGTTCCCCGGGTAGTTGATCGCCACCGCTACATGTTCTATGTGGTCGGCGAAGGCAGCGAGGGCCCGAAGCGGGATCCCTATGCACGCGAGCTCGAAACGCCGTTTCCTGCCACATGCATCGCTCGCAAGTCCGACTTTCCGTGGCACGAATGCGGGTACCGCACGCCACGGTTCGAGGATTTTCTGATCTACCAGCTTCACGTCGGGACATTCTTTACGCCGAACCTGCCGCGCAAGGGCGGCACGTTTCTCGACGTTGCGCGCAAGATACCGCACCTTGCCGAGCTCGGTGTCACCGCGCTTCAGCTGCTGCCGATCCAGGAGTTCGAGACCAGCTTCAGTCTCGGCTACAACGGGACCGACTATTTCTCGCCGGAGATGGATTTCGCCGTCGCGGACGCCGATCTCCCGCATTACGTTGCCGAGGTGAACCGGCTGCTCGACGCCAAGCGGTTGCACCGCTACGCGCCGGAAGAGCTGCGCGGCGAGATGAATCAGCTGAAGGCGCTCGTGGACTTGTGCCACGTGCACGGCCTCGCCGTGCTGCTGGACGTCGTCTACAACCACGCCGGCGGCGACTTCGGCGACCAGAGCCTGTACTTCTTCGACCGCCAAAAGACCGAGGGAGGCAACCGGAACTCGCTCTACTTCACCGACAAGGGCCATGCGGGCGGGCTCGTGTTCGACTTCGGCAAGCCGGAGGTGCGGGACTTCCTGATCCAGAACGCCAAGTTCTTTCTGGATGAATACCGCGTCGACGGCTTCCGCTACGATCAGGTGAGCGTGATCGACCGGGATGGCGCGCCGCACGGCTGGGGCTTTTGCCAGGATCTCACCTCCACCGTCCGCTTTCAGCGACCGAGCGCACTCCAGAAGGCCGAGTATTGGGCGGTCAATCCGTACGTCGTGATCTCCCCGCCGAACGGAGCGGGTTTCGACACCTCGCTCACGGACGGTCTACGCATAGCCGTTCGCAACGTCATCGGCGCCGCGAGTGCGCCGGACGAGCGCCCGCTCGACATGACGGGACTCGCGCGCAGTCTTTGGCCTGACGGTTTCACCGAGCACTGGCGCTTCGTCCAAGGCCCCGAGAACCACGACATCGTCTATGTCGGGCGAGAGCCCCGGATCGCGGGGCTCGGCGATCCCGGCAATCCACGCTCTTGGTATGCCCGCAGCCGCGCGCGCGTCGCGACCGGCATCAGCTTGACCGCCCCGGGCATTCCGATGCTCTTCATGGGCCAGGAATTCCTGGAGGACAAGCCGTGGTCGGACAACTTCGAGTTTCACCGCGACCTGCTCCTGCACTGGGCGGGCCTCGATCATGGTGACAAGCAGATGCTCGATCATCTGCGCTTCACGCGCGATCTCATCCACCTGCGCTGGCGCCATGCCGGACTGCGCGGCCAAGGGTTTCGCGTCGTGCATGTCCATGACGAGAATCGCGTGCTCGCCTTCCAGCGCTGGAGCGAAGGCGAGGGTCATGACGTGCTGGTGATCGTACATCTCGCGACGTTCGATCGGTTCGAGTATCGGATCGGATTTCCCGGCGGCGGCGAGTGGCGGGAAATCTTCAACAGCGACGTCTACGAGAACTGGGTCAATCCCAACGTCGTGGGCAACGGAGGGCGCGTTGTCGCCGAACCGGAGCCGCTGCATGGTCTCGGCCATTCCGCCCGGCTTGTGCTGCCCGCCAACAGCGTGCTGATCTTCGCCCGGTGACGCGGCGACGACCGGCGGAAGGCATGCCGTGCTCGAGGCGGGCGAGTTCAGCCATCCATGTGATTATTCCGCGGACCGCATGCCGAATCGGCGATGTTTCAGGTGTTCCGGAAGGAATATGGTTCGGTGACGAGGAGGACTTCCCATGCGCTATCGGAAGAACATCAACTGTCTGACCACCAACGAGCTTCACGATCTGCGGGAAGCCCTGGCTGCGATGTACGCACTGCCGGCCAGCGATCCGAACAGCTTCGCGACGATCGCGAGCTTCCACGGCGGACCGCCGATCGCCTACTGCTCGCATGGCGCGCCGGGGTTCTTCACCTGGCACCGCGCCTACCTCATGGCGTTCGAGAACGCGCTCCGCGTCGTCGGCTGCCAGGTCACGCTTCCCTACTGGAACTGGTCCTCGGGGCCGTCAACCGGCGTCCCCGCGGCGTGCCGCCTGCCGACGTACGTGAACCGAGTGGGTGCGACCGTAGCCAATCCTCTGTTTAGCGGCCCGCGAGCGGGTGGCGGTCAGACGAATCGCCGCGCGGACATCGACACCACTGCGTACGACGACCTGGCGACGGGCGCCCAGGCAGCGATGACCGCCGGGACATTCGTCTCCTTCCAAAATCAGGTCAGCGGGGTGCACGGCAGCGTGCACGGCCGCACGGGCGGAGACATGGGCAGCGTGCCCACGGCGGCCTACGACCCGATCTTCTATCTGCACCATGCCAACGTGGACCGGCTCTGGGCAGACTGGCAGGTCACACACCCAGGGCCGCTTCCTGCGGCGGAGGCCGGTTTTCAGCTTCAACCGTTCCCGCGGCCGTTCAGCACCGCCTGGCAAACCGGTTCGGACATGGAATCGACGGACGCACTCGGCTATCGGTACCGAAGGTTCTGCTTCCTGATCCCGCCGTTCAAGGTGTGGGAAGTCGTCAAGTTCGATTGGCCGTTTCCGTTACGTGACTTGGTCGATTCGGTCCGGGTCGTGCTCAAGAGCCACCACATGCAGCCCGAGCCCGTCGAGATCCGCGCCTTTGTCAACCAGCCCGACGCCAACGCCCGCACGCAGACCATCGGCAACCCGGCGTTCGCCGGCGCCACTGCGTTCTTCGGTCACGGCAGCCCGGATCCGCACGGCCAGAAGCCGGGACACGAGGCTCCCGCGGGGCATGGCGGCCACGGCGAGACGCCGAGACCACCCCCGCAGGCCGGCGTCAAGGAACGCTTCGACCTCGAGTTGAACATTACGAAGACGCTCCGCGCGCTGCAGGCCGACACCAGCGAAGTGGTACTAAAACTCGTCGCGGTGGATTTTGCCGGCAACGAAATTCCGGCCGAGAAACTGATCCTGGAGGAGACCGTCATCGAGTTCGAGTAACGAGGCCGACGGCGGTCGAACGGCCGACGTACCGCTGGCATTACGGCACGATTGCTGGATTCGTGACGTTCGCTTCGTGGAGTTGCACGATGGCCCCTTCGGGTCGAACCAAGACCGTCGACGATCAGGCGGCTCGCGGCCAACTACGGTCGTTGCACGTTGCGCTCCAAACCAGCCGTTCATTTGTGCTTGCGACCAGGACAGGGCTTTGGTCGATGTGCGCGCGAACAGCGAGGCCGTGCGGTTGGCGATCCGCAGCATACAGGTACGGTGAAATGGTTCAGCGACAGCAAAGGGATCGGCTTTATCAAACCCGACTCCGGCGGCAAGGATCTCTTTGCACATTTTTCAGCGATTGAAGCCGAAGGCCACAAAATCCTACGGGAAGACCAGAAGGTCTCCTACGACGTGACGACGGCCCGAAGGGGAGCCGGGTGTCGAATATCAAATCGCTCGAATTATCCGATTCAACGAGCGAACCACCCAATCCTTGGCTATGAGCGTCGGCGCCTAAGGCGGAACCGGAGTCACCTCGCGACTTTCGGATCATCGACGACTGAGGCGAGGCACGTCTACGACTGCTGCCCGAGCAGGGTTGTCATGCGTCGGGCGGCGGGTGCCTGTCTGCGTTTTGGAAATGCAGCGGGTCTCTGAGATTCTGTAACTCCCGGTAATAATAGAGCGGCGTTGGTCGCTTTCCCTTGACCCTCAACCGTCTTAGAAATTCGATTTCCTCCTGCGTCACATTATTGCTGAGTGAAGCATCTCCAAGGAATCCATTGAGCCCTGGCTCGCCGTCGAAAGGCTGGTCGGGTTCCGTTTCAACAAACTCAAATCGCTTCGACTCCCCCGGAGCCAATCTGCCGTTAAGCGCAATTTGCATCGCGAAGTCCGACAAGTTTATTTCCCAGGACTCGATCAGCGGATCCAGGAAGGAAACGCAGTTCTCCAGTGATACGTGGAAGATGTCCGTGTCTAGAAACTCGAGGATCACGACCCGCATCTGCTTATAGCTTCGGCCACTGAGTCGAGCCACAGAGTGGAGCCACTTTTCATTTTTCAATTCCTCCCTGGCGACTCGCTTGCTTACATCCAGAAGTTTCTGTGTGACGAGGCGTTCGAGCTCCCCAAAGGGCTGCTTCTCAAAAATCGCTCGTATCTCTTGCCGCCTTTCAGGCGCGCACTTCCGAAGTACCAACTGTCGAACTTCATGAAACAAGGGCGCCGGGGGGGCCTCGAAACTTCGTTTCAACGCTTCCCTTCTCTGTAACTCAGCCAACTTCGCCAGCTTGCCGCTCGAGAGCTTGAGAAACTTGCCCATCTTCTCGTAGATGTCTGTTCGGTCAGGCGCGGGGGGCAATTTCCTCCGAGTCAGCAGCTGAGAAATATAGGACTCGGTTACCTCGGTCGCCGCCGCCAGGTCCTTCTGCTCGAAGCCCAATTGCTCCAGCCGCTGCTTGATGACTAAACAGACATCCACCGGAAGCTCCCGTAATTAACCGCCGCGAATTAAGCATTGCCGATATTCCAAGAAACCGCTTGACAGGTCAAGAGACTTCACCTATTCTCGTTAATGACTGATGGAGTTCTCCAGCATTATTAACTAGAGATGGTTACCTGGAAATGCTCCCTTGGCCATGACAACCAAGGAGATCGATATGTATGCACGTCGCGTATCCATGAAGTTGAAACCCAACAGCACCGTCGAGTTTACCCAGCGGTTGGAAAAGGACGTCATCCCGATGCTTCGGAAGCAAAGCGGGTTTAAGGACGAAATCACGTTCGTTGCCCCGGGCGGAATCGAAGCGTTCGGTGTGAGTTTGTGGGACACCAAGCAAAACGCCGACACGTACGATCGTGGGCATTACGCAGAAGTGACGAAGATCCTGGCGAAGGTGGTTGAAGGAACTCCGCGCGTTGAAACCTACGAGGTTGCTAACTCCACTTTCCATAAGATCGCTGCTGCAGCGACGGCCTAAAGCCGGTAGGCGTTTGGGTTTGCCTGGAGCGCAAAATAGCTCCAAGCGCAGCCATCGTGGCGATGCCACTGGTTATCGGCAGTGGCCCGACCCTCAACCGGGCCACTGCCTTCTTTTCTGAGGCCCCGAAACGTAAGCAGTTTGAGCTCCGGACCGGAGCGTGACTATTGAAATGGAAGACACTATGCAAAACCTAATCTCTTATGATCCCAGAACTGAAACCGGTCTTGACGAATTGTTTCGCGGTTTTTTCCGGCCCGTGCGCGTTGAAGGCGCACCCACGCCGGTAATGATCAAGATGGATGTCACGGAAACCGAGAACGGTTACTTGATTCATTCCGAAATGCCAGGCGTGAAGAAGGAAGACATCGACGTCGCGATCGAGGGCAACCAAATCACGATCGCGGCCGAAGTTAAGCGGGAATGGGAAGAGAAGGAAGGCGCCAGGATGCTGCGCAACGAGCGATATTTCGGCAACATCTATCGCAGCTTTACGCTACCGGTGGAGCTGGATGAGTCGGCGTGTGAGGCCAAGTACGACAGCGGCGTCCTCGAACTCAGGCTGATTAAGAAGGCCACGGCGCCGGGGAAGAGGCTGGCTATCGGATAAGACTTCAGGGATCACGTTCTTCTGACAGCGACAAAATGTCGTAAAGCCGCGTTCGCGTGGCCGGCAATTGCGATGTCAGGGGAACGGGGTCGTCAGCACTATCGGCACGCATTGATCCTGGCAAGTCGACGTCGTTAGCTTCTGCAAGAGCTCCGGTTGTGTGACCGGGGCTTTTGCCTTTTCCATGGCCTCCGGTCGTGCCAGACCACGGTGTCGTTCTCGCCGTGCTGGGCAAAGTGTAGGGCCCGTTACCGCGGTCCGAATGCCTGCTTCCCAGCTCAACGTATGGCTGGTTAGGGTAAGCAGCCGTTGATGACTGGCTACAACCGGACGTAGCGCGTTGTCCTTCAAAGCGGCCAGTCGTGCTCACCATGGCCGGAGACATTGCTGCAGCGACCAGCCGCTGTCGATAGATCACAGCGATTCCGGTTGGCACTTGACGCGTCACACACCGTATACACGTGGAGTAATTGACAGTGGATTGTTCCTTCGAATTGCCGAAGAACAGCGCATGGTTACACGTCGCAGAGTCTTCCTAGCACTTGGAGCCAGCGCGCTCGCGGCGCCATGTGCATCTTTGGCTCAAGTGTATGGTGCAAGAATCCCGCACATCGACTATCTATCCCAAGGGTCGGAGGCAGACCGCGGCGTTTTTCTCGGCGCATTTAGGGAAGGGCTTCGGGAGTTTGGATGGATCGACGGCAAGAACGTAGTCATCGACGTACACTGGGCCCCCGCGTATGCGTTTCCACAACTAGCCGCGTCTTTGGTCAAGCGCAACCCGGCCGCGATCGTGGGGACCTGCATCCCGTCGACGCGCGCAGCAAAGAACGCCACGACTACTATTCCGGTGGTCATGTCAGTGAACGGCGACCCGGTGGAATCCGGGCTCGTGGCAAGCCTCGCGCGACCTGGCGCAAACGTTACCGGTACGTCAACGCTGTTCGAAGAATTGATTCCCAAGTGGTTCGAAATCATTGCCACGACAATTCCCAACATCCGCACTGTCGCCGTGATGGCAAACCCGGAAGGTGTTGGCGATGAATATTGGTGGGCGCAGGCTCAGCAGGCGGCAGAGCGCATCCGTTTGAATGTTGTACGCGCGGAGGCGCGCACTCCGGCGGGCTTTGACCGGGAATTTGGGAGCATGAAGAAGCAGCGTGTCGACGCGTTTATCTTGATGGTCGACGCATATTTTCTGAACGAGATGCAACGCATCGTGGCGCTAGCGAATGAATACAAACTCCCTGGAATATACGGCTTTCGCGAGTACGTGGAGGCAGGCGGCCTCATCAGCTACGGTCTGAGTTACCGCGACTACTACAAGGGCGTCGCACGCTACGTCGACAAAGTGCTTCGAGGAACCAAGCCTGCCGACCTTCCGGTGGAGCAACCCGCTAAGATCCAGCTGGTGATCAATCTGAAAACCGCGAAGTCGCTGGGGCTGACGATCCCGCAGTCGGTGCTGACGCGCGCGGACGAAGTCATTCAGTAACCAGGCGTTTCGGACTGTTCGCGGTTCTCGCGCTGCTGGCCTGGTCGCCGGTTGACTCGATTCGCTGACCGTCTGCTTTGCAAAGGACTTGCCGTCTGCAACGGGACCCCCAGCGGAGATGGAGGCTTTCAGAAAGCAGACGCTCAACGCTGCTACTCAGCCCCGCCGACCAAAGTGATGACCGAGAGCCCCGCCATCATTATTCCGCATTTCACGGAAGCGGTTGCGGCTTAAGTCCGAAGACCTTCCTCACCGGCAGCAGGTCGGCGAATTTCGCTTCGCGCTTCTCGCCTTTCGCCCTGATGCTCTCCATTACGTCTGCTTCCGGGTTGAACATGCCGGCCTGCCATGTCGCAATGTAGTCGAGGCCGTCGGCAATCGAGTGATCGCGCGCGTAATTGATCATCACCTTCGAACCATGCACGGCGAGCGGCGATTTTTCGGCGATACCCTTCGCAATATCCATCACGTAATCGAGCATCTCTTCGCGCGTCGGAAACACCGCGTTGACCAGACCAAGTTCCAGTGCCCTCTGCGCCGATAGGCGGCGGCCCGTATAGGCAAGTTCGCGCACCATGCCCTGCGGTACTAGATGGCAGAGTCTAGGGAATGTGCCAAGGTCCGCGGTCATGCCGATATTGACTTCCTGGATGACAAAGAACGCGTCGGCCGTTGCATAACGGCAATCGCAGGCGCTGGCGAAATCAACTGCGCCGCCGACGCAGCCTCCTTGGATTGCCATCAGCACCGGCATACGGGCGCGCTCGATGACGTTGAAGGTCTCCTGGATGTCGAGCACGCCGCGGCGCATATTCGCGCGCCCGCGGCCGCGCTCCTCACGCGAACGCGCGGCGGAGTTCTCCGCGGAACCGCCGCTACTGAATGCCGACAGGTCCATGCCTGCGGAGAAATGCTTGCCGGTGGAGGAGATCACAATGACGCGTGCCTTAGCGTTGTCGTCGATGTCACGCACAATCTGGGGTAGCTCGTTCCAGAATTCCGGCACCATGGTGTTGAGATCGTCGCCGCGCTTGAGCTGGATATGGGCGATGTTGTCGGCAATCTCAACGTTGAAGCAGCGATACGTCATGGCAGTCTCCTGAGGCGGATAAATTTAAGGCCGGTTTGGAGTCGGTCGTCGACGTTAGGAGGAAGCCCGCCGCGTGGGTTGTACGCTTTCATCCTCAAGGCCGAACACTCTCTGTGTCGCGGCAAAGCCCGGAACCGTGAAGTCACCGACCGGCCTCAATCCGCGTCCACATAGGCTCGCAAATTCTTCCGAACAGAGGATCGTGCGCTTCAATGTGCTAGCAAGTTTTTCGATGCGCGCGGCCAAATTTACTGCCGGACCTATGCAAGTGAAATCCAGTCGGTTACCGCTGCCTATATTGCCATACAGCACCTCACCCACATGCAGTGCCAATCCAAAGTGAATGTTATCGACGGATTCGCTCCCGTGCGTCGCACTCATTTTGGCGACGCTCACTCGCGCTTCGCGCGCGGCCAACAGTGCGCGGTTGCAAGTTTCTCTTGCTTCGACTTCTGTCGCCGCGACCGGGAATATTGCGAACAACCCATCTCCCATGAACTTAAGCACCTCACCTCCGTGTTTGAGGATCGCTGGAACCTGACTGTCGAAATAGCCATTAAGAACATTCAGCAAGACCCCTGGCGGCAAGCGGTCGGCAAGCGCTGTAAATCCGCGCATGTCCGAGAGCCAGATAACGGCGTGAATAAGGTCCGCATCACCCCGCCGAATTCGACCGGAGAGGATGCGCGCTCCAGCTTGATTGCCGACGTAGGTATCGAGGAGACCGATCGCGGTTCGGCGCAGCTCTCGAACTTCTGTGACGCGAGCCAGGGGCGCGATAACGCTCTCGATTCCTTCGATCTGTTCGTTGGTGAATCCCCCAGGTTCACGTGTCGTCCAGGTGGCGACGTTGATTTCTCCATTGGTGAAGATCAGGGGCGAGGCCAAATAGTCGGTTACCCCATCAGCGCGGAGCTCATGAAGGATAGGAAAATCGCTTATGCCGTCCACCAATCGCCGCCGGATGGCAACGCCGTACCTGGAAATGTGCGCGAGAGGACTCCTTTGGAATCCTTCGGTATCAACGACCTCAAATGGGGAACGGCTCGTTTGCACCCCGGCTCCGCTGCGCCAAAGGAAACGACGTCCTACGATATCGGGGTGCAATGTGCGCACAAATACGGCCACGCGCCACAACGGGATTCCGGCGGCGATGAGTTGATCACACAGTTCGGCTAGGACCTGTTCAGGTTCTGGGGCAGTTCGCGCACCATCTGACAACCAATCAACAATTGCTTTGCTGGAATTTCTGATCATTGATCGATCCACTCGGACAAATATTGCGTGACCAGCTCGAGCATCATAGTCAGTTCCCGTTCATGTGGTCGGCACAGACGGTCGCGTCTCTCCTAAGCAGACGGTCCACATGAGGGACGCTTGGCGCGCCGGCGAAGAGTGCGCTGATCAGCGAGCTAATGTTGAAGACCGGCAGTTGATCTCGCTGTACTGACCGCGGTTAACGATTTCGTACTTGGCGTTGCGTATCCGCTGAAAGCCTCCGCCCGGAACGTTTCCTGCTCCGTCCGGGTCGCAACTCGCCAGTTTTCTGCCAGTGAAGGAAGCTCAGATAGACGGAACAGTAGGTGCAGCGGCTCTTGTCGTTTCTCTGGCAGCACGAGACGTCGCTCGTGGACCAGCACGGGACGCCTGAGCAGAAAGACGGACAACTCCGATCCTTCCGGCAGTCCTCGTTGATTACATAGCACGGCGGCCTGCTGCCTTCCATGATAACCAACCTCTCCTGGAGGGGCAGTTTAACCATACATACGAAAGCATTTGTCGTACATAGAAGACCTTGCCCCAAGTCAAAGGGTAGCTTCAAGTTGTGGCATTCGGCGTGTGGCAGGGAACAACTGTACTGCGGCCGCAATGCCAAACCCGTCACACCGCCCGCAACAGAGGGCGGCGACCGAGGCGTGCTTCGATTCTCAGGACTTGCCGAATTGCAGCTTCGCGTTGCTGACGCAGACGTCTTTCGCGGGACCCGCGAGCGGGCGGCCAGCGTCGCTGCGCATGCGGCGGGCCTGTCGCCGGAATTGGTCTATGCGGAGCCGGGCGTCATGGTCATTCGGCATATCGACGGCAGGACCCTCGGGAAAGCCGAAGTGCGGGCGAATATCGCACGCATTGTCCCTCTCCTTGCGAAATGTCACCGCGAACTTGCGCGCCACCTCGCCGGTTCGGCGAACATGTTCTGGGTCTTTCACGTCATCCGCGACTACGCGCGGACACTGCAGGTCGCCCGCGGCAGTGGTGGCGAGCTGTCGCGCTATGTGGCGCTTGCCGACGACCTCGAGGCACAGCAGATGCCGCTGTCTTCCGGCAACCCGTGAGCGACGAGGTCCAGCGCTCGTTCGACGCGATGAAGGTGGCCAGCGCGCTACGCGAGGCGGTCTGGGGGATGGTCTCCGCGATTCACCTTGCCGTGCCCGGCGCGGACTATCGTGCGCACGCTGCCGATTACCGTTCTGGTCGTAATGGACCGAAGTTTTCTTGGCGGGCTCGGGTTTAGCAAACACCACGTTGAATCAAGCCGCAACGGCGACCGTTCGTGCGAGTCCAACCATCATAACCACGGTGCAAAGTAACCACTTGACCATCGCAGTCTCCAGAGCAGCTCAACGGCATAGCCATTCTGCGCGGCGACGGACCGCGCGTAAATTGCCCGCAGCCTTGTGGTGAATCGTCGGGCGTGCCCGCCTTGGCCGATGCGGTGACTTGCAGGCCGGTTGAACCCGGGGCACAGGTCCCGCGTTCACCACGGCAGGCTTTCGCCGTTTCGGTGCAGGAAGCGCCCGGTCGTCTCAAGGCGGAGCTCGTCGATGCGCTGCAAGAGCCCGCGAACCGACTCGTCCGAATCGATCATCCCGTGGCCACGGGTCATCTCGGTGCGCACCGAGCCCGGATGCAGAATGACTACAGCGATCCCTCGCGGTTTGAGGTCGTGAGCCAGCGAGATGCCGGCCGCGTTCAGCGCCGCCTTGCTCATTCGGTATCCGTAGTAATCACTGGAGCCGTTGTCGCCGATGGAACCCATGCGACTGGTGATGAGCGCGAGTTTCGAACCCGTGTGTAGGCGCGGGGCAAGCGCCTTAGTCAGAAACAGCGGTGCGATGGCGTTGAGCTCGAATTGGGCGCGCACCTTGTCTAATTCGACGTCTTCGAGAGAATCGGCAAGAAGCACGCCGGCGTTCTGGATCGGGAGGTCGATGTCGTCGTGCGCAAGCCGCTCGGCCAGCTTCACCCACGCCGCAGGCTCAGTCACGTCGAACCCGCTTTCGACGCGCACTCCGAGTGCGTCAAGCCCTGACGAGCTCCCGCGACATACCGCAACCACGCTCGCGCCCCGCGCCTTGAGCTGCCGTGCTAGCTCGAGGCCGATCCCACGACTTGCGCCCGTGACGACCGAGATACCCATAGCTTTCCTCCTTGTCGACCGACCTCGCGCCCGGCATGCAGTTTTAAGCACCGCGCTCACTTCGAGCACCATGCCGGACAGCTTCGCGCTGCATTCACAATCGATACCGCCAGACGCCTCCGATTTTCCGTTTGACTAGTCATTGCAGCAGCGCTAGATTGACATGCGCGACATTGCGCCCCACGGGCGCGTCCGTTCTCGCCCCTGTCATTTTCTGTGACCACCGCGTAGGTCGACTCGACACGGAGGTGCACCATGGCGTGGAGCAACTGGGAATCCCTCGGTGGCGTCATCACCGCCGGGCCGGCAGTCAGTTCGTGGGCGGGCGAGAGGCTCGACACCTTCGTCAAAGGAGCCGACAACGCGCTCTGGCACAAATGGTTCGCCGGCGGCTGGAGCGGCTGGGAATCCCTGGGTGGCATCATTGACGGCTCGCCCGCCGCCGTGTCGTGGTCGTCAGGGCGCATCGATACATTCGTCCGCGGCATGGACAATGCGCTGTGGCACAAGTGGTTCGACGGTGGCTGGAGCGACTGGGAATCCCTCGGCGGCACGATCACCGCCGGCCCTGCCGTAAGCTCCTGGGCGCCGGGGCGGCTCGATGTGTTCGCCAAGGGCGCCGACAACGCCGTGTGGCACAAGTGGTGGGACGGCTCCTGGCACAACTGGGAGTCGCTCGGCGGTGTGATCGACGATGAACCCGCCGCGGTATCGTGGATCTCGGGGCGCATCGACGTGTTCGCGCGCGGCATGGACAACGCGCTGTGGCACAAGTGGTTCGACGGTGGCTGGAGCGACTGGGAATCGCTCGGCGGCATCATCACCGCGGGGCCTGCGGCGAGCTCCTGGGCACCCGGACGGCTCGATGTGTTCGTCAAAGGTGCCGACAACGCGATGTGGCACAAATGGTTTGACGGCGGCTGGAGCGGCTGGGAGTCGCTTGGCGGCGTCATCGACGACACGCCGGCCGCCGTCTCCTGGAGCCTGGGACGCATCGACGCGTTTGTCCGCGGCATGGACAACGCCATGTGGCACAAGTGGTGGACCCAGACCCTTCCCACCGTGCGCCTGCATGTCAAGGTGCTGAGCCAGCCGACGCGCTTCACGATCGACCGCATGGTCGACAACATGATCGACGTCTACGCAACGTACGGCATACGCGTCCATCGCGTCAGCGACCAAACGCTGAACCTGCCGCTGCTCAACGACCTCGACGTGGGCGCCTGCACGATGGGCAGCGTCACGACCGAGCAGACGCAACTGATGGCCAACCGCAACGGCGTCAGTACCAACGACGTGGTGGCTTACTTCGTGCGCTCGACGAATCCCAGCTTCAACGGCTGCGCCGCCCACCCGCCGAACCGGCCGTCCGCGGTAATCGCGTCGATTGCGAGCGAATGGACGCTGGGGCACGAAGTCGGCCACGTGCTGGGCCTCCCGCATGTGACGCCTACCGACAGGTTGATGATGGGCGGCGGCACCAACAACATCACCAATCCTCCGCCCGACCTCATCGCCAGCGAAGTGCAAACGATGGACAACAGCCCCTTCACCAAGAATCTCGGGTAACCGGGCCGTTCGCACGAGGAGACAACAAATGCCGATCAGCTATGCAAAACTGAAGGCGCTGCTCGATGTCGACGAGCCGGATTATGCGGCGCTCGCCGAGAAGGCCGAGGACGTCGTCCGGCACCTGCGCAAACTCGCCACGTCCCCCGATGTGTCGCTGGCGTCCAAGGCCGTATCACTCGCCGGCATTATCGGCGACGACGGCTGCATCGGTATCGTCGGGCGTGCGTCGAAATCGCGTAATGTGATAGTTCGCGTCGCGGCGGCGCATGCCTCGACCCTGTTGCCGGACAGCCCCCAGTCCGCGCGCGTGGTGAACAAGCTGCTGGACGACAAGGACGTCGGCGTGGTCAAGTTTGCAACGCGGGCGGCCGCGCGGCAATCCGATCCCGACGTGGCAGCGAAGGCCAAGCGAGCCCGTACGCGCATGGTCGCCACCGTGCGCGCGACGACTGCGCAACAGGCCCAGCGTGAAAGGAGCGCCGCCATGGCCATGAAGAAAGCGAGCAAGAAGGCGCGGGGAACGGCGAAGACAACGCGCAAGGGTAGGACCAAGGCCGCTGCCGGCCGAATGCCGACCGGGGCGATGACCGAACCGAAAGGCCCAAAGGCCCGCAAGATGCCGACGGGCAAGATGCGCTGAGCCGTCGGTTCTTCTGACACCGAGGCTGGCGAGTCGCGCCCGGGCGCTAGCGAAACGTCCGCCCCGGGATACCCCGGCGGCGTTTTGCGTCGCACGAGCGGCTCGAATCTCCCGCGCGACTACTGCGGGATCACGCGCGCGCCATCGCCGCTGCCTTCGATGTACACGCGCTGGCCGGTCTTAAGGTTGGCGTCGACCGGCTGCGTCACCGCGACCAGCACGCCGCTCTTTACGCGGACGATGATCTGCTGTCCTGGCACCGGCTGATCGTGCTTCTTCTGGATCTCATTGCCGAAGAACGCGCCGCCCAGCGTGCCGGCGACCATCGCCACGTCGCGCCCGGTGCCGCCGCCAATGAGGCTGCCGATGCCAAGACCCCCGAGGCCGCCAATGATGGCCCCGACGCCACGATGATGGTTGCTCTGTATCTGCACCGGCGTGATTTGCTCGATCACGCCTTGTCGAATCTCCCTCTCCCCGGTTTGCTGGCCGGAGGCTTGCCCGGCAATCAGCGCGAAAGCCAGCAGGCCGGCGAATGTGTACGACGATAGGCGGTTCAGCATCGCGTTCTCTCCAAGTGTTTGGCTGCTCTCGATGTCCGGATCCCGGAAGATGCGGATGACTCCCGCGCAATTGTATCGCCTGCGCTCCCAGCCAACGCGCCCGGCGTTTGGCCTGTCGGCTCTTGGTAATATTGGGAAGTGCAAGCAGCGCATTGAAGGGGGATCTCCCTCTCTTCGTTGCGCAGACGGCTCGAACTGCGTGACACGATCTTTCAGAACCGCGCGCGGCAACCCTGATGTCGGCGCTCGCGCGGAAGTACAGCGACGAGCGCGCGGAACAGCCGGCTGCCGGCTAGACCTGCCGGTTGACCCGCACCACCGCCCCCCCCACAATCAGGCTCCCGTGGTTGAATTTACCAAGCTTTCGAATGTCCATCACATGATGCTTTCACGTCGCAAGGTCTTGCTCGCTTCGGCCGCTCTGCTCGGCTCCTCCTGGGCAGCGCTTGCGGCCGCGAGCAGGAGCATTCTCCAGTTGCGGGTGGAGTACACGGCGACGAGCCTGATCGGCACCGATGAGCGCACCATGCCCGGCCGTCTGTGGCGCACCCACTCGGCATTGCGCCACGAAGGCAAACAGCATAGTCGTTCGCTGACCGTGATCGCGCGCCTCGATCGCAATCTCTGCTGGCTGGTGATGGCTGATCCCCGCTTCGCGATCGAGACCGACCTCTCCGCGCTCGATCTGCCACTCGATGTGCTGAACGGCGGCGGCGACATGCGACAGATTCGTGAGGGACGCGAGCGGGCGAACGGGCTGGACACCATGCGGATTCGCGTCGAGCGCAATGCCGGTTCGGGGAGTCGCTTCACCGGCCATGTCTGGGTGACCGATCAAGGCGTCATCGCGCGCCTCGCTGGCGAGGGCGAGAGCCGTGGTCGACGCGGTCGGACGCTGATGAATTTCCGCGATGTGCAGATCGGACCGCTCGATCCTGGCCTGTTTGAGGCGCCGCGCGGCGTCCAACTCGTCCGGGTCAACGGCGGCGATCTCGCTACGTTGCTCGAAGACATGGTAGCGGCCGGCCAGATCGGTGTGCCGCCAGCTGGACCTGTTTACGGAAGCTATCGTTGCCATTGACGGGAGCAAGTTCAAGGCGGTGAATAACCGCGACAAGAACTTCACCCCGGCGAAGATGCAGCGGCGGATGGCGCAGATCGAGGAGAGCATCGCGCGTTACCTGACGGCGATGGACACGGCGGACCGGGCCGAGCCCGAAGCGGCAGAACTGAAGAAGGGCCGGCTGCAAGAGAAGATTGCGTCCCTGAAGGAGCAGATGCAGCGGCTCAAGACACTTGAGGCGCAAATGCTCGCCAGTCCCGATCAACAGCTGTCGCTGACGGACCCTGATGCGCGCTCGATGAAGAGCCGCGACGGTGGCATCGTCGGCTACAACGTGCAGACGGCGGTGGATGCCAAGAACCACCTGATCGTGGCGCACGAGGTCATCACCGAGGGTGTTGATCGTGACCAGCTGGCGCGGATGGCCGAACAGGCGCGCGAGGCCACGGATATCGAAGCGCTCACCGTGGTGGCCGACCGCGGTTACTTCAAAGGCGAACGGATACTGGATTGCGACCAGGCCGGGATCACGCCGCTCGTGCCCAAGTCGCTGACCTCAAACAGCAAGGCCGACGGAAGATTCGACAAGCAGGACTTCATCTACATTGCCAGCGATGACGAATATCGCTGCCCGGCGGGGCAACAGGCGATCAAGCGCTTTACACGATCGAAGCCGGGATGACGTTGGATGTTTACTGGAGCTCGGCGTGCCCGATTGCCCGATCAAAGAGCGCTGCACCACCAGCCCGTACCGGCGGATCAGGCGCTGGAAACATGAAGCGGTCCTCGAGGCAATGCAGCAGCGATTGGATCGGCAACCCGAGATGATGCGAGTGCGACAACAAACGGTCGAGCACCCGTTCGGAACGATCAAGCACTGGATGGGTTGGACCCACTTCTGACGAAGACACTGGCGGGCGCACGAATGACTGACGGCCGGCAGCGTCGCTGACCGGCCAATAGCCGTCGGTGGCAGCAGCGCGAAAGTGGACATTCACGGCGCTCACTGTCCAAATGTCACGATGGGCAGCGGTGCGATGACTGGCGCAACCTACATCCCGCGCGTCAATACCAAGCGCGGTACGGCGCCGGCCGAAGCCTGCACTCAATCGGCGCTCGGGCAAAAGAGGGCCCTGCGGTACGGGGCCGACGGCGTTTTCTACAAGATGTCGGGCACCCGGGTGCCGGCTATCAGAAATACGCGAGCAGCCGGCCGCAGGCGATCACGCACATCCAGAGCAGCAGCGACACGGCTGCCGCCGCGCGTACGCGCCGCGGTGGCAGTGTTGCGACCTCCCACAGTCCGGCGTTCTTGAGCGCGCCGACATGAAGCCATGCCGCGTTGATGCCACCGAGCACGATCAGTGTCATCTTTAGCAGGAAGATCGGCAGCGTCGCGAAGTCGGCGGCGTGGGCGGTGAACATGAGCGAGCCGGTCACGACCGCGACGCCGAAGCCGGCGAGCGTCCACGGCAACACGTTACGCGTCACCGCCACTGCCGAAACATTGCGGCCGAGGCCGAGCAGACGCAAGTCGACGACGACGATCGTGCCGAACAACAGCGCGAGGCCGATGATGTGAACGGTCTCGACGGCCGGATAGGCCCACAGCGCCTCACGCATCCAATGGGCGACGCCCGAAGCCTCGAGCGAATCCATGTTCATTGCCATCGCTGTCCGCTTCGCGCCCCCTCAACGAAGCTCGACCGTCTTGCCGGCGATCGTGATTCGCTCGGCGCGCATCTCCTCCGGCTTGTTGCGATTCGGGTAGCCTTCGACGGACGCCGTCGCCCCTTTTTTCAGCAATTCCTTAGCCAACCCGCGCATGTCCATCCTCGACGGCGGCGCCAGCACGACTATCCAGGTTTTGGTCGGCGTCTTCAGATTGATCGATCCGTGCGGATGTTCGTAGGTGGATTCCTCGATCGTGCCGGTGAGATTCAACACTTGCGTGGCATCGTATTCGCTCCAGCCGTGGTGAGCGAACACCGCCAGCGGAAGCGCAATCAACGCCGCGACGAGAAGCTGCAATCGATTCATGGCCGATCCTCGGCAAACGGTGACGCGCCGGATGCGAATCATTGTAGCAAGCGTCAGCCTGCCGGATAACCCGGATTTTGTCGCTAACCGGCCAAGAAGAGCCGCTCGTTGGCGGCGCTCACTTCCCGCTATTGGCGCACGATGGCTTGACTCCCCGTCGTCGACGAGGTTATCCCGTGATGAATCGGCGGACTCTCCTGCTTTGCGGGCTGCGCCCTTGCTTCCAGCAGTCGCAATTCCGGCAATCGCCCAGACTGCGATGAAGCTACCCCGCGTGGTGATGATCCTGGGCGGCACGGAGTCAAGCGCAAGCCCGTTCTGGGAGAGCGTCCTCGGGGCATGCGGTAGGCGGGCCAGGTTCGCGGACGAACGGTTCAAACCCGCTTTCGTTACGCCGAATTTTCCGGCGTGCGGGCGCTTCGTCGTCTCACTCGGGCGGTGTGCTAACGTCCTGGTCAAGCAACCGGTCGAACACGACACCGCTCGAACCTTCGCCCCGGCCGATCCCCTTTCGGAACGCGGTCCACATCCACGTCGATCCATCGATCCAGCGCGCAACGACTCGCCGCCGCGTCAGGTGTTGCCCTTCGCGCGGCACCTCCTCGTCGAAGAGCAGAAGCTCGCCGGACGCCGCGAGCGCTTCGCTTAGCGCACGGTGCACGCGCTGGGACCCGTCGGGCTGCAATACCGCCCCACGGCGCAGCCGCGAGATGACCTTGCCGTCCGCGCCTCGGGTCTGCACCGGCAACAAAGGAATCCAGTAGCCCGGAACGCGCGACGAGAGCCGATAGCGCGGCGGCGCTTGCGCAGGCCTGGCGGCGTCCGCGGACACCGCGTCCCCGACTTCCGTTTCCTGCTCCAAACGCGGCGTCGGTTGCTCGAGCGGACTTTCGATGACGCGCTCGATCGCCCACGCGAGGTTCGCCATCTCGTCGCGCATGAAGAGCACGTCCTCGAGCGCGCCGCCCTCCGTTCGCTGTCCCGAGGTGGGCGGCAGGAAGAAGAGATTCGAAACCGGCTTCCTGATCGGTTCCTGACCGGGCCGGCGTCGAAACGCCATCTGCCACATCGCCCAATTCGACTGCGGCAACGAGCGATCGCCGATCGGGCGCAGAAGACTGCGTACGCCGAAGCTGTCGGTGACCACCAGCGAATCGACGCGCGTCAGCGATCCGATCGGCAGCGTGAACGGAACCACGAACCAGTCGTTGCCGTAGCTGTTCGCGTATTCGATCATCATGAGATGCGCGAGATCCGTGGGACCGACCGGCGTCAGGCCATAGTCGATCAGCGCGTCCTCGAGCTCCCAGAAGCGCGGCGCGGGCGTCCCGCGGAACGTGAGCGGCGCAGGCACGGTGGTTTGGGTGATCGCGACGACGGTGCGATCGGCGGCCGTTCCCATGTTGACTTCGGCGTTCACGTCGAAGCTGCTCCAATCCAGCACGCCATCGTCGAATTCGTCCGCGGAAAGCGTCACCTCGTCCTCGGGCCGCGGGGAGAGGCGGGCCGCGATCGAAACCGCGTACTCCATCCGCTCCGGCAACCATGCGTCCTGCGCCGCATTCTCCGGCTCGATCGTCAGGCCGTCATACCACTGGAGCCACGCGGTCGCCGTCTGCGCGACTTCGGCGCGGTCGCCGGCCTCGATGTTCAACACGGGGTTCGCCGCGACCGCGGCGGCGGTCCCGCCGCGTAGCGCGGCCGCGAGACGTCGAGCATCGAGCGCGCGTCCCGCCATGCATTGCACGAAGCGCAGCGCAGCCGGATCGGCCGTGCCCGACGACGATGGCGATGCGGCCGCCTGCAGCGCAAAGAGGTCGGTGAAAGCGCGGCGGTAGCTTCGAACTGTCGGCTGCAGGTCGAGCATGCGCAGGAAATGCAGGCCGGCTTCCACCGTCAGCGCGAGCATCCGCGGATCGTTCGCGTTCGCCGGCCGCACCGGACGTCGCTCGACGAGCGCCTCGAGCGGCATGCCCGTCACGTCATAGCGCGGCGCCTGCTCCATCGTGTTCGGAGGCAACTCGCCCAGGTGACAGCGCGAGAACAGCGCACTCGACGCGCGAACCCGGGCCATGACCGGCGTTCCCGCATCCTCCGCCTGAAACTCGCCGGTTTGCCATTGACGGGTCAGCAGCCACAGCGGATCGAACAGCCGCGCGCTCACGCTCGAGCTCATGTCGGCCTCGCGCGAGCGCGGCTCGAGCCGCGTCCAGCTCGTGATCGACGGCGTGCCGCCGGGCTGCGGCGGAGGCGGAGTAGGCGGTGTTGGCGGATGGGGCGGCGGATGGGGAGGCGGATGCGGCGGCGGGATGCGGCGGCTCCGGAGGCTCCGGCGGCTCGGGTGGGTGCGGCGGCGGACGCGTAGGATCGGGCGGCAAGGGCATGATCGGGTGGCCTACCGCGTCAGCGGCGCGAAATCGGTCGACACCGCGTCGTCCTTCGCATTGAAGGCGAAGCACAGCGCGGGCAGGAACTGACCGCATTCGGAAAGCGCATCGCTGTCGACGGCACGCAGCTTGGCGAGGTCGAGCGTTTCAGCGAGCACGCGCTGCAGACTGGCGACCGTCCAGTCCTCGCCGGGCACCGGCGGCACTGCGAGCAGCACCGTTTGCGGTGCGCAGGCATCCGGCGGGTTGTACTGGAACGTGATGGCAGTGGTTTCCTCGCGGCTGGGCACGATCTCGGTCCATTCGTCGATCCACAGACCGCGAAGCGGTTGTGCGAAGTCGACGGGCGCGATGGCCTGCACGACGAGCGAGAGCTTACCGGCCGGGATCGCTTCGTTCGCGGCGGAAGGAAGGCCGACCCACCGATCTCCGCCGTCGAACGGAAGTTGCGCGACCTCGAGCGCGAGACGCTCGCCGGTGCCGAGCACCTCCGCACCGGTCAGGCACGAAGTCAATCGACCCACCGGGTCACGCACGCGAGCGTAGCGCGCGAACCAGGTGTAGACGGCGAGCTCGTCGCCGCCCTGCAACGCCTTGCTGCCGGCGAGCGCGGAGCGGAGCTCGCCCGCAGTCGCCGCATCGCACGTGAAGCGAGGCAGCACGACGAACGACGAGCCGAAGACTGCGCGCATGCGCTCGCCGAGCTGGGTGAGACGAGAACGCGGATCGCTCGCAGCGGGCTCGTCGCCGAGCGCCGTGATCTGATCGATGCGCTTGCCGCTTTCCGCGAGGAGAGCGCTCGCCTGCTGCGACAGCGCCGCGCGCGCCGCGGGATCGTCTCCGGACGGTACGACCGGCACGGCGAAGTCGAATCCGAAATCGGCGAGCTTCAGAATCGACGCGCGAAGCGCATCGGCGGTCGAGCCGGCACCCGGCTGCGCGAGCGGGGCCAGAGCGGCCCGCGCATCGCGAAGCGACGCCTCGGCCTTTACGACCCGCCGCTGCAGCTCCTCGAGATCGAGCGCGCTCGTCGGACTTCGCGACGGCGGCGAGAGATCCTGCGGCGTCATGCCGCGCGCGGTCGCGAGCAAACGCCGGGCGGCACGAGCCTGCTCCAGCACGTCGAAGAGCGTGAGCTCGCTGTTCGCAAGATCGGCCGGGCGGGCGTGCCGAAGGCGCCACTGCGGCGAAAAACCAAGCGCGACCTTCTGCGCGAGATGAAGCACGCGCGCTTCGATATCGGTCGACGTCGCTCCGGCGGCCGACGCGCTCCCGGTTGCGGGCACGCCGTATACGACGTCCAGCGATGCGAGCGGGAGCTCACCCAATTTCAACGCTCGCGACTCGAGCACCGCGCCGCCCTCCCCCACGCGCTCGAACGTGCAGCGCACGTTGCCAAAATCGCCCAACAGCTTGCCGGCCCACGCATTGAGCACCGGCTCGGCCCGTGCCATCGGCGACGCGCTGGTCGCAGGCGCGCCGGCCGGTCCGGTCGCGCCGCTCCACAGCAGCAGGACCCGATGCGTCACCGCCGTGCCACTGCGCGGGATGCGCGCGACCTCGAGCTCGGGAGCAGGCGCGTCGCCCTGGGCGATCGCCGCAAGCGTCGCGGCGGTTCGGGAAGTATTGCCGCGCGCCATCTGGTACGCAACCTCCGCGGTGAGCGCATCGGCCAAGCCGTCGATGGCGTCGGCGAGCCCGTCGAATTCGCGGCGAACGCTGACGAGCTCGCCGGCAGTCGGGTTCACCGGCTGTAAGGCGTTGATCACCGCGGCCTGCGCATCGTGCCATTTCGCGGACAACGCGAGCCCATCGACGACGTTGTTGGCGGCGATCTTCTCCACGGGCAAGCTGGTCGCTTCGAGCCGCCGCGCTGCGAGCGGCGCCAAATTGCGAAGAGGCGCGATGAAGCGATCGAGCCCGAGGTCGTGCAAGGCGCGTTCGAATCGATAGCCCAGGAGCGCGCCGAGCGGCTGGCCCTGGCGCGTGCCGTCGATGAGCCTCGCGGCTTCGCGCACGCGGCGCGAGGAGAGCTCGATTGCGAAGGGACTGTCCGCCGAGGTGATGCCGCTTGCGCCGAGGTGCGCGTTTCGCAACAACGCCGCGGCCGCGGCGTGCGTCGCCGACGGCGCGTGAATGAATCCGGTGTCGTCCGACAACATCGCGAGCGGCGCTGATTCACCCGGCGGCGGCGCGACCGTCACCGCGAACGAAGGCGGCATCGGACGCAGATTCTCGACCCAGCCGTAGCCGCCCGCCCGCAGCCCGATGGCGCTTTGGGTTCGCAGCGTCGCGAGCCGCTTCGTGGCGAAGGACGCGATCCACGCATCGAGCCGATGCGAGGCGAGGTCGAGCGTGCCCTGCATCAGGAACTGGAGCGTTTCGCTGTCGCGTCCCTGCAAGGCCGTGAGGCTCGCGCGAAACTCGGCAAGCGCGGCGAGCTCGGCAGCAGCGGCCGGAACGGCCACATCCCGCAGTGCATCTTCGAGGACTTCCCGGATCGTGCGATCGCCGGTGATCGCCGCGACCTTCGTTTCGAGCTGGCGCTTGAAGGTCGACGAAAGCGTCCCGCCGGTTACGAGATCGTTGAGCTCCGCATCGCGCAGCAGCGACACCACATTGGCACCCGGCGCCCGCGCGGCGATTCGAGCCGCCGCTTCGGCAATCTCGCGCAGCAGCGCGTGGCGCAGCAGCGCTTGCAGCAGGCTCGTGCTGGCGTTCGTCGCGTCGGCTGCGGGGCGCGCCGCGACCAACGCGTCGATGCGAGACTCCGCAAGCAGCGCTGCGATGTAGTCGGGCTGGAGCAGCGTCCAAGGCGACACCTCGCCGGCCTGCACGAGAGCGGACTTGAGCGCGAAGCTCAACTCGGCGAAGATCGCTGCCCCCATGCGGGGACGCCAAGGGATTCCCAGGCGCTGCAGCACGCCGCCGGTGATCGCATCCTGCGCGGCGATGAATCCCATCGCCTGCAGATCCTCGCCGATGAACGCACGCAGATGCTGCAGGTAATGGCGGCCGAAGAGAGTGCGCGTACGGTAGCTTCCGGAAAACGCTTCGGATCGCATCACATCGCCGAGATCCGCGTCGGGATCGGGCGGGCTCTGACGCTGCCCCACGCGCGCGACCTGACCGAGCTTCGGCCGCCAGAAGGTGTCGCGCAATCCGATCAGGAAGTCTTTGAGGAACGCGTCGCGCGAAAGAGCGGCTTCCGCGCCCGTACCCGGCTTCCACAAGTCGAGCGACGTGACCGGAAGCAGCCCGTACGGCTGGCGACCGGCACGCACACACGGGAACGGGCCGGCCGCACGAACGTGGGAACGAAAGTGGTCGCGCGCCCACGCGAGGCCGTCCGCCGTGAGTCCCGTTCCGTCGAAACCGATCATGTTGCTCAAGTAGTAGCCCCAGCTCGCCTGCCACAGCGCGCCGTTCATGCGGCGCTGGGCAGCGTCGTGCTGTTCCGATGCTCGTTCGAGATAGCCGAGGACACGTGTGGTGCGCCCGCGCGGCAGGCCGAGCGCGGCGCCGATCTTCATCGCGTTCGAGTCATCGTCGAGCGTCGCCGGATCCGCTCCGACTTCGACGGCGAAGCTCGCGTCGTGACTGCGGCCGCCGCTCTGATAGCCGGCGCGGCGATCGGCGGTGTTGTTGGTCGGCGTGCCGAGATGGAGGAACTCGAGACCGTCGGTGTAGTGATGCGCATCGAGGAGATCGGCGACCTCGTCCGCGACGTTCTGCGGCGCCGCCGACGCGGTCACGCCGAGAACGAGCAGGCTGTCGAGCCCGGCCGCGAGCGTCGCGGCGGGAATCGGGATTCGAAGCGCCATGCCCTTGGTTTCGGCAACGTCGAAGTCGACCATCCATTGCATGCCCTTGTCGACCACGATCGTCTCGTCGCCTGTGCCCGTGGGCGACGCTTGCGGGTCCGGTCCCACCGCCACCGGCTTCTCGATGTCGCGCCCACGCGCGGCGATCACCGGTCGGCCGCCCGATTGAAGGATCGCGTACCAGTGATCGGGCATGAGGCGGGCCACGGGGGCGCGCCGCCACGACGCCTGTTCGTCGTCGCCGACGACCGCGACCTGCGGGAACGCGAGCGCATGAGGCAGCGGCTGACCCGCCGGCGTGGGCGATGTCGGCCGCTGCGCCTGGTTGGTCGGCTCGAGCACATGGAGAATCCACGCGGCGCGCTCGTCGCCGAAGCGATCCGCGAGCTGCCGCCACGCCGTCTTTTGCGCTTCGACGTCGTTGCCGGCGCGCCAGAGGGATTCCCAGGAATGCCTCCCCCATTCGAGCTCGGTGCGCGTGAGCTCGCGCTCGTGCGAATCGAGATGGATCGCGTCCGGGTAGATCCGCACGCGCAGCTCGCTGCTTCCGTCGGGCTGCGCGAAGAACCTCGTCTCCAGTCGCACCGGCAGCAGCGCCAGCGGCTGATCGCTCGCGCAAAGCCGCTCCTGCATCAGCGCGGGCAGCGGCGCATCGGCGAGCGGCAGAGCGAAGCTCGATCGGAACAGCGCGGCAGGCACGGTCGATGTATCCCGTTCTAGGGTCGACGAACCAGCATCGACGCGTGGATCGCGACGCGGAAAGGCCGCCGCCGCAGCATGCCGGCGACGTGCGCTGCGTTGCGGCCCCACGTCAGCGTGCTCGAAGGAAGACCCGCAGGCGGTCCGTCGGCCACCCGCAGGTGCGTTCCGCTTCCCGCGGGCGTTCCGACGTCGAGCCCGAAGCGCGGCTCGGTCGGGTGCTCCTGGATCACGATGTAGTGGCCCGCCGTCCCGTCAGAGCCGTCCGCCGCCACGGGTGTGATATCGAAACCGAAGAACGAGACATCGGGCTTCATCTCACCGCGAAACGCCGGGAAGCGCTCGCGTGCGGGATCGAGATCGGGCGTTCGGGTTCCGCCGCTCGCGATCGCCGGCGCTGCATAGATGATCGCGTTGGGATACCGCCGCAGAAGCGCGCTGCGCATCAGCAGAACGAACTGCTCCCGCACCGGAGCGCCAGCGGCGTCGCCGAGCTTGCGCTCGCCCCAGCGGCTGATCGGATCGATGTCCCGCCGCGGCTCCTTCGCCCCGACGACATCCCAGAACTGATCGAAATACGTGCTTCGCTGGTCGGTGGGAAAGCCGCGCCAGAGCAGCTCGCCACCCATCTCGACGTTGAGTCCGACCATGTACGCCTCGATGAAACGACGATTGGTCTTGAGCCCGAGCACGGTGTCGGGATCGACGTGCTCGAGGCCCGGCAGCAGCAAGTCCTGCGAAAGATCCCGCAGCGGCTCGTACATCGGCTGCGGAAAGTGCGGCGCCGCGGCGATCGTGTCGATTCCCACCGGCGCGCTCGCCGGCGTGTCCACCGGCAACGTTGCGTTCGCACCGGTCGCGACCACGGCGCGCGTCAGCGCGGTGAAGGTGATCCGGGGTTGCAACGAATTCACCATCGCCGCGCGAAGCTCGTCGACGCGCACCGGCACCGGCACCGTAAGTATGATCGAACGACCGGGATTCACGCGCTGCAGGTGCTCGCTCGCCGCGGCACGAAAGTCGCGTGCGGCGGCGCTGTCGGCGGTTGGCGGCAGCGCCTGCAACGGCGGGGTCGTCACCGGCTGGCCTTCGGCGGCAACGCGGAAAAGCGGGCGTCCCCGCATGTTGAAGACGGCGTCGCGCGTGACCGCACCGAAGGCCGCGATGTTCGCGCTGGCCGGAAGGCGTTGCCGCACGGTGTTGACGGTGGCGAGCGTTGACGTGGGCAGCGTCATGAAGGTCACCCCGGAGACGCCGCCGATCTTCCCGATCCACGTCGCCGTGGTCGAGCGCTTCACGCCCTGCGCGTTCACCCGCCGTGTGAGCGGACCGCGTACGCGCCCGATGCGGCTCATTGCGCTGCTCGTCGCATTGACGGGCAGCGCGGTCGACGCGATTCGCGCGACGACGGTCTTCGCGACCGGATCCGTCGGCGTCGTCGTGCGCAGACGTCCGAACGCCGGCGCGGCGACGCGCATCATGGCTTCCGGCGCGAGGCCCGAGAAATGCTTCGCGTGCATCGTCTTGCCGACGACGAGGCTCAACTGCAATCGGCGCAGGCGCTGATTGGCTTCCCGCAATTCGGCGGCCTGCTCCCACGCCGACGCCATCAGCGCTTCCTGCTCCTGCTGGATCACCTGCGTTCCGAACGCGGCGATCGCGCGATAACGCGGCTCGAGATTGAGCTGGTCGAGCCATGACGTCGCGGCCAGCGCGACGGTCGACTTCGCCGCGTACCAGCGGCCGTAAAGCGTCGGCGCGAGCAGCGGATCGGCACGAGGATCGGCGATCGCGGCAAGACCGGGCGCGTTGACGATCGGCGCGAGCGCGTCCTTGAATTTCGACTCGACTCCGGCAGGCCACCCGGGCAGCGCGGCGGGCGCGTCCATCGGCTTGAGCGCACCTTCGAGATCGAGACTCGCGCCCTCCGGTATGCCAGTCGGCACCGCGAAGCCGGGATGGCTGATGTCGATCGTGCGCAGGCCGAGTCCATCGGGCGCGGGCTCCGGATGCAGTGCGCGAGCGAGCGATTCGAAATCACCGACCGACCCGGTGCGGAATCGCCACTGATGGTAGACCGGCAGTTCGACCGCGGCCGGCCCCACGGGCGGCGCCGGCGGCGCGTGCGTGATCGTCCAGGCGGGCGCCAGCGCGTTCGCGACGGCCGCTTCGTTGTCCGGAATCGTCGCACCGAGCCCCGCCCTGCGCCCGAGCTCGAACGTCGGAACGACGCACGCGATGTACGCGGTGTCGGGCTCGAGGCGCCGCGGGCAGACGAGGCGCGACAGCGACAGCTCGGTTGCGCCGCGAAGCGCGGCGTTCACCGAGGGCGCGCTGGTATCGGCGGCAGCCACTTGCGAGTGCGCCCATGCCCAGCATTCGGCGAGGTTCGGAAGCTCGTCGACCGGTCGTGCGGGTGCGGCGATGCGCAGAACCGGAAGCGAGGCTGCGCTTGCCGGCGCGATGCTCACGCCGGGCTGTTCGCGCACGACGACGAGGCACAGCCACGGCCGCAGCTGACCGCTCGCGTTGGCGTGCGCCGGCGTGAACAGCCATGGAAAGTCGGGCCGATCGAATTCGACGCAAGCCAGGAAGTTCGGCTCGAAGTCGCGGCTGTCGGGCAACGGCTCCATACGCACGATCTGCCGCGCATCGATGCCGATGACGTCCGCCGGCCCGCGCAGCCGAATCGATATCGACACCCCCGGCGCGCTGTTGATCGACAGCGAGGCCGCCAGGTCGGCAACACCGCGCTGCGGGAGCAGCGTGTCCGGGGCCGGGATCGCCGCCGCGGCGCCCTCGCGCACCCACGGCAGGAAGCTCAGGTTGGCAGCCGGATCAGCCATAGCGTGACAGGCCCTAGCCTACGAGCTCGTGCAGCGGCACGACCTGCCAGGTGGCCGCGCCGCGATTGAGCTTCGCGAGCGCCGCGCGGTACTCGCTCCAGCTTTGGGTGCCGGGATCGACCGGCGCCGGCGCGCCCTCGTCGAACGGCACGATCCGAAAGCGTGGCGCGACGAGCGTGGCCGCCTGCGGCGCGTTGGGCACTCGAAAGCGTGCGGGTCCCGTCCTGCGGATCGGTGCGCGCGCCACCGACCCGGTCCTCGTGTGCAGCATGAGTTGATTCACGACCATGGTGTAGCGCGGATCGCGATTCGTGGGCTGCGGCAGGGTGTCGAACACGAGCGAATCGTAGACGAGCGGCGCGGGCACGGCTTGGTCGAAGCTCGCACCGTCGCCGCCGAACATGATGCCGGAATCCATCTCCTCGAACGACGGCGCCGCGAGCTTCTCGTCGTCGCTCATCGCGAAATACTGCGAGGGAGAGAAGCGCCCGCGCACCGGATCGACATGCTGGCCTTGCGCTTGCAATGCGGCGTCGAGGTGGAAGCGCCGCGCCCCCGACACCGGGGCGCCGCCGTAGAGATCGATGTCGCGTGTCGTGTTGAGTGGAACGATCTGCTGCTGGACCACGAGCGTGCCCAGCGGATCGAGAACGAGCCCTGCGCTCGCCGCGAGCTTGCGCAGCGCGACGCCGTGCGCGCTTCGCGTCTGCACGCTCCAGCTCGTCGTGTCCGAGAGCGCCTGCTTCAGCTGGGCAAGAAGATCGACCGCCGCCGGCAGCGGCGGCTTCTCGCCGTCGACCAACGTCTTGTCGAAGCGCACCGAGAAGTCGCACCAGAAGATCGAGAACGACGCCTTGCCGCTCACGCGAAGCGGCCGCGGCCCCTCGAGCTCACCCTTGACCGACACCGAGAACAGGTTGCTCGAACCGCGCTTCAGCTGCACCTTGGCATGGAAGTCGGCGATGAAATGCAGCGGCGAGATCTCGACCAGCACGTCGTAGCCGATGTCCCCCTCGATGCTGAAGCCGTAGGCGGCGGCGTAGAGCTGCGCGCGCGCGCCGAACTGTACGGTGTTGGCGGTGATCGCGAAGTAGGCCTCGCAGGTGAGCCGCGGATTGTTGCCCGACGAGAACGCAATCGCTATGCGCGAGAGCTTGGGGAGATCGGATGGCGGCGCGAAGCGCGGGTGCAGTCCGCCGACGGCGAGCACGAAGGTCGACCCCGGGCCCGAACCCCAGCGCGCGCGCAGCGCCATCGCGCCGGTCAGCGCATACGCGTGCGCGAGCCGCGAATCCACGAGCATGCCGTCGACCGCGGCGTTGCCCTGGTCGAAATCGATGACGCCGACGACATCGACGTTGATCCGCACCAGATCGTTGTCCTTCGACGGCAAGAGCGAGCTCACGCGTCCCAGCACGAGCAATCGCTTGCGCGCGCCGAACTCGACGATGATCGCGATCTGCATCAGCACGAGTGTGGGCGTGAACCATCCGATCTTGGCGAGCAGGCCAACGAGATAGCTGCCGCTGCGCGCCGGAAATGCCTTCGCGAGCGCACTGATGATGGCCGGCGCGTTGCGGACCGGATCGCGCGGGAACAGAAGCTTGCCCAGCGTGTCGTTCTTGATGCCTTCGCGCAGAACGTTCTCGTCGAACGTGCGGTTGATCGCCACCATGCCGCCGACGCCGAGCAGCGTGAAGCCCAGGCCCAGCTGGATCGGGCGAAAATCGTCCGCGGTGATGAAGACGACGATCGAGTAGCCGCGGCTGCCGTCGGGCATGCGCGTCGCGATCAGGCCGAAGGCCGTGAGCGTGAGCTGCCCGTAGATCGAGAGCTGCATCACCCCCGCGTAGGTGGCGGTCGCCGCATCGTGGAACAGAAAACCGCCACCGCTCGCCACCCCCGGCACCTCGACCGCCAGACCAATCCCCGACGGCGGCTTGAAATCCAGCGCGAGATCGATCGGACCGAGATTGCCGTCGTGGAATGCGAGCATCGCCTGCGCGCCGACGCGATCGACAGCGACCGTGAGCGGCCCGAGGCTCGTGCTCGCCGCGAAGCTCGTCTCGACGCCGATGCCTGCTTCGGACGGCGACAACCCGACATGGAGACCGTCGATGCGCAGCGGGCCGATCGAGAAGTGAAGCGGAAAATCGATCGCGGCCACGGCCGATCCTTCGAAGCTCATGCCTGTCGCCGACCACCGCATGCCGAGGTCGAACTTGAGCTCGACGCCGTTCGCGGGAAGGATCGACGACAGGAAGGAATCCGACTCGCCCGGTTTGATCGCGGCGCGTCCGCCGCTCAACTTCGCGGCGAAGCTCGGCGTGAGCTTGCCTTGCGCGGCGTCGATGCCCCCGCCGAACGCGATCGAGTCGACGTCGATCAGGCCACCGCCCGGAAACGAGAGCAGCGTGACGCGCTCTCCCGCAGGTGCGGCAAGGATCACTCGCACGAGCGCGTGGCCGTCGATGCTGTCGACGACGCCGTCGTCGCCGAGCAGTCCGCCCTTGAGCTTCGGTGACTGCCCCGGGCGGAACGCGAGCGCGATTCCCGACTCGAGCGCGACGGTTGAGTCGAACTCCAGTTTGATCTGCGGCGCGATCTCGAAGCTCAATTGCTCGGCGCCGCGCGCGTAGGGCGTAATCGCCAAGCCGGCGTCGGTCGCTCCCGGCGCGCTCGGCCGCAGCGGGTAGAGCGAGAGGCCGACGTCACGGCCGCCGGTGACGTCGAAGCTGCGATCGATGCTGAACAGCAACTGCGTCGCCGGCGACGTGTCGGCCTCGGGCACCATCGTGCCTGCAAGCTGTTCTTCGACCCGCCGCGGCAATTGCCGCGCCCGCGCCGGCGCGCCGAACACCTCGAGCACGGCACCGAGGTTCGTGACGAACTCCTGTCCCTGGAAGTCGGCCGTGCCCCATCCGTAGCGCGATTCCAGGAGTCCGACCGGATCGGTGAACAACCGGCCGAGGGCGCCCCAGTCGACGTTGGCGCGCAGATGGTCGGTCTGGAAGATCGCCGGATTGGCGGGAAAGTGCCGCAGCGTGATCACGCCGAAGAACTGCAGCAGCAGGAACGCCGCCGGCGACGTCGTGGAAAGTTGCGACGACGTCATGAGGCTGCTCAACCGCGGCAGGAACTCGCTCTTGATGCGCGTCTTGTCGAGGTAGTCGCCGGTCGCGCTGAAGCCCGCGACGGTCGCACGCAGCGCCGATGCCGTGCGGATGACTTCGTCGAGCAGATCGGCGAATTTCGCGGCGACGACGGCGTCGTCGGCGTTCGTGCTCTGCGCTTCCTCGAGCGCCTCGAACTTCCTGACGACCGCGGTGAGATCAAGCGCGGCGAGGCCGAGGTCGTCGACGCCGGGCGGCAGCTCCCATCCCAGCGCGCCTATGAAAGTCCGCGGACCGCCGTCCTCCGCGAGCGCAGCCGCGACGAACTTCAGCAGCTGGCCGGCTTCATGGGCAATGCGATCGAGGGTGCTCGCCACGGTGCGCGGACTTTCGTGTCAGGGCTGCTTCTTGTACTTGAACGTAAAGCTCGTCGGCCCGTTGGCGAGGACCTCGAACTGCGACAACAGCGGATCGCTCGGCTGCTCGTCTTGACTGAACAAATGCGCGAGGTGGGCGCGTGCCGCCTGGTGGGGCTTGTAGCGTTCTTTGAACTTCAGCTTATCGAGATACTTGGAGCTGGGGGGCCACGGCAGCACGTGACTCTGGATGCCGTCGGTGCGCGGACCGTCGAACGCGAGCACCTGGTCGAGATTCTGCTTGAGGCCCTCGAGCTTGAGCTTCGCGGTGTCCCGCCACACCTCCAGCCAGTTCTTGGTCGGCGCGTCGTCGAGCTTGGTCGATGCCTGATCGTCGATACCCAGATGCTCGGACCACAGCCGCCGGCGCAGCGCGTCCACCGCCGACCGCGCCGGCTGCGATTCCTCGAACACCACGAGGTTGCCTTCGGTGTTGCGGACGTCGCCGCCGAAAATCGATCGTGCATACTGGATCGAATCGAGCGACGCGCCGTCGAGGTTGGCCGAGCCGACCGTCGCCCAGCGATTGTCGATGATCGCCGACTTCGTGTGCAGATAGTTGTCGACGAGGCGCGGCTTCGGATGCTCGCTGTCGGATTTCGCGTGGCTCCACGCGCTGAACACGCCGAAGCGCGCCTTCGCCGCCGCATCCTTGAGCGAGCCGGCGATCCGGTCGATTGCCTCCTGCTGCCACTTGAGATAGAGCGGCATGTCGGGCGCCGCGTTGAGATACAGAATCACGACCAGCTTCGGCTTCGCGGCAAGCGCCTCGATCAGTGCCAGCGTGATGTCGTCTTGGTTGAAATACTGATTCTCGATGTAGATGAAGCGCTCGGCGAAATGAATCGCACGCAGATAGGCCTCGAGGACGCCCTTCTCGCCGCTGGGGGCAGGAGGATCGAAGTCCTCGGTGAACATCGCGTCGAGCGTGCGCACTACCTGCACCGTCGAGACGAACTCGTTTGTATCGTCGGATTGCGCAATGGCCTGGAGCGTGGGCGGTGCCACCGGCAGCTTGTCTTCCGGCGCCGCCAGATTCCAGTGGTTGTTGAACAGCTCCTGCATGTGCCCGACCGCCGGGCCGCGCACACCCACGCTCACGTCGTGAATGGGGCCTTTCTTCGCGTCCCTTCCCCGCCGCAGATCGTCGATCGCGTGCTTGAAGGAATCGTAGTAGTGCTGCCCCAACGGCGAGCCCAGCAGCAGCGCCTCGCGGTTGCGATCGATGACGAGCTTCGCGTGCGTAAACTGGTTGGAGCGCATGTGGAGCTGTTTCACCGACACTGCCGCGCGGCCCGGCTGCGCACCGGCGTCCTTGAACCATTGGATGATCTTCGGTTCGCCAGGCGACTGCGACTTGGCGTAGAGGGCGCCAAGGACCAGCGCCGCAATCTCCAGGAGGAGCACAACGCCGGCGATGACCGCAATGAGGCCGCCCAGCAACATGAACGATGCGGTGCCAAGGACGGCCGTTCCGACGACGACAAGTCCGTGCTTGTCCAGCGACGGCTTCGGCAATTGAATGCGCACGTCGGCGCCGTTGCGATACGTGTCGAGGATGGTCCGCTCGATCCGAAGGTCCTTTTCGGTGAGATCGCGCTTGTCGGCCACGCTCGGCGAATCGATCGGGTCGAATTGCAGCACGCAGTGCGGGTCCTCCAGCAGAAGCCCCTTGGTGGTGCCCTGGTCGGCGTGAAAGGTGCCGCACTCGATCGACAGTTGCATGATGTCGAGCGCCGGCTTGTGGCCGGGATCGTTGGCGAATCGCTGCGATGCGTTCTCGATCACCTTCGCGACACGGGCCCAGCCCTCCACGTTGTCGGCGAGCCAGCGGACCGCATTGCCGTCGGTCTTTCTCGATGCCTTGCCGGTGCCAAGCGTCGCCCACCAGCTCACGGCCTCTTCGCGCGTGAGACGAATCTTCGGGAACGTGATGTGATCGTCGGTCGGCAGGTCCTCCTGCGCGATCTCCTTCACGACGTGCTGGCCGACGCGGACGCGAAACCGCAGCTTGCGGATCTGCCGGCCGGGCGTGCTCGGCTCGAACTTGTATCCGACGTAGCGAAGAGCGAAAGCGCCTTGCGCGTTGGTCGTCTGCGAATCGAGCACGACCTCGAGCGCCTGCGAAACGTCCTCGATGATGACGTTCAGGCCGGCGATCCCGGCATCCTGCTCATCAACGACGAGGCCGACAGCGGAGGTCGTCATGGCGTTGGACCGAAGCTCGTGATGGCGCGCTGGAGGTTCTTCGAGCTCCGACGCCGGCGGCTGTAGACGCCGACCGCATGGCGGACCCGTGGACACCTTGCAGGCTACAAGTCTACTGCGGCCAGACGCGCTTGCGCGAGTCTTGTCACCACGCCCTCCAACGACCATGCTGGCGCGAGGGGCAAACCCCCGCGGTTGCTCACGAACGCGCGGTCGCGGCCGGCCCGCCAGACATCTCCCGGCGCATTCCGGGCGCCCGCCGCCCTACCAGGGAACCCCAGGCGAAGGTTACCCCCTGGGCGAGGGAGTCCTCCCCGCGTAGTGGCGGATGGCCCGGCGGCCCCACGCCCACACGTACTGCCCGCCCGAGGCGACGATCGTCGCCGTGAGCAGTGCGAACAGCACGGGCAACACTGCTCCTGCGCTGACGATGTCCGCTGCGTTGCCGAGCACGATCGCAAGCGTGACAAATTCGAGGAGCGTGTTGAACTTCGACAGCATCGTCGGCGCCACGTCGAAGCGGCCGACGATGTAGTGATAGGCCAGCGCGCCGCCCACGATCAGGACGATCCCGCCCCACGATCGCGGCGAGGAGCCAGAGCGGCAACAGTCCCTGCACGGCGAGGGTCAGCGTCACCGCCAGCATCGTCAGCTTGTCGACGACGGGATCGGCGATGGCTCCGAAGCGGGTGCGCACGCTCCAGCCACGTGCGATCACCCCGTCGGCAAAGTCGCTCAGCGCCGAAACAACAAACGCCGCGAATGCCACCGGGTAGTTGCGGCGCAGGATGAAGTAGACCAGTACCGGAATCAGCAGGAACCGGAGCAGCGTCAGGGCGTTGGGGACGTTGTACATGGCCGTGTGTCGCCATATCTTAGAGCAGCCGCCGCGCACCCATCGAGGCTTCGCGGGCAGGCTAGAGACCGGTGAACCTGCGGCCCAAGATCCCGGGAATACAATCCACGGAGACTTCGAGGCCCATAGTTAAGCCCGCAGGACGAGGCGACATTCATTCCCCGATGACGCCCTTTTCCGACTCGATGCCGCATTCCTCTACCTCGAGACGGCCGAGACACCGATGCACGTGGGGCCGGTCATCTCTACGACGTGCCGCGCGGCCCGCGCACGAAGTTCTTCGAACGCGCGCGGCATCACCTCGAGAGCCGGCTGCATCTGACGTCCGTCTTTCGCCACCGGCTTGCGACCCTGCCGTTCGAGCCGGCGTGCTATGTGCCGGCGGCGCCTTCTCGATCGCGCAGCTGACGGCGAACACCGATATCAGCCGCCATGGCGTGACCAAGCACCTTCAGGTGCTGGCGGACCCTAAGCGCTCCCGAAGGGCGACTTCGAATGCCCCCATCGCCGCAGAATCGCTCCGCAGATCATCATGCCGCTACGGACCGGGATTGCGCTTTCGAAAAGTCGACCACCTCATGCGTTTCCGCGACCATTTCCGCGAAACGACCCGCTGCTATCTCGAGAAACAGCTGATTAGCCGGCAGCATCGTCGAGAGTAGCGCCGGAATGCTTCGCCCGTCTTTGTTCTTGATTGCGATGTCCAGCTCACCCGTTTGATCGGCGTTACGCAATCGACCCCACGCCTTGAACATTTCTTCGGTGTGCCTTCTCTTCTCGCCGGTGAACAAGTCCATGATGTGACTCTGATCGATCGTCCCGCGCGACTCCCAATCGCACTTGATTCGCTTCAGGCTGACATCGAGGTGCGTCACGTCCGCGTCGCTCAGCGGCCCTCGTGAGAATGGTTCGAGCACTTCCCACCGGAACCGGAAGGTGAATCGGAGCAGCGTCGCCAGCAGGGCAAGCTTCCGCGGCATCGCTGCCATGTCCGTGGTGGTCACGTCCTCCGCAAAGGTGATGTGATAGGTTTGAACGGGGCCACGGGGACCGGCTCTGTCGATCGCAATCGCGATGGGACGGTACATCTTCCCGTTTCGGGATTGAAACACTGCCTGGATCGGCGAGAACATGTTGCCATTGGCGATCTTGCGGAGTACGTGAAAGAGCTCCTCTCGCCAGCGACCGTCGCCGTTCTTCTCTTCGATCTCCTCCCGCAGCTTCCCAAAGGTCCTCGGGCAATCCCTGAAGCCGAAGAGCTCGAGTGCCTCCGCATTCGCCGATACGATCGTCGCCGAATCGAGGTCTTCCTTTTGCTCGAGTTGCGTTGCGTCCACGAGGCTCATCTCGATCCAGGGTTCGAAGACCTCACGATTCAGCCGGCGCTTCGGAACCCTGATGGCATCGACCATGCGCTGGGCCAATTCCGGGATGCGTTTCTCGAGTGCGCGATTGATGGGACGCAGCCCCGGAACCGGGTCGTCCCCGACGAACACCATGCGCAGGAACTTCTCGGCCTCCGGCAGCGTCGCCGCGATCGCCTGATAGCCCTGGATCGGATGCGGGACTTCGGTGTCGGGATGGTGCAGGCAGATCAGCCGGTCGGCGGAAGTGAGCTGCGCCTCGAACAGGCCGGTTTCGAACAAACACCAATCGAGCTCGTCGGAAGGATCGGGAAGGAGAAGGATGAACCAATTGGCGCTTCGCACACCCTTGCTGATCTGTTCTCGCCAACGCTGCCCCGCAAACTGCTCCGCGAAGCCCGCCATGTAGGTGATTTCCAGTTTGTCAGCCGCATTCTCCTTGAGCACTTCGACGATGGCCGTTGCCGCCCGCTCATCCACGTTCTTGTAGCTGAAGAACACCTTGACCACGTTGTCCACGAGCGAGGGCTGAAGCTTCCTCACCGCGGCCAAGGCATCGGGCTTGTCCTTCAACAGGGCTGCGGCACGCTTGAGCCTGCCCTTCGCATCTGGATGCTGCTTCAACCACTCGACGATATCTTTCTGGCCAAGAATTTCGCGCGTATCTGACATGGGTTCCTCCGAATAGGTGAAGGTCTCCCTTTGTCTGTGGGTTGCTGCCCCTCGCCAAAGAAACACGACTGCATCACTGTCTCCAGTATGGAGTTGGCGTCGTGTAGCACACAAGCTGAATATTCAGCGGAGTGAGCTTCATCGGGCGGACATGCCGAATATTCACGCCTGACGCACCGCCCGCCGTCGAATCATCGACGACGAAGACACTGGCGTCCTGCGCAGCCTCGCTCGGGGCTCCGAGTCTCCCTCCATTCGTTGTCGTCGACGCGTTTGCGCGTGGCAACGGGCATGGCGCCAGCCAATGGATTCCCCCAAATACATCGTGAATATTCGTCTTGTAGTGAACATCCCTGCGGAGCAACCTATCCGTGTAGGTTGGCGCCGAGATGCGATGTCGGTTCCCTGCAAACCGCGTGTTTCACATCTCGATAACGCGTGTGTAGCGGCCATTCGACGGACGGGAGGCTCGATATGCATCGGCGTGAATGTTCATTCCTAGCATTGGCATTGCTGGTCGGCGTTGCGCTGGTGACACCGCTCTCGTCCTACGCTGCAACGGGTCCGACCATGGCGATAGGCACACTCGCCGTCCTCGTGCCCGGCAGCAAGCCCGGAAACGGAATCGAAGTACCGGACGTGAAAATGGAGCTGCGCGATGCTCCCGCAGGCGCGCTCGCGCGTGCCGACGGCAGGGCGATCAGCGGCAGAATCTGCGCCGCCGTGGCCACGATGGACCCGACGCGCCGTGCCATTCCGGGCGACTTTCAAGCGATCGACGGCAACAACCGACGAACACCGGCATCAAGTACGACTGGGCATGACGACCGGCGGTGCAATCGCACCGCGGCGACGTATATCCCGCCCCTCGGTGGCCGCCGCGAAATTAGGCGCAGGCCCAGGAGGCCGCCGAGAATCGCGAAAGGCCGGACCGGTCGTCGATGGGGCTACTCGACCGGCGGCCATGCGCGGTGGTCCGGTTCAGCGGCGGGCCGCTGTCGGCGACGCTCCCGTAGCGAAGCTTCAAGCTGATTCGCGGCCTTTCCTTTGTAGACCTGATGGGTCGAGGCTGTGTGAAAACTCAACGCGATCGCTCGGCGACTCAACGAACGGCCTAGGAAGACACTGCTCTACGAAACACCGGCTCAACGATTTCATCAGGCTGTTGCGTCGACCGGTTGAATCCGCCGTCCTTAGCGGACATTCGATGCGTACTACAATTCTCAAGCCGTTGCCTATGTCACGCGCACCCGATCTGGAGCCGTCTTTGAAGCCAGACCCATTCGTACTTCTTGAGCCGAGGTATCGGGATAGCACGACCCCGGCCGTTGCATGTCACCCGCACCCGATCTGGAGCCGTCTTTGAAGCCAGACCCATTCGTACATCTTCCGAGGCTTCGGGATAGGCTCACCCCTTTGGACAAGTCCGAGTATCGCGCGACACTGGACGTTCTTGCTTCCTGGGATGAACGTGCCCGCAAGCTGGGCCTCCCCGCGAACTGGCGCCGGTCGGACGAGAGACTCGAAGAGACCCGGCGCGCTGTTCTCGGCGGCCGAGACAACGGTGAGGACCTTTGGGTTTATGCCTATGGTTCTCTGATGTGGGACCCCGGCTTGTACTTTGCAGAAGTCAGACTGGCGGACGTCAAAGGGTATCAACGCCGCTTCACCAGCAAGATAACTATTGGCCGAGGTTCACCAGACCGGCCCGCTCTCATGCTCTCACTGCACCGTCAACCTGGTTCTTGCAGAGGACTCGCTTTTCGTATCGCCGCCGATTTGGCGGAGGATGAATCCGCGATCCTTTGGAGGCGAGAGATGCTTCTGGGTGGGTACTCGCCGCTTCTGCTCCCGATGAGCACGCCCCAAGGAGCAATCACTGCGCTTGCCTTTACTGCGAACACCTTGTACCCAAACTATATTGAAGAACTGCCACTCAGCGAGACTGCGATTTTCATTGCGAGAGGTTCTGGCGTCATGGGCACGAATCGCGATTATCTCGAGGAGCTCGCTGACCAGCTCAAGGTTCTGGAGATTGAAGATGAATACGTACAGCAACTCCTCGAACGGGTGCGCAGCATTAGCAGCAGCTGACCGATAGCATTAGACAACATCTCGAGCGACCGCCCGAGATCGCAACACCAGTCGGTCCGCGTCGCCAGCGTCGTCGATATTTAACGCGATGAAGGGCCCCGGGATCAAGTCGCTGCTCGTCGCACGCTAGGTACGCGCCGCAGACCCGCCGGAAGCAGCCACCGCTCGCCATAGACAAAGCCGCGTTCGATCAGCAACGCCATCACGGCGGCCGGAATCGCGCCTGCCAGCAGCATCGCGTGGTCGTTCAACGCCAAGCCCGTGACGATGCGCTCGCCGTAGCCGCCGGCGCCGATGAACGCGGCAATGGTCGCGGTCCCGACGTTGATCACGGCCGATGTCTTGATGCCGGCCAGGATCGTCGTCGCGGCCAGGGGCAGCTCGATCTTTTGCAGGATGGTGGCGGGCCGCATGCCGAGCGATTGCGCCGCCTCGATCATTCCGCGCGAAATCTGCGCGAGCGCCGTATGCGTATTGCGCACGATGGGCAGCAGCGCGTACAACGCGAGCGCAATGTATGCCGGCACCGCGCCGATGCGCCCCGTCAACGGAATCAGGACAGCGAGCAGTGCAAGCGAGGGAATCGTCTGTACGACGCCGGTCGCGCCGATGATCAAGCCTTCCGTCGCCGGACGCTTCGCGGCAAGAATCCCGAGCGGGATGCCAATGACGATGCTGGCTCCTAGCGAAAGGAAGACGAGCCCCAGTTGTTCGAGCGTCAGGCGACCGAAGTCGGGACCGAAGAGCTTGCGCCAAAGATCGTTGAACCCCCCCACTCTTGCAGACGTTCCCGCGCCGACGGAGGGCCCCGGTTGCCGGCCGAGAAAGGTCGCGGCGACGCCGGCAAAGTCCTTGTTTTCGAGTTCGGCCGCCGCGTTCATCCGGCGCATCGACGCGTCGTCGATGGTGCCTTCGAGTTTGGCGAGCGCGGCCCACGTCTTTGGCAGGCGCTGCGGGAGGTCCGCGCGATACAGTAGCACCGCGTCGTAGCGCGGGAAGTACTTGCGGTCGTCCTCGAGCACCGTCAATCCATATTTGTCGAGCTTGGCGTCGGTCGAGTAGATGTCGATAGCGTCGACTTGGCGTCCGGCAATGGCTTCATAGGCGAGCCCATGATCGAGGCCGCGCGGCGTGTCGAAGGGCAGCTCGTACGTACGCTTCAATCCCGGCCAGCCGTCGGCGCGTCCGATAAATTCCTGCGAAAGTCCGAGCCGCACGTCGGGATGCGCCTTGAGGTCGGATAGGCGCGCGATCTTCCTGGAACGCGCATCGTCGGCGCGCATCGCCAGTGCATAGGTATTGTTGAAGCCCAGCGGAACGGCGACTGCAAGCCCCATGGGCGCCAGCTTGGCGTTGAGCTCGGTAAGCGAGGGAACGCCGTCGAGCTTCAGGATCTCCTTGGCGATCGTGCCGGTGTATTCGGGGTAGACGTCGATGCTGCCGGTCGTGAGCGCGTTCAGTACGATGGCCGTGTTGCCCAAACCCTGGCTGTGTGTCGCGCTCGTCTCGCCGGCGGATTGCGCGGTCTGCTTCAAGATCTCGCCCAGGATGTACGACTCGGTGAAACGCTTGGAGCCGACATTCAGGGTCGGCGCCGCGAGCGCCACCGCAGCCGTGGCGAAGGCGATGAAGCCGACAACGGTGCGCAGAGAGTTCATCTGGCGTAAGTGTGCCGCAACCGTGGCCACGTTGGTCGCGGGACAACCATTTCTCCACAATTTCATAGGGAAAGCAAGGTGATCCGAAGGGGGGCATGAACCCGCCTGGAAGCGACGCGGACCGTGAATCGCCGTGCCGAGTCGCTCTGGTGCATCGCCGAATTCTCCTCAGGCCAGGCCGTGCCTCGAGTCATGCGACAGCGTCCGATGCGCACGAAACAAACGAAACAACAACGGCCTACCGATGAAACTTCGCTAATGCACCTGCCCACTAGACTGATCTGGAATCCCACCTATGGAGCCTCAAGTGGCAACCCAACAACCCGCGCGCAAGGCGCAGAAGGAAAATCGCGTGAAGCATTACGATGCATCATCGAACCAAGCCGCCCGACACGTCCTGCCCATCGTGTGCGCTGCGGCTCTCGCCGCGGTTTTCGCGGTCTTGCTGCCGCAGCCGGCCTACGCTGCCCGAATCACATCGCCCCCCGTGCCGCCCGATCTCCAGGTGCCAGCGGGGAACAAGCCGTTCCTCGTGGGTCATGCCCTCGGCACCCAGAACTACGTCTGCACACCCTCGGCCTCCTCACCCTCTGGTGTCGCCTATGTGCTCGTCACGCCGGAGGCCACGCTGTTCAGCAACGATGGTGGTGAAGTCATCACCCACTTCTTCAGTCCCAACCCCAACCCGCTTGACCCTAACACCAATCCAGCGGTGATGGCCGATGGCGCGATTCGCGCGACGTGGCGGCACACGCGGGACACGAGCACCATCTGGGCCAAGTTGAATCCGAAAGGATCGGTTGTCGTAAAGCAGGATGCCATTGCCTGGCTCCTGCTCAAAGTGGTTGGAGCCGAAGACGGGCCCACCGGCGGCGACGAACTTACGAAGACCACCTTCATCCAGCGGCTGAACACCACTGGAGGCCTCGCGCCGTCGACGGGCTGTGCCTTCTCAACAGACGTCGGCAATCAGGCGTTCGTGCCTTACACGGCCGATTACTTCTTCTACTTCAACCCGAACGCGAACCAGTAGGGAGACGGACCAAGAGGCTTCTGCAAGGTACCCTTGATCCGCGATTCGCAATGAGTCCGAGTACTGCCGCATTGCCATCGCATGTCTCCTGTTCCGCTGCCGAACTGCCGCAGCCGGACTTGGTCGCCGCAATTCCGCGGCTGCGCCGCTACGCGCGCGTGCTGACGGGCAATCTAACCCGCGCCGACGATCTCGTGCAGGACACGTTGCTGCGCGCGTGGGACAAACGAAGGCTGTGGAAGGTCGGCTCCGACCTGCGCGCATGGTTGTTCACGATCATGCATAACGTCCACCAAAACCAGCGCGCGCTTGCCCGGCGCGAGGCAGGAAACATCTCGCTCGACGCCGAAGGCGAACGCGGGGCGGCCTGGCAAGTGGCGCAATACGACAATCAACTCCAACGCATCGAGTTGCGGGAGTTGCTGGAACTGATGGGTCGCCTGCCCCCGGAGCAGCGCGAGGTGTTGCTGCTGACCGCGGTCGAGGAACTGCGTTACGAGGAGATTTCTGCAGTACTCGCAATTCCGATTGGAACCGTCATGTCGCGCATCTCTCGCGCCCGCGACAAGCTGAGGCGCATGGTGATGAAACCGCCGTCGGTGTCGAAGACGACGAAGGATCGTATTGGGCCGCGACAGGTCTAGCGCAGCGTCAGCGGTACACCCGGAAGGCGGACGACACGACAAGCCGACAGCTCATTGCCATTGCAGGCGAATGCGTGCGGCGATATCGACCGGCGCGGCCGGATTGATCGGTGCACTGGGTTCTTGGACGGCTTGTGCAGCAACGGGCCATGCAGTGCACTCGAACAATCGAGTCAGCGCGTCGGGAATGAATCGGCTGCGCGACGCGTAGACGTGACGATCCCCGGACACGGACTGCTGGTGGACGTAGAAACGCTGCGGCACCAGGAGCCGCAGGTCGTCCTTGGCCCGCGTCATGGCGACATAGAGGAGGCGCCGCTCCTCCTCCACCTCCTCGGTCGTCCCCGTGCTCATGTCGGAGGGAATGCAGCCGTCGACGACGTTCAGGATCTGTACCGACTTCCACTCCTGCCCCTTGGCCGAGTGGATGGTCGACAGGATCAGGTAGTCGTCGTCCCGTCCCGGCGCGCCGGCCTCGTCGCTCGTCGCGTCCGGCGGGTCGAGCGCCAATTCGGTGACAAAGCGCTCGCGCGAGGAATACGTCGACGCGATCTGCTGGAGCTGGACGAGGTCGCGCTGGCGCACGGGCGCATCGTCGTACAGGCGCGCCAGGTGCGGTTCGTACCAGCGAGTGACCCACTCGAGCTCGGCCGGCCACTCCGCCGCGGAGGTGCGGAGCCCACGAAATACATTCAGGAACGCGCTCCAGTCTGTCTCCGCGGACGGCGGGACCTTGAACGCCTCCATCACCGGCATCACGTTCGGCGTCGCATCTCATGGCGTCGAGGAGCCGCGTGGCGGTGGCCGCCCCTATTCCGGGAACGAGCCGCGCGGCGCGGAATCCGGCCAGGCGATTGCGCGGGTTGTCGGCCCACCGCAGCACCGACAGCACGTCCTTCACGTGCGACGCTTCGAGGAACTTGAGTCCGCCGTACTTCACGAACGGAATGTCGCGGCGGGCGAGCTCGAGCTCCAGCTGCGCGCTGTGGCTCGAGCTGCGGAACAGCACGGCCTGCGACTTGAGCGTCATGCCACGCTCACGCTGCTCGAGCACGCGCTCGGCCACGCACTTCGCCTGATCGGCTTCGTCGCGCACGTCGACGAGCTGCGGCATGCCGGACGAAGCGCGGTCGGTCCAGAGGTTCTTGGTGAAGCGCTCTGGCGCGAGGCCGATCACGGCATTGGAGGCGTCGAGGATCGCCTGCGTCGAGCGGTAGTTGCGCTCCAGCGTCACCACCCTGGCGGGTGGCGTGAACTGCCGCGGAAAGTCGAGGATGTTGCGGACCGTCGCCGCGCGAAACGAATAGATCGATTGGGCGTCGTCGCCGACGACCGTCACGCCTCGCCCGTCCGGCTTCAAGGCCAGCAGGATCGAGGCCTGCAACCGGTTGGTGTCCTGATACTCGTCGACGAGAACGTGGTCGAAGCGCTCGCCGATGGCCCGCGCCAGCGAAGGCTCTTCGACCATGCACGACCAGTACTGAAGCAGATCGTCGTAGTCGAGCACGTTCTGCGCCTGCTTCGCGCGGACGTAAGCTTCGAACAGCTTCTTCAGCTCGGTTTCCCACGCGGCGCACCATGGATACGCGTGTTCGAGTACCGCGGTCGAGCGCCGCTTCGCTGTTGACGACGCGCGAATAGATCGCGAGACAGGTCGCCTTCGTCGGAAACCGGCGCTTGGTGGTGTCGAGCCCGAGCTCGTGCCGCACGATCGCGATCAGGTCTTCGGCATCGCCCCGGTCGAGAATCGTGAAGGACTCCTGCAATCCGATGCGCGTCGGCATATTCCCGCAGCAGCCGCGCCCCGACGCTGTGAAACGTGCCCGCCCAGCGCAGGGCGGCTGGCCCGTGCCTCATCGCTGCGCCGAACGCTCGATGCAGAAGTTGCCCCGCCCGGCGCTCCATTTCCGCCGCGGCCCTGCGCGAAAACGTCAGCAGGAGAATGCGTTGCGGATCCGCGCCGCTGCGGACAAGGTGCGCGACGCGGTAGGCGAGCGTGTTGGTCTTGCCGGAGCCGGCGCCGGCGATGACCAGCAACGGTCCGCCGTCTCCCTGCGAGCCCGTACCGTGCTCCACCGCGAGTCTCTGCTCAGCGTTCAGGGGGGCGAGGAAGTCCGCGCCAGCGTCCGCTTCTGATCGATGTACCGGCGGGAGAGTCGCAGGCACCTCGATAGCGGAAATGGACATGGCGCGCTTGTCGAACGATCGTTCGATGCGAGCATAGCATGGACTGGTTTGCAGCGAGGGCGATAGTCACATTGCGGGGCTATAAACGAGGTGCATTTGCCCTCAAAGTTGCCCCATGTGCCGACCGCTACAAACACAAATTCGACAGGCGATCCAACAAACCACGCCGCGCTACCCTTTGCTTGTGGTGCCACAAAGTCTTTCCACGAAGTCGTATCGTCGCAACGAAGCGCCTTCGTAAGTTGCACCGCTGCCTCTCAGCGATGAAGCTCGCACAGCAGTGAATTGATGAAGCGGCGTCGGTCGCGCGCTACTACCCGGGGTTCAGGTAACCGTCTGGGCTGCGGATTTCTGCTATCGAAACGGATGAACCAAGAGCCTTCCAGAAGTCCCTGATTCCAGAACGGCGCTTTTCCTTACCGAAATTGCGTCAAGTGCTGCCTCAAAGCATTCACTCCATGTTCGGCCATCCTCTCGCCGAACCGTATCCTCCGCGACATCGAACAAGATTACATAGCCGATGACAATCTCAGGACGAAGCTGCTGAACATTGGCAAGCTCGCCTTGCAGGTCGTCGAGTCGGTTCGGTACCGTACCGCGTGTGGCTCGCCGGTCCCAGTGGACGGTACATCACAGGTCAGACGGTCGACGTGAACGGCGGCGCCTACCTCGGCGGCTGAATCGGGCCTCCGCGGTCTACAATGGCGGCGCGCAACGCGCATGCCCGGCTCCCGCAGCCACGAGAACATGAACGGAGGAACGTATGGATTGCAGCAAGCGCACGTTGATGCTCGCCGGAATCGTCGGGGTCGCCGCGCTGCTGGCGCTGACGGTCGCCCCTGCCGCGTCGGCGCAGCAATGGAAGCCGACGAAGCCCATCACCATCATCGTGCCGTGGGCGGCGGGCGGATCGACCGATCAGGTCACCCGCGTGACGGCGGCGGAGATCGAGAAGGCGCTCGGACAAAAGGTCGTCATCGTCAATCAGCCCGGGGCCTCCGGCTCGATCGGCACGAAGAACGCGCTTGAAGCGCCGAAGGACGGCTACACCTGGACGGCCGGCGCGGCGCAGGACCTCGGTACGTACGCGGTCCTCGGGATGCTCGACACCAAGATTGGCGACTGGGCGCTGTTCCTGAACGTCGCCAATGTCTCGACGCTCTCCGTGAATCCGAACACGCCGTACAAGACACCGAACGAGCTCATCGAGGCGATGAAAGCGAAGCCGGGCGCGATCAGCGTCGCGACCGCCGGTGTCAACTCGAGCGGCCACAGCGCGATGGAGGCGATCGCCAAGGCGACCGGCGTCAAGTACAAGCACGTCACCTACGACGGCGGCAACCCGGCCGTCGTCGCCACGGTGGCCGGAGAAACCGACGCCACGACGCAGCTCACCACCGAGCAGGCCGAGATGATCCGCGGCAAGAAGCTGCGCGCGCTCGCGATCATCGGCGACAAGCCCGTCGAGCTCGACGGGTACGGCGTCATCGAGCCGCTGACGAAATCGGTGCCGGGCTTCAAGGCGCCTGCCAACTACTTCGGCATCTTCATTCCGAAGGGCGTGCCGCCCGAAGTGATCGCGACGATGGAGAAGATCTGGGCCGAGCAGATCGTCAACTCCGCCGCGTTGAAGCAGTACGCGACGAGCCGCGGCGCGCAGTTCGCGCCGCAAGCCGGCGCCGACGCGCAGAAGGCGGTGTTCCCGGCGGTGCAGGCGAACGCGTGGGCCGCCGCCGACACCGGTAAGGCGAAGGTCGCGCCGGACACGATCGGAATCCCGCGTCCGTA
>CAWHNE010000022.1:0-209879 GCA_963830485.1 uncultured beta proteobacterium
CAGATGCTGGAATATTCGGCGGTGGAGATAGGCGAGATCTCCGATTCGCTCGGCTACGCCGCTCCTGGTGTGTTCACGAGGGCGTTTCGCCGCTGGAGCGGCACGACGCCGGTCGAGTGGCGAGCAGCGCGCAGCCGCAGGAGCTAGGCTTTGCCTGGCGCATGCAGGTGCTGCCAGCGCGAGCGCATACCGGCGTAGCGACACGGACAATCCACGCCCCACACAGTCTCAAAGAATCACCCTCAACACGGTATCAAGCAACTGCTCCACCGAGAACGTCGTCAGCAGCAGCGGCGCGACGGGCAGCAGCGGAATCACCGCCATAGTCAGTACGTCCTTTATGGCAAACGGCGTCCACTGGATGCCCTCGATTACAAGGAAGCCGTTGCGCAGATCGGCCAGCGACTGGATGTCCGCGCTGCCAAGGAGCGCCTCGTCGGCGGGGTGGCCGCCGCGAATCCACTTGCGGCGGAACTCGCGCGCATAACGTTGCCCAAGCGTGCCGTATTCTTCCATCCCCCTGCGTCGAACCGCCCGGAGCTGCGGCGTGAATGCGAGCAGCGGTCCGAGAATGGCGAACACCATCAGCACGACCGTGCCGACGATTTCGACCCTGAAGTCGAGCAGTCTTGCCCCGGTATAGAAGATCCTGTTGGCCATCATCCCGGCCAGGACCGCGCCCAGCGCCAGCAGGATTGGCCAGTAAGCGCGTTCGACCTTGGCGAGAAAGTGCAGCCCGGCAGTGCCGTCCGGATGCGTAGGTTCCAGGTCTAGATCCATGCGCGACACCCGCCACAGGAAGCGCGCCCAGATGAAGATCCTGAAGAACCAGCGCAGGATCAGGAATTGGAGCACGGGCATGCTCACGAGCCCCGCCCACCACCCCGCAAGCCACGGGTGCAACTGCCCATCCGCTGCCGTGGCATACCAGCTGTTCACGTCGAGCGCCACCTGATCGCGCCACACGAACGGCATGCCGACCGAGTAGACAAATACGATCAACAGCAGCTCCGCAACGACCGAATTACGCAGCCGCAGCGCCGACGCGATAGCGGCGTCGAACTGCGGGCGCGCTGCATCGGAGATCAGGCCGTCTTGCACGAAGCGCCCCACGATCGGGGGCAACTCCCGGTGAACCTTGACCTCGGCCAGCAGCAACAAAGGCGCCGCGATCAGCAGGCGCACGTGCGTTTCCACGTCCTGCAGGAACGTCAGGGCCACGCTGCCCCCCCAGGCGTGCCCTTCGACAATCGACAACACCAACAGCGGCACCCAGGTGATCAGGACCACGACAAGCACGCGCCGGCGCGTGAACTGCAGCGCATCACCGGAAAGGTGCGTGCGTCGCCAGAGTTGGTACAGCGCCCCGCCGCTCACCAGGGAGAAATCGCTCAGCTCCTTCAAGGAGGCTTCACTGGCGTCAGACGACATTTCGGATTGAGTCTTGGGCATCCCTAACCTCCGGTCCCCATGATCTCACGCCTGCTTTGGTCCAGCGGCCTGGACGCAGCCGGCCCGTCAGACGCTGTTCAGGCGTTCAGGACCACTGCCGCCAGTGCAACCATCCCGAGCGCTCCGATCACGATCGAAACGATCCCACTCATCGAGCGGGGCATGTCGACATATTGTTGCCGCAATGCTCTCAGGTCCCGGCCGTGCTCGACCCTGCCGAGCGCGAGTGACAGCAGGCCGATGCCGATCAGCGCCAGACCGAATCCGCGTGGCCCGAGAAGCGTCGCGATGGCAGGCGCGTTCTTCATCTCGATCTCGAAGAACTTGTAGACGGAAAACCCGAACGTGATGAGCGACGTGGCGGTCCTGATCCAGGCCATCATCGTGCGTTCGTAGGCAATGCGGGTTCGCTCCATCGCCAGCCGGGTGGCGGTGTCGAGGCCCGGTGCGCTGATTGAAGTTCGATCGGTCATGTCTGGTGCTCCCGGCGGATGTCATACAACGCCGCATGCTCGGCCCGGTTACCCCAGCCGTGTCACCTCGGCGAGCAGCTCGGATGCCTCGGGAAGCCTTTCCGTGGTCTTCTTCTTCCACTGTTCCTCGATCAGCTCCTTCGCCGCCTTCTCCAGAAACTCGGGCGCGGCCCACTTCTGCACGTCGAAATCGTTCTTGATGTAGCCGTGCCTGAGCATGAAGTCCTTGCCGATCTCGATCTGGGCCAGGTTCCTCGGGGACAGGCTCGGCACCATGTCGATGTGCTTGATGCACTGGTAGGTGTCCTCGGCGTCGCGATAGTAGGTCTGACGGTCGAGGATCACCGCCGCTGCGCGCTTGTGCTCGTTGGCCCAGCGCCCGACTTTGATCATCGCCTTCATGAATGTGACCACGAGCTCTGGGTGCTCTTGGGCCATCACATCGCTGCAGGTGATGATCGCGGGCTCGTTGTTCGCCTGCAGCCGCCAGTCGGGATAGCGCGACAGGTCCTCGATCGCCGCAATCTTGCCCGTATCCTCCTGCAGGTGCTGCCAGGTCTTGCTGTGGGTGTAGATCGCATCCACCTTGCCTTCCAGTAGCGCCGCCTCGAGCGGGCGGAAGGCGAGGTTGCGCTTGTGGTCCATCTTTCCCATGTAGAGCTCGGTCGCGTTGATCAGCGGCTCGAGCATCTTCGGGTCGCCGTACCAGTCGTCGGCATATGGAAACTCGACGATCTCGACGTCGTCGATGCTCATGTCGTTCAGCATGAGCATGTTGAGGATTCCATAGTGCTCGGTGATGCGCCACCAGTCGTTCTTCAGCGTGTTGAGGCTCTTCGATAGCCCGACGCGCTTGCCTTTCAGGTGGCTCATCTTGTAGATCGGGTCTTTGGCCCGGACCAGCATGCAGCCGCCCTCGTAGGTCGGCGTCGCCCCCAGCAGCCGGGTCCGGCGGATGTCGGCCTCGACATGGATCGGCGGGTAGAGGCCGCCGAAGCGGATCAGGTTATCGAGGTTATGGATGTAGTGCGGGTACCAGTCGTTCTCGCGACGGCTCCGGAAGTACGAGTAGTCGACACCGATCGCCTTGAAGTCAGCCTTGCACCACCCGAGCTCCTGGTCGACGTTGCTGGCCGAGACCATGCCGCAGTTCGTGTAGAAGACCTCCTTCCAGTTCAACTCCACGGTGCTTAATTCCTTGCCTTGCACGATCATTTTGGGCATGGCGGGTCCTTGCGACTCTGTGCATCACGGGACCGCTGGTGACGCGTTCGGCTCGGGTGCGCGCTCACAGCACGCCCAGTGCGCGCAGCGCGATGTTGATGATCTGCAGGCCGAGCGCGACCTGAACGACGCCGAGAACGGCGCCGAGGATCGGCAGCGCGAGCGCAAACACGACTTGCAGACGCCGCGCGGCGAGCATGAAGACCAGATTCAACGCCATGATGGCCACGACGATCCCACCGATCGCCAGGCGGCCCTCCACGCTCTGGCTGAAGGCGAGAAACACGACAAGGGCCGCGATGCCGTAGGGCGTAACCACTCCTGGGAAGGCCAGCGGGCGCAGCGCTACTCGCATGACGGCCTCCGGTGGGAGCGTGACCTCACTGGTATGCGGCTCGGGCGACTCGAACTGTTCGAGGACGTTCTTGAGCGCCACGAGAAAGAGAATGATCCCGCCGGACAGCCTGAGAACGTCCAGCGGGACGCCATAGCTGACCAGTAGCGTTTCGCCGAGAAAGCCGGCAATCAACAGTGCCAGTGCCGAGAAGAGCGTCGCCCACAACGCGACCCGCCGGGTCAGCCGGGCGTCCGCGCCCTTCGTGAGCCTCAGGAATGGCCCGACGACCTTGAACGGCCCGAGCATCAGGAACAGGATCGTGAAGACCTGTCCCAACGGAAAGGCGGGATTGTCGGCCACCGTCGCGGCGGATGCGGTGCTTGCGCTGATCAGGCAGCAGGCCACCGTCAGCGCAACGACGAATCGCAACTGCCGTATGGCAAGCGCTCGATGGGCGAGGTGGTTCGCGGCATGATTTGACTGCACGAGGAAATGCATCGAGCTATCGCAGTCCATCCGCGCCGTCGCGCTCGACAGGAAGGCCGGACTGCTGCCACGCGAGCATGCCGCCTTGCAGTTGGCATGCGTTGCCGAATCCATACCGCCGCAGGAGGCGCACCGCGGGAATACTGCGATGCGCCGCACGGCAAATGGCGATGACGGGGCGCGTCCCGTCCAGTTTCAGTCCGGCGATGCGCGCGTCGAGCTCGGTGATCGGCACGTGGATCGCGCCGGCGATGTGGCCGGACCGCCACTCGGTGCTGGTGCGCACATCGATGAGCTGCGGCGGTGTCGAACCGCCCTTGCGCATGATGTCGAGTTGCTTTGGCGAAATTTCCGGCACTTCGCCGAACGGCCACCACCAAAACAATCCCGTGAAGCGGCCGAGAAAAGCGTCCACCGTGTTGCCCATCAGGCTTCCTAGCGTGATTGCGCGCACGTAGGCGAGGATCTCGGCTACTTGGGCGTCGCTGTAATGCTTGCGCAGGTTCTCGATCGATTCCGGATCGAACCTGTCGAGATTCTCTGCATAGTGCTGAGCAAACAGGATCGCCGCGGCCTCGGCCGGGTTCTTTGCTTCCAGCGACTCGATCTGTTGCCCGAGGATCTGGTTGACCTCTTCCAGCGGCACACCGTGGGCCATCGCCCAGTGCGTGTGACCCCACTGGCAATAGCGGCAGTCGGTGATCGACGTCACGCCGAGCATCACCTTCTCGCGCAGCGCAGCAGAGGTCTTCGGCCTGACCAGTGCTGCGAGCAGGACGGGCCCCGAGACGACGACGTTGGCGACGGTGCTGAAAAAGTTGTCTGCCGTGAGCGTGCGCTTCGCCTTTCCGGACGGCTTCGGCGGCGCGCTCGTGCCATCTCCAGGGCGTCGCGTGGATGTGGTTGTCATCGTCGCTGCTACATCGTAGCGCCGAGGTCCTTCATCTCATCTTCTGGGAAGCGCCTTCCTCGATGATGATTCTTTCGGGATCGACGTCGTAAACCCACGGCGCCACGTTCTTCCAACCGTTCTTCATCCTCTTGCCGTGGTACACGCTCTCGGGATCGTCCACCGCGTCGCCCTCGATCCCGTCGACGATGTTGTAGGCGTTCGTGAACCCGGCTGCGGCGAGCTGGTTGACGGCCATAGCGCCGCGGCCGCCTGACCGGCACGTGACCAGCAGGATGTCGGCCGGCTGGGCGATCTCCCTGACCTGCGCGACGAACGCCGCGTTCATCTGCGGCGCGTAGGTGAACTTGCCGTCCTTGCGCTGGTAGCTCACGAAGGCGATCGGCACGTTCCAGGCCATCTCCGGGTGGCCGACGAAGGCGAATTCCTCGGGCGTTCGCACGTCGATGATCTTCACCTTGTCCGGCGCGGCCTTCCACATCTCGTAGGCTTGCGCCGCGGTCACGTAGAGGCCGAGGGTCGTCTGCTTCATCTTGTGAAGCTTGTCACCGGCGACCGCAGCAACGGGTTTCTGGTCTTTGTTCGACACGACGTTTTGCTCCCTTCAGTCGCTCGCCCGTGGCGAGTCGAACCCAAGTACCGACGAACGCGGGCGGCGACCGGACACGCACGGTCGCCCGCCCACCCGTCGAGTGATCCCGCTGCCCGGGCTCGCGTCAGGGGATGTAGCTGGCGCTGGTGTCCTTGCCGTAGCCACAGGCCTGGTAGGTGCAGTGCAGGTCGTCGCGAATGATGGCCGCCCATCCGCCGCAGCGGCCGGTATCGAGCGTCAGGTCCTTGGTGAGCACCTTGGTTTCGAACTTCCAGCCTTGCGGGAGGTTCTTGAGCTTGCCGCCCAACCGTGTCGAGGTTGTCGGGCGTCAGGCTCGGATCGACCGCCTTCGTGTATTCCTGCAGGACCCAGACCGGGCCGCCGGGCTCGCGCAGGAGATGCACCGGTTTGCCCGCCTTGAAGGTCCAGATGGTGTCGCGCCTGATCAAGCACGGCAAATAGGCGTTCTCGAACTGGGCGACCATCTCGGTCCCGGTCATGTCGCCGACCCAGTTCATATCGACACCATGAAAGTTGACCGTGTCTCCGGCGGCGACCTCGATCTCGTCCATCATCCAGAAGCGCCCGTGGTTGACGAAGCACATGTCCACTTCGAGTTCTTCCGCCAATTTCTTGGGGTCGATTTTCTTATAGTCGTCCGGGCCGACGGGCAGGGTATTCGCGGAGTAGACGTGAGCCCGCTGTAGCTTGCCGGTGCCGACGAAGGCGCCCATGCCGTGGAACGCGGCACCGCGGGTGTTGCTGGCGCGGAATCTGCGAGTAGGACCTATTTTGAGTTTCATTTGGCGTCTCCTATCGGTTTGCCGTTTGGACTACGGGGTGTAGTTGGCACCGTGCCCGGGTCGTAGCCCATGGTTCAGGCCGGACGTGCCAGGGCGCATCGGCACTTACTTCTTCATCTGTTTCGCGACAAACTCCTGGATTCTCTTGCCTTGCGCAGCCAACCCTCCAGCGGTGCTGAACTGGATGATCTCGGCCCCTTCCTTCGACTTGAAGTTGTGCGGAGCCGGCCAGAAGCACACTTCCCCAGCGCGGCAAGTCTCAACGGTCCCGTCAAGGTAGATGACCTCCACCGCGCCCTTCAAAACGTAAGCCCAGTGTTCAACCCCGCACAGATCGTGCTCCAGCCCCTTTCCCTTCAGAATGTCCGTGAAGTCAGTGCCCGGGGCAAAGACGTGGTAGGCGCACTGCATGCCGCCCCATTGCTCATCCCAGATCTTGAGGCCCGGGGTGTTCCGGGTGACGAAGTCGTCCACTGGGTTCATATCCGTCAATTTCTTTCTCATGCGACTACTCCTTCCTGTGCCTCACCCGACCGGGGCAATGGCGATTTGTTCAAAGCCAGACCCGATCGCCTGGACAAAATTGGTTACGCACCAACGGCCATCGGTTACGGTACTTCCGGCGCGGACAATATCTACCCGCGCCTGAGACGCGGTTGCGCATTTCCAGACACTGGCTTCACATTTTTGGACACACCGCTTGGCGACAGCGACGAAAAGCGACGAAATTTGCGCAGCGTCAAAATCCGGGGAAATTCACGCACGTCATTCCCGCGAACGCGGGAATCCAGTGACTTGGGTCCTTGCAGACGATAGTCCAACAACGTCACTGGGTCCTCGCCTTCGCGGGGACGACGGAAAAATGCATGCGGCCGGCGCATTCGTCGTGGATACAACGTGTTGATGATTGACAACTGGTCGCGAATACGCGCGCGCGCCACCCTGGCTCATCCAGGTAGAGACCGCGCGCCTGCAGGTCGCTTCCCTCCCGCTCGTAGGTGACATCACCGATCACGTCCTCGAGCCGCCATGGGCTGCCGCCAAGGTCCGTAAAAGGCAGCCTGACGTAACACTGGCTCTGGTGGGGCGCATAGTTCACCGTCACCAGCAGCCGCTCGTCATCAAGGCCCTGCCAGGCAAACGCGAGGAAACAGTCCGAGGTCCAGTTGCCTTCCCAGGCCGGACTGCATTCGAGCAGTTGCCAGCTTCCCTGGCGCACCGCCGGATGACGGAGCGCAGCCAGCAGCCTGTCGTAGAACTTTTCCAGCCGGTTGTCGACCGGTTCTTGAGGCGCGCGCACCAAGTGAGGCGAGATACGCTTCTTGCGCCCCTGGAACTGACCCTGGTGGAAGAACCGCAGCCCCGGCGACAGGAACGTGATGACCGCCGCGGCTTCGTGGACCTCCGGTGAGAACGTTGCCGCCGCCCGCGGCTCGTCGTGGTTTTCGAGGAAGCGGGCCAGCTTGTCCTGGTAATCGAGCCCAGCGTGGAAATGCTCGCGCACCGGTCGTGCGTGACCCTCGCGCAAGCGGTCGTAGAGCCGCTTGTCGTAGGTGTAATCGAACCCCTGCTGCTGCATCGTCCATTCCAGGTCCCAGTAGACCTCGGCCATGAACTTGAAATGCGGGTGCTTGCGCCGCACGGATTCGGTCGCCTTCGGCCAGAACAGATCGGCGCGGATGCCCCACGTGCGTTCGAACACGTCCGGCAGGACCAGCATCGCCATGTCGCAGCGCACGCCATCGCATTGCCCGGCGATTCTCGTGAGCTCGCCGATCATCGCCTGCTGCAGGTCCGGGTTGCCGTAGTCGAGCTGCAGCGTGTCGGGCCAGCCGTCGAAGTACGGGTCGCGGCCGTAGGCGAGCACCCGCGTGCCGTTCTTCGTCTGCACGCGGCAGTAGTTCTGCGGCGCGCGAGCGAGGTCGCTCTCGCCGCCGTGGACGAAGTAGTCGGGATGCTCGTCGACCCACGCGTGATCCGGCGCCATGTGGTTCGGCACGAAGTCGAGCATCAGCTTCAGTCCGCGTTCCTGCAGCCGCTTTCGCAGCCGTGCCAGCGCCGGGGCACCGCCCAAATCGCGATGGACGGTGTAGCTCTGGATGGCGAACCCGGAGCCGGCGATGTCTTCGTCCTTGAGGTCCGGCAGCGTTGCGGCGAACTCGCGACGCCACCTGGGATTCGCGCGCGATATCGCCTGCGCCATTGGGCCGGTCTGCCACACGCTCAGGAGCCAGACCCAGTCGAAGCCCAGCCCCACCAGGCGATCCAGCTCCGCGTCCGGAATGTCGTCCAGCGTCGCGCGCTTACCCAGAGTGCGAGACAGCTCGGTCAACCAGACGCGGGTGTTGATCTGGTAGAGCGCCGGATAGCGTGGATCGGACATAGCGCCTCCTCAACGCCGTGTCGCCTCTTGTCCGCCCACCTGTTCTCTGATGACCCTTTCCATCACGCGCCCATGTTCGGTCTCCAGCAGCGTCTTGGCGTCGACCCGCGCGAACAAGTCCAGGAGGGGCGCGACCAGACCGGTCCAGCCCGTCTGGTGGCTGGCCCCAAGGCCCGCGCCGTTGTCCCCGTGGAAGTATTCGTAGAACAGGATCAGGTCGCGCCAGTGCGGATCGTCCTGGAACTTGGCTGTCCCACCGTAGACGGGCCGTTGCCCCTTGGTATCGCGCAGGAACGTCCCCGTCAGCCGGCGAACGATTTCCTCCGCCACGTCAAACAACGTCATGTACCGACCCGATCCAGTCGGACATTGCACCTTGAACTCGTCGCCGTAAAAGGCGTACAGATTCACCAGCGCCCGGACGATCAACAGATTGACCGGCATCCACACCGGACCGCGCCAGTTGGAGTTGCCACCGAACATGCCGCTATCCGACTCCCCCGGCAGGTACTGCACCTTGTATTCCTGGCCACCGACGTGAAACACGAACGGATGCTCGAGGTGGTAGCGCGAGAGCGAACGAATGCCGTGCGGCCCGAGGAACTCGTTCTCGTCGAGCAGGTAGCCCAGCACGCGCTCGAGCTTCTTCTTGGTGAGGATCGACATCAGCCGCCGGCCCTTATAGCCGATGAAACCCGCGTCGGTCGGCGCCACCTGGGCAACCAGCTCGGGATGGCGTTTCCGGAACTGAGCGATCAGCTCCATCAGCTTCGGATTGCGGGTGACCGAGTCCGCCTCGAACACCGTCGATGCACACAACGGCAAGAGGCCCACCATCGACCTGACCTTCAAGCGCATCGCTCGACCGTCAGGCAGTCGCAGCAGATCGTAGAAGAACCCGTCCTGGTCGTCCCACATCTCGTCGTGATGCTCGCCGCGACGGTCCATCGCATAGGTAATCCACATGAAATGCTGGACGAACTTGAAGGCGATCTCCTCGTAGATCGGGTCGTACTCGGTCAGGATGATCGCAATCTCCAGCATGTTCTGACAATAGAACGCCATCCATGCCGTCCCGTCCGCCTGCTCCAGTGACCCGCCGGTGGGCAGTGGCGCGCTGCGGTCGAAGATGCCGATGTTGTCGAGACCCAGAAAACCGCCGGCGAAGACATTGCGCCCCGCCGGGTCCTTGCGATTGACCCACCAGTTGAAATTCAGCATCAATCCCTGGAACGAGCGTTCCAGGAAACGCAGGTCGGCCCGGCCCAGCTGCTTCTCGTACTTGTACAGCCACAGTGTCGCGGCGGCGTGCACTGGCGGGTTCACGTCGCTGAAGTTCCACTCGTAGGCCGGGATCTGGCCGCTGGGGTGGAAGTAGAGGCTCCGCAGCATCAGCAGCAACTGCTCCTTGGCGAAGTCAAAATCCACCAGCGCCAGGCACACCGTGTGGAACGCCAGATCCCACGCCGCGTACCACGGGTACTCCCACTTGTCCGGCATCGAGATCACGTCGGCGTTGAGCATGTGGAACCATTCCGTGTTCCGGACGTCGCGGCGGGCTTGCTCGAGCAGCGGATGACTCCTGTGCTCGCGGAGCCACCGTTCCAGATCGAAGTAGTAGAACTGCTTGCCCCACAGCATTCCCGCCAGCGCCTGGCGGTGCACCCGGCGCTGATCATCGGTCAGCGATTGGGGCGCAATCCGCTGGTAGAACTCATCGGCGTCGGCGATACGGCTCGCGAAGGTCTTCTCGAAACCGCCGAAGGCCTCTTTGGACTTGGCAGCGGTTAAACGCAGCCGGATGGTCTTGCTCGCACCGCCGGGCACGTCGAGGACATAGTGGGCTGCGGCCTTGGTGCCGACCTTGGCGGGATTCACCGCCTCGCGCTGTCCCGAGATGACGCAGGCGTGGAACGCGTCCTTGACGTAGGGAGACGCGTTCGGCTGGCCCCACAAGCGCTGCGCATTGCTCTCGTTCTCGGTGAACAGCAACTCCGGGTCGCCGTCGCAATGGAGCCAGTACTCGCCCAGCTCATGGTGCGTGGCCTGAATGACGCCCGGCCCGGCCTGGCGCAGCGAAGGCTTGCGGTCGTCGTCGCCCCACGACCAGGTGTTGCGAAACCATAGTGTCGGCAAGACCCGCAACCGGGCCGCCTCGGGCCCGCGGTTGTGGACGGCGATGCGGACCAGCACGTCTTCCGGGCCCTCCTTCGCATACTCGACGAACACGTCGAAGTAGCGGTCGTCGTCGAAGACGCCGGTATCCAGCAACTCGTACTCGAACTCTTCCCGCGATCGCCTGCGGTTGGTCTCGACCACGACCCCGTAGGGAAACTCGCGCTGCGGGTACTTGTACAGGTACTTCATGTACGAGTGCGTCGGCGTGCTGTCGAGGTAGAAGTAGTACTCCTTCACGTCCTCGCCGTGGTTGCCCTCGCTGTTGGTGAGCCCGAACATGCGCTCCTTCAGTATTGGATCGCGTTCGTTCCACAGGGCCAGTGCAAAGCACAGCCGCTGCCTGTCGTCGCAGATTCCGCCGAGCCCGTCCTCGCCCCACTTGTAGGCGCGCGAGCGCGCCTGGTCATGGGTGAAGTAGTTCCAGGCGTTGCCGTCCTCGCTATAGTCCTCGCGGACCGTGCCCCACTGCCGCTCGCTCAGATAAGGTCCCCATTTCTTCCACGGGACCTGCGCCTCGCGCGCCTCGTTCAGGCGCTTTTGTTCCGTCACATCAATGATCGCAGGGCCCATGGTTCGCCTCTTCCCCGGTGAATGAACTCAGGTCGACCCAACACAAACTGTCTCGGCGTTGCGAAGCGGACATTCGACGGCCGCATTTCCGGCCGCCGCCACGCTCAACCGCACGCACCGCACGCGCAAGCGCATCACAGTCCGCCGCCCCATCGGTGTTGCCACGCGATGCCGATCAGATCGTAGTTGTTGCCGGTGCGTGCCGCTACGCCGCTGCTGGCATAGAGCTTGATCGAATTCAGCCGGTCCACCGGCAGTGCCAAGGTTGCCCCGAGACGCCAGTTCTGCTGAAGGTCGTTGTTCAGCACGCCATTCACGGTCGTGCGGCCGCCGGTGAAGTACGTGGCATCGACCGAAACCCAGATGCCGGAGCGAAAGGCGTAGATCACGTGCCCCTGCAGCGAGTAGAGCGGGTCCTGCGAACGCGTGTTGCCCCCGTAGAAATCGTCGTTGTCGGTAAAGATCGTGGCCGCCGCCTGGCCTTCCAGCGTCCATGGTCCGACGGCCTTCGAAATCCCGACCTCCGGCTTGAAGGACCAGCGGTTGGTGCCGATGTTGACGATCCTGCTGGCATCGTACTGGCTCCAGGGCGCCGACACCTGCAGGCTGGCCCCGATGATCAGGTCCTGCTCCCAGTCGGCGAATTCCTTCAGCGTAAGCGCCGGCGCCCCGTAGAGATTGATCGACAGCCGGAACGCCGAATTGGCGAACCCGTTGACGGTCCGCTCCACCGGCTGACCCTCGTAGTCGGCCGTGCCGGACAGCCAGGTGTACGGCACGATCGCGTCGAACTTGGCCGACTTCCCCCACAGGTCGAGCACCCTTGCATACGCAACGACGGCGTTCGACGTATTGAGGTTCGCATTGGTGACCGGCACCGCAGGATCGAACGACAGCCCGCCCCGCGTGTAGACGTAGCCCGCGATCAGAAAGTTGACGCCGACCGGGGCATTGGAATAGGCGCGCGGCTCGATGTCCTGCCCACGCGCCGGCGACACGACCCCCGCGAGCACGCAGGCGGCGAGCACTGCGGTCATCAACGACGTCGGCCCAGTGTCAACGCGCATTCGCGTTCGCGGCTCCCTAGAACAGTATGCCGAACAGCATTTTCAGAAGTTCTTCCAGCGGCATCATCGTGAGCAGCAGCGGCATGATCGGAACGAGTGTCGCGGCGGCGAGGCGCACGACGGCGTCCCGCGTGATCGGCGCGATGCGCATCGTTCGCACCACTTCGTAGCTGTTGCCCAGATCGGCGAGGGACTGGAGGTCGGCGCTGCCCACGAGCGGTTCGCCGGCGGCCGCGCCGCCGCGCAGCCATTTGGCATCGAATTCGCGCACGTAGCGCTCGGCCAGAGTTCCGTACTCGCGCAGGCCTTGCCGTTTCGCCTGAGCGAGCGTAGGCGCAAACACCAGCAGCGGACCGAGGATCGCGCACAGCACGAAGACGACCATGACGGCGATCTCCGCCTTGAACTGAGTCAGCTCGGCTCCGACGAAGAATATGCGGTTGGCGAGCGTTCCGGCAAGCATTGCGCCGTGCGCCACGGCGAGCACCGCGAACGCATAGGCTGTGCTGGCCAGGAAACCCAGACCGCCGACGCGGTCCGGATGCGTGGGGACGAGGCTCAACTCGATCCGCGACACCTGCCAGAGAAAGCGTATCCAGATGAACATCCGGAAGTACCAGCGGCACAGCAGGAACTGGAAAATCGGCAGGCTCACGTAGCCATACCATATTCCCGCGACCGAGAGCTTCGAACCCTCGGCGGACGGTGTCGCATACCACGTCGCCGTCCCGAGGGCGACGTACTGTCGCCACACGATCAGGATGCCGACGCCATAGACGAACGCGATCAGCAGCACCTCGGCGAGCACCGAGTTGCGCAGCCGGAATGCCGACGCGACGGCTGTCTCGAACCGCGCCATCGCGCTTTCCGGAATCAGGTTACGTTCCAGGAATTGCTTGACCAGCGGACCCATGCGCCGATGCACGACCAACTCGGCGATGATCAACAGGGGCATCGTCACGAGGAAGCGGACGTGGACTTCGACGTCCATCAGGAACGGCACGGCCACGCCGCCGCCCAGCAACCGTCCTTCCAATGCCGAGAGCACGAGGAGCGGCAGCCACGCAAGCAGCGTGATGACGATGATGCGCTGACGCACCATCAGCAGCGCATCGTCGGCGAGGTGCGTACGACGCAGAAGCTGGAAGAGCGGCCCGCCCAGGACGAGCGAGAAGTCCGGCGGGCTCCGTAACCACGCAAGACCTTCACGCGATGTTGATGCTAGGGGATTCACTGTCCATCCTCGCCGCCCGGGCGATGCGCCCGCGTTGCGGGCATGCGCCCCTGAGATTGAGCGCGAACGCGGCGGCCCGGCCTTGCGTCAAGTCAAGACAGCGCCCAGTCGAGGGCCCCGCACGGAGGGAAAGCGGATCGCGGGCTACAATCGCGCTGGGTCGCGAAGCTCGTTGCGGAGCTGACCTCGGGCGCAGTCGCGCAGCCACCAGGAGCAGCGGCATGAATCAGCAACCGACCCACGCGCCGGCGAGCCCGTCCGGCACCGCCACGCTTCGCTTCGACGTCGTCGCCGGCCTCACGGCGGCCGCGGTCGTCCTGCCCAAGGCGATGGCCTACGCGACCGTCGCCGGGCTGCCCGTCGCCGTGGGCCTCTACACGGCCTTCATTCCGATGGTGATCTACGCGTTGCTCGGCACGTCGCGCGTGTTGAGCGTGAGCTCCACGACGACACTGGCGATCCTGGCCGGTACGCAGCTCGGGCTGGCCGTGCCGGACGGCGACCCGGCCAGGCTCGTTGACGGCGACAGCCACGCTGACCGCGCTGGTCGGCGCAATGCTGGTGGTCGCGCGGCTCCTGAAACTGGGGTTCGTCGCGAACTTCATCTCGACGCCGGTGCTGACCGGCTTCAAGGCGGGGATCGGCCTCGTCATCGTGCTGGACCAGGTGCCGAAGCTGCTCGGCATCCATATCACGAAGCAGGGATTCTTCGCCGATGTCCTCAGCGTCGCGCAACACTTGCCCGACACCTCGCTGATCACGCTGGCGGTCGCAGTGGCCACGTTCGCGGTGCTGATCGGAATGGAGCGGTTGTGGCCGCATTCGCCGGCGCCGTTGGTCGCCGTCGGCGGCGGCATCGCTGCGTCGTGGTTCTTCGGCCTCAACGCGGCGGGCGTCTCGACGGTCGGCCTGATTCCGCAAGGCTTCCCGTCGCTGACGCTGCCGGACCTGGCGCTGGTCGAACAGCTCGTGCCGGGCGCGCTCGGGATCGCGCTCATGAGCTTCACCGAGACGATCGCCGCGGGTCGCGCGTTCGCCCACCCTGAGGAACCGAGTATCGATGCGAATCGCGAGCTGGTCGCCACGGGAGCCGCCAATCTCGGGGGCGCGCTCTTCGGCGCGATGCCGGCCGGCGGGGGCACGTCTCAGACCGCAGTCGTGCGTTCCGCAGGCGGGCACTCGCAGAAGGCGTCGCTCGTGACCGCGGCGGCGGCGCTCGCCACGATGCTGCTGCTCGCGCCGGTGCTGGGACTGATGCCGCACGCGACGCTCGCGGCGGTCGTCATCGTCTACTCGGTCGGACTGATCCAGCCGACCGAGTTCCGCGCTATCCGTGGCGTGCGGACGATGGAGTTCCGCTGGGCGTTGATCGCCTGCGTCGGGGTTCTGGTGTTCGGCACGCTCAAGGGCATCGTCGTCGCGATCGTCGTGTCGATGATCGGCCTCGCGAGCCAGACCGCGCACCCGCGCGTATCCGTCATCGGGCGCAAGCGCGGGGCCGACGTGCTGCGGCCGTTGTCGCCCGAACACCCCGACGACGAAACGTTCGACGGCCTGCTTGATCGTGCGCCCGGAAGGACGCCTCTTCTTCGTCAACGCGCAGTACGTGGCGGAGCAGATCGACGCGCTGGTGACGCAGCACCACCCTCGCGTGCTCGCGCTGGACATGAGCCGCGTCCCCGACATCGAGTACTCGGCGTTGCAGGCGCTGATGGAAGGCGAGAAGCGCGCGACCGAGCGTGGCGCCGTGGTGTGGCTGGCCGGGCTCAACCCCGGCGTGCTCGAGGTCGTGCGCAAAGCCGGCCTGGACGAGCGGCTCGGCCGCGAGCGCATGCTGTTCAACGCACGCGCGGTGATCGAACGCTACCAGACACTGCAGACAACCGCGGAGGGCGCGGCACCCGCGACTGCGCGCTGAACGCGCCGGCGTGCTGGTGTTCCGGGCCGCGCGTCACGCGGGCGCGGGAGTACGAACACGGCCGCCCGTCAAGTCGACAAAAACGGGGCGGTGCGGTACAAATGCCGGCTGCCGCGGCCGTGATCGCAGGTCACCGCGGGACCTGTCATTTCCCGCCTCCTTCCGTCCGGAGTATCCGCCCATGAATTCTGCGGATCGTCTTCTCGCCCGTGCACTCGCCTTACGCGTGCTCGCCGCCGCATTCGTTGCGTCGCTCGCCTTGCTCGCCGGCTGCGGCAAGGACGAGAAGAAGACCGCCGAGCGGCCGCCGGTCGATGTGACGGTGCTCACCGTGGCGCCGCGCGACACGCCGGTGACGGCCACCTTCGTCGCGCAGACGCAGAGCTCGCAGGCGGTCAACATCCAGGCGCGCGTGTCGGGGTTCCTCGACAAGCGCATGTACGTCGAGGGCTCGGTGGTCAAGGCCGGCCAGGTGCTGTTCCAGATGGACCAGAAGCCGTTCCAGGCGCAGGTCGACGCGCAACAGGCGGCGCTGGCCCGCAGCCAGGCGTCGCTCGACGTCGCCAAGGCGAATCTCGCCCGCACCAAGCCGCTCGCCGAGCAGAACGCGCTGTCGCAGAAGGATCTCGACGACGCGCAGGGCCAGTACGATTCCGCCGCGGCCGCGGTCGAGCAGGGAAAGGCGCAGCTCCAGGAAGCCAAGCTGAACCTCTCCTACACGACGATCACGTCGCCGGTGACGGGCGTGTCGAGCTTCGCCGCGGTCGCCGACGGCACGTATCTCGACGCGAAGAACGCGCAGCTCACGACGGTGTCGGTACTGACGCCGATGTGGATCAACTTCAGCATCTCCGAAAACGAGATGGAGCGCATCCGCAACGAAGCGAAGGCCGGCCTGATCCGGCTGCCCGAGAACAAGGCCTTCATCGTCGAGATCGAACTCGTCGACGGATCGATCTTCCCGAACAAGGGCCGGATCACCTTCGCCGACCCGTCGTACAACCCGCAGACCGGCACGTTCCTGATTCGCGCGTCCGTCGACAATCCGGACGGCATGCTGCGGCCGAACCAGTACGTCCGCACGCGGCTGATCGGTGCGGTCCGGCCCAATTCCATCCTCGTTCCGCAGCGCGCCGTCCAGCAGGGCGCGCGCGGGCATTTCGTCTGGATCGTGAACAAGGCCGGCAAGGCCGAGCAGCGCCCGGTGCAGGTCGGTGACTGGTATGGCGATTCGTGGTTCATCTCGCAGGGGCTCGCCGCGGGCGACCAGGTCGTCGTCGACGGCGGCCTGCGCCTCGCGCCCGACGCGCCGGTCAAGGCGACGCCCTACGTGCCGAAGCCAGGAAGCGCGGAGACGGCACCGGTGTCGGCACCCAGCGGAGCCTCGCTCACCGTTCATTTCGCGTCGGGGAAGTCGACGCTCGACGCCGAAGCGCTGCGGCTGCTCAAGGGCTTCGCACCCGCGATGAAGGCCGGGCCGAACCCGATCGACGTGACCGGCTTCGCCGATCGCACCGGAAACCACACCGCCAACGTCGAGCTCGCCAAGCGCCGCGCGCTCGCCGTGCGCGATGCTCTCGTGGCGGAAGGCATTTCCGCCGATCGCGTGCGCCTGAAGGCTCCGGTGGACGTCACCGGCACGGGAAGCGACGAGCAGGCGCGACGCGTCGAGCTCGCGGTCGGGCGGTAGGCGCAGGCTGCCATGTTCTCGCGCTTCTTCATCGAGCGGCCGATCTTCGCCGCGGTCGTCTCGATCATCCTCTGCATCGCCGGGCTCGTCTCGATGGTCGTGCTGCCGGTCCAGCAGTACCCGACGATCACGCCCGTCCAGGTCACCGTGTCGGCGACGTATCCCGGGGCCGACTCGAAGACGCTTGCCGACTCGGTCGCCGCGCCGATCGAGGCGCAGATCAACGGCGTCGACAACATGCTGTACATGGTGTCGACCTCCTCCGCCAACGGGCAGCTCACGCTGACCGTCTATTTCTCGCTCGACACCAATCCCGACATCGCGCAGGTGCAAGTGCAAAACCGCGTCAACCTCGCGCTGCCGCAGCTGCCGAGCGCGGTGACCCAGCTCGGCGTCTCGGTGCAGAAGAAGTCGTCGTCGATCATGATGCTGATCGGCGTGTTTGCGAAGGGCGACCGCTACACGTCGGACTACGTCGCGAACTTCGCCAACGTCTACGTGCTCGACGCGCTCAAGCGCGTGCCGGGCGCCGGGCAGGCGCAGGTGATGGGCATCGCGGACCAGGCGATGCGGATCTGGATGAACCCGGACCGGATGGCGTCGCTCGGCATCACGACGAGCGACATCGCCACCGCCGTGCAGAAGCAGAACGCGCTCTTCGGCGCGGGCCAGATCGGGCAGCAGCCGACGTCGGGGCCGGTCGAGCTCACGTTCCCCGTCGTGACGCAAGCGCCGTTCATCGAGCCACGGCAATACGAGAACATCATCCTTCGAGCGAGCCAGGATGGAAGCGCGATCGTGCGGCTCGGCGATGTCGCGCGGGCCGAGGTGGGGCTACGCCAGTACATCGTCGAATCGAAGCTGAACGGCACGCCGACGACGTTCCTCGCCGTCTATCTGCAGCCCGGCGCGAACGGACTCACGGTGTCGGATGCCGTGCGCAAGACGCTCGCCGACATGAAGGCACGATTTCCGGAGGGGATCGACTACGTCGTCGCGCTCGACACCAACGACTTCGTCCGGCTATCGATCGAGGAAGTGATCCACACGCTGTTCGAGGCGGTCGTTCTCGTCGTGCTGATCGTCTACCTGTTCTTGCAGAGCTTCCGCACGACGATCATCTGCACGGTCGCGATCTTCGTGTCGCTCGTCACGACGCTGGCGGGAATGCTCGCGCTGGGCTTCTCGATCAACCTGATCACGCTGTTCGGGCTCGTGCTCGCGATCGGCATCGTGGTCGACGACGCGATCGTCGTCACCGAGAACGTCGAGCGGATCATGCACCAGCACCACCTCTCGCCCAAAGAGGCCACGATCAAGGCGATGGGCGAGATCGCGAGCTCGCTCGTCGCGGTCGTGCTGGTGATGGCCTCGGTGTTCGTTCCGGCCGCGTTCCTGCCCGGCACGACCGGCCAGCTCTACAAGCAGTTCGCCATCACGATCGCGGTGTCGGTCGCGATCTCGGGCTTCGTCGCGCTGACGCTGACGCCGGCGATGTGCGCGCTCATGCTCTCGCACAACCCGCCGCCGCAGCGCGGCTTCTTCGCATGGTTCAACCGGCAGGTCGACAAGGTGACGCGCGGCTTCGGGCACGCGGTCGAGTGGACGATCGCGCGCTCCGCGATCGCCCTCGTGTTCCTCGTCGGTTTCCTCTACCTGATCTACCACCTCTTCACCGTGCTGCCGTCGAGCTTCGTCCCGAACGAGGACCAGGGCTACGTGATGGCGGCGATCATCATGCCGGAGGCCGCGAGCATCGACCGCGCGCAGGCCGTCGCCGAGAAGGTCGACGCGATCTTCGCGAAGACGCCGGGGACCGACCTGCGATCGATGATCACCGGCTACAGCCTGCTCGACTCCGGGTTCAAGACGAACTCCGGCGCGTTCTTCGTCACGCTCAAGGACTTCAAGGAGCGCTACGCGTCGGTCGACACCGCCAAGACGCAGAACGCGCGCGCGGTGCTCCTTCACATGTACGCCGAGGCGCAGCAGATCAAGGAGGCGATCGTGCTTCCGGTCGCACCGCCGCCGATTCCCGGGATCGGCACGACGGGCGGCTTCGAGTTCTGGATCCAGGACACGGGGTCCGGCGAGCCCGCCCAGCTCGACCAGGTGACGCAGGAGTTCCTCGCGAAGGCACGCGCGCGGCCGGAGCTCGCGACGCTCTCGTCGACGTTCCGCGCGAACACGCAGCAGCTCCGCGCGATCGTCGACCGCGACAAGGCGACACTCCTCGGCTGCTCGATCGACGACGTCTACAGCGCGATCCAGGCACAGTTCGGCTCGCTCACCGCGAGTCAGTTCAACCAGTTCAGCCGCGTCTGGTGGGTGATCGTGCAATCGGATGCCCGCTACCGGCAGAACCCAGAGGATCTCACGCGGCTCTACACCCGGTCGTCGAACGGGCAGATGGTGCCGCTTTCCGCGCTGGTCACGACGCAATGGGTCGCGGGCCCCGACCTCCTGCCGCACTTCAACGGCTTTCCGGCGGCGAAGGTCAACGGCAACGCGGCGCCGGGCTACAGCTCCGGCGACGCCCTCGCCGCCATGGAAGCCGTGGCCAAGGACGTGCTGCCACCGGGGTACACGTTCGCGTGGTCCGGCCTGGCCTTCGAGGAGAAGAAGTCGGGCGGAACCTCGTCGATCGCGTTCATCTTCGGCCTCATCATCGTGTTCCTCGTGCTCTCGGCGCAGTACGAGTCCTGGACGCTGCCGGGTGCGGTGATGACCGCAGTGCCCTTCGGGATCCTGGGCGCGCTCGTCACGAACTGGCGCGCGGGCTCGAGAACGACGTCTACTTCCAGATCGGCCTGCTCGTGCTGATCGGGCTCGGCGCAAAGAATGCCGTGCTCCGCGTCACCGCCGCGGTCGAGTTCCGGCACCAGGGCCACTCGATCATGGAGGCGACGCGACTCGCCGGCGAGCAGCGGCTGCGGCCGATCATCATGACCTCGCTCGCGTTCGCGTTCGGCTGCCTGCCGCTCGCGCTCGCGCTCGGCGCCGGCGCCAACGCGCGACACTCGATCGGCACCGGCATCATCGGCGGGATGATCGGCGAGACGACGCTCGCGATGCTCTACGTGCCGCTCTTCTTCTACCTGTTCGACACGCTCGCCGAGCGCAAGGGCAAGGGGAAGGCGGCGCCCCCGCCGGCGGAGACGAAACCGGCACCGCCGCCGCACGCGCCCCAGGAGGGTGACTGACATGCGCGGCGTGGCGGCCGTCTGCCTCGCCGGCGCGCTCGCCGCCGGGTGCACGATGGGGCCGGATTACGCACGGCCGTCGGTCGACACGCCCGGAGCGTTCCGCTTCGAGCCGAAGGAAGCCGCCGACACCGCCAACACCGAATGGTGGAAGCAGTTCGGGGACCCGGTGCTCGACAGCCTCATCGCGGAGGCGCTGGCGCACAATCTCAACATCCGGATCGCCGTCGCGAACGTCGAGCAGGCGGCGGGCGTGCTGACCCAAACGCGCTCGGGACTGTTCCCGCAGGTCGGCTACAACGGCGCTGCAGGCCGTGCGCGCACGACCGAGGACGGGACAACGCCAGAGATCGCACGGCTTATCCCCAACCCGGCGTCGTCGTACCAGGCGCTGCTCAGCGCAAGCTGGGAAATCGACCTGTGGGGGCGCATCCGCCGCCTGAGCGAATCCGCGCGCGCGAACCTGCTCGCCACGGACGAAGCCCGGCGCGGCGTCATTCTCTCGCTCGTCGCGTCGGTCGCGACCAATTACCTGACGCTGCGGGGCCTGGACGAGCAGCTCGCGATCTCGAAGCAGACGCTCGGGGCCTACAGCGAGTCCGTGCGGCTCTACGCGCTGCAGTTCAAGTATGGCCAGGTATCGCAGATGCAGTTGTCGCAGGTCCAGTCCCAATACGAGACCGCGGCCGTGCAGATTCCGCTGATCGAGTCGCAGATCGCGCAGACCGAGAATTCGCTCTCGGTGCTGCTCGGCCGCAATCCAGGGCCGATCGAGCGCGGCAAGTCCGTCTACGATCTCGCGCTTCCGAAGGCACCCGCGGGCGTACCGTCGGACCTCCTGACGCGTCGCCCCGATCTCCTGCAGGCAGAGGAGAGTCTGATCGCCGCGAACGCGCAGATCGGCGCAGCGCGCGCCCTGTATTTCCCGACGATCTCGCTCACGGGCGCGCTCGGCAACGCCAGCGCCGACCTGTCGAATCTCTTCAGCGGCCCGGCACGCGTGTGGAGCTACGCGGGCTCGGTCGTGGGCCCGATCTTCACCTTCGGCGCGGTGAGCGGTCAGGTGGCGCAAGCCGAGGCCGCGCAGCAGGCGGCGCTCTACAACTACCGGCTGTCGATCCAGAACGCGTTCGCGGACGTCGACAACTCCCTCGTCGCGAACCAGAAGCTCGTCGAGCAGCAGGCGGCGCAGGAGCGTCTCGTAAACGCGCTCAAGAGCTATGCGCAGCTCGCGACGCTGCAGTTCAACGGCGGCTACACGTCGTACACGACGGTGCTGCAGGCCGAGCAGTCGCTTTTCCCTGCCCAGCTCCAGCTCGCGTCGCTCCGCGCCTCGGTCTTCTCGTCGAGCGTCAACATCTACAAGGCGATGGGGGGCGGCTGGGTCGTCGCGGCGGACGCGATGACCGGCGATCGCGCGCCCCCGCCGGCCGAGCGCGGCACCGGGCTGCCGCCGCTGTTTTGAGGGCGGCAGCCACGACTCCGATGCGGATCCGGCGCCGAACCGCGCATCGCGCTGCGCTCTGCCTCGCGATCGTCGCGTCCGTCGTGGCCGGCGGACTCGCCGGGCAACCGCTCCCGCTCCCGAACGCGCCAACCCAGACCGCGCCCGCCGACAAGGGCCCGGCGCCGAAGGTTGCGACCGACGCCTCCGAGGCGCGCAGCAGCATACGAAAGGAACTCGAGGCCGCGCAGAAGCGCCTCGCCGAGATCGAGGCCTCACCCGACGCCGCTCTCGGCGCGCCGCCGGGGACACCTCGCCGCGACATCGCGGAGCGCCTGATCCTCGCCCGACAACTCTCCGGAATCTTCCAGCAGCAACTCGACCTCCTCGACCGGATCGATGCCGCGCGCAAGGAGCACGCCGCCGCCGATCGGGCGCTTGCCGACTGGCAGGGCTTTCCGACGCCGCCGCCTTATTCGGTGCTGGCCGTCGACGCCTTGCGCGACGACGTCGACACCGCCGATGCGAGGATCGCGAACGCGAGCGCCCGCCGCGCGCTGTTCGATCGCTACAGCCAGGAGGTCGGCGCCAAATCGAAGGCGAGCCAGGCCGCCGCGCGGCTCGCCGCGGAGGCCGCCGAGCGCGCGATCGGCCTGCCCGCGGCTGTGCCGCTCGCCTGGGCACGCGATCTCGCGGCGCTCAGGGCGCGTGCCGACGAGGCAACGCGCGAGCTCCTCGAGATCGCCGAGCGAAACGCGCGCGAAGAGGTGGAGGCGGCCGGGGCCTCGCGCGACCTCGCCGTGCGCAAGCTCTCTGCCACCGGCACCGAATACACGCTCACGCCCGACGAGCTCGCGCGGATCCGCGCCGATCTCGACGCCCGCCGGACCGCGCTCGATCGCACGATCGATCGCGCGGTTCGCGCCTCGGCGGCGGCTGTCGAGGCGAAGACCGCCGCCCAAGCCCGTCTCGCCCGCGCCCGCGAGGCCGCGCCCGCGCGCGGCGAGGATGCCGCGACGCGCGAAGCGGGCCTCGCCGTCCTGACGCGAGAGGCCGAGCTCAAACACGAAGTCGCGGTGACGGCAGCGCTGCGCGTCAATCTCCTCAAGGATTACATGCTCGTGCGGGACGGCGAACGCACGACATGGGAGTCGCGGGCGGCGGCGATCGCCACGCACGACCCCGTCGAGTCGAGGGCGATGTACGAAAAGATCGTGGGCGCCATCGCGACGATGCGCACGTGGCAGGAATACCTCCGCCAGCAGCTCGCCGCTGCAACCACGCGCGCGCAGGAGCAGGAAGCGAGGCTGCGCACGATGACCGGCGAGGAAGCGGTCTATGCGCAGCAGCTGCTCGACACGTATCGCGAACGCGAGAGCGACACGCGCCGGGCGATCGACAACGTGCAGCCGCTCGAGCGACTGCTGCGCCACGCCCGCGCCGATTTCGAGGGCCGGCGTGAGGCGTCGTTCGCCGAGCGTGTGCGCGACCGGCTGGCGGCCGCATGGCTCTCGGTACGCCGGATCTGGAATTACGAGGTGACGACCGTCGACGACTCTTACGAGACCGCCGACGGCCGCAAGCTCACGGTCTCGCGAAGCGTGACACTCGGCAAGACCGCGGGCGCGGTGCTGATCGTCGTCCTGGGCTACCTGCTGTCGAGCTTCGTCGCGCGCCGCATCGAGCGGATCGTCGTCGCGCGCCGGAACGTCGAGCCGCAGGCGGCCGCGCTCGTGCGGAGCTGGATCCTGTTCCTGCTCACGGCGATCCTCGTCGTCTTCGCGCTTTTCAGCGCCAGCATTCCGTTCACCGCCTTCGCGTTCCTCGGCGGCGCGCTGGCGATCGCCGCGGGTTTCGGCCTGCAGACGCTGCTCAAGAACTTCGTCGCTGGGCTCATGCTGCTGCTCGAGCGGCCGATGCGGCTTGGCGACCTGGTCGAGGTCGACGGCATCCGCGGCCGCGTCACGGCGATCGGCATCCGCGCCTCGACGATCCTGAGCGGCGACGGAGTCGAGACGATGATCCCCAACAGCGCCTTCGTCGAAGGCAAGCTCACCAACTGGACCTACACGAATTCCGAGGGCCGGCAGACGATCCGGGTCGGCGTTGCCTACGGTACGCCGCTGCGCCGGGCGGGCGACGCACTGCAGGACGTCGTCGCGCGGCACGGGCTCGTCCTCAAACAACCGGCGCCGCAGGTCTACCTCGACGACTACGGCGACAGCGCGATCTGGTTCGCGGTCACCTACTGGGTCGACATGAAGCCCGCCAGCGACACGCGCCGCATCCGGAGCGACCTCCTGAATATGATCGAGCGCGCGTTCACGGAAGCCGGCATCACGATGCCGCTGCCGCAGCGCGACATCCGTGTCGCAGCGTCGCCGCTCAAGGTGGAGCTGGTGCCACCGGCCGCCGCAGACGACTCGGCTAGGTAACGGCCCTCAGGGCTTGGGCAGATTGACGGCCGCGAGATCGGCCGCAAGCTCGACGACGATCGCACCGAACGCGGCGGACAGCGCTGCTGCGTGGGCATCGGCGCCCGACCCCGTCACCGGCGCGCGCTGCCGGTACTGCTTCGACCAGAACGGCACCGGCGCCGCGGGATCGCCCCGCGACAGGAAGTACGTGGCGACGACCTCCGCCGCCGGCTTGCCCGCGTCACGGAGGTCGAGGTAGAACGCGTCGTAGAACCCGTCGAGCAGGAAATCTCCCTCCGGGGGCGAGCCGGGCGGTACCACGCGGGCGAACACGCGGGCGCGATCGAGCGCGCGCGCGGTGCCGTCGGCGAGCATCGCGGCGGGCGCGACCAGGAATTCCGTGTAGAAATCGGAGTCGTAGCGCAGGTCCGTCTCACGGTAGACGAAGCTCCGGCCGCGGAACGGAGCGGCCAGCGACACCGCGCGCACGTGCAGCGTGGCCGGGTGCGCCTTCGCCGCGGCGGGCGGCGCGGGAGTCTCGACCAGGAACACCTGCTTGACCGGCGCCGGGCGCGAGAACGAGCAGCCGCCGGCGAGCACGGCAAGCGCGACCGCGGCGACGAACGTCGACAAGAGAGTGCTGGGACGCGGACGGGCGGTCATCATCGGCCTTCGAGCGGACGGGGCGGCGCGCCGAGGATCACGTTCGCCGGATAGCGCTTCGCGTCCTCGGTCAGGTCGCGCAGGTTGTCGGTGATCTGGCGCAGGTTTTCGACGGTCGTCGCGAGGTCGGCCTCGCCGCCGCCCAGGATGCGGTCGATGCGGCCGAGGGAGCGCGACAGGTTCTGGATGGAGCGCGCGAGGTTCGGGTCATCGACGATCGCGCGCACGCGCTGGAGCGCCGCGATGGCCTCGTCGGGAATCTTCTGCGTCGCCGGATTGGAGAGGAGTTTCTTCAGCTCGGCGTTGGACGCGCGCGCCTCTGTGAGCAGCGCGCTCGCCTCCTCCGAGATCTTCCTCGCGTTCAGTTCGTCGAGCCGTGGTCTCCATCTTGGCCAGCACGCGCGTCGTTCGGTCGGAGATCGTCTTCGCGTCGACCGCCTCGATCCGTGCGTTCGTCGTCACCATCAGTTTGTTCAGGTTGGCGAGCGTGCCCTCGATGTCGAGCTTGTGCAGCCGGTCGACGATTTCGGTGGCGGCGTTGACGAGCGCCGTGACCGTCGAGCGTGTGCTCGGGATGTAGATGTTGTCGGGCGTCCAGTCGATCTGGAGGAGTGGCGGCGGCGGATCGAAATAGTCGATCTCGAGGTAGCTCGTGCCGGTGATCCCCTGCGGCGCGAGGCGCACGCGGAGCCCGCGCTCGACTTCCTGCGCGGCGCTCGCGGGATCGGTGAGGTCGCCCGCGCCCGCGCGGCCACCCAAGAGCCGCGGCTCGATCTGCGCCTCCACCATCACAAAGCGCGCACGGTCCGACATCGGGCGGTCGAGCTGGTAGCGGTTGTAGGTGAAGCCGATCCGCGTGACCTCGCCGATCGCGACGCCGCGCACCTTGAGCTTCGACCCGATGTCGAGACCCTGCACGGACTCGTTGAAGTACGTCTCGATCAGGATCCGCTTCTGGAACCAGCGGCCCGAGCCGATGATGAGCAGCACGACGATGCCGGCGGCGATGGCGCCGATCACGAACAGGCCGAGCTTGAAGTAGTTGGCTTTCTGGCTCATGACGGATGCGTCAGGCGGGGGTGTCCGCGAGCTCGGCTTCGCGCCGGAAGAACTGGCGGACCCATGGATTGTCGCTGGTGTCGCGCAGCACCTTCGGATCACCCTCGGCGATGATGCCCTGCGTGCGCTTGTCGAGCATGATGACCCGGTCGGCGATCGTGAAGATGCTCGGCAGCTCGTGCGTGACCACGACGAACGTGACGCCGAGCGTCTTCTGCAACCGGCGGATCAGCGCGTCGAGCTCGGCCGAGGTGATCGGGTCGAGGCCGGCCGAGGGCTCGTCCAGGAACAGGATGCCCGGATCGAGCGCCATCGCGCGCGCGATCGCCGCCCGCTTCTGCATCCCGCCCGAGATCTCGTTCGGAAGATGGCCGGTGAACTGGTCGAGGCCGACCAGCTCGAGCTTCATCCGCGAGATCAGGTCCATCGCCGCCATCGGCAGGTCCGTGTATTCCTCGAGCGCCAGCCGCACGTTCTCGAGCAGCGTCATCGAGCCGAACAGCGCCCCCGACTGATACATGACGCCGAAGCCCCGCATGATCTCGCGCCGCTCGTCGCCGTCGGCCGTGGTGATGTCGCGGCCGTTGATGATCACGCGACCCTCGAGCGGCGGGTACAGGCTGATCATGTGCTTCAGAAGCGTGCTCTTGCCGCAACCCGAGCCGCCGAGGATCACGAACACCTCGCCGGCGTTCACCTCGAAGTTGAGCCCGCGCAGGATCACCTTCGCGTCGTAGCCGGCGGTCAGGTTCTCGACGCGGATGACGGGTTCGCTCGCAGCCATCAGATATCGAGCATGAAATAGATGACTGCGAAGATCCCGTCGATGACGACGAGCAGGATGATGCCCGAAACCACGGCGCGCGTCGTGCTGTCGCCGACGGCCGACGCGCCGGCGGCGGTCTCGAGCCCGCGCAGGCAGCCCACACCCGCGATCGTGATCGCGAATACGAACGACTTCACGAACCCGGCCAGGAAGTCGGTCGGCGTGACGGCGCTGTCGACCTCCTTCAGGAAGGTGACGAGCGGAATCGAGAACGACTGCATCGTCAGCGCGCCGCCCGCGAGGCCGACCAGCATCGCGAACAGCGTGAGGAGCGGCGTCATCAGCAGCGCGGCGATGATCCGCGGCACGACGAGGAAGCGCACGGGGTCGAGCCCCATCGTCGTCAGCGCATCGACTTCCTGGTTCACGTGCATCGTGCCGATCTCGGCCGCGAACGCCGCGCCCGTGCGACCGGCCAGCAGGATCGCAGTCATCAGCGGTCCGAGCTCGCGCACCATCGCGATGCCGACCAGATCGGCGACGAAGATTTCGGCGCCGAAGCGCCGCATCGGCACCGCCGACTGGAACGCGAGGATCAGCCCGAGCAGGAACGAGATCAGCGCGACGATCGGCAGTCCGTCGGCGCCGACGCGCTCGCAGATGCGCCAGACATCGCGCCAGCGGACGTCGGCGGGGCGAATGATGGCGTTCCCCAGCGCCGCGACCATCTCGCCGATGAACTCGACCTGGTTGCGGATGTCGCGCCAGATGCCGGCTGCCGTGCGGCCGATTTCCTCGACCACCGGCGCGCGCTTCGGCTCCGGATCCAGATCGTGCTCGAGGCGCTGGGGATCGAACTGCCTGAACAGCACGTCGTGGTCGGGCCGCAGGTTCGCGACCTCGACCGGTGCGGCGCGGGGGTGGGCGACCAGGTCGACGAGAAGCGCGATGCCGGCGCCGTCGCAGTAGTCGATCCCCGCCGCGTCGACCGTCACCGGCTTCGTGGGCGCGTCGGCGAGCGCGCGGTGCGCGTCGTCCCAGAGCTGGCGGAGCGTGGTCGCGTCGAGGCGTCCCGACAGCGCGAGCACGCGGCGGCCGTCCGGAGTGTCGCTGATCGCGAGCGCCGCCGTCGCCATCGCCCGCCGCTAGTTGACCAGTTCGACGTTGCGGCCCGAGATGCGGACCCGGTCGCCTTCCTGCACGTAAGGCTCGTAGGTGAGCTGCACAACGCGCGTCTGCCCGGAATCGAGCTTCACCGTCACGTCCCAGCGCGGCTTCTCGTACGAGTTGGGCGACTTCTGATAGCCGGCACCCCCCGCCGCACCGACCATGACCTTCCCCTGGTTCGACAACCCGGGGCCGATCTTGAATTGCGTGGCCGCCTTCGCGTCGTCGTAGAAGCCCGTGGAGGTCCCCAGCGGCGTCCACTGCTCCTTCACCATCGTCTGCTTGATCGACAGGACGCGTCCGCACTGGCCGCAGTCGTCGACGGGCGGGGCGGCGGTCGCCGCAGCTTTGCCATTCGACGACGGCGGGATCAGCGGAGGTGTCATCTGCGCATCAGCGAGCACCGCCATGAGCGACACCGAAGCCGCGAGCGCCGCGCGCGCGACGTCGGCGACGAAGGTCGAGGGGACCATGGTCACTCCGGCAGCGTATTGAGGTAGAACATCGAGTGCAACAGCGTACCGGGTCTGCCAAGATTGCCGAGCCAGCGCTGGAAAATCGGGTCGATGTCGCCGGTCCGGTAAAGTCCCGCGAGCGCCGTATTCACCGTCAGCCGGAAATCGGCATCGTTGCGGGGAAGCACTAGGGCGTAAGGCTCGAACGAGAAGTCCTCGCCAACAAACTCGAACGACTCGGGAACTCGCGCACGCATCCGCAGCCCCGCGAGCACGACGCGGTCGCCCGCGTAGCCGTCGACCTTGTTCTGCGCGAGCTGCGCCATGCCCTCCGCGCCGTCCTTGACTGGCACGAGGGTCGCCGGCGCCTCGGCGGCGCTGAGCGCCCGCGTGAGCGCCTGCTCGGTCGTCGTGCCGGGAATCACGGCGATCCGCTTGCCCTTCAGGTCGCGAAACCGCAGGAGCTTCGACTTCGCGCGCACGAGGACACTGCCCCCGTCGACGAAGATCGGCAGGCTGAAATCGACGGTCTTCATCCGCGCGAGCGTGATCGTCGTCGTCCCGCATTCGGCGTCGGCCTTGCCGCTCGCCACCGCATCGAAGCGCGTCGCGGCGTCGACCGGCACCCACTCGATCCTGAGCTCCTTCAGCTGAAGCTCGCGCTGCACTGCAAGCGCGGCGCGGACGCAGATCTCGACGCTGTAGCCGCGGACCCGGCCGCCGCGATCCTTGAACGAGAACGGCGCGGCGCCGTCGCGGTAGGCGAAGGTGATCGCGCCCTTCTCCTTGATCCGGTCGAGCGTGGGCGACGCGGCGAACGCGGGCGTTGCCGGCCACGAACCGATGAAGGCGAGAGCGGCGAGCGGAAGCAGGAATCGGCGCATCGCGTCACGAGGGGACAAGGAGCGTGACGAGTGTAGCATGGCGGACCGCGGTGGGGACTCCGCGCGCCGCGCCCCGCGCGGAAGAATCGATCGCGCCGGCGCAACGTCGGCCGCGCCCGGTCGACGCGAGGTACATGCACACGACCCCGCAATAGCGCCAAAGGCGTCAGGCCGCGCGCCGCCAGCGCTCCTCGCCCATCACGTACGTCGCCGCGACGGCGCGGTCGTCGCCCAGCATCATCAGCACGAACAGCTCCTCGACGAGCCCCTGCGCGCGCTCCATGCGGCGGGCCATCAGCGGCGTAGCCTCAGGATCGAGCACGACGAAGTCGGCCGGCATGCCCGGCGTGAAATTGCCGAGGCGGTCGGCAAGCCCGAGCGCCCGCGCTCCGCCGAGCGTCGCGAGGTAGAACGCCGCGAGCGGCGACAGACGCTGCCGCGCGAGCTGTGCGACCTTGTAGCTCTCGGCCAGCGTGCGCAGCAGCGAGAAGCTCGTGCCTCCGCCGACGTCGGTGCCGATGCCGACCGCGACGCCGTGTTCGCGCGCGGCGTCGAGGTCGAACAGGCCGCTGCCGAGGAAGAGGTTCGACGTCGCGCAGAACGACATCGCGGCGCCGGTGTCAGCCATCCGCCGCCGGTCCTCTCGATCGAGGTGGATGCAGTGCGCGTAGACGGCACCGCGACGGAGGAGCCCGTAATGGTCGTAGACGTCGAGGTAGCTGCGGCTCCACGGAAAGAGCTCGGCCACCCAGCGCACCTCGTCCAGGTTCTCGGCGACGTGCGACTGCATCAACACTCCGGGGTGGTCGTCGAGGAGATGCCCCGCGAGTTCGAGCTGGCGGTCGGTCGACGTCGGGGCGAATCGGGGCGTCACCGCATAGAGCAGCCTGTCGCGGCCGTGCCAGCGCTCGATCAATGCCGCGCTGTCCTCGAACCCCGATTCCGCTGTGTCGCGCAGGAACTCCGGGCAGTTGCGGTCCATCAGCACCTTGCCCGCGGCGATGCACATCCGGCGCTGCCGCGCCTCGTCGAAGATCGCGTCGACCGATTCGGGATGCACGGTGGCGAACACCATTGCCGTCGTCGTGCCGTTACGTAGCATCTCGTCCAGGAAGAACGACGCAACTTCGCGGGCGTGCGTCGAATCGTCGAACAACCGCTCGGTCGGGAACGTGTAGCGCTCGAGCCACTCGAGAAGCTGTTCGCCGTACGAAGCGATGATGTCGGACTGCGGATAATGGACGTGCGTGTCGATGAAGCCGGGCATGAGGAGCCGACCCGCGCAATCGACGACGACGGCGTCGGCCGGCAGCGACGCGGATACCGCCCGCCAGTCATCGGCGCGCACGACACGCCCGTCGCGCACGACGAGCGCGCCGTCCTCGTGATAGATGTGCGCGCGCTCGCCGGCGACCGCCGGATCGTCGGTGAAATGGAGGATCTGGCCGCGGAACACCGTCGGGCCGGACGCGCTCTCCTGCGGCGCGGACACGGCTCCCGCCGCCATCATCGCGTCTTCGCGCCCTGTGCGACCCACGCCGCGACGAGCGCGCGCTCGTCGGCCGTCATCTGCGTCAGGTTGCCAATCGGCATGTAGCCGTTGGCGACCGTCTCGCCGATCTTCGCGGCCTGCCCCGCGAGCTGTTCGGCGGTTTCGAGCACGATGCCCTTCGGCGGCTGCGCGAAGCCCTCTTGCTTCGGCTGAGCGGCATGGCATGGGACGCAGCGCTCCCCGATCACCCGCTGCACGTCGGCGAACGCGACGGGGGCCGCACCCGGCGCCGTGCCTCGCGGCGCGATCGCGACCGCCACGCCGGCGATGATCGCGCAGGCCGCGACCGGCAGCCACGGCTTCACCGCGCCCTTGTGCCGGAGCACGAAGAACTGCCGGATCAGCACGCCCGCGAGCATGAGCGCGGCGAGCACCGCCCAGCCGTAGGGGTGCCCGTAGGTCATCGGGTAGTGGTTGCTGATCATCACGAACAGCACGGGCAGCGTGAAATACGTGTTGTGCACCGAGCGCTGCTTGCCCGCGAGGCCCGGCGCCGGATCGGGATCACGCCCGGCGCGGATGTCGGCGACCATCCTCTTCTGGCCGGGGATGATCACGAAGAACACGTTCGCGACCATGATCGTGCCGATCATCACGCCCGCGTGCACGTAGGCCGCGCGCGCGCTGAACACGTGGAAGAGCGCCCAGCACGCGAGCACGACGAACGCGAACACGAGCGCGGCGAGCAGGTTCTCGCGGCCGCGCAGGACCCGGCACAGGCCGTCGTAGACGAGCCAGCCGCCGACGATGACCGCGACGCTGATCGCGATGCCGGCGCCGGCCGGGATGTCCCAGACCGACCGGTCGATGAGATAGGTTCCCGCACCGATCCAGTAGATCAGGGCGAGAAGCCCCATGCCCGAGAGCCACGTCGTGTACGCCTCCCACTTCGACCAGTGGAGGTGCTCGGTCAGCGGCTCACCCTTGGGGCCTGTCAGGAACTTCTGGCTCAGGTAGAAGCCGCCGCCGTGGACGGCCCACAGCTCACCGAAGACTCCGCGCTCGCGGTCGGTCGGCCTCGACGGCGGGGCGAGCGAGTTGTCGAGCATCACGAAGTAGAACGACGCGCCGATCCACGCGATGCCGGCGATCAGGTGCAGCCACCGGACGAGCAGGTTCAGCCAGTCGAGGAGATAGGCATCCATGGCGTTGCGTGTTGCGCGAGCCGGCGCCGACCGGGCGCCCGCGTGCAGCAGGCACGGGCCCCCCCGCGGCGGCGGGTCCCGGATCCGGCGTAGAACGCGGTTACTTCTTCGGCAGCTTGGAACCGACGCCTTCGACGTAGTAGTCCATCTTGCCGAGCTCGTCGTCGGACATCGTCTTGCCCGCGGCCACGCGTTCCTTGCCGTCCTGGTCCTTCACCGGCCCCGCGAATGGATGGAACGTGCCCGCCTTCAGCTGACCCTCGAGCTTCACGATCGATTCCTTGAGATCGGCCGGAATCGCCGCGTTCAGAGGCGCGAGCTTGATCATTCCCTCCTTGTAGCCACCCCACGTGGTCGTCGGCTTCCACGTGCCCGCGAGCACCTCCTGCACCTGCTTCGTGTAGAAGTCGCCCCACTGGTGCGTGGTCGCAGTCAGATGCGCCTTCGGGCCGTATTTCGACATGTCGGAGTGGTAGCCGAACGCCCACTTGCCCTTCTCCTCGGCGGCCTGCACGACGGCCGTCGAGTCGGTGTGCTGCGTGACGACGTCCGCCCCCTGCGAGATCAGCGTCAGCGCGGCCTCGCGCTCCTTGCCCGGGTCGTACCACGAGTTGACCCAGATCACGCGCACCTCGGCCTTCGGGTTAACACTGCGCGCGCCACGCGCGAACGCGTTGATCCCCTGCAAGACCTCGGGGATTGGAAACGCGGCGACATAACCCAGAATGTTCGATTTCGTCATCTTGCCTGCGATCACCCCGGTCAGGTAGCGACCCTCGTAGAAGCGCGCGTTGTAGTTGCCGAAATTGGGCCCGCTCTTGTAGCCGGTCGCGTGCATGAAGTCCTGTTTCGGAAACTGTTTCGCGACCTTCTCGGTCGGATTCATGTAGCCGAAGCTCGTCGTGAAGATGATCGTGTTGCCGCTCTGCGCGAGCTCGCGGATCACGCGCTCGGCGTCCGCGCCCTCGGCGACGTTCTCCACGTATTTCGTCTGCACTTTGCCGCCGAGCGCCGCCTCCATCTGCTTGCGCCCCTGGTCGTGCTGGAACGTCCACCCGGCGTCGCCGATCGGGCTCACGTAGACGAACCCCACCTTGACCGGCGTCTGCGCCGGCGCCTGCGCGCCGCCCGTCCCCGCCCACATCACCGCCGCGATTGCCCCGGCCGCCCCCATCCACTTTCTGCGATCGAACATCGTTCCTCTCCTCAACGCTGTGATGAAAACCTTCGGCCGCCCGCCGGTCGATTCGCTCCCGGGCGGCACCCCTCGCGTCGCCGCCGCGAAGCGACGATACCACTCCCGCCGCCCGCTCGCGCCGCTAGTCCGGCCGGTACGGCTGGCCGAGCGACATCGGCGAGTTCAGCCGGATCGTCTGCACGTTGCGCGAGATCACGACCAGCACGATGATCGTCGCCCAGTACGGCAGCGACGACAGGAACTGCGACGGGATGTCGATCTGCGCGCCCGATCCCTGCAGGAAGAGCTGCGTGATCATCACGCCGCCGAACAGGTACGCGCCGACGAGGACCCGCACCGGCCGCCACGTCGCGAACACGACGAGCGCGAGCGCGATCCAGCCGCGCCCCGCGACCATCCCCTCGACCCACAGCGGCGTGTAGAACACCGACAGGAACGCGCCGCCGACGCCGGCCATCGCGCCGCCGAAGATCGTCGCGAGGTAGCGGATGCGGATCACCGGATAACCGATCGAGTGCGCCGACACGGGCGACTCGCCAACGGCGCGCAGCACGAGCCCCGCGCGCGACCGGTAGAGGAACCACGCGACGCCGACGAACAGAAGCCACGACAGGTAGACGAGCGACTGCTGGTCGAACAGCGCCGGCCCGAGCACCGGAATGTCGGCGAAGAGCGGGATCCTGATCGCCGGGACGGCGAGCATCGTCTCCGATTCGTACGGCTTGCCGATGAACGCGGACAGTCCGACACCGAAGATCGACAGCGCGAGCCCCGAGGCGACCTGGTTCGCCATCAGCGTCAGCGTCAGCACCGCGAAGATGAGGCTCATCGCGGCGCCCGCGAGGAGGCCGGCGGCGACGCCCGCCCATGTGCTGCCGGAATCGTGCGCGACCGCGAAGGCGGCGATCGCGCCGACCGCCATGATCCCTTCCGCGCCCAGGTTCAGCACGCCGGACTTCTCGGTCACGAGCTCGCCCAGCGCCGTGATGATGAGCGGCGTGCCCGCGACGATCGTCGCGAACAGCATCGAGGTGACGATGTTGTCCATCGGCTCTAGTGGACTGCAGCGGGACGCTTGAGCCGGTACTGGATGAACACGTCGGAGCCCAGCAGGAAGAAGAGCAGCATTCCCTGGAACACCTTCGAGATCGACGACGGCAGGTTCATGTACTGCTGCGCCTGCTCGCCGCCGATGTAGAGCAGCGCCATCAAGAGGCTCGCGAAGAAGATCCCGATCGGGTTCAGGCGGCCGACGAACGCGACGATGATCGCCGCGAAGCCGTAGCCGCTGCTGATCTTGTCGGTGAGCTGGCCCACCGGGCCCGCGACCTCGGCCATTCCGGCGATGCCGGCGGCGGCGCCGCCCACGCAGAGCCCGATCCAGATCATGCCCTCGGCGGAGAAGCCGGCGTAGCGCGCCGCGGCCGCCGACTCGCCGGCGACGCGCATCTTGAATCCGGTGTAGCTCTTCTGCATGAAGACGTAGCCCGCGGCGAGCACGGCGAGCGCGATGACGAACGCAAAGTTGAGCCGAGTCCCCTCGATCAGGATCGGCAGGAGCGCCGCGTCGGTGAACGTCTCGGTCTGCGGAAAGTTGAAGCCCGCCGGGTCCTTCCAGGGCCCGAACACGAGCCACGACACCGCGAGCTGTGCGATGTAGACGAGCATCAGCGAGGTCAGGATCTCGTTCGCGTTGAAACGCGTCTTGAGCAGCGCCGGGATCGCGGCCCACAGCGCGCCGCCCAGGGCGCCCGCGACGACCATCGCCGGCAGCACGAGCGCGCTGTCCGATTTCTGGAAGCCGAGCGCAACGCCCGTCGCCGCGACGGCGCCCATCAGGAACTGGCCTTCGGCACCGATGTTCCAGACGTTGGCGCGAAAACCGACCGCGAGCCCGACGGCGATCAGCATGAGTGGCGTGGCCTTGAGCAGGAGCTCGGTGATCGCGTTGAGGTCGCGCACCGGATTCAGGAAGAAGATGCGGAACCCCTCGACCGGGTTCCTGCCGAGCGCCACGAACACGAGCATCCCGCAGACGAGCGTCAGCATGACGGCGATCGCCGGCGATGCGTAGCGCATCGCATTCGAGGCTTCCGGCCGGTTCTCAAGCTTCCACATGGCTCGCCTTTTCCACGGCGTCCGCACCCGGCCACATGCCGCTCATCCAGACGCCGATCTCCTCGACGTTGGTCTCGCTCGCGCGCTTCGCGGGCGAGAGCCGACCCTTCGCGATCACCGCGATGCGGTCGCAGATCTCGAACAGCTCGTCGAGTTCCTCCGAGATGACGAGCACGGCGCAGCCGCGGTTGCGCAGGTCGATGATCGACTGCCGGATGAACGCCGACGCGCCAACGTCGACGCCCCACGTCGGCTGCGCGACGATCAGCACCTTCGGCTCCTGCAGGATCTCGCGCCCGACGATGTACTTCTGGAGATTGCCGCCCGACAGCGAGCGCGCCTGCGCCTGCGTTCCGCCGCACTTGACGTTGTACTTCTCGATGCACTCCGCCGCGAACTCGCGCGCGCGCCCGAAGTCGATGAGTGAGCGCCGCACGAACTTCCGGCTGCGCGCCGCGGTCAGGATCGCATTCTCCGCGAGCGACATCGTCGGCACGGCACCCCGCCCGAGCCGCTCCTCCGGCACGAAGCAGAGCCCGGCACGGCGGCGGCGTCCCGGCGCCGCGCGACCGGCCTCGAAGCCGCAGATCTGCACGGGGAACCGCTCGGCAAGCGGCGCTTCGCCCGAGAGCGAGTAGAGGAGCTCCTGCTGCCCGTTGCCCGAAACGCCGGCGATGCCGACGATCTCGCCCGAGTGCACCTCGAGATGCAGATCGCGGAGATCGGTGCCGAAGGGATCGTCGGCAGCGTGCGAGAGCCCCGCGATCTTGAGACGCACCTCTCCGCCCTCCTTCGCCGCGCCGTGCTCGCAGACCGGCAGGTCCTTGCCGATCATCATCCGCGCCATCGACTTGGGCGACTCGTCCGACGGAACGCAGTGGCCGGTCACCTTGCCGCCGCGCAGGACGGTCGCCATGTGGCAGAGCTCCTGGATCTCGTCGAGCTTGTGGCTGATGTAGAGGATCGAGCAGCCCTCGGCAGCGAGTAGGCGCAGCGTTTCGAAGAGCTTGCGCACGGCCTGCGGCGTCAGCACCGACGTCGGCTCGTCCATGATGAGGAGCTTCGGCGTCTGCAGGAGGCACCGCGTGATCTCGACCCGCTGGCGCTCGCCGACCGACAGCGAATGCACGATGCGGCGCGGGTCGACGGGCAGGCCGTACTTCTCCGACACCGTGGTAATCCGGCGGGAGAGTGCCGTCAGGTCGGCGCGGCCGGGGAGCGCGAGCGCGACGTTCTCGACGACGGAGAGCGTCTCGAACAGCGAGAAGTGCTGGAACACCATGTTGATGCCGAGCTCGCGCGCGTGCGCCGGATTGGCGACGACGACCGGCTGCCCCTCCCAGCGCATCTCGCCGCCGTCGGGCTTGACGACGCCGTAGATCATCTTCATCAGCGTGCTCTTGCCGGCGCCGTTCTCGCCGAGCACCGCATGGATCTCTCCCTGCATCACGGTGAGGTCGACGTTCTCGTTCGCGACGACCGACGGGTAGATCTTGGTGATGCCCGAGAGCTCGAGCCGCGGCGTGGCGCCGTCCGCCCGCGCATCGGCGCGCCCGGCCGTCATGCCCGCGCCTCGCCCGCGCTGTCGCCCTGGACCATCGCCGCCGCACCCGCGCGCTCCCGCACCTGCAGCAGCTGCGCGGCCACGGCCACCGCGATCGTCGCGGGCTCCTTGCCCTTGATGCCCGATACGCCGATCGGACACGTCATGTCGGCGAAGCGCGCGGGCGCAATGCCGCGCGCGGCCATCCGGCGCTCGAACTGGCGCCGCTTCGCCACCGAGCCGATCAATCCGAAGTACGCGAAGTCCGAGCGAGCGAGGATCGCCTCGGCGAGCGTCTGGTCGAGCGCGTGGTTGTGCGTCATCACCAGGAAATACGCGCCGGCCGGTGCCGCCACGACTTCCACTTCCGGCGTGTCGGTGATGACCACGGTCACGTTGTTCGGCACCGCCGACGGAAATTCGGACTCGCGTTCGTCGACCCACGTGACCCGGCACGGCAAGCGCGCGAGCAGATCGACCAGCGCGCGGCCGACGTGGCCCGCGCCGAACAGCACGACGCCAAACCCGTGATCGCGCACCGGATCGAGGAACACCGGCATGTCACCCGCGTCGTGGATCCGCTCGAGTCGCGCGCCCTCGCCGCTTGCGAGGAGCGCACGCGCCGCCACGGCGACGGCGGCGTCGAGCGCCGCATCGCCCAGCGAACCGCTGACGCCGCCGGGCGTCACGATCAGCCGCCCAGCGGTCGCCCGCTCGACCGGCGTCGTGACGACGGCGGCCACACCGCTTCGGCGCAGTGCCGCGAGCGCGTCGACCCAACCCGCGTCCGCGCCGACCGGCTCGAAGACGAGATTGACGAGACCGCCGCAGCACTGGCCGAGGCTTGCGCCGAGCGGAAAACGTCGTTGCTCGAACATGGGCGCGCCGCTCGCGGCGAGCATGTCGCGCGCGATGCCGATCGCCGAGTGCTCGAGGTGACCCCCTCCGATGGTGCCGTCGACCGCATCGGCGGTGACGACCATCCGCGTACCGGGTCCGCGTGGCACGGAGCCGCGCACCGACACGACCGTGACGAGCACGGCCCGCTCGCCGCAGGCGAGGCGGCGCACGAGCGCGTCGATCCAGTAGCTCACGCCTCCACCTTCTCGACGGCTCCCGCCAACGCGGGGGCGCCGGCGCGCACGGCAAGCTCCTCGATCGAGCGCAGGATCTCTTCGGCTGTCGCGGGCGTGTCGAGCCGCGGGCTCGCGCGGTAGTCGGCGCTGGCCGCGACGGCGTCCTTGATGGCCTGGTGGACCGAGATCGCGAGCATGAGCGGCGGCTCGCCGACGGCCTTCGACTGGTGGATCGAATCCTCCGCGTTGATCCCCGACTCGAAGATCTTCACGTTGAACACCGGCGGCACGTCGCTCGCGACCGGGATCTTGTAGGTGGACGGCGCGTGCGTCATCAGCTTGCCTCGCTCGTTCCACCACAGGTGCTCCGTCGTGAGCCAGCCCATCCCCTGGATGAATCCTCCCTCGATCTGTCCCATGTCGATCGCCGGATTGAGCGAGCGGCCGACGTCGTGCACGATGTCGACGCGCAGCAGCCGGTTCTCGCCAGTCAGCGTGTCGACGATCACCTCGGACACCGCGGCGCCGTAGCAGAAATAGTAGAAGGGGTTGCCGCTCCACGTCTTGCGGTCGTAACCGATCTTCGGCGTCCGGTAAAAGCCGGTCGCCGACAGCGACACGCGCGCAAAGTACGCGAGCCGGACGAGCTCGGCAAACGGCATGGTCCTGCCGCCGACGCTCACCGCGTTGTCGGCGAAGGCGACGTCCGTCACGGGCACCTTGAAGTGCTCGGCGGCGAATGCGGCAAGCCGCTCGCGCAGCGTCCTGGCCGCGGCCTGCGCCGCCTTGCCGTTGATGTCGGCGCCCGACGAGGCCGCGGTCGCCGACGCGTTGGGCACCTTGCTCGTGTCCGAAGCGGTGACGCGGATCCGGTCGACATCGATCGCGAGCTCGGTCGCGACGACCTGCGCGACCTTCGTGAACAGGCCCTGCCCCATCTCGGTGCCGCCGTGGTTCAGCAGCACCGTGCCGTCCGTGTAGACGTGGACGAGCGCGCCGGCCTGGTTCAGGTGCGTCGCCGTGAACGAGATGCCGAACTTGACGGGCGTGAGCGCGATGCCACGCTTGAGGTGCGGGCTCTCCCGGTTCCACGCACGGATCGCCTCGCGCCGGCGCCGGTAGTCCGAGGTCGTCTCGAGCTCGTCCACGATCTCGTGGATCACGTTGTCGACGATCGTCTGGTGATAGTGCGTGACGTTACGATCGGTCGTGCCGTAGAAATTGATCTTGCGCACATCGAGCGGGTCCCGATCCAGGTGCCGCGCGATCTCGTCGACGACCTGTTCGATGCCGATCATCCCCTGTGGCCCGCCGAAGCCGCGGAATGCCGTGTTCGATTGGGTGTTGGTCTTGCAGCGGTAGCTCGTGATTGCGACGTCGGAGAGGTAGTAGCAGTTGTCGCTGTGGAACATCGCGCGATCGTTGATCGAACCCGACAGATCGGCCGAATAGCCGCAGCGACCTGCCAGCGTGAACGTGACGCCGAGGATGCGCCCGTCGCCGTCGAAGCCGACCTCGTAGTCGGTGATGAAGTCGTGGCGCTTGCCGGTGATCAGCATGTCGTCATCGCGGTCGGCGCGCAGCTTGACCGGGCGCTTCAGTTTCTGCGCGAACAGCGCGGCGATACACGCGAAGAGACCGGGCTGGCTTTCCTTGCCGCCGAAGCCGCCGCCCATCCGCCGGCAGTCGACGACGACGTCGTTCGCGTCGACGTCGAGCGCGTGCGCGACCTGGTGCTGGATCTCGCCCGGGTGCTGCGTCGAGCTGTAGACCAGCATCGTGCCGTCCTCCTCCGGCACGGCGTACGCAATCATTCCTTCGAGATAGAACTGCTCCTGGCCGCCGATGCGGATGTGGCCGGAGAGCCGATGCGGCGCCCCGGCGATCGCCGCGGCCGGGTCGCCGCGCTGCATCCGCTCGGTCGGCAGCACGAACGAGCCGGCGCGCACGGCGGCCTCCGCCGTGAGGATCGGCTTCAAGTCCTCGTATTCGATCACCGCGAGTCGGGCCGCCCGCCGCGCCTCGTCGACGGTGCGCGCCGCCACGGCGAAGATCGACTGGCCGTAATACTGGACGAGCGTCGTTGCGAAAATCGGGTCGTCGGCGATGACGGGACCGTAGTCGTTCTTGCCGGGCACGTCCTTCGCGGTTAGCACACCGACGACGCCCGGCGCGGCACGGACCCGCGTCAAGTCGATCGACTTGATCCGTGCGTGCGCGCGCTCGCTCATCCCGATCGCCGCGTGAAGCGTCCCGCGGACCTCTGGAATGTCGTCCGTGTACACCGCCTCGCCGGTGACGTGCAGGTGCGCGCTGTCGTGGGGCAGCGGCGTCCCCACGCCTCCGGCTGGATGTCTGTCCATTCCCCGGCCTCCGCGCTCAGGCTGCGAATTCGACGACCTGCGTCGCCGCTTTCCGGCCCGACGTCTCGAGCCAGAACCGCCGGAGCAGGTTGCGCGCGACGCTCTTTCGGTACGCGCCGCTCGCACGCATGTCGGTGATCGGCGCGTAATCGTCGGCGAGCGCCGCCATCGCCGCCTCCGCAGCCGCCTCGTTCCATTCGCGTCCGCCGAGCGCGCGTTCCGCCGCCACCGCGCGCTTCGGCGTCGCCGCCATCCCGCCGTACGCGATCCGCGCCTCCGCAACGCGCCCGCGCTCGAGCACGATGCGAAATGCGCCGCAGACGGCGGAAATGTCCTGATCGAACCGCTTCGAGATCTTGTAGGTGCGGAGGAGCGCGCCGGGCACGGCATGCGGCACGCGCACGCGTTCGACGAATTCGCCCGGCTCGAGCGCCGTCTTCTGGTACGCGAGATAGAACGCGTCGAGCGGGACCTCGCGCGTCCGCTTGCCCCGACGCAGCACGAGAGTCGCGCCCATCACCATCAGGACAGGCATCGAGTCGCCGATCGGCGAGCCGTTGGCGATGTTGCCGCCGAGCGTGCCCGCGTTCCTGATCGGCGGCGACGCGAAGCGGCGGTACAGCTCTGCGAGCTCGGGATGGCGCGCGACGAGCGCGTCGTACGCGTCGGTGAGGCTCGCTGCGGCGCCGATCTCGAGGCCCGCACCCGTGTCGCGGATCTCCTTCAACTCGTCCACGTTGCCGACGTAGAGGGTCGTCGGGAGGTCGCGGTGCTGCTTGGTGACCCAGAGCCCGACGTCCGTGCCGCCCGCGAGCATCCTGGCGTCCGGATGCGCCTCACGCAGCGCCGCAAGATCCTTCACCGTCGTCGGCGCGAACAGCGTCGCGGCGCCGTGGCGCACCACGAGCGTCTCGCGGCGGCGGATCGCGCGCAGACGCTCAACCATCTCGCGCTCGCTCTGCGTGAGCTCGCGGTCGGACGCCGACGAGAACGAGCAGTTCATCCAGTGCTGGTGACGGTCCTCGGTTCCCGCCCCGTATTCGTACATCCTCACCCCGGCGTCGACGATCGGCCGGTAGCCGGTGCAACGGCAAAGGTTGCCGGCGAGCGCGTCGTTGATCTCCTCACGCGAGGGACCCTGCCGCGTCTTGTAGAGCGCGAAGAGGCTCATGACGAATCCAGGCGTGCAGAACCCGCATTGCGAACCGTGGCAATCGACCAGCGCCTGCTGCACGGGATGCAGCGACCCGTCGGCGCCCTTGAGACTCTCGACGGTGATGAGCTCCTTGCCGTCGAGCGCGGGCAAGAACTGGATGCACGAGTTCACGGCGCGGAAGCGCACGCGGTCGCCGTCGAGCTCACCCAGAACCACCGTGCATGCGCCGCAGTCGCCCTCCGCGCAGCCTTCCTTGGTCCCGGTCCGGCCGAGGTCATCGCGCAGGAAGTTGAGCACACTCTTCGTCGGCGCGACGCCACCGACGACTCGAATCTCGCCATCGAGCACGAAACGGATCGGGTCGCCGTCCGCCGCCGTCTTCCGCTTGCCCGCCATGCCCGCCTCCTCGCGGCCTCCGCACGGCCCGCGCATTTTGTCGCGCCGAGTCGTCGGCCGCTTGCGTCGGCTCGCCTCGGTCGCATCCCCACGCGCTACCCGCGCGCGGGGCCCCTGCTTCCCGGCTCGCGCCGCTACCTTCTTGTCAACTGCCCCGATACGTCGACCAGCTCCACGGCGATACGAGGAGCGGCACGTGATAATGCTGCGCCGCGTCGGCGATGCCGAATCGTAGCACCACGTCGCCGACGAACGGCGGTCGCGGGAGCGTCGCGCCCTGCGTGGCGAAGTACGTGCCGGCGCCGAAGACCAGCTCGTAGATGCCCACCTCGAACGCACCATTCTCGAGTAAGGGCGCATCGCAACGTCCGTCGCCGTTCGTGGTCGTCTCATGCAAGAGCGACCGCTCGCCGGCGCCGCCGATCCGGTACACGCTGACCCGCACGCCGCCCGCCGGGCGACCGTTCGCGGTGTCGAGCACGTGCGTCGTGAGCCTGCCCATTGCGTTTCTCCTCCGGGCGCGCACTGTCGCATGCTCGTCACTCGATGTCAACAATCACATTGTATTTTGTACACACAAATTGATATGATTGTTCTCATGCTGCGCTGCAATGTCATGGTGCTTGTATTGAAACAATGGGTTGTGCAAGCAGGTAGCTCTCGTCTGCTGCGGCCGCACCTATCCGGGGTTGATTTGTGCTCAATCTACCCCTTGCATGGCTGGATTTATTGTTTACAATCCTGGTTCGCTTCTGTCGACACAAATGACCCGCCTGCCGTCTTCGCGCTCTGCGCGCGCGCCCGCCCGCCGCGGCGCACGCTCGCGCAACGTGCGCGGTCCTTCCGACGTGCCGCCGCTCTTCGCCGGGAACGGTGCGAGCGGCGACGACCGGATCTGCGCGACGATCCACGAGGCAGTCCTCGACCACCGGCTGCCACCGGGAACGAAGCTCAAGGAGGTTGCCCTCGCCGAGCTCTTCGGCGTCACGCGTGCGGTAATCCGGAAGGCACTCGCGCGCCTCGCGCACCTGCGGCTCGTCGACTTGCGGCCCAACCGCGGCGCCGTCGTCGCGAGCCCCACGGCCGAGGAAGCGCGCGATCTCTTTGCCGCGCGCCGGGCAATCGAAGGGGCGATCGTCTCCTCGCTCGCGTCCCGCGCCACGCGCGAGCAGCTCCGCGAGCTCAGGGTGACGACCCGCGCCGAGCGCGAGGCCTACGCGGCGGGTGACGCGCGCCGCGGGCTCAAACTTTCGGTCGAGTTCCACCGCGTGCTCGCGCGCATGGCCGGCAACACCGTGCTCGCGGCGTTCCTCGAGCAGCTCGTCGCGCGCACGCCGTTGGTCGTGCTCGCGCACCAGGGACCGGCGGCCGACAACGCGTGCAGCATCGACGAGCACTCGCAGATCGTCGATGCCCTCGCTGACGGCGACGGCGCTCGCGCCGTCGCGACGATGGGCGCCCATCTCGACGCCCTGCTCGCCCGCCTCGACCTCGAGGGACCCGCGCAGCGTGAAACAGATCTGGGCGCGCTCCTCGGTGTCCGCCGCGCATGACGCCGCGCGACTTCGTCGGACACGGGCGCGACGTCCCACCAGCGGACTGGCCGGAGCGCGCGCGCGTGGCCGTGCAGTTCGTCCTGAATTACGAGGAAGGCGCCGAACGCTGCGTCCTCGACGGCGACGCCGGGTCCGAGACGTTCCTCTCCGAAATCGTCGGTGCGCCGTCGTATCCGGCGCGGCACATGAGCATGGAGTCGATCTACGAGTACGGCTCGCGCGCGGGCGTCTGGCGCATTCTGCGCGAGTTCGAGCGCCGGTCGCTGCCTCTCACCGTGTTCGGCGTCGCGCGCGCGCTCGAGCGCAACCGCGAGGCGACGGCGGCGTTCGTTTCGCTCGGCCACGAGATCGCCTGCCACGGCTTGCGCTGGATCCACTACCAGGACGTCGATCCGACAACGGAAGCCGCCCACATGCGCGAGGCGGTCGCAATCATCTCTCGCCTCGCCGGCGCGGCGCCCGCCGGCTGGTACACCGGACGCGACAGCCCGAACACCCGACGGCTCGTCGTCGAGCACGGCGGATTCCTTTACGACTCCGATTATTACGGGGACGACCTGCCGTTCTGGACCGTCGTGCGCACGGCCGCCGGCCGCGCACTTCCGCATCTCGTCGTCCCGTACACGCTCGACGCGAACGACATGCGCTTCGTGACGCCGGCGGGTTTCGCCACGGCCGACGACTTCTTCGCGTACCTGCGCGACACTTTCGATGTCCTCTATGCGGAAGGGGCCGAGGCGCCGCGGATGATGTCGGTCGGGATGCACTGCCGTCTGCTCGGCCGGCCCGGTCGTTTCCGCGCGCTGCAACGGTTCCTCGATCACGTCGAAGCGCACGATCGCGTCTGGATCGCGCGCCGCGTCGACATCGCGCGGCACTGGGCAATGCACCATCCCTTCGCCGCGGAGAACACGCGGTGACCGCTGTCGCGAACCCGACGCTCGCAGCCCTCTCGGCGGCGCCGAAGGCCGAGTTCGTCCGCGCGCTCGGCGGGATCTTCGAGCACACGCCGTGGATTGCAGAACGCGCGTACGAAAGGCGTCCGTTCGCGAACGTCGATGCGTTGCATCGTGCGATGCTCGCCGCGCTCGCGGCCGCGCCGCGCGAGGCGAAGCTCGCGCTGATCTGTGCGCATCCGGAGCTCGCCGGCAAGGAAGCGGCGGCGGGAACGATGACCGCCGACTCCATCGGTGAGCAGGCTTCGGCGGGCCTCGACCGCTGCTCGGCCGACGAGCTCGCGCGGCTGCGCGCGGGAAACGCGGCCTATCGCGAGAAGTTCGGCTTTCCCTTCGTGATGGCGGTCAAGGGGAGGAGCCGGCAGGAGATTCTCGCAGCGCTTTCGGAGCGCATCGGCAACACGCGCGACGCCGAATTCGCACGCTGCCTCGACGAGATCGGCAAGATCGCGCGGCTGCGGCTCGACGCGCTGCTCGGCGACAACTGATCCGCTCCGGCGCTTGTCATTTCAAGGTAGGACGAGGAGAAACATCATGCCCAGGATGAGAGCCATCGACGCCGCCGTGCACGTGCTCGAGCGCGAGGGCGTCACGACCGCGTTCGGCGTCCCCGGCGCCGCGATCAATCCACTGTATTCCGCGATGAAGGCGCGCGGCAGCATCGCTCACGTCCTCGCGCGCCACGTCGAAGGCGCCTCGCACATGGCCGAGGGCTACACGCGCGCGGTCGCCGGCAACATCGGCGTGTGCATCGGCACGTCGGGCCCCGCCGGCACCGACATGATCACCGGGCTCTACTCGGCCTCGGCCGATTCGATTCCGATCTTGTGCATCACGGGCCAGGCGCCGCGGGCACGGCTGTACAAGGAGGACTTTCAGGCGGTCGACATCGAGGCGATCGCGAAGCCGGTGACGAAATGGGCGGTGACCGTGCGCGAGCCGGCGCAGGTGCCGCGCGCGTTCCAGCAAGCGTTCCATCTCATGCGCTCGGGTCGCCCCGGCCCCGTGCTGATCGACCTCCCGTTCGACGTCCAGGTCGCCGAGATCGAGTTCGATCCCGATACCTACGAGCCGCTGCCAGTCTACAAGCCGGCCGCGACGCGCGCGCAGGTTGAGAAGGCGCTGGCGATGCTCAACGACGCGCAGCGGCCGCTGATCGTCGCCGGCGGCGGCATCGTGAACGCGGACGCGTCCGCGCTTCTCGTCGAATTCGCCGAAATCACGGGCGTGCCCGTGATTCCCACCCTGATGGGCTGGGGCACGATCCCCGACGACCATCCGCTGATGGCCGGCATGTGCGGCCTGCAGACGTCGCACCGCTACGGCAACGCGACGATGCTCGAGTCCGACTTCGTGCTCGGGATCGGCAACCGCTGGGCGAACCGGCATACGGGGTCGATCGACGTTTACTCCAAGGGTCGCAAATTCGTCCACGTCGACATCGAGCCCACGCAGATCGGGCGGGTGTTCGCACCCGATTACGGCATCGTGTCCGATGCGAAGGCGGCGCTCCTGCTCTTCGTCGAGGTCGCGCGCGAGTGGAAGGCCGCAAGCAAGCTCGCGGATCGCAGTGTCTGGGTCGACCAGTGCCGCGAGCGCAAGCGGACGCTCCTGCGCAAGACGAACTTCGACAACGTGCCGATGAAGCCGCAGCGCGTCTACCAGTGCCTGAATCGCGCGTTCGACGATCACGACACCTGCTACGTGACGACGATCGGGCTCTCGCAGATCGCCGCCGCGCAGTTCCTTCACGTCTACAAGCCGCGGCACTGGATCAACTGCGGTCAGGCCGGCCCGCTCGGGTGGACGATTCCGGCAGCGCTGGGCGTTCGCGTCGCCGATCCGACGCGGCGCATCGTCGCGCTGTCCGGCGACTACGACTTCCAGTTCATGATCGAGGAGCTCGCGGTCGCGGCGCAGTTCAAGCTGCCGTACATCCACATCGTCGTCAACAATTCCTATCTCGGCCTCATCCGGCAGTCGCAGCGCGGGTTCAACATGGACTACTGCGTGTCGCTCGCCTTCGACAACATCAACGCACCGGAGACCGGTGGCTACGGCGTCGATCACGTGAAGGTGGTCGAGGGCCTGGGGTGCAAGGCGATCCGCGTGCACCGGCAGGAGGAGATCGACCCGGCGATCCAGCAGGCAGAGAAATGGATGCAGGAATTTCAGGTGCCGGTCGTGGTCGAGATCATCCTCGAGCGCGTGACCAACATCGCGATGGGGACCGAGATCGACAACGTCGTCGAGTTCGAGGAGCTCGCGCAGGGCAAGGAAGACGCGCCGACCGCGGTCGCGCTACTCGATTAAACGGACGGAGAATGCCGCGATGACGAAGCAACTGCCTCCACTCCGTCATTCCCGCGAAGGCGGGAATCCAGCGTCGTTGTCGGAAAGTCACTGGGTCCCCGCCCGCGCGGGGACGACCGTTATCACGAAACGGACATCATGATCAAGCTCGCCGCCAACCTGACGATGCTTTGGAACGAGCTCGACTTCCTCGACCGCTTCGAGGCCGCCGCAAAGGCGGGTTTCAAGGGCGTCGAGTACCTGTTTCCGTACGCGTACCCGAAAGAAGCGCTCGCGGATCGTCTCGCGAAGCACGGGCTCGTGCAGGTGCTGCACAACCTGCCCGCCGGTGACTGGGCGAAGGGTGACCGGGGCAACGCCTGCGATCCGGCGCGCGTCGGGGAATTCCAGGACGGCGTCGGGCGCGCGATCGACTATGCGAAGGCGCTCGGGTGCCGACAGGTCAACTGCCTCGCGGGAATCGCACCGGCTGGCGTCGAGGTCGAGCAGCGTCGCTCGACGTTCGTGTCGAACCTGCGCTTTGCGGCCGACCAACTGGGCGCCGCCGGCATCCGCCTGCTGATCGAGCCGATCAACACCTTCGACATTCCGGGCTTCTTTCTCTCGCGCACGCGACAGGCGCTCGATATCATCCGCGATACGGGCTCGACGAATCTCTGGCTGCAGTACGACATCTACCACATGCAGCGGATGGAAGGCGAGCTCGCAGGCACGATCCAGGCGAACCTCGCGCGTATCGCGCACGTCCAGCTCGCCGACAACCCGGGCCGCCATGAGCCGGGCACGGGCGAGATCAACTACCGCTTCCTCTTCGGATTCCTCGACGCGATCGGCTACGACGGCTGGATCGGCTGCGAGTACAAGCCGAAGGGCGGAACGGACGACGGGCTCGGCTGGCGCGCCGCGCACGGCGTGTAGCGCGCGCCGCGGACGAAAGGGACGGAAATGGCCGACGTAGGATTCATTGGGTTGGGGATCATGGGCGCGCCGATGGCGGGCCACCTGATCAAGGGCGGACACCGCGCGCACCTGTGCAGTCGCTCCGGCGTCCCGCAGGCGCTGGTCGACGCCGGCGGGATCCGCTGCTCGACAGCGAAGGAGGTCGCGCAGAAATCGGAATTCGTGTTCGCGATGGTGCCGGACACACCGCACGTCGAAGCGGTGCTGTTCGGCGCGGACGGGGTCGCGGCAGGGCTCGCGAAGGGCAAGGCCGTGATCGACATGAGCTCGATCTCGCCGCTCGCGACGAAGGAGTTCGCGCGGAAGATTGCCGCGCTCGACTGCGACTATCTCGACGCGCCGGTGTCGGGCGGCGAGGTCGGCGCGAAGGCCGCATCGCTCACCATCATGGTGGGAGGCACCGAGGCGGCGTTCGCGCGCGTCAAGCCGTTCTTCGAGCTCATGGGGAAGAACATTACGCTCGTCGGCGGCGTCGGCGACGGCCAGACGACGAAGGTGGCGAACCAGATCATCGTCGCGCTGACGATCGAGGCGATCGGCGAGGCGCTCCTCTACGCGGCGAAGGCCGGCGCCGACCCGGCGAAGGTACGGCAGGCGCTGATGGGTGGCTTCGCGTCGTCGCGGATCCTCGAGGTCCACGGCGAGCGAATGGTCAAACGCACGTTCGCGCCCGGCTTCCGGATCGAGCTGCACCAGAAGGACCTGAACCTCGCGCTTTCGACCGGCCGGGCGCTCGGCGTCGCGCTGCCGAACACCGCGACCGCACAGGAGCTCTTCAACGCGTGCGCAGCGAACGGCGATGCCGCGCTCGACCACTCGGCGCTCGTGCGCGCGTTGGAGAAGCTCGCCAACTTCGAGATCGGCCAGAAGCCGATCGCGCGCTGAGCCCCCTGCGCTCCGACGATGACCGAGCCGCGCCCGCTCCTGCGCGCGATGTTCGACGCGGCGATTCTCGCGGCGCAGCCCGCGCGCTGCCTGCCGCCGCACCTGCCCTCCCCGCCCCGCGGACGCACGATCGTGATCGGTGCCGGGAAGGCGTCGGCTGCGATGGCCAAGGCGTTCGAGGACGCTTGGCCCGGACCCCTGAGCGGTCTCGTCGTCACGCGCTACGGCTACGCCGTGCCGTGCCAGCGGATCGCCATCGTCGAGGCAGCGCATCCGGTGCCCGACGCGGCGGGCGTGGACGCGGCAAGACGCATCGTCGATCTGGTCTCGGGCCTCGCGCCGGACGATCTCGTCGTCGCGCTGATTTCGGGCGGCGGTTCCGCGCTGCTCGCCTTGCCGGCGCCGGGGCTCACGCTCGAGGACAAGCAACGCGTCAACCGCGCGCTGCTCGCATCCGGCGCGACGATCTCCGAGATGAATCGCGTGCGCCGGCATCTCTCGGCGATCAAGGGCGGGCGCCTCGCCGCCGCCTGCCATCCGGCGCGCGTTGTGACGCTGCTCATGTCGGACGTCCCTGGCGACAACCCGGTCGACATCGCTTCGGGGCCGACGGTCGCGGATCCGACCACGTGCGCTGACGCACTCGACATCGTGCGACGCTACGGGATCGACCTTCCCGCGAACGTCGGCCGCGTGCTCGAGTCGGGCTCTGGCGAGACCGTGAAGCCCGGCGACCCGCGACTCGCGCGGGCCGAGGTGCGCATGATCGTGACCCCACGGCTCGCGCTCGAGGCGGCGGCACGCGTCGCGCGCGAAGCGGGCGTCGCGCCGGCGATCCTCGGCGACGCGATAGAAGGCGAGGCGCGCGACGTCGGCAAGGTGATGGCAGGCATCGCGCTGCACGTAGCCGTGCACGGCGAGCCGTTCACGCCGCCGTGCGTGCTGATCTCCGGCGGTGAGACGACGGTGACCGTGCGCGGCGACGGCCGTGGCGGCCGCAACGTCGAATTCCTGCTCGCGCTCGCGATCGCGCTCGACGGCCGGTCCGGGATCTTCGCTCTTGCGGGCGATACTGATGGCGTCGACGGGCAGGATGAAATCGCCGGCGCGATCGTCGCACCGGACACGCTCGCGCGCGCCTGGCGCGCGGGTCTCAAGCCAGCGGACAGCCTGGCCCGGAACGACGGCCACGGCTTCTTCGCCGCGCTGGACGACGCGGTCGTCACCGGCCCGACACTGACCAACGTCAACGACTTTCGCGCGATACTCGTGAGCCAGCGGACGACGGGATGACCATGCGCTTCGGGACCGAACTCCTGCGCCAGGCAGACGAACTCGCGCGCTTCACCGAGGACGCGCCGCGCGTCACGCGCACGTACCTGAGCGCGCAGCACAAGCAGGCGGGCGAATACCTGATCGCGCTCATGCACCGCGCCGGAATGAACGCGCGCTTCGACGCGCTCGGCAACATCGTCGGGCGCTACGAGGCTGCCGATCCGAGCGCGCCGGTCGTCATGACGGGCTCGCACCAGGACAGCGTGCGCAACGCAGGCAAGTACGACGGCCTTTTCGGCATCATCACCGCGATCGCTTGCGTCAAGGACCTGCACGAACGTGGCGTTCGGCTGCCCTATACGCTCGAAGTCGTCGGCTTCGGCGACGAGGAAGGCGTCCGCTTCGGCGCCACCCTGATCGGCAGCAAGGCCATGGCCGGCCGGTTCGCGCCCGAATGGCTCGACAAGATCGACGAGCAGGGCATCACGATGCGACAGGCGCTCGTCGAGTTCGGCGGCGACCCGGATGGTTGGCGCGGTGTCGACCGGCGCGGGAAGAACGTCGTCGCGTACGTCGAGTCGCACATCGAGCAAGGTCCCGTGCTGCTGAACGAAGGCCTTCCCCTGGGCGTCGTCACCGCGATCGCCGGCGGCACGCGACTGAACGTCCGCGTCACCGGTCTCGCCGGCCACGCCGGCACCGTGCCGATGGGCGCGCGGCAGGACGCGCTCGCGGCCGCCGCCGAAATGGTGCTGCTGGTCGAGCGCCATTGCGAGACCACCGCGGGGCTCGTGGGCACGGTCGGCAAGATGGCGGTGCTGCCCGGAGCGATCAACGTGATTCCGCAGGACGTCGCGTTCACGATCGACGTCCGTTCGGGCGACGACGCGCTGCGCCGCGCGGCGGTGGCCGCGGTCCGCGCCGGCATTGCCGACATCGCCCGGCGTCGCCGCGTGCAGGCCGACGTCGCGGATTTCTTCACCGCGGACGCCGCGCCTTGCGATCCTGCACTGCAAGCGGCGTTCGCGGAAGCGATTGCCGCGCATGGCATCCCGGCCCGGCACCTGCCAAGCGGCGCCGGCCACGACGCGATGGAGTTCCCCGCCGTCGCGCCGATGGCGATGCTGTTCGTCCGCTGCGGAAACAACGGGATCAGCCATCACCCCGACGAGACGATGACTGCCGCGGACGCCGACATCGCGACTTCCGTGTTGCTCCATTTCTTCGAGCACTACCAGCCGCCGCCATGAGCGCCGCCGGGCCGCCCAACGAGCGATTTGCCGCGGCCTCCGCATTGTCGCGTCTGACCCGGTGCATCGTGGGGTCGGCCGCCACCCGCGCTCGCAGACGCGCCCTTCGGGCCTTGGCTTCGCCCTGGTCGCGCTGGCGTCCCTCCGGGGGCAGCGCAGCGGCGACAGCCGCAAGCGTGGGGGTAGGTCAATGAGCGCCAGCGATGACCTCGGGCGCTGGATCGACGCTCACCACGGGGAGCAGGTCGAGTTCCTGCGCCATCTCGTCCGCGTGCCGTCGGACACGCCGCCCGGCGACAACGCGCCGGCCGCGGAGAAGGCGGCCGAGCTCCTGACCACGCTCGGCTTCAACGTGGAGCGACATCCCGTTCCCGCGGCGTTTCTGCGCGACTACGGAATGCAAAGCGTGACCAACCTGATCGTGCGCGAGCGCTTCGGCACAGGCGGGCCCGTCATCGCGCTCAACGCCCACGGCGACGTCGTGCCGCCCGGGGAAGGCTGGACGAAGCCGCCCTACGAAGGCGTGATCGAGGACGGACGGATGTACGGGCGCGGCGTTGCCGTATCGAAGTCCGATATCGCGACGTACACGTACGCACTCGCGGCGCTGCGCGCGCTCGCGGCAGGCGGCGCCCGACTCCGGGGAGCCGTCGAGCTGCACTTCACGTACGACGAGGAATTCGGCGGCCTTGCGGGCCCTGGATTCCTGCTCGGCCGGGGCCTCTCTAAACCCGACTACGCGATCGCCGCGAGCTTCAGCTACGCGGTCGTCACCGCGCACAACGGCTGCCTGCAGCTCGAGGTCACGGTGCACGGGCGCTCGGGTCACGGCGCGATGCCCGAGACCGGGCGCGACGCGTTCCGCGCCGGCGTCGCGATCCTGAACGCGCTCTACGCCGAGGCCGACGCGCTCGTCGCGTACAAATCGCGCGTGCCCGGGATCGATCACCCGACGCTGATCGTCGGCCTCATCAACGGTGGCATCAATACCAACGTCGTCCCCGACCGTCTCGCGTTCCGCATGGATCGCCGGATGACGCCCGAGGAGGATCCAGCGGCCGTCGAAGCGCGCGTGCGCTCGCTGATCGAGGCCGCGGCGGCCGCGCATGACGGCATTCGCGTGGAGATCCGGCGATTGCTGCTCGCCCGGGCACTCAGGCCGCTGCCGGGGCACGAAAGGCTCGTCGCGGCGATCACCCGCCACGCGAAGGACGTCTTCGGCATCGATCTTCCGGCCGTCGGCGTGCCGCTCTACGCCGACGCCCGGCTCTACGGCGAACATGGGGTGCCGATCGTGATGTACGGCGCAGGACCGCGCACGATCGCCGAGGCGAACGCGAAGCGACCTGACGAGAACCTTCGGCTCGAGGACCTGCGCGGCGCCACGAAGGTCGTCGCCGGTGCTGTGCACGACTTGCTCGCGGCCTGAGGGACGGTGCCGCGCCAACGAAATGGTGTATACTTTAAGGCTTGCCAATGGCTGGGTGCCCGCTCCCGGCAGCGGCATAGTTCCCGCACATTCAGTGCTTTAGGAGAGTCCCCCATGTTGAAATCCGTGCTCCGCATTACGGGCGTCGCGCTGTTCGTCGCCGCGTCCGCCGCGCTGTTCGCGCCCGCCGCGATGGCGCAGTCCGACCAGCAGAAGCTCGTCGCCGATTCCGAGAGGTCGCTGTCGAACTTCCTGCGCGACCCCGAGATGGGCTGGCTGCAATCGAACTTCAAGCGCGCCAAGGCCGTCATCATCGCGCCCGAGATCGCCAAGGCCGGCTTCATCTTCGGCGGGTCCGGCGGCCGCGCGATCGTGGTCGCCAGGGATCCCAAGACCGGCAAGTGGTTGGGGCCGGTGTTCTATGCGATGGCGACCGCGAGCGTCGGCTTCCAGGCCGGGATCTCGGTCTCCGAGAACGTCACGCTGGTCATGACAGACAAGGGCTTCAACTCGCTGCTCGCCACGTCGTTCAAGATGGGCGGCGACGCGAGCGTCGCCGCGGGCCCGGTGGGCGCCGGCGCGAAGAGCGACATCGTGGCCGACCTGATCACGTTCTCGCGCGCGAAGGGTGTCTACGGCGGCCTCAACCTCGACGGCACCGTGGTGACGGCCTCCGACGACTGGAACCAGGCGTTCTACGGCAAGAAGGTGCTTCCGCCCGACGTCCTGGTTCGGGGCGACGTGCACAACAAGGGCGCCGACAAGCTTCTGGCGCAAGTAGCCGCCGCGGCGAAGTAACGAACCGGACGACTGCCTGCAGACGACGAGGGCCCCGCGCGGGGCCCTCGTTTTTTTGCGCTCGCTAGCCGCTGCGACGCGGCCGCACGACGGCGAACGTGCCCCCCACGATGAGCGCGCAGCCGGCGATCATCGGCCACGTGATCGTCTCGTCCAGGAGCAGCGCGCCCCACGCCATCCCGAACATCGGCATCAGGAAGGCGACCGTCAACGCGCGCGTCGGGCCGATGTCGGCGATGAGTCGGTAGTACAGCAGATAGGCGATCGCGCTGCACAGAAGCGCGAGGCCCAGCACATTGGCGACGACGGCGGGTGTGACCTCGCCGCGCACCGGCGCGAAGGGAACGAGCGGGAGCATCGCAAGGCCGGCCGCGAGCTGGCTCCAGCCGGCGATCGCCACCGGGTTCGCGGCCGCCGCGTACTTCTTCATATAGACGCTGGACGCCGCATAGCAGAGCGCCGCGCCGAGACAGGCGGCGATCGATACGCCGAACATCGCATCGGGCACGACGGGGCCGGCCCGGCTCACGAGCGTCACGCCCGCCGCACCGGCGACGAGGCCCGCGATCTTCGCCGGAGAAAGGCGCTCGGCGAGGAACAGCGCCGACAGGAGCGCGGCAAAGAGCGGCGTCGATGCGTTCATGATCACCGAGTACGACGCCGGCAGGTGCAGCGCCGCGAAGGCGAAGAGCAGGAACGGCAGCGCCGAATTCACGAGGCCGATCACGACGTAATGCCGTCCCTGCGCGCGCAGGTCGGCAGTGACGCCCGCGACGCGGAAGTACGCGATCAGCGCGACGCCCGCGATCAGCACGCGCGAGGTCGCGGTGAGGACCGGACCCAGCACCGGGGAGAGCACGCGCAGGAAGATGAACGAGCCGCCCCAGATCGCCGCGAGCGCCGTGAGGCGCACGAGATCCTGCGTTCGCATCAGGCCGCGGACGGCAGCCGCGCGAACGCCCGCTCGTGCTCGAGCAGCGCGCGCTTGCGGTCGAGGCCGCCTGCATACCCGGTCAGCGAGCCGTCGGACCCGACGATCCTATGGCACGGCACGACGATCGCAAGCGGATTGCGGCCCGTCGCTGCGCCCGCAGCGCGCGCGCTGCCCGGACGTCCCGCGCGGCGCGCGAGCTCCGCGTACGAGATGGTCTCGCCGGCGGGCACGGCGGCGATCGCGGCCCAGATGACTCGCTGGAACGGCGTGCCGGTCGGCGCGAGCGGAAGGTCGAAGCGCGAACGCCGCCCGCCGAAGTAGTCGGCGAGCTGCTTCGCAGCGTCCTTCAATGGGGGAAACGCCGGATCCCGGATCCACGCCGCACTCCTTGGCGGCGCGTACCGGTCCCCTTCGAAGGCGATGCCGGTGAGGCCCGCGGACGTGGCGGTGAAGCGCAGCCGGCCGAGCGGCGTGGCGATTTCGGCGTAACGAACGATCGAGCTCATAGCATGGATCTCCACAGGTGAATGACGGCGTAGGCACGCCACGGCCGCCACGTTTCGGCGTGCGCGAGCGCCTGCGCGGGCCGAGCGACGCCGAGCGCCCTGCGGACGACGAGGTCGCCCTCGAGGAAAGCATCGGGCCAGCGCAGCGCGCGCATGGCGATGTAATTCGCCGTCCAGGCGCCGATGCCGGGGATGGCCGTGAGCCGAGCGAGCGTCGTTTCGACGTCGCTTTCGGGCTCCAGGACGAGCTCGGACGCGACGATGGCGCGCGCGACCGCGACGATCGTGCGGGCGCGCGCGAGTGTCATGCCGACGCGGGCGAGCACTGCCGGCTCCGCCGCGGCCAGCCGCGCCGCCGTCGGAAACAGCCGCGAGACCTCGCCGTTCGCCTCGGGCAGCGGCTCGCCGAACGCGGCCACGATCCGACCCAGCACCGTGCGCGCACCGCGCACCGAGATCTGCTGGCCGACGATGGCGCGCACCGCGAGCTCGAACCCATCGCACGTACCGGGAACGCGCAGACCCGGACGTGCGCTCGCGAGTTCGCCCAGCGCCGCCGCGACCACGGCGGGGTCGCACGCGAGGTCGAACGCGTGCTTGACGCGCGAGAGCACCGCAGGCACCGCGCGCGCGAGCGACGGCGACACGGCGATCGCAAGCGCGTGCCGGCGCCGCGCGCGCCGCACTTCGACACGTCCCGCGTGGATCGTCCCCCGCTGCACGACGGCGATGCTCCGTGCGTACGCGTCGGCGCTCACGTGCTCGACGCCGGCCACCGCGCGCGCGCGCAGGAAATCCAGCATGGCGTCCCAATCGTAGGGAGGCCGGTATGCGAGCTCGAAGGCGAGCGTCGCGGGCAGTCCATCGCCTTCGGCGCGGACGCGCAACCGCCCCGGGGCCATCCGGTAGCGGGCACGGAAGAGCGCATTGAAGCGGCGCACGCTCGCGAAACCGCTCGCGAGCGCGATTTCGGTCACGGGAAGCGAGGTGTCGGTGAGCAGGCGCTTCGCGAGCAGGAGCCGGTGCGTCTGCGCGTACTCGATCGGCGAGACGCCGTATTCGGATTCGAAGATGCGGCGCAGGTGCCGGCTCGTCACGCCGACGCGCTCCGCGAGGTGCTCGATGCCGCCCGCGTCGAGCACGCCGTCCTCGATCAAGCTCACGGCGCCGCGCGCGAGCCGCTCGGACGCGTCGACGCTCGCATGGCCCGGCGCGAGCTCCGGACGGCAGCGCAGGCACGGGCGGTAGCCCGCGACCTCGGCCGCCGCCGCGCTCGGAAAGAAGCGGCAGTTCTCGCGCCGCGGCATGCGCACCGTGCACACGGGACGGCAGTAGATTCGCGTCGACGACACGCCGACGAAGAAACGGCCGTCGAAGCGGGTGTCGTGCGCAGTGAGCGCGCGGTAGCAGGCGTCGGAATCGAGCGGCATGGAGCGCATTATGCGCGCGCGGGTCCGTCCATACTCGCCGTTTTCGGACATTGAAACCGGGCCGCGCCCCAAGGGCTCACCGTCGGAATTCGAGCGAACTGTCGTGCCGCGGCGACAATCGGCACGCACTGCGCACATGCGGTCCGGAATCGTCGAGCGCGATGCTAGAATGCCCGCGAAGCCGGCCGCGGCTGCGCATGACAGCGCCTCGCGGCGCCGGCACCCCGACTCTCCGGAGATTCTCGATGCCTCTTCTTCGCCCCCGCAACCTGTGCCGGAGCTTCGTCCACGCCGCCGCCGCGCTCGCCCTCGCGCTCCCCGCGGCCGCCGCACACGCCTCCGCGCAGCGGACATTCGTGTCACCGAACGGCGCCGACGCCAATACGGCGAACAACTGCTCGCTCACGCTGCCATGTCGTTCGTTCGGCGCGGCGATCACGGTCACGAACACCGACGGCGAAATCATCGTGCTCGACTCGGCCGGGTACGGATTCGTCGCGATCACGAAGTCGGTGTCGATCATTTCGCCGCCCGGGATCTATGCGGGCGTGTCCGTGCTCGCCGGCGAGGGCATCACGATAAACACGGCTGGGATCGACGTCACGCTGAAAGGTCTCACCATCAACGGCCAGGCCGCCGGCACCATCGGCATCCACTTCAGCCAAGGGTCGCGGCTCGACATCGACGGCTGCACCGTCTCCAACATGGGCGCTCAGGGCATCCTCGTCGACGGCCCCGGAACGATTTCGATCGTCAACACGACCGTCATCGGCAGCACCGGCGTCGGAATCCAGGTCAACGCCGCGGCCACCGTCACCATTGTCGAGAGCATCGTCGAAGCGAACGGCAACAACGGGATTTCCGTCCAGGGCGGCGCGAGCGCGACGATCGCCCAGACGACCGTCACGAGAAACGGGCAGAGGGGCGTCTTCGTCCAGGGGGTCGCCGCCGGCACGCGCATGGCGATGACCTCGTCGGTCGTCAGCGACCACGCCTCCGGCGCGGGACTCTATGCGGAGGCGCTGAACGCCGGCGACGTCGTCCGACTCGACGTCGCCGGATCGACGCTCGCGCGCAACGCGAGCGGCGTGCAGGTGAACTCGGTCGCCGGGGCCAACGCCAAGGCCGGCGTCGTCAACAACCAGATCGTGGAGAATCCCGTGGCCGGCATCGTCGCGCAGGGCAGCGCGTCCTCCGTGATCCGGGCGTCGTGGAACGGCATCTTCCGCAACGGCGCCGGCTTCAGCGCCGTTGGCGGCGGCGTGGTGTACAGTCCCACGACGAACTACGTCCGCGACAACGGCGCGGACGGCACGCCGGCCGCGGACGCGCTGCTGTGACGATTCGCACCGCCCTCCTCGCGCCGCGCCGGCGGGCGTGGCGCGCCACCGCCACCGCGATTGCGGCGCTGGCGCTCTGCGCGCTGGCCCCTTCCGCTGGCGCGATCAGCAGGACCTTCGTCGCATCGTTCGGTAGCGACTCGAATCCGTGCTCGCTGGCATTGCCCTGCCGCGGCTTCACTGTCGCGCTGGCCGCGACCGACCCCGGCGGCGAGATCGTCGTCCTCGATTCGGCGGGCTACGGCACCGTGACCATCGGCAAGTCGGTGTCGATCACCGTGCCGGCCGGAGTCTATGCCGGGATTTCGGTGACGTCCGGTAACGGCATCACGATCAACGGCGCGGGCATCAACGTCCAGCTGCGGGGGCTCACTATCAACGGCCAGGTGGGTAGCGTTCACGGCATTCGCTTCGTCCAGGGCGCGCGCCTAAACGTCGCGGGCTGCCAGATCGTCGCGATGGGCGGCAACGGCGTCCGTGTCGACGGCCCCGGAACGGTGCTCGTGACTCAGACAGCGGTCCGCGGCAGCGCTCAGGACGGCATCTTCGTCAACGCCGCCGCGAACGTGACCATTACGCGGACCCGGATCCAGTCCAGCAGCGGCAACGGCATCGTGATGGGCGGTGGTGCCGTGGGCAGCGTGACGCGCACACTCCTGTCGGACAGCGGCCTGTTCGGCATCGAGGCCCTGCAGACGGCGGCGGGCGCGACGCGCATCGCGATCGACGATGCAGTGGTAACCGACAACGACAACAGCGCCGGAGTGTATGCCGAGGCTTCGGGCGCCTCCGCGGTCGCGCGGATCGACCTCACGAACAGCCTCGTCACGCGCAACCTCAACGGCATCTACGCGTTCGCGGAAGGAGGAGGCACAGCGGCGATGAGCGCCACCGGCAACGACATCGTCGAGAACCTGCTGGTCGGCGTGACGACGACGACGGACACCGGCACGACGACGCTGCGCGCGACACGCAACGCGGTATTCCGCAATGCTTTGGCGGGCCTGACCGCATTCCCCGGCTCGCTGCTCTTCACCACCGGTCAGAACTACGTCCGCGACAACGACGGCGGCGACAACTTCGGCGCGCAGGCCGACTCGCTATTGTAATTGTTGCAAGAAGTCGTACGGCCGAGAGCGGATGCCTCGTTTTCGCCCCCCTGTAGCCGTCCCGGCCGGCGCGTGCCATCATCGCGGAACCTGTCGCGCGTCGAGTGGTCTTTCTCCCATCATTCTCGGCCTGCTCGCGTGGGGAGCGCATTCGGGCCCTCTTGACCCTGCTCGCGACAGGCCCATCCGGCACGGAACGGGCTCGCCATGCGACTGTCGCTCCGCTTCATCATTCCTCTCCTGATCGCGATCGCCGCGTTCGCGTATGCGGCGGTCCCGCTCGCCGACGCGCTGATGCAGCGCTGGTTCGTCCGCGACCTCGACGCGCGCTCGAGCTTGATCGCCGCTGCCGTGCAGGACCCGTTGACGCGGCTCATCGCCACGGGCTCCGAACCGCGCATCCTCCAGTATTTCGGCCGGATGCTGCAGGACGAGCGGCTGTACGCGCTCGGGCTGTGCTTCGGGTCGCGCGGCGTCCCGGTCGCGACGTCGCTGTTTCCGCGCACGCTCGACTGCGCCGAGATCGAAAAGGATGACGGCGGGCGCCAACTGATCCGGTCGGGGAACGGGCTCTACCACGTCGCGATACGTCGCGTCGACGGCGACGACGACGCGCACGGCTGGCTCGCGCTCGTCCATGACATGAGCTTCGTCACCCGTCGCAACGAGGAGACGCGCCAGTACCTGTTCTACTTCTTCATCGCGCTCGGCGCCTCGATCGCGCTCATCACCGTCGTCATCGCGCAGATCTCGTGGCGCGGTTGGGTGCGCGGCCTGCGCTCACTGCTGCACGGCGAGGGCCTGCTGCGACCGTCGATGGCAGCGACCGCGCCGGAGCTGCGGCCGATCGCGCGCGATCTGCGGGATCTCATCCGCGATCTCGAGCGCCAGTACCGCCCGCTCGACGGCAGCCAGCGCATCTGGGACCAGCAGGCGCTAAGGGCGACGCTGCGCAGCGAGCTCCACGGCAACGACGTGATCGCCGTGTCGAACCGCGAGCCCTACATCCACGTGCGCACGAACGGTGGCGTACGCCTGCAGCGGCCGGCGAGCGGCCTCGTCACCGCGCTCGAGCCCGTGATGCGCGCGTGCTCCGGAACGTGGATCGCGCACGGCAGCGGCTCCGCCGACCGCGAGACCGTGGACCGCAAGGACCGGATCGCGGTGCCGCCCGAGCATCCGCTCTACCAGGTGCGCCGCATCTGGCTGTCGAAGGAGGAGGAGGACGGCTACTACGCGGGCTTCGCGAACGAGGGACTCTGGCCGCTCTGCCATATCGCGCACGTGCGCCCGACGTTCCGCGCGAGCGACTTCGAGCAGTACCGGATCGTCAACCGAAAATTCGCGGACGCGGTCAAAGCGGAGGCGAAGACACCGGATCCGGTCGTGCTCGTCCAGGATTATCACTTCGCGCTGCTGCCGCGGATGATCAGAGACCGGCTGCCCGAGGCGACGGTCATTTCGTTCTGGCACATCCCATGGCCCAATCCCGAGGCGTTCGCGATCTGCCCGTGGCGCGCCGAGCTGCTCGACGGGCTCCTGGGTAGCAGCATCCTGGGCTTCCACACGCAGTTCCATTGCAACAACTTCCTCGATACCGTGGACCGGATGCTCGAGGCGCGCGTCGATCGCGAGTCGTTCACGATCTCGTTCCGCGGCGAGCAGACCAGCGTCCACCGCTATCCGATCTCGATCGAATGGCCGCCGGCGCCGCTCGCGAACGTGAAGCCCGTTCCGGAGGCGCGGCGCGCGGTGCGCGAGCGCCTGGGCCTGCCGCAGAACCACCGGCTCGGCATCGGCATCGACCGGCTCGACTACACGAAGGGGATCCTCGAGCGCTTCAATGCGGTGGCCCGCCTGCTGGAGCACGAGCCGAGGTGGGTCGGGCGGTTCAGCTTCGTCCAGATCGCCGCGCCGTCGCGCGGGACAATCGAGGACTACCGCGACTACGCGGCGCGCGTGCAGGCGCGCGCCCGCGAGATCAACGACCAGTTCGCGAACGCGAAATACCCGCCGATCATCCTCATCGGCGAGCACCACGAGCCGGAGGCCGTCTACGAGTACCATCGCGCGGCCGACCTGTGCTTCGTGTCGAGCCTGCACGACGGGATGAACCTCGTCGCGAAAGAGTACGTCGCGGCGCACGACGACGAGCAGGGCGTGCTCATCCTGTCGCAGTTCGCGGGCGCCTCGCGCGAGCTCTCCGAGGCGCTGGTCGTCAACCCGTACGACGCCGAGCAGTGTGCGCAGGCGCTGAACGTCGCGTTGACGATGTCCCAGGAAGAGCAGCGCGACCGGATGCGCATCATGCGTGGCGTGGTCCGCGAGTTCAACGTCTACCGGTGGGCGGGGCGCATGCTCCTCGACGCTGCCGTGATGCGCCAGCGCGGCCGCTACCGCGTTGCCGACGCCACCGCCGGCCATGTCTGAGGCGGAGTCGGCTCGCGCGCGCAAAGAGCGCCGCCGGCCGAACCGCTCGCGACGACCGCCACCGCTCGGCCCCGACATCGCGCTGTTCCTCGACCTCGACGGCACCGTCTTCGAGCTCGCTTCGACTCCCGACGGGGTGCATCCCGATCCGGAGGTCGCAGCCCTGTTCGCCTCGCTCGACCGCAGCCTCGGCGGCGCCGTCGCGCTGATCACCGGGCGCACGATCGCCGACGCCGACCGGCTGTTTCCCGAACGCAAGCTACCGATGGCCGGCCAGCACGGCTTCGAACGACGCGCGGCCGACGGCAGGGCGCACCGGCGGCACCCTCCTCCCACCGGTGATCTGGCCTCAATGCGTCGCGAGCTCCGACAGTTCGCCGCGCGCCACACGGGACTCCTCCTCGAGGACAAGGGGGCGACGTTCGCCTTGCACTATCGACGTGCCCCCCGCCTCGCCGCGCAAGTGCACAGGACGCTGCGGGCACAATTGGCGGCGCTCGGCGATGCGTGGACGCTCCAGAAGGGCAGCATGCTGCTCGAAATCAAGCCGATCGGATTCGACAAGGGCAGCGCCATCGCCGATTTCATGGCCGAGGCGCCGTTTCGCAGCCGCGTGCCGGTCTTCGTCGGCAACGATCTCACCGACGAGCACGGCTTCGCCACCGTGAAGACGCTGGGCGGCTGGAGCGTCAAGGTCGGACCGGGGCGCACGTCCGCCACCTTCCGGCTTCCCGACATCACCGCGGTGCGCCGCTGGCTCGCCGCCTCGGTGGCGCTGCCCGCCCGTCCCGTGGCGACCCCACGCTGAGGCTGGCGGTCGCGGTGTCAGCGCCCGATGGCGCCGAACACCGGACGTCCGGTCCGCACTGCGTGGCGGGCCATCAGGAACGCCGCCGCGTTCCACGACTGGCCGGGCATGCCGCGCCGCCGGCCCGTCCGGCCGTGCAACCACTCGTTGAACTCCCAGCCACCGAGGGCGTTGGTCCGCGCGAGCCTCGCGAGCGCGGCGCGCGCCTGCGTTCGCATCCCCGCCTCGGCGAGCGCCGTCACCCAGAACCCGCCGATGAACGGCCAGATTCCGCCGTTGTGATACTGATCGGGGAGATTCTGTCGGTGGCGGAACATGTACGGCCGCCACAAGAAGTTGTCGTCCTCGATCGGCGTGCAGACGCTTCGCACCGGGTACGGCATGTCGACGCCGGCGCGAGACAGCGCCGCGAACGTGCGCCGCGTCGCGCGCGCGTCGGCGAGGCCGCAGAGGATCGCGAGCAGGTTGCCGAAGACGTCGCCTTCCTCGCCCCAGAACGAGAAATTGACGAAGCTGAGGTAGAGATCCCGATCCCGCGCCGCGGTCGTCACGTAGCGCACGAGAAGGCGCGCCCGCCGGTATTCGGCGATCCTCGCCGAGAACGGATGGAAAAGCTGGTTGAAGGAGGTCCGCGTCTCGGCGCGCCGCGGCAGCCGGTAAATGCGCTTCACGAAGTGCCACAGCGCATTCGCGTAAAGGACGAACCCGGACCGCGGCATAATGTCGGCCCAATCGCTCGCCTCGTTCTGCTGCAGGAGAAAGAAACTCTGGTGCTCCTGGCATTGAAGCCAGTGAACCGCGTCCGCGGCGCCACGCGCGAACCGGCGGCGTAGGCCGGGATATGGGTAGCGCCGATCGACGAAGGCGATCGCGATCAGCCACCACAAAGTCGCGTCGATGCATCCGAGATACCAGAAGTCCGCCTCGGCGCCCCCGGGGTCGACGAATTTCGGTATCTGGCCGTTGGGGGCTTGGTGCGCCGCCAGCGTGACGAGCCCGGTCGCCGCCTCGCGCTCGAGGAACGCGTCGCCGGAGAGCGCCATTCCGATCGCGCAGACGGCGGCGTCGCGACCGAAGACTGCCGAATACCCCCGCCTCCTGGACCGCGGCGTGGGGGTCGCGGCTAGGATGCCGCTGGGCGAAAGGTTTCGGCGAAGCAGCGCGACAGAGCGCGTCGCGCATTCGTCGATGAGCGCTTCGTCCGACGCACTTATCCGTCCCCGGTCCACGCCCGCCCGCCTCAGAACGGCGGGGGCGTGGGCGCGGACGTCCCTCGGTCCTCGTCCTTGCGGCGCGACCAGCGCTCGAGGAGCTCCGCGGCGCGCTTCTGTCCGCCGAGCCCGAACGCGAGGGCAAGTCCCAGCGCAACTGCAGCGATGATGATGAGAAATGTCTGTCGGATGATGTCGCCCAGCCCCAGCTGGTCGAGCGCGATAAGGATGACGAAGATCATGATCGCGTAGCGTGCCATGCGGCCGAGCGCCTTGGCTTCGCCAACGCCGACGTTGTGGCCGTAGGTCGCGACGGCGGACCCGACGAAGCGCGCGAAATAGGCGCCGAAGGCGATGATCAGCACCGCGACCATGACTTTGGGCACGAACAGCACGACCCGCCCCAGGAGGTCGGTCACATACGAGAGGCCCATGCTGTTGAAGGCGATCATCAGCGCTGCAAGGATCACGAGCCAGTACGCGAGAAGACCCAGGACCGTCGTCGTATCGATTTCGCCGCCGCCCCGCTGAAGAAATTTGTCGAGGCCGGCCTTCTCGGTGACGACGCCGAAATTGATTGCGCGCAGCATCTTCACAAGCGCGAAACGAACAGCCTTGGCGAGCAGCCAGCCGGCAATGAGAACGACGAGCGCGAGCAGGACCCGCGGCAGGAATTCACCGACCTGGTGCAGCGACGCCCGGATCGGCTCGAGTAGCATCTCCATGTTGTCCATCGCGTCCTCCAATCGGCGCCTGACGTGCGTTTCGCCGGGCCGCTCAGCGGACCGGACCCAGGATGTCGGACAGGCCGCGCAGCGGAATGCGCACCCAGTCCGGACGATTGTCGAGCTCGTAGCTCAGTTCGTAGAACGCCTTCTCGAGAAGCATGAGCTCGAGCACGCCGCGGCCGTCGCCACGCGGCAGCGCGAGGCCGCTTGCGCGCGCCACCTCGTCGTAACCGTCCAGGAACGCCTGTTCGGCCTGCGCCTGCCACTCGCGACCGGCGCGCTCGAGCAACGACTGCGCATCCGCGCGTTCTGGCCCGACACGGGCGAGTGCCGCATGCACCGCGTAGTCAAGCGACCTAAGCATGCCGGCGACATCCTTAAGCGGCGACTGCTTCTCCGTCCGCTCGGCAAACGTTCGCGTCGGCTCGCCCTCGAAATCGGCGATCATGAAATCATTCTGCACGATCAGCACCTGACCGAGGTGGAAGTCGCCGTGCACACGCGTCTTGGGGGCGGTCACGCGATCGGCGCCGTGCGCCTCGATCCGGGCGATGATTTCCCTGCGCCGTGCAAGCAGCGGGTCCGCCGCCAAGCGCGCCGCCTCGGGCAGCGTCGCACGCCGCACCTCGAGGTGATCGAGAGCGCCGACGGCACCGGCGCGGACCCGCTGCGTCCAGGCCATGACGTCAGCAGGTTCGGTGGGCTCGGGGTCGAAGGCCGGATCGCCGGTCCTCTGCGCGAACGCGCTATGTAGCTCAGCCGTGCGCCGGCCCAGGGTCCGGGTGAGCGCGAGATACCCGCGGTGCAGGTCGACGCCGGTACCCGGCGGCCCCGCCTGCGCCGAGGGCGACTGCTCGAACACCCGGTCGAGATAATTGAGGGTGAACTCCCAGCCATCGCCCTGGTTCGCGACGTACGCCTGCAGCAGCACGAGAGTCGTCGCACGGCCGTCCGCCGCGATGTATTCAACGCTTCCGGCGACCGGGATGCTGTGGGGAAACCGCACCACGTCCGTGAGAAAACGTCCGATCTCAACCTCGGGGTTCGCGCCAGCCCGCAGCCGGCGATAGACCTTGAGGAACAGCCGTTCGCCCACGGCGACGATGGTGTTGCTGCTTTGTGCGCCCGGGGCGGCAACGGGAAGCTGCTCATAGTCGGGACCCGCAATCTGCGAGAATGCGCTCGACGCCCGGAACCGCAGCGTTCCGTGCGCCGACTTGAGCTCGGTGCCGGCTCCGATGGCGGCGATGAGTGCGCGGCAGAACGTGTCGTCGCCGAAGGCGTCCGCGAGCACGCCGACCTGAGCCTGCTGGCGCACTTTCGCGACTGTGAGCGGCGCGAGGGTGCGCATGCGCTCCTCGTCGCTGTCTTCCCACGCTAGGGTGAGCGGCAGGAAGTACGTTTCCCCTTCGCCCTTGTCGCGCTCGGTCCGGGCGAGCCCGACCAGGAAGCTCTGCTCGCCGCGCCGCCATTCGGCGTGATCGACCAGTGTGACCGCGCCGATCGGGCTACCCTTCGCCGCATACCACCGGCGACCCGCGACGAATGCAGGCAGCGCCTCCCGTTCGAGCTGCGCGCGGACTTTCTCGGCCATCGCGATCCGCCACGGCACGACGCGGTCGCGAAACAGGCTCGCCCAGCCGTCGAACAGGACGAGCACGGGCAGCTCTTCGCGCGCGAGGCGCTCCTCGTGCCACGCCGGCACCTCCCCGCCCGCGGCGAGCCGGAACCACAGGAAGCCGTGGCCGGCGAGCGTCAGCAGATACGGCCGGTCCCCGATCGGCGGGAACGGCGTGCGCCCCATCAGCTCGACCGGCACCCGTCCCTTGTAGCGCACGAGATCGAGCTCGACCGGCTGCGCCGAGCGCGCCAGGTTGGCGACGCACAGGATGATCTCGTCGCCGTACTGGCGCAGGTACGCGAGGATCTTTCGATTGCCGGGCCTGAGGAACGTGAGCCGGCCGCGGCCAAAGGCGCGAAATGCATTTCGCACCGCCAGCATTCGCCGGTTCCAGTTGAGGAGCGAAGCCGGCTCGCGCAGCTGCGCCTCGACGTTGACCGCTTCGTAGCCGTAGATGGCGTCCATGATCGGCTGAAGATAGAGCCGCTGCGGGTCCGCGCGCGAGAATCCGGCATTGCGCTCGGGGCGCCACTGCATCGGCGTGCGAACGCCGTCCCGGTCGCCGAGGTAGATATTGTCGCCCATGCCGATCTCGTCGCCGTAATAGAGGATCGGCGAGCCGGAGATCGACAGGAGCAGGCTCGTCATCAGCTTGATCTTGCCGGAGTCGTTTTCGAGCAGCGGCGCGAGGCGCCGCCTTATGCCGACGTTGACGCGGGCACGCGGATCGGCCGCGTACATCTGGTACATGTAGTCGCGTTCCCTGCTCGTGACCATCTCGAGCGTGAGCTCGTCGTGATTGCGCAGGAAGACCGCCCACTGACACGACTCCGGAATGTCGGGCGTCTGCCCCATGATCTCGGTGATCGGGTGTCGATCCTCCTGCGCGATAGCCATGTACATCCGCGGCATCAGCGGGAAGTGATAGGCCATGTTACATTCGTCGCCGTCGCCGAAGTATTCGCGCACGTCCTCGGGCCACTGGTTCGCCTCGGCGAGCAGCAGCTTGTTCGGGTAATGCGCGTCGACCATCGCACGCAACTGCTTGAGCACCGCGTGCGTCTCAGGGAGGTTTTCGTTGCTCGTGCCCTCGCGCTCGCAGAGGTACGGGATCGCATCGAGCCGAAATCCGTCCACGCCCAGATCGAGCCAGAAGCGCATCACGCGGAAGACCGCTTTCAACACCTGGAGGTTGTCGAAGTTGAGGTCCGGCTGATGGCTGAAGAAACGATGCCAGTAGAAGGCCTTCGCGACGTCGTCCCAAGCCCAGTTCGACTTCTCGGTGTCGGTAAAGATGACGCGCGTGCCCGCGTACCTGTTCGGATCGTCGCTCCAAACGTACCAATTGCGCTTCGACGAGCCCTTCGGCGCGCGGCGGGCCGCCTGAAACCACGGATGCTGGTCGGACGTGTGGTTGATGATGAGCTCGGTGATGACGCGCAGGTCGCGCCGGTGTGCCTCGCGCACGAAATGGTGGAAGTCCGCCCGGCTTCCGTACACGGGATGCACGTTGTGGTAATCGGAGACGTCGTAGCCGTCGTCGCGAAGCGGCGATGGGTAGAACGGCTGCAGCCAGACCGTGTTGACGCCGAGATCCCTGACGTAGTCGAGCTTCTCGGTGAGGCCGCGGAAATCGCCGACGCCGTCGTCGTTTGAATCGAAGAACGCCTTGACGTGCAGCTGGTAGACAACGGCGTCCTTGTACCAGTGGACATCGGACGCCGCCGCCGGCGGCTCGGACGCCGGTGTCGCGGGCGCCGCCGCCATCGGGTGAATCCGTTCGCCTGCGGTCGGGATCGATGTCGCCATCGTCATTGCTACAGGAAGTAGTCGAAATCGCGCTCGGTGCGCACGCGCCGTCGTAGCCTGAACAGATGGGCAGGCGCTCGCGCTGGATCGAGCTGCACGAAATTGCGTGCCCCACTCCAGAGGAACCGCGCGCCCGTCAGCACGTCGTGCACTTGGAACGCACGCTCGCCCTCGAGTCCCAACACGGTGGGGTCGAGCGTCACCCACCCCGCCTGCGTGTGATGCGGGTCGAGATTGACGACGACGAGCACGGCGTTCTCGCCTGCCGGATCGACCTTGCCGTAGCAGATCATCTCGTCGTTGTCGATCGGGAAGAACGCGAGCCTACCATCGTGCTGGAGCGCTGGATTGTCACGTCGCGCGGCGTTGACGCGAGCTATGAAGTCCGCGAGGCTGTCCGGGCGCGCGAGGTCCCACTGCTTGAGCTCGTACTTCTCCGAGTCGAGGTATTCCTCGGTTCCGGGCTCGCGTGGCGCACGCTCGAGAAGTTCGAACGCCGGCCCGTAGATACCGTAGTTCGACGACATCGTCGCCGCGAGCACGAGCCGCGCCATGAACGCGGCGCGGCCGCCGAACTGCAGGGGCTCGGGCAGAATGTCCGGTGTGTTCGGCCAGCAGTTCGGGCGGAGATATTCGCGCCCCGGTCCTCGCGTCAATTCGGTGAAGTACTCGGTGAGCTCGGCCTTGGTGTTCCGCCATGCGAAGTACGTGTACGACTGCGTAAAGCCAAGCTTCGCGAGCCGGTGCATCACCTTCGGCCGCGTGAAAGCTTCCGAGAGGAAGATCACGTCCGGATGGGCCGCCTTGAGACGTCCGATCGCCCATTCCCAGAAGGCGAACGGCTTGGTGTGCGGGTTGTCGACGCGGAAGATCCGCACGCCTTCGCGGATCCAAAACTTGAACACGCCCTCGAGCTCGCGCCACAGACCCGTCCAATCATCCGACTCGAAATTGAGCGGAAAGATGTCCTGGTACTTCTTCGGCGGATTCTCCGCGTACTGCACCGTTCCGTCCGGTCTCCAGCGGAACCAGGACGGACGCGCCGCGACCCAGGGGTGGTCCGGCGCGCACTGGAACGCGATGTCGAGCGCGAGCTCGAGGCCCAGCTTACGGGCGCTCGCGAGCAGCCGGCGAAAATCTTCGATGCCGCCGAGCTGCGGGTGGATCGCCGTATGGCCGCCCTCGGCGGCGCCGATCGCCCACGGACTTCCGACGTCGTCGGGCGCGACCGCCAGCGCGTTGTTGCGCCCCTTTCGCCGCTCGCGGCCGATCGGATGGATCGGCGGCAGGTAGAGCACGTCGAAGCCCATCCGCGCGACGTACGGCAGACGGGCCTCGCAGTCACGAAATGTTCCGTGGACGCCCTCGTCGACACCGCATGAACGGGGGAAGAGCTCATACCACGCGGAGAAGCGCGCACGTTCGCGGTCAACGACCACGGGATACTCGACGGCCGAGGTCGTGGCAAGACGGCGGTCCGGATACCGTGTTGCGATCGCCGCCAAGCCTTCGTCCAGCGCGAGGGCCTGCAGGTCAGGCACGGACCTGTTGCCGCGCAGCCGCGCGGCCCATTGGGCGAGCGCATCGCGATCGGCGCCTGCGGCGCGCTGCGCCGCCGCGTCGATCAGCTCGGCGCCCGCCTGCGCGGCGACCCGCAGATCCTCGGCTTCGACGCGACGCGCGAAGTCGTGCCGCCAAGAGAGGAAGTTATCCACCCAGGCCATAACCGCGTACCGGTACCGGCCTACGGGACCGACCGTGAACGTGCCGCGCCAGCGGTCGTTGCCAGACGCGATCATCGGCGCCTCGTGCCAGCGCTCCTCGTCGTCGCGACGGTGGAGGAGAACGCAGCCCAGACTGTCGTGACCATCGGCGAAGCAGTCGGCCTCGACGGCGACCCGCTCGCCGACTACGCGTTTGATCGGGAAGCGCCCGCCGTCGATAGCCGGCGCAACGTTTTCGATAACGGCGCGCGCACGGCCATCGGCCGGAAATTCTCCCGGCCTCGCCGCAAGCGGTTTCCGCGCAGCCATCGGATCAACGTCCTCCCGGCTTGAAGAATAAGGTCGACAGCGGCGGCAGCGTGAGCACCATCGAGTGGAACCGGCCCTGCGTCGGCACGGGCGCCGCGTCGACGCCGCCGAAGTTGCCGATGCCGCTCCCCCCGTAGATAGGCGCGTCGCTGTTCAGGATCTCGCGCCAATGGCCGCCCTCGGAAGTCCCGACCGTATAGTTCATGCGCGGCACCGGCGTGAAATTGCAGACCACCAGAACCGGCGGTCCCTCGCGCGGCCGGCGCAGGAAGCTGATCACGCTCGCGTCCGCGTCGTGGCAATCGACCCACTCGAAGCCGCGCGCGTCGAAGTCGAGCTCGTGCAGCGCCGGCTCCGAGCGCAGCAACGCGTTGAGGTCACCGATCCACCGCGCCACGCCAGCATGCTCGGCATAGCGCAGCACGTCCCATTCCAGGCCGGCTTCGTGCGTCCATTCGCGCCGCTGACCGAATTCGCCGCCCATGAACAGCAGCTTCTTCCCCGGATGCGCCCACATGTATCCGTAGAGGAGTCGCAGGTTGGCGAACTGCTGCCAGGCGTCGCCCGGCATCTTTCCGATCAGCGAGCCTTTGCCGTGGACGACCTCGTCGTGCGAAAGCGCCAGCACGAAGTTCTCGAAGAACGCGTACCAGATCGAGAATGTGAGCCGGTCGTGGTGATACTTGCGGAAGACCGGCGCCTGCCGCAGATAGTCGAGCGTGTCGTGCATCCACCCCATGTTCCACTTCATGCCGAATCCGAGTCCGCCCAGATAGACGGGTCGCGACACCATCGGCCACGACGTCGATTCCTCGGCGATCACCTGCGTATCGGGATGATCGCGGTACACCGACTCGTTGAGATGACGCAGGAACTGGATCGCGCCGAGGTTTTCCTTCCCGCCATGGACGTTCGGGACCCATTCTCCCGCTTTGCGCCCGTAATCGAGATAGAGCATCGATGCGACCGCGTCCACGCGCAGGCCGTCGACGTGATATTTGTCGAGCCAGAACATCGCGCTCGACAGCAGGAACGCCCGCACTTCGTGACGATCGTAATTGAAGATGGAGCTGTTCCACTCGGGATGAAAGCCCTGGCGCGGGTCGGCGTGCTCATAGAGGTGGGTCCCGTCGAAGTAGGCGAGACCGTGACCATCGGTGGGAAAGTGCGACGGCACCCAGTCGAGGATGACGCCGATGCCCTGGCGGTGCAGGACGTCGACGAGATACATGAGGTCCTGCGGCGAGCCGTAGCGCGCCGTGGGCGCGAAGTAGCCGGTCGTCTGGTAACCCCACGAGCCGTAGAACGGATGCTCGGTGACCGGCAACAGCTCGACGTGCGTGAATCCATGATCGCGCACGTAGTCGGCCAGCGGCTGCGCGACGTCGCGATAGCTCGGCAACCGATTGTCCTCGCGCCGCCACGAGCCCAGATGAACCTCGTAAATCGAGATCGGTGCATCGAGCGCGTTATGCGCAGCGCGCGATCGCATCCACTCGGCATCGCTCCATTCGTAGTCGAGCGTCCACGCCCGTGACGCCGTGGACGGCGGCACTTCTGCAAAGAGCGCGAACGGGTCGGCCTTGTCCATTTCCTGCCCCGTGGCGCCGACGACCCGGAACTTGTAACCATCGCCACGCTTCACGGCGGCGACCGTCCCTTCCCAGATCCCGGACACATCCGCCCGAGGCACGAGTGGATGCGCGGTGGCATCCCAACCGTTCCACGCGCCGATGACGGATACCCGGGTCGCGTTCGGCGCCCACACGCGGAATGTGGCCGTGCCGCGGCCAAGCTGACAGCCCATCACCGTGTACAGGCGGCCGTGCGTTCCTTCCCGAAAGAGGTAGACGTCCTGTTCGCCCAGCATGGTTCTCGCGGAAGTGTTGTTCGAGGGGCCGCGAGCGCGGCGACGGGCGGGAACCGGCCCGCCGAGCAATGCTACGCCATCGAACGGGCGATTGGCACGCCCCCCGCTCAAAGCATCGACGAATAACGACCTTGGCGCGCGGGTAATTCGAGTGCAACACAAGCCGCGCGTGCACGCGCGGAACTTGGGCGCCGTCGCGATGTCTCATTCCGTCGCATCAGCGATGCGGCGTCTGCGTCTCCAACGGCTCGACGTGGATCGTGACCTGCGACTTCGCGAGATGTGCGGTCAGCGCGGTCTCGATCCGGTCGCACAGCGCGTGCGACGCCGCGACCGTCGTGCCGCCGGGAACGAGCAGGTGGAACTCGAGGAAGCGCCGCGCGCCCGCCTTGCGCGTGCGCAGCGCATGGAAGCTCGCCTCCGGCGGGAGCGCATCGCGGATCAGCGCCTCGGCGCGCTTCACCTCCGCGGGGGGCAACGCCGCATCCATGAGGCCGTCGGCCGAGCGCTTGAGCAGGCCGACACCGGTGATGATGATGTGGATGCCGACGGCGATCGCCATCAGCGGGTCGAGAATCGCCCACTGCGGCATCACCATGACGACCAGGAGCCCCGCCAGGATACCGACGGACGTCCACACGTCGGTCATCAGGTGCTTCGCGTCCGCCTCGATCGTGATGCTGTCGTGCTGCCGCGCGACCTTCTGCATGATGCGCGCGGTCGTGAAATTGGCAGCGCCAGCAACGAGCGCGATGAGGAGCCCCGGCCCGAGCAGCTGGAGTGGCTGCGGCTCGATCAGCCGACGGACTGCCGACCACATGATCGCGACCGCCGCCACCACGATCAGCGCTCCCTCGACACCGCTCGAGAAATATTCGGCCTTGTCGTGCCCGTAGGCGTGCCGGTCGTCGGCGGGCTGCTCGGACAGCGAAACAGCGCCGAGCGCGACCAGCCCCGCCGCGAGGTTGACGAGGGATTCGAGGGCGTCGGACCACAGGCTGACCGAGCCCGTGATGAACCACGCGCCGAACTTGAGCACGATCGTCGCCAGCGACGTCGCGATCGAAAGGTGCGCCATCCTGCGCACGGCGTGCATGCCAACTCTCCGCGTCGACGGGAGAACCCGAGCCATCATCGCCCGCGGGCGCCGACGCGGCGTTGAGCGGGATCAATCCGGCCTGCGTTTGAATCGTCCCGACGCTCGGCGCAGGCGTGCCGCGGCGTCCGCGCGATAATCGAATCCAGGCGGGCCCCGGGGGCGTCGTCGGACCGACATGACCGTGCACTGGGACATTTTCTGCAGGGTCGTCGACAACTTCGGCGACGCCGGCGTGTGCTGGCGGCTCGCGCGGCAGCTCGTCCGCGAGCATGCGCTTTCCGTGCGGCTATGGATCGACGCGCCGCGCGCGCTCGCCAGGATGGTGCCCGGCGTCGATCCGGCGCGCAGTGTGCAGCGGGTCGAAGGCGTCGACCTGCGGGCCTGGACCAAGCCATTTCCGGAGACGGATGCGGCGGACGTCGTCGTCGAGGCGTTTGGTTGCGGATTGCCCGACCCGTACACCGCAGCGATGGCACGATGCCCGACGCCGCCCGCATGGTTCGTGCTCGAGTACCTGAGCGCGGAGGCGTGGGTCGAGGGCGCACACGGTCTTCCTTCGCCCCACCCGCGACTGCCGCTCGCACGCCGTTTCTGGTTCCCCGGTTTCACGCCCGCCAGCGGCGGGCTCCTGCGCGAACGCGACGTGCTGGTCGCACGGGACGCCTTCCGCGGCGACGATCACGCGCGGGCGGCCTTTTGGGCGACACTCGCGATGCCCGGCCCTGTCGATCGCGAATGGCGTATCTCGCTCTTCTGCTACCCGAATCCGGCGCTGCCCGCGTTGCTCGATGCCTGGGCCGATGGCGATGATCCCGTCATCTGCGTTGTGCCCGACGGCGTGGCGGCGGGTGGGCTCGACGCCTGGACCGGTGGTGACGTGCCGCACCCGGGCCACCCGGTAACGCGCGGACGGCTCGCGCTGCACGCGATCCCTTTTCTCGCGCAGGACGACTACGACAGGCTGCTCTGGAGCTGCGACGTCAATTTCGTCCGCGGCGAGGACTCGTTCGTGCGGGCGCAATGGGCGGCACGGCCTTTCGCGTGGCACATCTATCCGCAGACCGACGATGCGCACGTGCGGAAGCTCGAAGCGTTTCTCGAGCACTTCACCGCGGGACTCGACGCGCCCGCGGCGGCCGCGGTCCGCCACTTCCACGGCGCTTGGAACCGTGTCCCCGGAAGCGGGGACCTGGGCGCGGCGTGGCTGGAATTCGCGGCCGCGTGCCCCCAGCTTCTGGTGTGCGTGGATCAGTGGTGCGCGAGCCTCGCGCAGAATCGCGATCTGGCGAGCGGGCTGGTCAGCGCCACCGCGGGTGAGGTACAATATTAGGTTTTCCGAATCAACCCGTTAGCAACCGATAAGGCAATCCGAAGGTGCCGCAATGAAAATCGCCCAGGAAATCCGCGCCGGCAACGTGATCATGGTCGGGAAGGACCCGATGGTGGTCCAGAAGGCGGAGTTTACGAAGTCCGGCCGCAACGCGTCGGTCGTCAAGATGAAGCTCAGGAACCTCCTGTCCGGATCGGGCACGGAGACGATCTATCGCGCCGACGAGAAGTTCGACGTGATCCAGCTCGACCGCAAGGAAGTGACGTATTCGTACTTCGCCGACCCGCTCTACGTGTTCATGGACGCCGACTTCCACCAGCACGAGGTCGAGGCGGAGAACATGGGCGACGCGATCCGCTATCTCGCCGACGGCCTCGAGTGCGAGCTCACGTTCTACGAGGGCAAGGCGATCTCCGTCGAGCTGCCCACGTCGGTCGTCCGCGAGGTGACCTATACCGAGCCCGCGGTCAAGGGCGACACGTCGGGCAAGGTGCTGAAGCCCGCGAAGATCGGCAGCGGCTTCGAGGTGCAGGTCCCGCTCTTCGTTTCGACCGGCGACCGCATCGAGATCGACACGCGCACCGGCGAGTACCGCCGCCGAGTGTAGCCACGAGAGCGGCGAGCAGGAGCCCCTGGCCGAAGGCAAGGGGATGCGAGCAATCGCGAATCGGGGCTCGCGGCCGACGCGCTGATCATCGCGCTCCTCTTTCGACGGAGGAGGCCGCGTCGCTCGTCGCACGCAAGCGAACAAGGGGGCCCGCGGGCCCCTTTTGTTTGGATCGACAAGAAGCCTGTCTGTCGCGGGTCAAGGACCGCATCCTTGCCGTCGTGCGCTCCCGGGCTCGTTGATCCACGTCAACACCCTACCCGGGGGCCGATGCGACCATCCGTTCTGGCTGCGGCAGCCCTCGACCGGCAACACGATTGCCGGCGATCCGCGGGCGTCCGCAGATCACGGGAACGGCGATGACCAGAACCCAAATGATGCGTGCGGCGGCCTTCGCCCTCGCGTTCGCACTTGTGCCGGGACTCTGCGCGGCCGCGGCACGCGCCGCCGCCCCCGGCGTCAACGAAACATGCCTCATGTGTCACGCGGCCGCCGACGCCAAGGGCGCGGGCGGCAAGCCGATCGCGGTCGACGCCGCGAAGTTCGCGGGCTCGGTGCACGGGAGCCTCAGCCTCAAGTGCACGGATTGCCACACCGACGTCTCCGCCGACAAGATTCCGCACGCGGAAAAGCTCAAGCCGGTCAACTGCGCGACCTGCCACGAGCAGCCGGTCAAGGAATACGCGGCGACGGTCCACGGCAAGGCGCGCAAAGGCGGCAACGAAGTCGCCGCGACCTGCATCGACTGCCACGGGACGCACGACATCCTTCGCGCGAAGGACTCCGCGTCGCGGACGAACCACGCCAACGTCGAGGCCACGTGCTCGCGCTGCCATGGCGACGACGCGACGATGGCAAAGGGCAAGCTTCCGAGCGGCAGCGTCGCGGGAAAGTTCCACGACAGCATTCACGGCAAAGCGTTGAAGGGCGCTGCGCAGGGATCCGCGCCGACGTGCACGAACTGCCACGGTGCGCACAGCATCCTCGCGAAAGGTGAGGAAGGAAGTCGCACCCACCGCGCGAAGGTGCCCGACACATGCGGGTCGTGCCATTCGCCCGAGCGCACCGCCTACATGAAGGGCATGCACGGCAAGCTGCGCCAGGACGGCGTGCTGGCGGCGCCCGGATGCTCCGACTGTCACAGCGCGCACGCGATCCAGCAGCACGAGGCGTCGACCTTCCAGACGGAGGTGATCAAGGAGTGCGGCACCTGCCACTCCGACTACCTGTCGACCTATCGCGACACGTTCCACGGCCAGGTCACGGCGCTGGGCTACTCGCGGATGGCCACGTGCGCGTCGTGCCACGGCGCACACGAGGTGCTGCCGGCGTCGAACCCGGCGTCGAAGGTATCGAAGCAGAACCGGCTCGCGACGTGCCAGAAGTGCCACGCGGGTGCCGGCGCCAACTTCGCGAGCTTCGATCCGCACGCGAGCCGGCACGACAAGGCGCGCGATCCGTTCTACTACTACGCGGCGAAGTTCATGGAGATCCTGCTGTTCGGGGTGTTCGCGTTCTTCGGCGTCCACACCGTGTTCTGGCTCTACCGCGAGCTGCGCGTCAAGTTCGGGCGCGGCGGCGGCGACGGAGGCCACTGATGACGACAGCTACCGCGAGTCCCGCGGCCCCGGCCGGAGGCGCCGCGCGTGGCGCGACCCTCGGCCAGCGCTACTACCGGCGCTTCACCCCGATCGAGCGGGTCATGCATGCGGCGCTCATGCTGACCTTCGTCGGCTGCGCGCTGTCGGGCCTGCCGCTCCTCTACGCGAACAAGCCGTGGGCGGCGACGCTCGCGCGTATCCTCGGCGGCTTCGAGGGCGCCGGCCTCATCCACCGCATCTGCGCGTTCGTGATGATCGTCGTGTTCGTGAGCCACGTCGTGCTCGTGTTCTCGAAGGCGATCGCCGGCAGCCGTCTCCTATCGATCTTCTGGGGTCCCGACTCGATGGTGCCGCAGCCACAGGACGCCGTCGACATCTGGCGCAATTTCAAGTGGTTTGTCGGCCGCGGGCCGCAGCCCCAGTTCGACCGCTGGACCTATTGGGAGAAGTTCGACTACTGGGCGGTGTTCTGGGGGATGTTCATCATCGGCGGCTCGGGGCTGCTGCTGTGGTTCCCCGTGTTCTTCTCGAAGGTGCTGCCGGGCTGGATGTTCAACATCGCCGCCCTCGTCCACGGCGAGGAGGCGCTGCTCGCCGTCGGATTCATCTTCACGTTCCACTTCTTCAACGGCCATGTCCGGCCGGCGAAGTTCCCGATGGACACCGTGATCTTCACCGGACGTATCTCTGAGCACGAGCTCAAGGCCGAACGAGCCGTCGAATACGAGCGGCTGGTGCGCGAGGGCCGGCTTGCCGAGAAGGAAGCACCGCCGCCAACCGCGGAGTCGAGGTGGTTCGGGTGGGTCGTTGGCGGAACCGCGCTCGCGCTCGGCATCGTCGCGATCGTCTTGATCGTTTACAGCGTCTTCTAGATAATTCCGCCCAGGCGGCGCTCCGCCGATCGGATCCGAGCCGCCAGTCCGATTCTTCGAAAGTGGAAGGCAGGTCGCGTAGCGTGGACCGCGGGAAGGCCCGCAACGCAACATCAGGAGGGTGGCGATGAAGATCCGGCTGGGGCGGCGCACGCTGATGGTAGGCACGATTACGACCGTAGTCGTGGGCCTCATCGCGCTCGCGATCCTGGGCGCCGGCGGCATCGTCGCCTGGGAGTACAGCAACAGCAATGCCTTCTGCACCAACGTCTGCCACGCGGTGCACCCCGAGGAACCGGTCGCCCACGCGGCGGCGTTCCACGCGCGCGTCAACTGCGTCGAGTGCCACATGGGTCGGCTCTCGACGCTGGAGCTGATGGCCCTCAAGCCTACGCACATGAACGAGCTCGTTGGGATGATCATCGGGTACGAACGGCCGATCACCACGCACAGCCTGCGCCCGGCGCGCGAGTCCTGCGAGGCCTGCCACTGGCCGGAGGCGCGCCACGACGACACCATTCGCACCAAATTCCGTTACGACGCGGATCCGAAAAGCACACAGACCAAGACGACGTTGCAGATGCACACCGGCACGGGCCCGGCGCTGGCGAGCGGCGACAAGGAGACCACGCCTCAGCTGCGGCCCGGCGGCGCCGTCACGAAGGGCATCCATTGGCACATCGCGCAGGACGTCGAGTACGTCGCGCTCGGGCCACAGAAGCAGAAGATCGCGCTGGTGCAGGTCCGCGGCTACGACGGGAAGGTGAAGGCGACGTACTTCGATGCCACCGCCGGCATGACCCGCGCCGAGGCGGAGAAGATGGAAATGCGGCGCATGGACTGCATCGACTGCCACAACGCGTCGGGTCATCCGTTCACGAACCCGGCGAACCTGGTCGACGATGCGATCGAGGAAGGGCGCATCGATCGCAGCCTGCCATCGGTCAAGGCGCGGTCCGACACGATCATCCGGGGCGCCGCCGGCATCGCGGGGCCGGAAAAGGAACGCGCCGCGAAGTTCGCGCAGCTGATCGCAGCCGCGGCGCCGAAGGATAGCCCGCCCACGGCCAAGGACGCCGAGAAGAAGTTCGCCGACACGATGCAAGAGATTCTGATGCTGACATCGTTCAGCAGCGAGCGTGACGGCAAGCCGCTCACCTGGAAGAGCTTCCCGAACAACGTCGGGCACAAGGATTTCCCGGGTTGCTTCCGCTGCCACGATGGCAAGCACATGACGGAAAAGGGCGAGGCGATCCGGCTGCAGTGCACGCTGTGCCACGCGCTGCCGCAGGTCGTGAAGGAAAGCGGTGCGCGAAGCGTCGCGTCCACGGTAACGCCGGGACTCACGCCGCCCGACAGCCACGAGGCCCCCAACTGGATGCACGATCACCGCTCGAAGATCGACAGCTCGTGCGCGATGTGCCACGGCCCGATCAAGTGGGGCACGGACGGTGGCAACTTCTGTGCGAATCCGGCCTGCCACGGGCGGAAGTGGCCGGAGCTCGACCTCGACGCCAAGAAGAGCTGACGCGGGGCAGCCCCACCACGTCGGGCGTGGGGTGACGGGCTTCTTGAGTCAGGGCCGCGTCTCGATGAAGGTCGCGTCGATCGTGGTGACGCCACCTCTCGGACCCGTGACCGTCTTGTCGACAAGTCCGTCGGCGCCCGTGTCCCGGGTCCGGTTTACCATTCGTTGCAATGTGCGCGCGACGACACCTGGCGCCTGCGATGTCCCCCCTATGCGGGGTTCTTGGTGTCACGGCCCCCCGCACTGACGAGACTGCTTGGCGCGCCGAGCCGGCGGCGGCCTCGGCCTCCGATCTGCCGTGCCACGTGAAGACCGCGGAGTCGGCCTCGGGGCCCCGGCTCGCCGCCCGCGCCTGGGGCTCCGCACCATCAAGTCATATCCACGTACCGAACTGTCGGCCTCATGCGGCGACTCGCGATCGCTCGCTCCCCCTTGTATGGTAAGCCCGGACCGGCGCGGTAAAGTTCGATTGCCGTTGCGGCACCCGGACCGGACCGTGCAGCCTGATACCCCCTTGGGCCGTTGAGCCCGTCGCCAAGTGGATCGCGCACGGACTCCGCGTTGGTCTTCACGAAGCCCGAACGGTTACGGCCGCCGGCGGTGCCGAGCGTGCATTTACAAGGAAGGGATCCGAAGATCATGTCCGACTCATGCGTGATGATAGGCATCGATGTGGCCAGCGAGCACGTCGATGTGGCCGCGATCGGCGCCGTGGTGCCGCTCGCGCGTTACAGCAACGACCCCGAGGGACACAGCGCTCTGGCCGATGCGCTGGCCGGCCTGCAAGCGACGCTGGTGGTGATGGAAGCCACCGGCGGCTTTGAGGCGGCGCTGGCCTGCGCACTGCAAGCCGCGGGGCTGAAGGTGGCGGTGATCAATCCCCGTCAGGCGCGCGACTTCGCCCGTGCCATGGGTCGCCTGGCCAAGACCGACCGGGTCGATGCCCAAACCTTGGCCGAGCTGGCCGCAGTCTTGGCGCGACGGGCGGACGTGGCGCGGTTCGTTCGCCCGCTGCCCGAAGCAATGCAGCAGGAGCTTGCCGCACTGGTTACGCGGCGCCGCCAACTCGTTACCATGCTGCTCTCCGAGCGCCAGCGCCTGCGCCTGGCCATCGCCGTCGTGCGCCCCAGTGTCGAGGCCGTCGCCGGCTGCTGCGCAAAGCGACGACATCCGATCCCGCCCGGCGCGACGGTGCTCGTCGTCGGAGACAGCATCACGGCGGGCTACGGACTCGATCCGACGATCGCATGGCCCGCGCGGCTCGCGAAGCTCACGGGCTGGCGCGTCGTCGCGGCCGGCGTGAGCGGCGACACGACCACCGGCGGGCGGGCGCGGCTGCCGGCGCTGCTCGACGAGCACGCGCCGGCGCTGGTCGTGATCGAGCTCGGAGGCAACGACCTGCTGCGCCGCGTGCCGGATGCCACGATCGCAGGAAATCTCGAAGAGATGATTCGGCTCGCGCGTGCGCGGGGCGCGCGCCTTGCGCTCGTCGCCGCGCCGAAACCGACAGCGGTCGGCGCGGTCGCCGGGCTCACGGCAGCCGGTGTGTATCGTGAGGTTGCGCGGCGCTACGGCATCCCGCTCGCCGAGGAAGCGCTCGCCGCGGTGCTTTCGGACGAGCGCCTGCGGCAGGACCCGATCCACCCGAATGCGGCGGGCCACGACGCGCTCGCGCGGCGCGTGGCCGACGACCTTCGGGCCGCGGGCCTCGTCGCTGGTAGTTAGGACTTTGCCGGCCGCTTGTGCAGCTTGCGCTGCAGCGTCCGGCGGTGCATCGACAGCGCGCGCGCGGTCGCCGAGACGTTCCCGTCGTGGTCGTGCAGCACGCGCTGGATGTGCTCCCATTCCACGCGCTCGACCGTCATCGGCTTGCCCTCGACCGGAAGGCTCGCATCGCCGTCCTCGCGCGCGAATGCTGCGACGACGGTGTCGGCATCGACCGGTTTGACGAGATAGTAGGTCGCGCCGAGCTTGATCGCCTCGACCGCCGTTGGAATGCTGCCGTGTCCCGTCAGCACGACGATCCGCGTGTGCGGGTCCGCGGCCTTGAGCCGCGCGACCACCTTGAGCCCGGACTGGTCGGGGAGCTTGAGGTCGACCACCGCGTATTCGGGCGGATCGCCGTCGATCGCGCGGAGCGCGCCGTCGTGGTTGTGCGCCACGGTCACGTCGAAGCCGCGGCTGCCGAGCGCGCGGCTCATCACGTCGCACAGTGCGTGGTCGTCGTCGACGAACAGCAGGCTGGCGCGATCCTGGTGGATGGTTGACGCGTTCATCGGGTCACCTTCGTGCTGCGCACTCCGGTATTCGCGCTTGGAGCGGCCCGGCGCGGTCATGCTCTCACTCGCAAACCCGACAGCGGTAGGGTGATTTCCGCGGCGAGCCCCCCCTCGAGACGATTCGTCCATCGTACGCTCCCACCCATCCGGCCCACCGTCGACGCTGTCAGCACGAGGCCCAATCCCGTTCCCTTTCCTGGCGGCTTGGTCGTGAAGAACGAACGGCCGAGCTCGGCCAGACGCGAGGGCGGGACGCCGGCGCCGCGATCTCCCACCGAGAGCCGGAGCGAATCCCCGTCCCAGTGGCCGGCGAAGTCCACATGATGCGGGGAAGCGTCGGCGGCGTTGTTGAGCAGGATCAGAATTGCCTGCCGGAGCGACGCGTCGGCGAAGATTTCCGGCGCCGGCGCCGTGCCTTCCCAGTGCGCATCGAGCGGCACATCCGGCCGCACCGCCTGGAACCGGGCGACAAGCGTCGCGAGAAAGACGTCGAGCCGCTCGGGGCCGCCGCCTTCGGCACGCAGGTGCCCCGCCGCCGCCGTGAGGTTCGATAGCGCACGCCGGCACGCCTCGACCTGATCCGCGAGGATCGCCGCGTCGCGCTGCACGGCAGGGGTTTCTGCGCCGCGCGCCATCTCCCCGGCGACGACCGCCATCGTCGTGAGTGGGGTCGCCAGCTCGTGCGCCGCGCCCGCCGCCAATGCGCCCAGGCGCATCACCGCCTCGTCGCTGAGCGCGCGCCGCGCGGCCTCGCGCAGGAGCCGTTCGTGCTCGCGCAGGTCGGCGACGACCCGGGCGACGAACCACGCGGTGATCATTGCCGTCAGCGCGAAACCGGCCCAGAGACCGACCGCCAGCAGCGAATCGGGGACCGGGCGGCCGTCGGCGAAACGCAGCGGCGCGGCAAACTCGAATGCAACGGCGAAACAGGCGACGACTCCGAGCGTGCCGCCGAGCGCGAGGTGCCAGGGCAGGAGCAGCGCAATCAGGACGACGTGCAGAACGTAGAGCGACCAGAACGGGTTCTCGATGCCGCCGGCGAGCGCGAGGAGCAGCGAGAACGCGGCAAGGTCGAAGGCGAGCAGCGCGGCAACTTCCTGGTGCGTGACCCGCACGCCGCGCCGGGAACGCGACCACGACCAGGCGCTCACGGCGAGCGCGGCGGCCACGACGATCCCCATCGGCAGCACCGGCAACGTCACGCCGACGACATGGGCGACCGCGATCGCAATCACCTGGCCCGCGACCGCGACGGCGCGCAATCGCATCAGCAGCCCGCGACTCGCCGGCAGCGCGGTCGCCTCGCCGGCCACAGCCGGGCGGGCCGGATCCGGCGACAATGCTGGCGAGGCAGTTCTGCATGGCGGCGGATGCGCGCGTGGCGACGCGTCCGGGCGGCACGAAAGAAAAAGCCGGCAGGCGCCGGCTCTTCCTTCCGCGTCAGCCGGCGGCGCCTACTGCGAGAGGACCCACTTCACGAGCGAAGTGAGGTCGTCGCCCTTCGCCTTCACCTCGGGGTGCCCGCTCGCCGACGACAGCTTCGTCACGAGCGTCTTTTCCGCGTCCGCCTTGCCCTTGTACTTGGCGGCGATATCCTTGAACGCGGGGCCGATCTTCTTGGTGGCGACGTCGTGGCAGTTCATGCAGCCGCTGCTCTTCGCCAGCGCCTCCTGCGCGTTCGCCGTGCCCGCGCAGGCCAGACCCGCGGCGACGACCGCGGCAATCACGACAGCTTTCATCTTCGTTTCTCCTCGTTCGATGGGCGCCCGGGATCACCGCCGTCCGACCCGGTTCGCGAACGCCGCGCGGCGGCGCGGGGTGCGGGATTCTAACGCACCAGAGCGGACTTCGTTGACTCACTCTCGAGCCCCGGCGCGACGGCCGGTGCCCGCGCCCATCGCGGGCACTCGCGAATCGGCGTGGCTACAGCGACTGGATCCACTTGCCGAGGGCCTTCAGGTCGTCGTCCGACGCCTTCACGTTCCCGTGCGCCTTCGAGCCCTTGATCGCGGCCACCACGTCGGCGTCCGACTTGCCCTTGAGCTTGGCCGCGGAGTCCTTGAACGACGGACCCATCTTCTTGGTGTCCACGGCGTGGCACGTCATGCAGCCGCTCTTCTGGGCCAGCGCTGCACCGTCCTGGGCGCTTGCCATGCCGGCCGCTAGCAGTCCTGCGGCCAGGGCGGCCGCCATCACGATCGATTTCATCTTCGCTCCTTGAGTAAAGTCCCGGTACGAGACGCACCCTGCCCCCCGCCGCCGGAAGACGCAGGCGTCATGGTTCCATGGTCGCGACCGCGCCGGCTTGACTTGGCGCAAAGAGCGCTTCGCGGCCCAGTACCGCGCGCGCCGGCGCCCTCCGATGCCGGGCGAGCCAGAGCGGCGTCCGGGAGCGCGGCACCTTGGCGACGAAGTGGTAGCGGGCCACGTGGTAGCTCGGGTCGAAGCCGAAGAAGTTCTGCCGCATCCGCCGGAGCTCCTCGTCGCGGTAGGCCGCGAGCGGCTGCTTCGCCTCGTCGGCGTTCCGGCGTGCGTTCTTCTGCCGAAGGCACGCCTCGAAGCCGGGGTCGGCCGCGAGCGCCCGGGCGCGCGCTTCGACCTCGGCCATGAACGCTGCCGGGCTCGCGCCGAAGCAAGCATCGACGAGGCCGATGGCGGCCGCGTCGCGGACGCCCACGGGCAGGCGGTTCTGCATGATCGCGTGCGACCGCTGATCGCCGACGCGCCGCGGCAGCAGATAGGTCCAGTACTCGGAGCCGTAGAGGTTGCCCATCGACTTGTAGTGGGGGTTGAGCACGATGCCGTCCCGCGCGAACACGCGATCGGCCGCCAGCGCGAGGAACGCGCCGCCGGCGCCGGCGTTGCCCTGCATCGCGGCGATCGTCAGGTGCCGCGGCGCGGCCACAATATCGCGTACGAGGTCGTCGATGGCCTCGATGTTGCGCAACGACTCCTCGGCCGGGTGCGCGGCCGCCTCGATCCGGTTGAGGTCGATCCCGTTCGACCAGAAGTCGGGGCCACCCGCGAGGACGATCACGCGCGTCGGACGGGTGCTCGCGTACGCAAACGCCTCGCGCAGACGCTCGCACTGCGCGGTACCCATCGCACCGTTGTAGAGCGGAAAGTGAAGCCAGCCGACATCTCCGAGCTCTTCATAGCGAATCGGCCGCCACGTCGGGTCGCCGACCGCCGCGTGCGGCGGCAGCGACATCTCCGGCACGCCGGCGAGTCGCTCGCCCAGGACCTCTACGGCGGACAGCTTGAACCGCGGCTCGCCGTCGGCGCGCTTGAGATGTGTGACCCATACCGCGCCGTCGGAGGTCGCGCGCAGGATCGCGCCGTCGCGCTGCGCGACGACGTCGCCAGCCGCGGCGCCAGAGATTCGCAGCCCACCCTCGCGATGGGCGCCGTGAAGGTACACGCGCAGGCCGCACAGCTCGTCCAGCACGCCTGGCGCGCCGTCGGCCGCACGGATCTTGCGCAGGATTGCCGCCGTGTCGTCCGCACGCCAGTCGATCGCACGATCGGGCTGGCGCATTGGCGGACGCAGGCGTCCACGCACCGACGGATCGCCGTAGTCGAGCCGCTCCGGCGCTTCGCCGCGGGCGAGCCGGTCGAGCGCCAGTCCGAGCGCGGCCACCGCGGCGTCGGTAACCTCGTGCCGGTAGAGGCTGCTCTTGGTCGCCTCGCGCATCGGAAAGCGGACCTCGGCCCAGACATCGCCGGCGTCGAGCTCGCCGTTCGCCTCGAGCACGGTGACGCCCCATTCGCTCTCGCCGTTCATGATCGCCCAGTCGAGCGCGGAGGGGCCGCGGTCGCCGCGGACGCCAGGATGGATCACGAGGCAGCGATACCGCCGCCATACCGACTCGGGGATCCGGCGCTTCAGGAACGGCGCGACGATCAGATCCGGACGCCAGAGCGCCGCCGCCTCTTCGGTGACGCCGTCGTTGACGTCGAGCTCGACCGAGAGCTCGTGCCCTGCGGCCGCGAGCTCGATCCACAGTCGTTGCGTCAGGCTGTTGAACGAGTGCGCGAGGAGCAGGATCCGCATTGGTCTACGCACTCGTCAGCAAATGCGAGGGAGTTGCTCGCCGGCGAGCCAATCGACGATGCGCCGGCCGCCGAAGCTCGTGTCCATCTGCACGAAATGGTACGGATCCTCGATGACCTCGCCGATGATCGACGCATCACGTCCGAGCGGATGCGCGCGCATCGCCCCGAGCAGACGCTCCGCATCCTCGCGCGGGCAGATCGCGACGAGCTTGCCTTCGTTCGCGACGTAGAGCGGGTCGAGGCCCAAGAACTCGCAGGCGGCGGCGACCTCCGGCCGCACCGGGATGTGGCGCTCGTCGAGCACGATGCCACAGCCCGATTGCCGCGAGAGCTCGTTCAGCGTCGTCGCGAGGCCCCCGCGCGTCGGATCGCGCAGGCACCTGATGCCGGGGGCCGCCGCCAGCATCGCTGCAACGAGCCCGTGCAGCGCCGCCGTGTCGGAGCGTATCGCGGTTTCGAATCCGAGGTTCTCGCGGAGCGACATGATCGCGACACCATGGTCGCCGATCGTGCCGCTCAGGAGCAACACGTCGCCCGGCCGCGCCCGATCGCCGGAGATGTCGACGCCCGGCGGCACGACACCGACGCCGGTTGTCGTGATGAACACGCCGTCGCCCTTCCCCTGCTCGACCACCTTCGTGTCGCCGGTGATCACGGGAACACGCGCGTCGCTCGCGGCGACCGCCATCGATTCGACGATCCGCTTCAGATCGGCGAGCGGAAAGCCCTCCTCGAGCACGAAGGCGGCCGCGAGATAGAGCGGCGTCGCGCCGCACATCGCGACGTCGTTGATCGTTCCGTGCACCGACAGGCTGCCGATGTCCCCACCGGGAAAGAACAGCGGCGAGACGACGTGGCTGTCGGTGGCCATCACCATCCGGCCGGCCGCGACCGGGAAGCGCGCGCCATCGTTGCCCTGACGCAGCCACTCGTTGTCGAACGCGCGTACGAAGAGCTCGTCGACGAGCTGCGCCATCGCGCGCCCGCCGCCGCCATGCGTCATGTCGACGCGGCCGTGGCGCAAGTCCATCGGACGGACGTAGCTCGTGCGGGCGTCGTTCATTCGGCCGCCCATTCGCGGGTTCGGTCGGCGACGATCGCCGCGTCCTTGAAGCGCCCATAGGTGTAGTGCGCGGCGCATGCGCCCTCGGAGGACACCATGCACGAACCCATCGGATTATCCGGCGTGCACGCGGTCCCGAACAGCCGGCAGTCGACGGGGCGCTTCACGCCGCGCAGGATCGCGCCGCACTCGCACGCCTTATTGTCGGGGACCGGCTTGTACACGATGCCATAGCGCGCCTCGGCATCGAACTCACGATATCGTTCCTTGATCCGGAGCGCGCTGTACGGGACTTCGCCCAGTCCGCGCCACTCGAAGGTCTTGCGCAGCTCGAAGACGTCGGCGACGAGGGCCTTCGCCTTCGCATTGCCTTCGCGGGTGACCGCGCGCGTGAACTCGTTCTCGACCACGGCGCGGCCGTCGTTCAGCTGCCGCACGAGCATCAGGATCGCCTGCATCACGTCGAGCGGCTCGAAGCCGGCAATGACGACCGGGCGCCCGTACTCCTCGGCGAAGTACTCGTAGGGCTCGCTGCCGATGACCGTGGACACATGCGCCGGGCCGACGAAGCCGTCGAGCGGCACGGTGCCGAGCTCGCGCACCTCCTTCGACTCGAGGATGTTGGAGATCGCGGCGGGCGTGATCACGTGATTGCAGAACACGCTGAAGTTCGCGAGCCCTTCTGTCTCGGCCTGCCGGATCGCGACCGCCGTGGGCGGCGTCGTCGTCTCGAAGCCGATCGCGAAGAACACGACCTCGCGGTCCGGGTGCGCGCGCGCGATGGCGAGGGCGTCCGCCGACGAGTACACCATCCGGATGTCGTGCCCGCGTGCCTTGGCCTTCATGAGCGAAAGCCCTTTGGACGCGGGGACGCGCATCGTGTCGGCGTAGGTGCACAGCACAAGCCCCGGCCGCGCCGCGAGCTCGATCGCGTTGTCGATCCGGCCGATCGGCAGCACGCAGACCGGGCAACCCGGCCCGTGGATCATTCGCACGTTCGGCGGCAGGAGATCCGCGAGACCGTAGCGCGAGATCGCGTGCGTGTGGCCGCCGCAGAACTCCATCAGGTGATAACGGCGAGACGGTCGCGCCTCGGCGGCGATCGCAACGGCGAGACGGCGCGCGAGCGCGCCGTCGCGGAATTCATCGATGTACTTCACGGCGCGCCCTCGGGCAGGAGCCCTGCCTCGGCGAACGTCGCGAGCGTGCGTGCCGCCTCTTCGGGATCGAGCTTCGTCAGCGCGTAGCCGACGTGGACGATCACGTAGTCGCCGAGCGCGACGCCGTCGACCAGCGCTAGCGAAATCCGCTTGCGCACGCCGCCGACGTCGACCGTCGCCGTTTCGGGCCCCGGCAGATCGACCACCCGTGCGGGGATCGCGAGGCACATGTCAGTGCTCCTGTCCGGCCGCGCAGAGCGCGACCCACGCCTGGCCGAGCGAGAGACCGCCGTCGTTCGGCGGCACCGCGTGCGACTCTAGGAGCGAGACGCCGCGTTCGGCCAGACCTTCGCGCAGCCCGCGCGCAAGGATCGCGTTCAGGAAGCAGCCACCCGCGCCGGCGACCGTCGCGAGGCCGTGCCGGTGCGCCGTCGCCGCGGCCCAGTCGGCGAGTGCGGCGGCCACCGTCGCGTGGAACAGCGCTGCGCCATAGCCCGCGTCGTCCAGGTCGGCGAGGCGCGCGCCGAGCGCGGTGAAATCGAGCGTATTGTCGGCGTCGATTCGATAGAGCGATCCGTCCGCCGCGACCGGACCGTGGCGCTCGGCCAGACCCTCGAGCAGCATCGCCGCCTGGCCCTCGAAGGCGATCCGCCGCTTCACCCCGAGGAGTCCGGCCGCAGCATCGAACCAGCGGCCCAGGCTGCTCGTCTCGGGCGCGTGGAGTCCGCGCGCGAGCATCGTCGCGACCGCCTCCGCTGCCGGCTCGTCGCCGAATCGTTCCGCAATCGCAGTGCCCCGCCCAGCGAGCGCGAGTGCCGCCGCCGCCATCCGCCACGGCTCGCGCGCCGCCCGATCGCCGCCGGGAAGCCGCAACGGGCGCAAGCGTCCGAGTCTTTCGCAACGCGCGCCATCCACGCGCAGGAGCTCGCCCCCCCACGCCGCGCCGTCGGTGCCGAGCCCGACGCCGTCGAGGGCGAGCCCCAGCACCGGCTCCATGATGCGATGCTCGGCGACCACGGCCGCGACGTGCGCGTGATGGTGTTGCACCGCGCGCAGCGGAACACCCCAGCCCGCGGCGAGCCGCGCCGCGTGTCGCGTGCTGAAGAAATCGGGGTGGAGGTCGTGCGCGACGATGGCGGGGCGGACCTCGAGGATCGACACCAAGTGCGTGACCGTCTCGGTGAGCGCGAGGCACGTCGGCGCGTTGTCGAGGTCACCGATGTGCGGCGAGACGAACGCCTCGTCGCCGCGCGTCACGCACACCGTGTTCTTGAACCAGCCGCCGAGGGCGACGACGGACGGGCCCGCGTGCGCGAGGCGGATCGCCTGCGGCGTGTAGCCGCGCGCGCGCCGCACGAACTGGAACGTCGCGCCCCTTTCGGCCGGTGCAGCGCGCAGGACGCTGTCGTCGCAGCGCGCGACGATGTCGCGGTCGTGGACGAGAAAGGCGTCGGCGATGCCGGCGGCCCGCTTGAACGCTTCGCCGTTGTCGGTGACGAGCGGCTCGCCGCCGGGATTGGCGCTCGTCATCACGAGGACCATGTCCTGCGGCACGCCGACCCATCCGGCGCCCGCGGGACGCCCGGCCGTCTCGTGGAACAGCAGATATTGGAGCGGCGTGTACGGCAGCATCGCGCCGAGCCACGCGAGCCCGGGTGCGACGCCCGGCAGCGCGGCGTCCGCGGCAGCGGTCTTGCGCAGTAGCACGATCGGCCGCTCGGCGGACTCGAGGAGCGCACGCTCGACGCTGTCGACACCCGCCAGCGCCCCGAGCGACGCGACGCCCGCGACCATCACCGCGAATGGCTTCTCCTCGCGCGCCTTGCGCTCGCGCAACCGCGCGACGGCTTCCGCATTGCGTGCGTCGCACGCGAGGTGAAAGCCGCCCAAGCCCTTGATCGCGACGATCTGGCCGCGCCCGAGCCGGTCGACCGTCGCGGCGATCGGATCGACGTCGGACACCGCGTGCCCGCCCGCATCCCGCAGCGCAAGGCGCGGCCCGCAGGCGGGACAGGCGTTCGGCTCCGCATGGAAGCGGCGGTCGCGCGGCGACGCGTACTCGGCGGCGCAGGATGGGCACTGCGCGAACGCGGCCATGCTCGTCGTCGCCCGGTCGTACGGAAGGCGCCGCGTTATCGTGTAGCGCGGCCCGCAGTTCGTGCAGTTGACGAACGCGTAGCGGTAGCGGCGATCAGCCGGGTCGAACAGCTCCGAGAGACAATCGGCGCAGATCGCCCCGTCCGGGCCGATCGCGGTGGCCGCGCGGCCGGGCTCGCTCGCGAGGATCGCAAATCCGCGCTCGTGCCCGCGCGTCGCGCAGTCGGACACGTCGACCGCGTCGATCCGCGCGCGCGCCGGTGCTTCGCTCTCGATGCGTCGCTCGAGTCGGTTGATGAACTCGGCCCCGCCCTGCACCTCGATCACGACGCCCGCGGCGTCGTTGCGCACGAAGCCGTCGAGCGCGAGCTCGGAGGCGAGCCGCCAGACGAAGGGCCGGAAACCCACGCCCTGTACGATCCCGCGCACGGCGATCCGGCGCCGTACGGGCGGATCGGTTGCAAAGGGCCTCGCACTCATCGCAGTTCCGCGTCAGACGGCCGGCGCCGCGTGCTCCGACCGCTCGGTCTCGAGCTCGGCGACACGCCGTCGCAGCGCGGCGAGATCGGCGTCGCGCGCTACCCGCGCCTGCGCCACGCCCTGCTCGAGCCAGGAGACCCACTCGCCGAAGCCCTCGCCTGTGGTCGCCGATACGCGCATCGCGGCGAGGCCGGGCCGCACGCGCCGTGCATACGCGATCGCCGCGTCGACGTCGAAGGTCACATAAGGCAGGAGGTCGACCTTGTTGACGAGCATCAGGTCGGCCGCGTGGAACATGTCCGGGTACTTGAGCGGCTTGTCGTCGCCCTCGGTGACCGACAGGATGACGACCTTGTGCGCCTCGCCCAGGTCAAACGCCGCCGGGCAGACGAGATTGCCGACGTTCTCGATCAGGAGCAGGCTGCCGTCCGCTGGTGCAAGTTCGCCGATCGCATGCCCGACCATGTGTGCGTCGAGATGACAGCCCTTGCCGGTGTTGACTTGGACGGCGCGGGCGCCCGTGGCGCGGATGCGATCCGCGTCGAGCGACGTCTGCTGGTCACCTTCGATGACCGCCACATCGACGCGGCCCGCGAGCGCCTGAATCGTGCGCACGAGAAGCGTCGTCTTGCCCGAGCCGGGGCTCGATACCAGGTTCAGCGCGAAGACCGCGCGGTCTCCGAGCTGCCGCCGATTGAGCGTCGCGTACGCGTCGTTCCGCGCGAGGATGTCCTGCTCGATCTGCAGCATGCGCGTCGGCGCGACCCCGGGCGCGTGCGCCGCGCGAAGACCGCCGGCCGCGCCGAGGCCGTGCGCGCTGCCGCCGCCGTGGACGTGGCCGTGCCACGTGGCGTCGGCATGACGGTGCCAGTGCGAGCCGCTGCCTTCGGCATGCGAGTGTTCGTGTTCGAGCGCAGCGACCGGCGCGCCCTCGACGCGCGCATCGTCGTGTCCACAGCCACAGGTGGTGCACATCAGAGGGCTCCTTCCCGATTACTCATGCAACCTCGATTTCGGTCACGCGCATGTCGTCGCCCGCGACGACCTGCATCTGGTAGCCGCCGCACCGCGGACAGGCATCGCCCAGGCGCGCGAGCGGCACGCGCTCGGCGCACGGCAGGCACCACGCCGCCCCCGGCGTCACGGCGATGTCGAGCCGCGCGCCGGCGGCGACCCCGCCGCGCGTGACCGCGTCGAAGCAGAACGCGAGCGCGTCGCGCTCGACGTGCGACAGCGCGCCGAGCTCGAGCCTCACTGCGGCGACGCGCGCGGCACCGTTCTTCCGCGCCGCGTCCTCGACGATCGCGATCATGCCTTCGGCGAGCGCCATCTCATGCATGCGCGACCTCGATCGCGCAGGCGACGCACGGGTCGAGCGCCTGCACCGTGAGCCTGGCGCCGCGCACGAGCGCCGCGTCGTCCTTCGCGGTCATCCCGGCGAGCCCGCGTGCCAGCGGTCCCTCTGGATGGAAATTCCACTCCGTCGGCGCGACGATCTGGTACGTCGCCACCCGCCCCTCCGCCACCCGGGCGCGGTGCAGCAGGAGTCCGCGCGCCGTCTGCACCGCGGCCAGGCCCTCGCCGGCCGCAAGCGGGAAAGCATGGATCCGGGGCGCGACGGAGACTTCTTCGTGCGCCGCGGCGAGTTGTCCGAGCAGTACTGCGAGCTCCGTCAGCCGCGCGGCCATCCGCGTGGGCACGGCGTTGCCGCAGCGCGCGGAGAGCGCGCGGACGAGCGGATGCGCGTGCATCCGCGCGAGCGCGCCCGTCTCGACCGGTGCGCCGGCCCAGACCGGTGCGCCCTCGAAGCCGGGGACCGTGCACATCGCCGGCAGCACCGCCGCCAAGAGCGCCTCACGGCGCGGCGCTGGCATCAGCGGGACATCGGAGTGCCCGAGGCTCGGCCACGAGCGCAGCAGCTCGGCGAACATCCGCGCGGGGAGCGTCTGCGCACGCTCCGCCCAGGCGTCGACCGCGGCGCCTTCCGCAAGCGCGAGCCACGCGTCCGGCGCGACGCCGTAGACGTGGCGCGCAGCGATCTCGCGGAGCTCGCGCGCGAGCGCGGTCTGCTCGCGATCGTCGGACCGCGCGGTTGCGATGGCACGACGCGCCGCGGCAACCGGCTCGGTCGTCGCGGGATGACCCATCGCCTCCGGCCAATCGACGAGGATCCGGCGCAGGTATTCCTCGATCGTTTCGAGCAGCACGCCCCGTTCGTGCCGCGCGTGCACCTGCGGTGCCTCGTCCGCGCCGCGCGCGGCGGCGAGCGCGCCCGCAGCGGCGGCCTCCTGGGCGCGCCCACAGACGGAGTAGAGGTGCGGGACCATCGCGACCGCATCGTCCGGCGTACGCCCGCGCAGCACGCGCGACGCCGCGAACGGGCGCGTCGAGCGCACCGTCACGCGCCGCACCGCTCCACGGTCGCAATCGAGGCGCACGACGAGATCACCCTCGATCGACACCGCCGCCTCCCAGGAAACGGCCGCGCAGGAACGCGCGCTTCGACATCGGCGCGGCCAGGCTCGCCTCGAGCTCGTGGAGCGGCCGGCGCCGCCCGGCGGGTGGCAGGGCGCTCGGATCCGCGTTCAGCGGGTCGAGCAGCGCCGCGCGGGCGAGCGTCGCCACGAACCGTGCGGTCTCGTGATCGTCGTACTCGAGGAGCGGCGAGAGGAGCGAGCAGACCTGGTAGTCGCCGATCGTGTCGTCGACCGCGCCGACGAACTCGTAGTCGCCGGCGGGAAAGTGGTACGTCCGCTTGGCGCCAGGCGCGAGCCGCGCCCACAACGACGAATCGCGTGGCGCGAGCACGAGGTTCATGCACCACGGCGTCACGATCACGCCGAGCCAGGCACCCTGCCATGGCGCGAATCCGACGGCCTCGACGCGGAGCGCGGGGTTGACGAACGCGAACCCCGCCATCCGCTCCTCCGCGGCGCGAAAGACCAGCACGAGGTTTTCCGAAGGATCGGCGCGCAGGACGCAATCGTCACTCATCGCGCACCACGAGGAACTGATCTTTCGCCGCCCCGCAGTTGGGACACGTCCAGTGCGGCGGAAGGTCGGCGAACGGCGTGCCCTCGGGGATCTGCCAGACGACGTCGCCCTCGGCGGGCTCGTAGACGTACCAGCAGATCTTGCACTCCATCCGCGCGTCGCGATCGATGCGGCCCGCATCGCCAAAGCTCTCGAACGTGGCCATCGGAGCGGAACTCACTCACTCCGACTCCGCCATCCACGCGACCAGCTCGTCTAGCCGCACGCGGCTGTCCGCGAGGTCCTCGGGCGCGGCGAGCGCGACCTCGGGCAGATCGACGACCTCGATCGTGGAGAGAATCGGCGTGCTCATGCTGTTGAAGTACCGGACGCGCCAGACGTCGCGCGCGAGCGTCGAGCCGATGCGGCAGTGGCCGAAGCCGCGGGACATGATCGCGACTGGGCCCTCCGGCAGTGCGGACTCGAGCGCCGCATGATCTTCGGGCGACAGCGGAAGCAGCGTGAGATTGACGACGTGCGCACGCGCTCCGGGCCGGCGCGCGCTCATCTGCGCGGCGATTTCCGCGAGCAACGCGGGCGAGTTCATCGCGCCCGCGGGCAACGTCACGGCGGACAAGGACACGCTCGCGGCAGCGCGCGCCGCGGCGAGGACCGCGCGCGGCAGCGCGCCCGCCTCGATCCAGTCCCCCACCGGACGCCCCCCGCCGAAAGCGCACACGCGCCACAGCCCTGTGAACACGCTCTCCTGGATCCGATACTCGGGCGTCCCCGGCGTGGGAGCGATGCGCACGCTGACCTCGCCTTCGCCCAGCACCTGATTCACGAGCGCCAGCACGTCGGCGGGAATGCCCGCAAGGTCGGCGTAGGGCCCCGCGGACGGCGCCACCGGGTCCCACTGCTCGAGCTCGTGGAGAAAGGCCTCGAGAATCGCGCGCGCCCGCGCGAGTGGCGCCGGGTCTGCGGATGGCACCACGGGCATTCGGAACGTGCTCACCTCCCGCGGCACGGTGAGGACGTCGAGCACCTCGTCGTCGGTCGGCTGCGAGCCGGGGCCGAACATGCGTACGGGAACCGGAACCTCCGTCATGGATTTGCCCCTTCAGTGTCGTTCGTGCGGCGTCGGCGCGCGGCCCGCGCCCTCGGCATGCACGGGAATCGCGAGTCCCAGCGCGCGCGCGGGAGGCGCGTCGAGGAGACGCGCGACCTCGATCAGATACTCGTCCCACGTGCGCAGGCCGTCGACGGCACCGACATGGCGTCCGTCCTTCAGCACGACGAGCGCCGGCCAGCGCCGAAAGCCGTAGCGTGGATGGATCGCGCGCGCGGCGTCCGGCAACAGCACGCCGATGGCGAACCGGCCCGGAAACACGCGCGCGATCTCGGGCACGATCACGGCGAGATCGAGCGTTTCCTTGTACCGCGCCGGGTCCTCGAGGAACACGAGCAGCGCGTGGCCCGGCACGCGCGCGAACGTGTCGAGCGTCGTGGCGTCGACCTCGACGCATCCGGGCAGCGTGAGCAGGCGCTCGATCAGCGGATGCGAGCGGGCGCGGGCGGCGACGGCCGGCGGAGAATTCGTCATGAAGGCACCTTGCGCAAGTGAGGTGGCAATTCCGGCTCGCGGCCGGCGAGGTCTGCGAAGAAAACGTCGAGATCGCGATCGCCGGCGAGCACAGCCTCGAGCGCGTCGAGCGCCGCGCCCGTCTGCGCCGCCTCGACGTCCGACATCGTGCGGACCGCGCGTCCCTGGTGGGCGAGGATCCAGTCGCCGGCAGCGAGCGTGCCGACGAGCGCGACGTCGATGCGCTCGCGGCGGCCGCGGCCTTCGCAATCGGCGAAGACGCCGTCGACGGTCACGACCCGCATCGGAATCCCGACGCACACGGTCAACCTTTCCCGTCCGCGAGAACGGCGACGAGCCGCGGGTCTCCACGACGGCACGCCTCCGTGTCCGAAGGACGTCCGGCTTCGTACGCCTCACGCGAGAGCGACCCCGCGTTTAGGGGCTCGTAGCGGGTGCCTGCCGCGCGCGGCGCTCCCGGAAGGCCCCAGCTCGCCAGTTCGGCCACGGCGAGTGCCACGACCTCGGGAAGGCGCTTGCTGACGTCTTCCGTGAGGCTTCCCCCGAAGTCCGACAGCTCCTGCGGCTGCACACCGATCGCAGCGATGGTTTCCGGCGCGCGACCGTTGAGCGCAAGGAGCGCGAGGACGTCATTGAACCCGTTCTGATGCGGCGAGAGCTTGGTCCGGCCCCACGCGGGCACCTCGTCGCCGCGCAGCACGCGGAGCGTCCCGGGCGCGAGGCCGAAGTCGATGGCGTCGAAGACCAGCACGCGGCGCGCGGACCCGACGACGTCGTAGAGTCCGAGGCCGAGCGTTCCGCCGTCGACGAGCGAAACTGCCGCCGGAAACGCGTAGGCCGCATGCAGCGCCTCGACCGCACGAACCCCGAAGCCCTCGTCGGCCCAGAGCACGTTGCCAATCCCCAGCACCAGCGCGTCGCAGCGTGTTTCCATGTCCCTCTTGTTACATGCCATGTAACAGGGGAAAGCCTACCGTTGCACTGGCCGCGCGTATTGCGGTAGGTCAACGGTGGCTTCGACCGACCCCGGCTGAGGGCTGCGATATTTGAATTCACTCCATGGCATGGGGCAAATTTTGCCTGCCTGTCGTCGCAATGCCCCGGCCCGCGAGCCCCCAACGGTCTCGTACGCAAATGAGAATCGTTTTGGCATGCGCGTGGCGTGCACGTTCGAAAGCCGATCCACCATGGCATTCCCGCGGCCGATGGAAATCCGCCTCTCAATTCGCGGAGGAGCCCGATGAAACTCGCGCTGCACAAGCCTGCCGTGCGCGATGGCCGTGTGCGGCCTCGCGTTCTCTGTGCGGGCCCGGGTGCCGCCGGCGGGCACGCCGACCGCTCCGCAACCAAAGGCGGACACGCCCGCGATGCCGGGCCCCTCGGGCCAGCCGGTCTGGTACGTCGCCACGCTCGAGTACGCCGGCGCCGCCACCGACGGCACGCTCAACTGGACAGGCGACCTCTGCCAGACGAGCGGTCCGTGGTTCGGGACCTTCTGGAATCCGCTGCTCTACACGCGGCGCAAGGTCGGCACGGCGACGTTCTTCGACCTCCACGTCGAGACGAGCGGCATCGTCGGCCGGTACACCGGCGTCGACCTCGCCTGCCGGTTCGACGGCAACATCGGCGGATACAGCAGGTTGTAGGAAAGCCGGGGCCAGCTCCGTTTCGATCGACTCGATCGAAACGGGAGTCTCGCCCCGGGCCCACCCTTTATCGCCGACTTGGTTTCTTCGCTGCCACTTCGCGCAGCGCGGCGTGCATGTCCCACGCCACCTGCAGGTGCATCCAGAACGACGCGTCGTTGCCGAAATACATCGCGAGCCGGACCGCCGTATCCGGCGTGATCGCGCGACGCCCGTTGACCAGCTCGTTCACGCGCCGGCGCGAGATGCCCAACGCACGGGCGAGCTCGGTCTGCGTGATCGCGAGCGGCCGCAGGAAGCGGGTGTCCAGGAACTCGCCGGGATGCGGCGGCCGGCGCGAAGCCGGTGCGAGGCGCGGCGGCCTCGTTGCGGCGCTGCCCATGGCGCGCCCGCTCTCGAATCGCTCCAGCATCGCCGACGGCGTCACGCGCCGGGCTCGCGCTTCCACATGCGGATCCCGTTGACCATCGTGCTGATGATCGACTCGCCGCTCATGATGTCCTCGCGGAACACCATGTACATGTGGATGAACGCGAACAGGAGCAGGTACCACATCGCGAGATGGTGCAGCGTGCGCACCATCTGCGGATCGCCGAAGAGGACGAACACCCAGCCGAACCAGCGCATCCAGCTCGTGCCCCACCCCCACTGCTCGGCGAAGAGCGCAAGCCCGGTGACGCTGATGAAGATCGTCCCCAGCGTGAACATGAAGAACATCGCCGCCTGCGCGACCGGGTTGTGGCCGACCCAGAGGTCGGACTCCTTCTTCAGGAACAGGTAGTACGCGACCTGGCTCCAGAAACCCCGCCACCACGCGCCGTTCCAGAAGGGCACGTAGAAGATGCTGCGCGAGCTCGGGTTGCCGACGATCGCCCAGTAGACGCGGACCAGAAAGGCGACGACGAAGATCATCGCCGCCGACTCGTGGATCAGACGGATCCAGCCGAAATAGAAGCTGTCGTACGCCTCGCCGCCGATCGCGGGCGGCGGGCTGCCGATGAGGTAGCCCGTGACCGCCAGCACGAGGATGCACAGCATTGCTACCCAGTGCCACAGCCGCACCGGCGCCTCGTAGACGTAGATCGGCTCGAATGGCCCGCCGAGCACCCGGCCCGATACAGGTTCGACGCGCATCTGATGCCTCCTCAACGCACCGTGACCGAGACGAGCTCCTCGCCCTCCGGCGAGAGCACGTGCGTCGCGCACGCGAGACAGGGGTCGAAGCTGTGGATGGTCCGCAGGATCTCGACCGGCTGCTCGGGTTTCGCGACCGGCGTGTTCATGAGCGCCGCCTCGAACGCGCCGATCTGCCCCTTCGCGTCGCGCGGTCCCCCGTTCCAGGTCGTCGGCACCACGCACTGGTAGAGATCGATCTTCGTGTTCTTGATCTTGATCCAGTGCCCCAGTGCGCCGCGCGGCGCCTCGCAGGGGCCTGCGCCCTTTGCGTCGGCCGGCCACGTTGCCGGCTCCCACTTCTCGACGTTCGCGGTCGCGAGGTCGCCCGCCTTGATGTTCGCCATCAGCTCGGCGTGGTACTGCTTCATCTTGCGCGCCGCCCACTGGCATTCGAGACCGCGGGCCGCGGTGCGACCGAGGGTCGAGAACAACGCCGTGATCGGCACGTCCAGCGCCTTGAGCGTCGCGTCGACCTGCTCCTTCACGTCCTTGCGGCCGCGCGCATAGGCGACGACGTAACGGGCGAGTGGGCCGACCTCGACTGCGTTTCCCTTCCAGCGCGGCGCCTTGACCCAGGAGTACTTCGCCGACTCGTCGATCTCCTTGATCTCGGTGCGCGAGCCCTTCGTCTCCTTGCCGAGCACGAAATTCGGATCGGTCACGCCGTCGAACGGATGCAGACCCTTGTTCTCGTCGGCGTACTTGTACCAGGAGTGCGACACCCATTCCTGGACCTGCTCCGGGTCCTTGAGGTCGACGTCGTACACCTTCGAGAGGTCGCCGTTCAGGATCACGCCCGAGGGCATCGCGAGGCTCTTGTTGGAGTAGTCGTTCGGGATTTCCGGGAACTCGCCGTACGACATCACGTTCTTGCCCGAGAGGCCGCCGCCGATCCCCGCCCAGTCCTTGTAGAAGCCGGCGATCGCGAGCAGGTCCGGGATGTAGACCTGGTCGATGAACTCGTTCGTGCGGTTGCAGATGTCGCCCACCATGTTGAGGTAGACCATGTTGACCGCGCCGACCGCGCCGGTGCCGTCGACATTGATCGGGCTCGGCACGCCGCCTACGAGCCAATTCGGGTGCGGATTCTTGCCGCCGAAGATCGTCTGGATCCGGACGATCTCCCGCTGGAAGTCGAGCGCCTCGAGGTAGTGCGTCGTCGCGAGCAGGTTCACCTCGGGCGGGAGCTTGTACGCCGGATTGCCCCAGTAGCCGTTCGCGAAGATGCCGAGCTGGCCGCTCTCGACGAATTTCTTCAGCCGGTTCTGCACGTCGCGGAAATACGCCGGCGACGACTTCGGCCACGGCGAGATGCTCTGCTGGATCTCGGAGGTCTTCTTCGGATCGGCCTTCAATGCCGACACGACGTCGACCCAGTCGAGTGCGTGCAGGTGGTAGAAATGCACGAGGTGGTCCTGCGCGTACAGCGTCGAATGCATCAGGTTGCGGATCGTGTTCGCGTTCTTCGGGATCTTGATCGCGAGCGCGTCCTCGACCGCGCGCACCGACGCCAACGCGTGCACGCCCGTGCACACGCCGCAAATCCGCTCGGTGAACGCCCACGCGTCGCGCGGGTCGCGGCCCTTCAGGATCACCTCGAGGCCGCGCCACATCGTCCCGGTGGACACCGCGTTGCGGATCACGTTGTTCTTGTCGACGTTCACCTCGATGCGCAGGTGCCCCTCGATCCGGCAGATCGGATCGACGACGATGCGCTTGCCGCTGTTGTCGAGCGTGAAGCCTTGGGTCTGGTAGGTCGCCATGTCACTTCTCCGTCTCGGCCAGCTTGTCATTCGCAGACTTGCTGCGCGCCTGCTTGATCGCGCTCACCGCCGCGTGGGCCGCGACCGCCGCGCCGGCGGCCGCCAGCGCGGTGAGGCCGATCCGGTCGGCGGTTCCCTCGACGCCCGCGATGCCCGGCACCTGCACCGTCGTCAGATGGTCGTAGAACGAGCCCTTGTCCCAGAACGCGTCCTCGGAGCAGCCGATGCAGCCGTGGCCCGACTGGATCGGGAACGAGAGCCCGTCGTTCCAGCGCGTCGCCGAGCACGCGTTGTAAGTGACCGGGCCCTTGCAGCCCACCTTGTAGAGGCAGTAGCCCATCCGCGCGCCGGCGTCGTCGAAATGCTCGGCGAACTGGCCCGCATCGAAATGCGGCCGGCGGTAGCACTTGTCGTGGACGCGCTGACCGTAGAACATCTTGGGCCGCCCCTGCGCGTCCAGGTCCGGGAGCCGGTCGAACGCGAGGATGTACGAGAGCACGCCCGTCATCACTTCGGCGATCGGCGGGCAGCCGGGAATCTTCACGATCGGCTTGTCGGTGATCACCTTGTCGATCGGCACCGCACGCGTCGGGTTGGGCTTCGCGGCCTGAATGCAGCCCCACGACGCGCAGCTGCCCCACGCGACGACCGCCTTCGCGTCCTTCGCGTATTCCTTCAGCACGTCGACGAACGGGCGGCCGTAGTAGATGCAGTACATCCCGTCCTCGTTCAGCGGCGGATTGCCCTCGACGGCGAGGATGTAGTTGCCCTTGTGCTTCTGCATCGTCTCGTGCGCGTTCGCACGCAGCTGTTCGCCCGCGGCGGCCGACAGCGTCATGTGATAGTCGAGCGACAGCATCGACAGCACGACATCGGAGGCGAGCGGATGCGCGGAGCGGATGAACGACTCGCTGCAGCACGTGCACTCGAGGCCCTCGACCCAGATCACCGGTGTGCGCGGCTTGGTCTCGAGCGCCTTCGCGATCTGCTGCGCACCGGCGTCACCGAGGCCGAGCGAGGCCGCGGTCAGGCTGCAGAACTTGAGGAAGCTCCGGCGCGAGATGCCCTGCCGGCGCATCAATTCGTAGCTGGTGTCGAACATGTCGCCCCTCCTGGAGCTCGTCCTGCCGGCCTCGCGCGATCCGCACGAGACATCGTCGGCGCGTGACAACATGCGTATTTAGAACCGCGCGCGCATGCCCCCCGTTGACGTGGATCAAGAGGGGTGGGACACGCTGCGCAATTCGCGTGCGCACTCGATGTTGTAACGGGTGCCGTTACACGTTGCCCCGCGTCCTTCCTTCTGACGCAGATCAATCCGGGGCACGGACGACGGGGGCATGATCGTCGGGAATCCGGTGCGCCAAAAGGCAGGCGGAGGGCGTGCCGTCAACACCGCGGCGACGCGGGAAGCACGAGGCGCGGCGCCGCGGGCGAAGGACACCGTGAACGCGATCGCCGATCCGCGGGACACGCAGGGCGCCGTCGAGCGTGCCATCGCACGCGTGCTCGATGCGGAGCACGAGGCCCGCGACGACGTGCGCCAGGCCGGGATCGACGCCGCCGCTCTCACCGAAGCCGCACGCGCGCAGGCGCGCGCGCTCGCCGAGCGGGTCGAGGGTCGGCTGCGCAAGGTGCGCGCGAGCTTCGAAGGGCGCGCGGCCGCCGAAGTGGCGCGGCTCGACGCCGCTGCCCTCGTGGCAGCGCAGCGGCACGACCTCAGCGTCGCGGACCTCGATCACGCGAGCGCGGCGGCCGCCGCGCTGGCGGCACGGCTGACCGGAACCGACTGAGCGCATGGGCAGCCTCGAATACGCGCAGGCCCGGCTTTCGGCACGCTTTGGCGCGCGCCCGGACGAGCTCGCGTGGCGCCGCATCGAACACCTGCGCGACCTCGCGGCCCTGATCGACGCTGCACGCACGTCTGCCTTCGCCCGCTGGATTACGGGGATCGCGCCGACCTCGGCGCCGCACGAGATCGAGCGCGAACTCCGCACGCGGTTTCGCGAGCAAGTCGCGGAAGTGGCCGCCTGGATGCCCGAGGCGTGGCAGTCGTCCGTGGCGTGGTGCGCGACGCTCGCCGACCTGCCCGCGGTCTCCCACCTCGCTCGCGGCGGTGCCGCATTGCCGTGGATGCGCGACGACCCGATCACGCGCGATCTGACCGAACGCGAGGCGGCTGGATTCGGCGCCGCACCGGTCGGCGGCGCGCTCGCGTCGCTTTCCGCCGCATGGACCGAACCCGAACGGCTCGCCCGGCTGTGGCGCGTCGAGTGGCGGCGGCGCCTCCCTCGCGGCGACGCGGAGGACCGGGCGCTGCTCGACGCATTGGCGCGGGCGCTTGCCGCGCATCGCGCCACGCTGCGCGACCCGGCGCTCTCCGACGGCACGCCACTCCGCCGCGCGCTGCAGGCGAAGCTCACGCTGCTCTTTCGCCGCGCGATGCTCGATCCCGCGGCGGCGTTCGTGTTCGTCGCGCAGATCGCCCTCGATCTCGAGCGCCTGCGCGCCGAACTCCTCCGCCGCGCCGCGTTTCCCGCGCTGCCGCTTGCAGCGGGAGGCGTCGCATGATCCGGCCGCGCCCGGCGCGCTGGTTCGAGATTCTCGCCGCGCGCGACGACGCGACGCAGGCGCTGGAAGCGCTGGCGACGACGGGCGCGGTCGAGCTCGAAGCCCGGCGCACGGCGGTCTTGCCGGCGGCACTCGCCGATCTTCGCCCCCAGCTCGCGGAGTTCGCCGAACTTGCGCTGCGCTACCACGCGTACTGGCCGGCCGACCGGCGCGCAGCGTCGGCCTTTCCGGAGGCACCCATGGCGACGCTCGCGCGGAGCCTCGCGCACCTCCGCGCGTGGGCCGACGACGCCGAGCCCGTGATCCAGCAGCTTCAGCGGTGCGCGAAGGAGCGCGCCGAGATCCAGCTGTGGCACCGCGTGCTCGTAACGGTCGGTGCCTCGGTGATCGACTTCGCACGCCTCGCGAACGCCGGACCGGTGCTGCATGCGCGCCTGTTCGTGTTCCCGCCGGACAGCGAGCCGGAGCTGCCGCCCGGCACGCTCGTACGCAGCATCGATCTCGACGGAACGATGGTCTGCGCGCTCGCCGCGCTCACGGTCGGCAACGCGGACGACCTCGAGGCGCTCGCACAGCAGTCGGCGCTGCTCAAGGGCCACGTCTATGACGCGCCGGCCTGGCTCAAAGCGGACGCGGGAGAAACCGAGCGCTACATCGTGCCGCGGCTCGCGGCGCTCGATCACGAAGAGGCGCGGCTCGCGACCGAGCTCGCTCTTCTCCACGAGAAGCACGACCTCGCGACCGCGCTCGGCGACGCGCGCCGACTCCAGTGGATCGTCGACAACGTGCGCGCGCTGGAAGCAGGCGATCTCTTCTGCTGGATCACCGGCTGGACGAGCGACTTCCAGGGCACGCAGATCGGCGCGGCCCTCGAGCGCTCCGGCGCGCGCGCGCTGCTGCACTTCCCTCTCCCGCCGCCGAAGGCGAAGGCGCCGCTCCTACTCGCGAACCCGTTCTGGGCGCGGCCGTTCGAAATCTTCAGCCGCGCGATGGGAATGCCGGGAGGTGACGAGGCCGACCCGAGTGTGCTGCTCGCCATCGCCGTCCCGCTGATGTTCGGCTACATGTTCGGCGACGTGGGGCAAGGCATCGCGATCGCGGCGGCCGGCTTCGCGCTCCGCAACCGTTTTCCCGTCGCGCGCCTGTTCGTCGCCGGGGGACTCTCCGCTGCCGTGTTCGGCGTGCTGTTCGGCAGCGTCTTCAGCCTGCACGCGATCCCCGCGCTGTGGATCGCCCCGCTCGACGCGCCGCTCACGATCCTCGCCGTGCCGCTCGCCGGTGGCGCCGTGCTCCTGACCATGGGACTCGCGCTGAACGCGCTCGAGGCGTGGTGGCGCGGCGAGATCCGGGCCTGGCTCGCGACCGATGCCGGCTATCTCACCGCGTACCTCGGGATCCTCGCCGGATTTCTCGACGTGCGCGGCTTGGTCGTCGCCGGCGCCGGCGCGCTCGTCTTCTGCCTCGGCCACGCGCTGCACGCGCGCCGCCCGGGGGCCGCGCTCGCCGCGGCGGCAGAGCTTGCAGAGCGGCTCATGCAGATCCTGATCAATACGCTGTCGTTCGCGCGCGTCGGCGCGTTCGCGCTCGCGCATGCCGGACTTTCGTCGGCGATCGTCGCGCTGATGGACGCGACCGACAACCTCGCGCTCAAGGCGTTCGTGCTGATCGCCGGCAACGTGGTCGTTCTCGCCCTCGAGACGATGGTCGTGGCGATTCAGACGACGCGGCTCGTGCTGTTCGAATTCTTCACCCGTTTCCTCACGGCCGGCGGGCGGGTCTTCCGCCCCCTGCCGCCGCCGCCTTCCACTAGTGTGCCGAGTCAGGAGTTCCGAAGATCATGGAGCGGATGAAATCGGGTGTCAGGCAAGGCGCGAGGCCGATAGCGTACCTCGTGGTACGGTGAGGCCGAGCAACGCAGAATGGCGCCCGATTTCGCCGCGATCTATCAAGTGAATTCCTGACTCGGCACACTTTAAGGAGAACGCCTGATGAAAACCTCGCACAAGCTGGTCGCCGCCTTCCTGGTTCTGGCGGCGGCCTCGGGCCTCGCGGCCACCGCGCTGCTCTTGGCAGCCCCGGCGGCGATCGCCGCGACCCCCGCCGGCGGGGGTACCGTCGCGACCGATGCCTGGAGCATGGGCCTTCTGGGCGCGGCGCTCGCGACCGGGCTCTCATCGCTGGGCGCCGGCTTCGCGGTCGCGAAGGTAGGAACGGCAGCCGTCGGCGCGCTTGCGGAAAAACCCGAGCTCTTCGCACGGCTCCTGATCTTCGTCGGGCTCGCCGAGGGGATCGCGATCTACGGGCTCATCGTGTCGATCCTGATCCTGAACCGCCTCGTTTTGTAGACGCGCCGATGCCGGCCCCGATCTATCTCGGCGACGAAACGAGCGGTGCGGGCTACGCGCTCGCGGGCGTGCGCGTGCGCACGCCTGAGCAGGGCGCGGAGAGCGCAGCGCTGGCCGCCGCGCGGACCGAGGCATCGCTCGTGCTCGTCTCCGCCGCGATCGCCACCCGCATTCCCGAGCACGAGCTGCGGGCAGCGTGCCTCGCACTTGCACCGCTCACGCTGATCGTGCCCGACCTCACCGGCACGGCGCCGCTGCCCGACCTCGCGGCGCGGCTCGCCCGCGAGCTTGGCCTCGAGGCCCCCGCATGACGCTCGCCCGCAAGACCGACGCGTTGCTCACGATCGTCGAGGCGGATCGCGCGGGAAAGTGCGGCACGATCATGGAGGCGGCGCGCACGGAGGCCGCCGCGCTCGTCGCCGACGCGCACGCCGCCGCGCGCGCGCGGATCCGCGCGGCCTTCGCCGAGGAGCGCGAGCTCGTGGCGACGCGGATCGCCGCCGCGCAGGCGAATCTCGAGACGCGCCGCCGGATCGCGCGGCAGCAGCGCGCCGCCGCGCTGCTCGCCGCCGCGTGGGAGCGGTTGCCGGCCGCGCTCGCCGCGCGCTGGCGGGATCCGGGCGCGCGCCGCGCGTGGGCAGTGAGCGTGGCCGCCGACGCGCAACGCGTGCTTCCGCACCGCGCATGGCGGATCACGCATGCGCCCGACTGGCCAGCGACGGAGCGCGACGTCTTCGCCGCGGAACTTCTGACCGCGCACGGCATAGCCGCGTCGTTCGACGAGGACCCGACGGCGCGTTGCGGACTCAAGATCGCCGCCGATCACAACGTCGTCGACGGGACGCAGGACGGCCTCCTCGCCGACCGCGCCGAGATCGGCGCCCAGCTCCTCGCGCTGCTCGCGGAGGAAGGGTGAGTCGCGCGAGAATCCGCTGGGTGAGCGGTCCCGTGCTGCGCGCGGTCGCCGAAGGGCCGTTCGCGCTGCGCGAGGCAGTGCGCGTCGGGCCGTCGGCGCTCCTGGGCGAGGTCGTGCGCCTCGACGGTGACGAGATCGTCGTCCAGGTCTACGAGGACACGACGGGGTTCCGGCCGGGCACGGAAGTCTTCGGCACCGGGCTGCCGCTCGCGATTCCTCTCGGCCCGGGACTCCTCGGCCGCATCTTCGACGGTCTCTTGCGGCCGCTGTCGGGTGCGACGTCGTCGTTCGTCGCGCCGGGAATGCGACGCGCGGCACCGGGATCGTTCGCATTCGTGCCACGCCTGCGCGAGGGCGACACGCTGCAGAGAGGCGCGATCATTGGCGAGGCGACACGCGAGGGTACGCGCCGGCAAGCGTGCCTCTCGCCGCCGGACGCGGCGGGCACCGTCCTATCGGTCGCGGCGGCCGGGACGGTGCGCGAGGATGCGACTGTGTGCACGGTGCGCGGGCCCGACGGGACGACGCGCGCGCTCTCGCTCACGCACGACTGGCCGGTGCGCGTGCCGCGCCCGGTCGCGCGCCGGCTCCCGGCGAAAGAGCCGCTCGTGACGGGCCAGCGCATCGTCGACGGCATGTTTCCCGTCGCGCTGGGCGGCAAGGCCGCCGTTCCGGGCGGCTTCGGCACCGGCAAGACCGTGCTGCTCGAAGCGCTCGCGAAGGGCTGCAACGCGGACGTGATCGTCTATCTCGGTTGCGGCGAGCGCGGCAACGAGATGGCGGGCGTGCTGGACGAGTTCCCGCGGCTCGTGGACCCCCGCACGGGGCGGCCGCTGATGGAGCGCACGGTGATCATCGCGAACACGTCGAACATGCCGGTCGCCGCGCGCGAGGCGTCGATCTATTCGGCGATCACCGTCGCCGAGTACTTCCGCGATCAAGGGCTGCACGTCGCGCTCCTGGCCGACTCGACGTCGCGCTGGGCCGAGGCCCTGCGCGAGGTGTCGGGACGCTTCGGCGAGCTGCCCGGCGAGAGCGGCTATCCGGCATACCTCTCGTCGCGGATCGCCGACTTCTACGAGCGCGCGGCGCTGGTCGAGCCGCTTTGCGGCGGCACGGGCTCGGTCACCGTGATCGGCGCGATCAGCCCGCCATCAGGCGACTTCTCGGAACCCGTGACGTCGCACACGAAGCGCTACGTGAAGGCGTTCTGGGCGCTCGACGTCAAGCGCGCGCAGGCGCGGTTCTACCCGGCGATCCACCCGCTGCTCTCGTACGCCGAGGACGCGGCGACGTTCGCGCCGTGGTGGACCGCCGCGGGCAACAGCCGGTGGCTCGAGCTGCGACGCCGCTTCCTCACGCTCTTGGATGACGAGGCGCGGCTCGAGCGAATGGCGCGGATCATCGGCAAGGACGCGCTGCCCCAACGGCAGCAGCTCACGCTCTTCTGCGCGGGGCTGGTCAACGACGCGTTCCTGCGGCAGTCCGCGCTCTCGCCCGTCGATCGCGTCTGCACGCCGGCACGGCAGGCGGCGATGATGCGGCTGATCGGACGCTTCGTCGACCTCGCGGAAGAGGCGGTCGCGGCCGGCGCCCATCCCGATGCGATCGCCCGCCTGCCGTGCGTGCGGGACGTGCAGCGGATGGGCGAGGAGATCGGCAACGACGCGCTGCCGCGTTTCGATGCGCTGCAGGCGGCGATGGAACGCGAGTTCGCCGCCCTCGTCCGCCCGAAGGAAGGCACCGATGCGCCTCACGGTTGAGCACGCGGCGGCGCGACTCGCGGGACCGCTCCTTTTCCTGCGGCGGACCGTCGACGCCGGGCTCGGCGACGCGGTCGAGGTGCGCGGCACCGACGGCCGCGCGCGCCTCGGCCGCATCGCGGCGCTCGACGACGAGCTCGCGACGATCGAGGTGCTCGAATCGACATCCGGTCTTGCGCTGTCCGACACGGTCGTGCGCTTCGTCGGCGAGCCGCTGTCGTTCGGACTTTCGGCGGGCCTCCTGGGCCGCGTCTTCAACGGCGTGGGCCAGGTCATCGACGGGGGACCGCCGGTCGCCGCGCACGCGCGCCAGCCGATCGACGGCCTGCCGATCAATCCCGTCGCCCGCGCGAGTCCGCGTGACTTCATCGAGACCGGCATCACGACGCTCGACCTGATGAACAGCCTCGTGCGCGGGACAGAAGCTGCCGATCTTCTCCGGCGGCGGCCTGCCGCACGACCGGATCGCCGTGGAGATCGCGACCCACGCGCGGCTGCGCGGCAAGGAGGCCGGCGCGGCCGGCGACGACTTCGCGATCGTGTTCGCCGGCATCGGCGTACCGTACGAGAGCGCCGAGTACTTCCGGCGCAGCCTCGAGCAGGGTGGCGCGCTGCCGCGCACGGCGCTCTTCCTGAATCTCGCGTCCGACTCGTCGACGCAGCGCCTGCTGACGCCGCGCTTCGCGCTCACCGCCGCGGAATACCTCGCCTTCGGCCTGGGCAAGCACGTGCTCGCGATCCTGACCGACATGACGAACTATGCGGAGGCACTGCGCGAGGTCAGCTCGTCGAAGGGCGAGATCCCGAGCCGCAAGGGCTTCCCCGGCTACATGTACTCGGATCTGGCGACGCTGTTCGAGCGCGCGGGCTGCGTGCGCGGTGCGAAGGGCACGCTCACACAGCTCTCGATCCTGACGATGCCCGCCGACGACATCGGCCACCCGATCCCGGACTTGACCGGTTACATCACCGAAGGCCAGATCGTGCTGTCGCGTGACCTCGATCGCCGCGGCGTGTATCCGCCGGTCAACGTGCTGCCGTCGCTGTCGCGCCTGATGAAGGACGGCACGGGCGGCGATTACACGCATCCCGACCATCCCGCGCTCTCGACGCAGCTCTACGCTGCCTACGCCCGCGCCGTGCAGGCGCGCGTGCTGGCGAGCGTCGTCGGCGAGGAAGGGCTGGCGGAGACCGACCGCCGCTATCTCGCCTTTGGCACCGCGTTCGAGCAGTCGCTCGTCCACCAGACCGGCGCGCGCACACTCGAGCAGAGCATGGACGCGGGCTGGAAGGTGCTGGCCCTCCTGCCGCCGTCCGAGCTCGCGCGCCTCTCCGACGCGCAGATCGCGGCACACCTCGGCGCGCCGGAGCGCGCGGGTGCGCGAAGCCCGCACGGCTGACGAGAGGCCGTTCTCCCCCCATGGACGCCACCCCGACCCGCAGCGTCGTGCAGGAGCTGAAGGACGAGCGCATGGCGATGCACGAGGGCTACGTATTCCTCGACGAGAAATGCCTGCTGCTTGCCGGCGAGATGCTGCGCGAGCTCGCGCGGTATGCCGAATGCAAGCGCGCGTTTCTCACGGCGTGGGAGGCCGCCGTCGCCACGCTGCAAGGCGCGGTCGCGCGCCACGGCCTCGACGGGCTCGAGGTCTATCCGCCGAGCGACCTTCGTGGCGCCATCGTGCAGCGCGCGCCGCGCACGCTGATGGGGGTGCGGCTGCAGGATGCGAAATTCGCGGCGCCGGCGATTCCTGCGCCACCGGCGGTGGACGCTTCGCCCGAGGCCGAGGCTTGTCGCCGCGCATTCCGCGAGCTCCTGGGCTTCGCCGCGCCGCTCGCGGGCGTCACCGGCAACCTCGAGCGGCTGCACTACGAGTATCGCCGCGCCGTGCGCCGCGCCCGCGCGCTGCAGGACGTCCTCTTGCCTGAAGTTTCCCGGTCGGTGCACGAGATCGAGACGCGGCTCGAGGAGCTCGAGCAGGAGGACGCGATATGGATGCGGCGCGGCGCGAGCGGCGAGCCGGGGGAACGCGCGAGCGGCGAGTAGGGGCCCCTTGCCGAAGACAAGGGGATGCGAGCCATCGCGAGTCGCGTTCGGAGGCCGACGGCTCGGCATCTCGATCTGTCTGGCAGTGCGGAGGCCGAACCGGCCGAAGGCGAGGGGGAGCGAGTGATCGCGAGTCGCCGCATGAGGCCGACGGCGCGATGCAACGATCAGCCGAGACGGCGCGGAGGCAAAGGGCGTCTGACGCTCCCACCCTGGCGCGCCCGCTACAATGCGCGGATGGAGCTCACCAAGACGGTGCTGGTCGCCCATTCCGCCGAACAGATGTTCGACCTGATCGAGGCGGCCGAGCACTATCCCGAGTTCCTGCCGTGGTGCGCGCGCGCGACGATCGTCCGCCGCGACGAGGCGGTCGTGATCGCCGACATCGACGTCGATGTGCGCGGCGTACGCTTCGGCTTCCGCACGCACAACCCGAAGCGCCGGCCCGAGTGGATGGCGATCGAGATGGAGCGCGGGCCGTTTCGCCATTTCCACGGCGAATGGCGCCTGACGCCGCTCGCCGCGCAGGGCTGCCGGATCGATTTCGACATGCGCTACGAGTTCGACCATACGGTGCTGGGCAAGCTCGCCGGCCCGGTGTTCGATCGGATCGCGAACACGCTGGTCGACGCGTACGTCGCGCGCGCCGACCGGATTCACGGCGCGGGTGCCCTCCCCGGCGCCTCCCTTCCCCTCGACCGGAGCACCCCATCATGACCGACTCGACCAAGGTCGACGCGCTGCGCTCGACCCGGCTCGCCGCCGAGTTGACCCCCGACGAAATCCGGATCCTCGCGGGCCTCGTCACGCTGCGCGACCTGAAGCAGGGCGAGGTGCTCGCGCACGAAGGCGCGATCGACAATCACCTGTACTCGATCCTGTCGGGCACGCTCGGCGTGATCAAGAGCCACGGCACTCCGGCCGAGGTCACGATCAACACGCTGTCCGCCGGCGACTTCGTGGGCGAGATGGGCTTCATGGACGGCAGCGAGGCGTACGCGTCGAAGGTCGCGCTCGGCGCGACCCGCGTGCTCGGGCTCGAGCGCGAGAAGCTCGAGTCGCTGATCGACGCGCACCCCTGGATCGTCTACCGCGTGATGCGCGCGATCATCCGCGTCGTCCACCAGATCCAGCGACGGCTGTCGATGCAGCAGGCCGAGCTGTCGAACTACATCTACAAGCAGCACGGGCGGTATTGAGCTACCGACCCGTGGATGCCGGCCAACGGTGCTGCGCCGCCCGTCAGCGCAGCGGCCCCTCGAGGTTCCGGAGCCGCTCCTCCTTCTCGAGGTGGTCGAGGGCGAACGACAGGTCGCCCGCGAGCTCGGACAGGAGTCGCATTTCCGCCGCGTCGAAGAAGCCCGTTTCGTCGGTGTAGAACGCGAAATAGCCGACCACGCTGCCGCCGACCACGAGCGGCAGCCCCGCGAACGAATGGAAATCGCGGCCGAGCATCTCGTCGCGGTACGGCACGCCGGTCGTCTGCTGGTCGATGTCGATCGCCACCGGCTGCTGTGAATCGATCGACTCCGCGACGAGATCGGGATCTGCAAGCGCAAATCGCGTGAGCCGCGCGAACGATTCTTCCTCGCCGGCCCATGCGCCCGGGACGATCGCGCCTGCGGCCGGGTCGAGCCAGCCGATCCAGGCGAGCTGGAAGCGGCCCTCGTCGACCGCGAGCCGGCAGGCCTGCCGGGCCAGCTCGTCGCGGTCGCGGACGCGCACGATGAGCGCATTGATGCCGCTCAGCATCGCGTAGACGCGGTTCTGACGCTGAATCCGCACTTCCGCGATCTTGCGCTCGGTGACCTCCGCCTGCAGGCGCGCCGCGTGGTGCCGCACCTCGTGGTAGAGGATGCCGTTCTCGTAGACGCGGCCCACCTGCGCCGCCATGATCGTCAGCAAGCGCTCGTCTTCCTCGGAAAACGCGCCCGCGCCGAGCTTGTCGCCGAGGCAGATCCACCCGTAGATCGATTTCAACGACGCAATGGGAACGGCGAGGCAGGCGCGGACGCGCGGAAATCCGGGCGGCAGTCCGGCCGCGACCGGGTCGCCGCCCGGATTCTCGAACCGACGGGACCGGCGCTCCGGCGCGCCCGGGCCCAGCGGACCACCGTCGACTCCCGGTGGTTTCATGACGGCGGCAAAGGCGGGGCCGATACCGCTCGTGGTGAAGAATACGGGGTCGCCGATCCTCTTCTCCTTCACGCAAAGAATCGCGTACCGGGCGCCGAGCAGGTCTCGCGCCGAGCGACAGACCTTTTCGAGCAGCACGTTCGCGTCGAGCTCGGAAGCGAGCTGCACGTTGATCTCGCTCAGCGCCGCGAGACGCCTGTTGGTCGCCTCGAGCTCCGACACCTTCTCCGCGAGCTTGTCGGCCACGAGCCGCAGGTGCTCGCGATCGAATTCCGCCGCGACGGGCGGCGGGACGGCCTCGCGCACATCCGAGAGCCCTTCGTCGACGGCGGCCAGGATGTCCTCGGGGTTGCACGGCTTGACCAGCACGCGGGAGACGCCGCAGGCGCGGGCGAGGTTGCGCGCGTCGTGCTCGCGGTAATGCGCCGTGTAGAAGACGACTTCGGTGGCCGCGAGCGCCGGGTCCGCGCGCAGGCGACGCACGAACTCGTAACCGTCCATCGTCGGCATCAGCACGTCCGAGATGACGAGCGACGGCCGCTCCGCCCGCACCACCTCGAGCGCGTCGGCGCCGTCCGCGGCCTCGAGCGGCTCGTGTCCCCGATACTTGAGCAGCGTGACCACCAGCTCGCGGTTCGCCGCGTTGTCGTCGACGACAAGAACTTTGGCCACCCGTCGCTCCGCCGCCGGTCGTTCAGGATGAGCGCCGCGCCCGCGCGTGGGAGGGAAGCAGCGCCTCGATCTCCGCAACGAACGTCTCGGGCGTGATCGGCTTCGAAACGTACGCGTCGAAGCCCGCGGCGAGCGCCTGCTCGCGATCGTTCGGCATCGAGAACGCGCTCACCGCCACCATGGGAACCCGCCGCCACCTCGGTTCCTGGCGCAAACGGCGCACGAGCTCGAAGCCCGTCAGCACGGGCATCTGCAGGTCGCAGACGACCAGGTCCGGACCCGTGTCCAGCGCGAGCTCCACTCCGCTGCCGCCGTCCGTGGCGCAGACCGTCTCGTGGCCCGCGGCGCCCAGCAGGTAGCGCGCGAGCTCCAGGCTTGCCGGATCGTCCTCGACGATCAGGATCCGGGCGGGCACGTTGGGACCTCCGTCAACTCGAGCGTGAAGATGCTGCCCTTGCCGTATTCGCTTTCGAACGTGATCCGCGCGCCCAGCTGCTCGGCGAGTTGTCGGCTCAGGTGCAGGCCGAGGCCGGTGCCTTCCCGCGACCGGTGCTCCGGCCCGTCGACGCGCGAGAACGCCTCGAACAGCTTCGCCTGGTCTTGCGGCCGGATGCCGGGGCCGGTGTCCTCGACACGGATGGCGACCGCCGGGGCCGCCGTATCCTTGCGCTCCGTCACCCTCACGTGAACACCTCCGCGCGCGGTGAACTTGATCGCGTTCTGAACGAGATTGATGACGATCTGGCTCACGGCGCGGCGGTCCGATGCAAGGCTGCTCACCGCATCGGGCAGGATAACCGTGAGCGCGAGGCCCTTCCTCTCCGCCTCGGGGCGCAGCGTCGCGACCACCTCGTCGACCACCTCCCGGCAATCGACCGGCTCGCGTGCGAGCCCGAACTTGCCCGCCTGGATCTTCGCGAGGTCGAGCAGGTCGTTGATGAGCGAGAGCAGGTGCTTCGCGCTCGACTGCACGGTGCGAAGCTGCTTTTCCTGGTCCGCGGTCAACGGGCCGGGAAGCCGCATCAGCAGTGTGCCGGTGAAGCCGATGATCGCGTTCAGCGGTGTGCGCAACTCGTGGCTCATGCTGGCGAGGAACCGGTCCTTCGCGCGCATCGCATCCTCGAGCTGCAGGTTCTTCAAGCGCAGCTCGTGCTCGAACTGCTTCCGCTCGGTGGTGTCTCGAATCGCGCTCATCACGAGAGCCGTCTCGCCGATCTGCATCGGGCTCAGACTGATCTCGACCGGAAATTCGGTGCCGTCCCGGCGCAAACCGTACAGGTCGAGGCCCGCGCCCATCGCCCGCGTGCGCGGCTGCTCGAAGTACCTTCCGCGGTGCGCGAGGTGCGCGGCCCGGAAGCGCTGCGGCAGGAGCGCCTCGATCGGCTTGCCGTGCAGCTCCCCACGGCCGTACCCGAACAGCGCCTCCGCGTGTCCGTTCGCAAAAACGATGTGACCGGTCAGATTCGCCATGACGGTGCCGTCCGGCGTCGACTCGAGCAGGTCGCGATACCGCGCCTCGACCTGCTTCGCGTCGCGCAGCACGCGCAGGCCGGTCACGTCCTTCATGCTGCACAAAATCAACGGCGCGGGCTCGCCTTCGACGTGGATGACCTTGCACGAGATGTCGACGTAGACGAGCGTCCCGTCCCGGCGGCGGCGCAGCGATTCGAACGTCGCGAAACCCCTGGCGAGCGTATCGGCCAGCTGACGTTCCTGCTCGTCGCGCAGGTCGGGAGGAGAGATCAGGGCGTCGATGCGCTGACCGACCGCCTCGGCCGCCGAATACCCGAAGACGGACTCCGCGCCCTTGTTCCAGTGGAGCGTCTCGCCGTTCGGGGTCAGCACCGCGACCGCGTCGGGCGACTCGTGCCGCGCCAGCGCATCGAAATCGACGGCGCGCGAACTCATCCGTGGGACCTCGGAGGTCCGGAGCGCCGGGGAGATCGGGCCGCACCCGCGTTTCGTTCGCCGCGTTGCCCAACAGCTTGATCCGGATCAATCCGATGCCAACTCGCCATGGCCGCCACAATTCCGAACGGAGATAATGAGAATTATTAGCACAAACGGTCCCTGAATGAATCTTTCGCTCGACCTGCTCTTGACTAACCACTCGGCGTCCATCGTGTCCGTGAGCGCCTCGGGGATGGCTCTCGAGCGGATGGCCGCGCTGGGCCTCCAGCCCGGCCGCCGCGTGGCCATGCTGCGCCGGGCACCGTTTGGCGGCCCGCTGCACCTGCGGATCGGGCCGACCGAGCTCATGATCCGCCGCGCCGACGCACGCGCGATCCTGCTCGACCACGTCCGCCGGTGGAAACCGCATCACATTGCATAACCGCGCGGGGTGACGGCCTGTCCGTTCGCGCGACGGGTCGCAGTGTCGCCACGCTCGGCCCGCCCAACACCGGAAAGTCGACGTTCTTCAACCGGCTGACGGGCGCCGGCGCCCGCGTGGCCAACTGGCCCGGAATGACGGTCGACGTGATGACGGCGCGAGTGCTGCTCGGCGGCACGCTGGTGCGGCTCGCCGACCTGCCCGGCATCTACTCGCTCGACGGCCATTCCGACGACGAGGCGCTCGTGCAGCGGTTCCTCGCAACCGCGCCGCTGAACGCGGTCGTCGTCGTCGTCAATGCGACGCGCATCGAGCTGCAGCTCCCGCTTGTTCTCGCGCTCGCGGCGACGCGCGTACCGCTTATGGTCGTTCTGAACATGGCCGACGAGGCGACGCACCTCGGCATCGCCGTCGACGCCGGGGCGCTCGCGACGGAGCTCGGCGTTCCGGTCGTCGCGGCGTCCGCGAAATACGGCCACGGAATGGACGATGCGAAGCGCGCGCTGGCGGTGCTCGTCGATGCACATCCCGAACCCGTCATCGCCGATCTCGCGGCCGTGCCCACCCGCGAAGCGCGGGAGCACGAGGCGATCCGGATCGCGGCGCTCGCGGTGCGGATGCCCTCGGTGCTGCCGCCCGGCGTGACCGCGCGCCTCGATCGCGCGCTGCTGCACCCCTGGCTCGGCATTCCGCTCTTCTTCCTCGCGATGTTCGGCGTGTTCCAGGCGGTCTACGGCATCGGCGTGCCTCTGCAGGACGCGACGAAGTGGCTGCTCGACCTGCTGAAGAACGGCGTCATCGGGCCGGCGCTCGAAGGGGCACCGCCGCTCGTCCGCAGCTTCATCGTCGAAGGGCTCGTCGACGGCGTGGGCACCGTCGCCACCTTCGTGCCGCTGATGGCGGTGTTCTTCGCCGCGATGGCCTTCGTCGAGGATTCGGGTTACCTTGCGCGCGCCGCGTGGCTGATGGACGCGCTGATGGGGCGCCTGGGGCTCGACGGCCGGGCGTTCGTCATGCAATTGATGGGCTTCGGCTGCAACGTTCCGGCGCTGATGGCGACGCGCGTGCTGCGTAACCGCGCCGCGCGGCTCCTGTCGATGCTCGTGATCCCGTTCTCGCTGTGTTCGGCGCGGCTGCAGGTGTTCCTGTTCATGACGACGGCGATCTTCAGCCCCGCGATGGCGCCGGTCGTGCTGTTCGCGCTCTATCTGATGAGCTTCGCCGCGGCGTTTCTCACTGCCGCGGTGTGGCGCCGCCGCTACGCGAGCCGCGAGCCGCTGATGATGGAGCTGCCGCCGTACCGGTTGCCGACGTTGCCGATGGTGGCGGCCGAGGCGTGGCGCGCCATTTCGCACTTCCTGCGCCGGGCGACAGGCTTCATCGTCGCCGGTGTGCTCCTGATCTGGGTGCTGACGCACCTCCCGCCGGGCGCAGCGCCGGCCGGGCCCGAGACGCCGGCGGGATGGCTCGCGGGCGCGCTCGCGCCGATCTTCCGTCCGCTCGGCATCGATCCGCTGATGTCGATCGCGCTCATGTTCGGCTTCGTGGCGAAGGAGATCGTGCTGGGCGGCATCGCGGTCGTCCTGGGCGCGGGCAACGACCAGCTCGCTGGCGCGGTCGCCGCGCGGCTCGACGCCGTGAGCGCGATGAGCTTCATGATCTTCACGCTGATCTACACGCCGTGCCTCTCGGCGATCGCGACGCTGCGCGACGAGGCGAAGAGTCTGCGTTTCACAGCGCTCGCCGTCCTCTGGCCGCTCTCGCTCGCGTGGCTCGCGAGCTTCGCCTTCTATCAGGGTGCGCGCGCGCTCGGGTACTGACGCAGGGCTAGCCTTCGGCCCGGAAATGGCGGCGGCGCTGCGCTTCCGCGACGAACTCCTCGAGGTCGGGATCCATCGCGCTCCTGGCCGAAACGATGCCGATCGGCACGCCTTCCTCGACCACCGGCAGGTGGCGAAAACCGTGGTCGTGCATCAGCAGCAACGCTCGCCCGAACGAGGAGTCAGGGCCGACCGTGCGCGGCCGTCTTGTCATCACGTCCTTGACTCGCGTGGTGGCAGGATCCAGCCCGCACGCGACCACGCGAAAGACGACGTCACGCTCGGTAAAGATTCCGGTGAGGCGCCCGTCCACGATCACCATCACGGCGCCGACGTTCTTCTTCGCCATCAGCGCCGCCGCCCGGCGGACCGTCGTTTCCGGCGGTGCCTTGAGAACATTTCGTCGGCGGATGATGCTCCTGACGGGTCGATCGAGCATGGTGTTCGCCGTTTCCGGATCCTGGAAGGAGCGCGCGCTCGAGCGGCGGGTTCGTGGCGACTCGCTTCACAATCCAGGTAGCCGCGGCGGCGCTCGAAGCACACGGCCGCAGCGATCCGCGCGCAATCGCACTCCGCTCACTGCCTGGGCTGCGCTGCGCCGTAATTCAGCATGTAAACCACGGCGCTTCGCATCTCGGTGTCGGTGAGATCGGCCATACCGCCGCGCGGCGGCATCGGGCCGTGCCCCTTGATCGCCGAACGGACCACCGCGTCGAGCCCCGCTTTGGCGCGCTGAATCCACGCGGCGCGGTCGCCCATCCTGGGCGCGCCACCGACGCCCGTCCCGTGGCACTTGATGCATTGCGCCTGCACGATCTCCTCGCCCGTGCGGTCGGGCGTCTTGACCAGTTTGTTCGTCGGCTCGGCCCAGTGCCCGCCGGACTGGTTGACCATGTAGGTGATCGCGCGCTCGATCTCGGCATCGCTGAGCTTGGGGTTGCCGCCATGCGAGGGCATCTGGCGGATGCCATCGAGCGCGTGCTTCGTGAGCCCGGTCAGGCCCCGCGATGCGCGCGCCGCCCACGCCTTGCTGTCGCCGATCTTCGGTGCACCGCCGGCCCCGGTGCCATGGCAGGAGATGCAGAGGCTGTCGACCACTTCCTTGCCAGAGCGGTCGCCCGTTTGGGCGATCGCGGCGCTGGCCACCAATCCGGCGACCAGGCCGCAGGATGCGAGCAGCATTCCGATTCGCATCATGGCGACATTCGTTCGCGCACGTCGCGCTGGATCATCGTCAATCCGGCACTACAGCGACAGGATCCAATCCACCAGGTTCTTGGTCTGGGCCTCGTCCCTCGCCTTGATCACCGGGTGGTTCATCTCGGATCCGTCGGCGAGCTTCATCTTGGGCCCCGTCGTCAGATGTTTGACCAGCTTAGCCTCGGCCTCCTTGTCGCCCTTCATCTTGGCCGCCACGTCCTTCCACGACACCGCCACCTTCTTCTGGTCGACGGCGTGGCACTTGAAGCAGTTGTTCTGCCGTGCCAGCGTCTGCGCGGCATCCGCGTCGGCAGCGAACGAGGCGGACGGAGCCGCGAGAAGGAGCCCGGCGAACAGCCCTACCAGCTGCGCGGAAATGTGGAATCGCGACATCGACATCTCTTCTCCCATAGCGGTTGAACGACTTGTCGCCGCCGCGGATATCCGCGGAAGCGGACGGCTCGCACGAACGAGGCTCATCCTTGCATCGCGCCTACCGAACGACTCTCCACCTGTCGCGGCTGCGGCGTTTTGACACAGATCAACCGCTTTCGCGAAGGCGAGCGCCGGGCTTCCAGTTGCGCTACCTGAGCGACAGAATCCAGTTGACGAGGTTGTCGATGCGGTCCGGATCGCGCGTCTTGACGATCGGATGCGACTCCTCGTGGCCGTCGTCGAATTTGGCCTTGCGGCCGGTCGTGACGTGCTTGTAGAGCTTGTCCTCGGCGCCGATGCTGCCCAGGTACTTGGCGGCCACGTCCTTCCATGCCGGGCCCACCTTCTTCACGTCGACCGCGTGGCACTTGAGACAATTGCTCTGGCGCGCGAGCGTCTCGGCGGCCGGCTCGTCGACCGGCGCTGCGACCGGAAGTGCCAGAATCCACAGAACGAGGTTGTCGATCCGCTTCCGGTCGCTCGTCTTGACGATCGGATGGAACTCCTCGTGGCCGTCGTCGAACTTCGCCTTCCGGCCGGTCGTGACGTGCTGATAGAGTCGCTGCTGCGCGTCAGGCTCGCGATGGTACTTGGCCGCCACGTCCTTCCAGGCCGGACCGATTTTCTTCTGGTAGACGCTGTGGCACTCGAGGCAGCCGCTCTGGCGGACGAGCGTCTGGGCCGCGAGCACGTCGAGCGCCACGGCATCGCGCGGCGCGCACAGCATGGCCACGGCCAGCGCGAAGGCCCCGTACCATCGCGGCCACGTCCGTTTCGCGTCGGTCATTACATCGGCCTCGTCGTCATGGGGAGCACAAACGCGCTTCGTTGTGCGCGCCGCGCTCAGGACACTCGCTTCTCGCGCCGCTTCGCGAGCGCGTTCTCCAGCACGCGCACCCCGGCCGCCACCACGATCACGCAACCAGCGAAGATCGCGACCATCGCTCCGACGGCGAACACCGTCCACACCGCTGTCGACATCATGCCCCCCCGCTGACTAATCCCTTTCGGCCGGCCGCACGTCAACTCTCCTCTTCCTCGTTGAACTCCTTCGGCAGCAGGTGCGCGATTCCCTTGTGGCAGTCGATGCAGGTCTTGCCCTGCTGCTGGGCCTTCTCCATCTTCGCCTTGGCCCGCGGGCTCTGCTTGTGCGGATCCATCGCGTCCCAGGAGTGGCAGTTGCGGCACTCGTGCGAATCGTTGCCCTTCATCGTGGTCCAGACGTGCTGCGCGAGCTCCATCCGCCGGGATTCGAACTTGTCCGGAGTATCGATCGAGGCCGTGACGAACTTGCTGTAGAGCTCGTTGCTCGCCTGGATCTTGCGCACGAACTTGTGCACCCAGTCCTTCGGGACGTGGCAGTCGGAGCAGATCGCGCGCACCCCTGAGCGGTTCTTGTAGTGGATCGTTTCCTTGTATTCCTGGAAGACCGTGTCGCGCATCTCGTGGCACGACGTGCAGAACCCGAGCGTGTTCGTCGCCTCCATCCCGGTGTTGAATCCGCCCCAGAAGATGAGACCACTGATCATCCCGATGGCGACGACCACCGTCAGCGAGAGCGACGAAGGCCGGAGCAGAAAATCACTCAGCTGACGCAGGCGCGAAGGCGGCGCGGAGGGCTCGGGCATGGAGGCATCCGACGAATGGAGGGGAAGGATGACCCGATGCGGCAAATCGCCACACCTGGCCGGAACCAGATGTACCGGACGGGGCCCGGCGCCGTGTTGACGTGCATCAATGGTCGAATCGAATCCACGCCGGCGATGACGTGCAGCGCGCGCGTCGCAGTGAAGAACTGAAACTCATTTGCGTTGCGTGCGCGGACGCTTGGGAGCAACGGATGCGCGCGCCGGCTCACTGCAAGGCGGAGTGGCGTTACAGTGGAGTTCCGGCCAAAAAAAACCGCGTCCCGGAGGACGCGGCCACTGGAGGATCTTTCGAAGGGCGCTAGCGCGTCGTCTCGCCCTTGGCTTGCACCTCGACGCGACGGTCGGGTTGCAGGCACGCGATCCGTTCCTTGAGGTTCTTCTGGTCGCAGACGAGGCCCGGAACCGGTTGCTTCTCACCCAGTCCGATCGACTCGATCTTGTCCTTCGGCACGCCCTTGCTCACCAGGTAGTCACGCACGGCATCGGCTCGCCGCTCGGACAGCTTCTGGTTGTACGTGTCGGCGCCGATCGGATCGGTATGCCCGGTCACCAGCACGACCTCGAGCTTCCGGATCTGCGCGAGCTTCGAGACGACCATGCTGTCGATCGCGGCCGTGCCTTCGGGTTTGAGCACCGCCTTGTCGAAGTCGAACAGCACCTTCGAGTCCAGCGTGATCTTCTGCACCTGCGGCGCTGGCGGTGGGGCCGGTGGCGGCGGTGGTGGCGGCGGCGGCGCGACGACCGGCTTCGGCGCCTCGGCGACCCTCATCGGCGCCACGGGAAGCGGCGGCGCGTCGAACTTGTAGGTCACGAGCACATAGAACAGGTTCGTGTGACCGTCCGTGTACGCGTCGTAGCCGTTGCCGTAGCTCAGCGAAGCGTTGGTCGGGCTGGTCGGGTTGACCGCGCCGCCCGCGCCCACCGTGACGTACGGCAGCGCGTACTGGTACCCGTTGGTAGCGACGTCGTCGTGACTGTACTTCATGTACGAGTAGCCGCCGGTGAACGACCAGTTCTTGCTATAGCTGTAGATGCCCTTGAGGTTGAAGTACTGCTGCTTGCTGTTGTCGAAGTTGTCGATGGTGAGCGGCTTCGGCGTGATCGCTAGGTCGTTCTGCACGCCGAACGTGGCGTTGCCTTCGTTCGACACGTACAGGTACGAGCCCGTGAACTTGAGCGCCTCCATCGCCTGCCAGTCGGCGCCCACGCCAAACATCCACGTCGTATCCTTGGTCCCCGAGTTCCAGTTGTAGGAGCTGTTGAGGACCGGCGGGGCGAACGGGTCGTAGCAGTTCGGGTTCGCCGTCGTGCAGTATCCAGGCGGATTGTTCGGCGGCCCGCCCGACACCGTCCCGATGTAGCGGTGGTTCGACGGATACTTCGTCTCTTCCCAGCTACCGAACGCGTTGAACTTCCATTTGTCGGACAGATTCCAGAAGCCGCTCAGGAAGTAGCCCTGCTTGTCGTTGCTGGTGCGCCCGTACGTCACGTCGTCGTAGTCGACCTTGGCCCAGGTGCCCTCGAACGACAGCCCCGTGTTCATCGTCGGGCTCCAGTCGAGGTACAGCTTCCAGAGGTTCGTCGTGTTGCTCTGCAGGTCGAACGCCGAAGTGTACGGCAGCAGGTAGTTCGGGTTGTTCGCCCCCCCGTTGGGAAGCGGGTTGTTGCTGAAGTTGAGATCCGCATCACGCTTGATGTACTGGTACTTCAAGCGGCCGGACAGCGTGTCGAGCATCGTGTTCTTGTACTCGATCCACAGCTTGTTCCAGTGCGCCTTGTCGTAGTCGATGCGCGTCTGGTCGACGTTGTTGTAGTCCCAGCCGAACCCGAGCCGCTGGCCGCGCAGGAACTTCCACCAGGCGTCGAAGCCGACGTTGTTCTTCGTGTAGTTGTAGAGCTCGTTGTCGCAGTTGCCCACGGTCGACGTCGGCACGCCGGCCACCACCAAGTTGCCGCAGCCGAGACCACTCGCGAGCGGGGCCGTCGGCGCGTTGCCGAACTCGACCAGATCCGAGTTGTTCTGCAGCTTCGTCCAGTAGTAATAGACCCGCGTGTCGAAATTCGCCGCCGGGGTCGCGGTCCACGCCAGCGCGAAGGACTGGTTGATGTTCTCGCCGTTGTAGTCGGTCTCACCCGGCAACGTGCTGTTGTAGACGCTGCCGGTGTTGAGCGCCGTCAGCCCGAGCGGGAAATCGCTGGTCGTCTTCGCCCACGTATATCGCGCCGAGATGACCGATCGCCACGGCAGGTCGCGGTAGTTGCCCGAGACCGTGAACTTGTTGAACTCGTTGCTCGGCGCGAGATACGTCGTGTCGAGCTTGTTGCCGCCGAAGTACGGGTTCGTCCACAGCAGCGTCGGGTTGTCGTTCTCGAACTTGCTGTAGTCCCAGCGCACGGCGAAGGTGGCCTTGCCCGTCTGGTAGCCGCCCTCGACCCCCCAGTTGCTGGTCTTGAAGTCCTGCGGGATCGCGAGATCCGTGTAGCCGTTGCCGGGGCTCGTGCCGTTGGCCGCGGAACCGACCCGGGTGCCGTTGAACTTGACCTGGTTGCCATCGACCCGGAAGTACCATGGGCTGTTCTTCTGCCACTCGGCGTAGCCGCCCGCGTCGCGCCGGTCGTAGCCCAGCGTGAAGATGTTCCACTGGGCGCCGGTCGGCGGATTGGTCGGCAACGCCGCCAGCGGGAAGGTCGCCGTCAACACGTTGCCGCCGCTACCCGCGAATGGCGTGTAGGCGTTCGACGAGAACGTGTGCGGGATGTCGTTGAGATAAGCCCCCGCCTTGAACACGTCGTACATCCCGCCGCGCAGGAACATGTACTGGTCGGTGCGCCCGAAATTCTCGCCGTAGCCCTGGAACCAGGTCCTGCTGTTGCGGCCCTGGACGCCGACGTTCGACAGCGCGCCGTTGCCGAGGTCCTGGTATTCGAAGAGCTTCGCGGTGTCCCGCGCATCGGTGTTGTTGTAGATCCCGCCGAGGGTTGCCGTGCCCTGGACGCGCATCGGATCGTCGTCGCTCTGCGCGAAAGCCGGCGCGGCTGCAAACAGGCTGGCGATGAGGGTGGAAAGAAGCTTTTTGCTCATGATTGTCTCCCGGCCTTATCGCGTGAAGAACTTGCCGCGGTTACCCGGCGCGTTCGAGCCGTGGATCGCGTTGTGGCAGTTCAGGCACGCGCGCGCCACGAGGCGGTTGTTGACGCCCGGGTTGGGCTGTCCGGTCCTGCTCGGCGGGCAGTTCGGGTACGCCGTGCCGCTGACCGTCGTCGTCGACGTATCGCCGGCCTGGCAGTTGTACGCACCGGCCGCGCCGTACACCGTGCCGGGGTGCCGCGATCCATCGTGGCAGTCCTGGCAGAGATTCGGGGCGGACTCGTTCAGGAGCCTTGCGTGGACCGACCCGTGCGGGTTGTGGCAGGTCGCGCAGTTTTCCTCGACCGGTGGGTGGTTGAACACGTACGGACCGCGCTTGTCGGCGTGGCAGGAGTAGCACTGGTCGTTGATCGTCGGCTGCTTCAGCATCGCCGGCGTGATCGCGCCGTGCGGGTTGTGGCAGTCGGAGCACTTGACCTTGCCTTCGATGATCGGGTGATGCGAGGGCTTGAAGTTCGCGGCCCGGATCGGCTGGTGGCACTGCCAGCACACCTCCGCCTGGTTGGGCAGGAACGTCGTCAGGAACTTGTTGACCGAAACCGTCTTTGGCACCGGGTTCAGCCCGCTGTAACTGGGAAGCATCTTTTCCCCGTGGATGCTGTGGCAGTTGGCGCACGTCACTTCGTTCAGCTGGTGCTTGCCGGAGGTCCAGAACGCGAGGTTGCGGTTGCCCGAGTGGCAGGTGAGGCAGACCGAGGTTCGCTCGTCGGCCGTGTGGCCCGGGCCGAAGGGATTGGCCGGCTTGGCCTTCATCGGATCCTTCAGGTGCTCGGCAGCGTTGCCGTGGCAGGCCTGGCACATGCTCCCCTCGGCGTCGCTCTTCGCGCCGTGCTGCGTGAGGTCGATCGCTTTCCACTGCGACTCGTGGCAGCCCGCGCAGACGGGCGCGACGGGCCCGGACTTCTGCTGGGCGGCTGCCGGGAATGCAAGGAACGCCGCGAGAATCGCCAAGACCCCGGAGGCGGCGATGAAGGACTTGATTCGCATGGGAACCCCTTTTCTGTCGGTCCGATCCGTCGGTGCGGGCAAGAGCTCCTGCTGCCGTCGAATCCGCGGCCACGTGCCGCCGGTCACTGTTGCGCGGAGAAAGGGCCGCGCGAAATCCGCTTGAACCTGCCGTCGCCGCGTGTGCTTTTCTTGTCGCGATTCTTCTTTGCCGCGCGCGGTGCCCGCTCGCGCAACAAAAAACCGCTTCCGCAGCTTTGGGGTCATTCTTTCTTTTCGGGGTCTCGAGGGTCAAGCAAACAACCTGCGACAAGTTGCCACTGTTGCAAAAATACGTCATTGATTACTAAGGAAAAACCCTATTGTCGTGTACGACTCTTGACCTGCGTCAAAAGGAAGCATTACCGCAGTGCAATAACCGGCGCGAGAACAAGGTTTCTTCGTCGCGACGGGCCGCGTACAAGAAAACGGGGCCCGCGCGGGGCCCGTTTGCTGCCGGATGCGATCGCGCCGTTCGAAGCAATGCGTCGCAAGCGCGCAGACTACGTCAGGCATCGCTACAGTTCACGCCCAAAAAAAAACCGCGTCCCGGGGGACGCGGCCAGTGCGGTTCGGTTGACGCCCGGTGCTCGTCGTTCAACCAGTCGCCGTGGTGCTTCCGAACCCCTTATGCCAGCTCAGTTCGCGGGGACCGTGACCGGACCGATCACGACGCGACGGTTGGGCGCCAGGCACTTCACGAGCGCATCGTGGTTCTTGTCCGTGCACTGCACGACCGGATCGGCCTCGCCCTTGCCCGTCGCCTGCATCCGTCCCGCGGCGACACCCTTCGACGCCAGATAGCTCTTGACCGCGTCGGCGCGCGCCTGCGACAGCTTCAGGTTGTAGGCTTCGGAACCCAGGCGGTCCGTGTAGCCGACGATCGGAACGGCGGGCGCCTTCGGATCGCGATTGAGATCCAGCGCGATCTTGTCGAGCGCTCCCTTCGCCGTGTCCGTCAGCACCGCACTGTCGAACGCGAACAGCTCGTCGGCCGACAGCGTCGTCATCTTCGGCGGCGGCGGCGGGGGCGGCGGCGGGGGTGGCGGCGGGGGTGGTGGCGGCGGTGGCGCGGCCTTCGGCGCCTCCGCGGCCTTCTGCGCGACGTACACCGGCGGTGGCGGATCGAACTTCCAGGTGACCGTCGCCCAGAACAGGTTCGTCGTGTAGCCCGGGTTGGCGAACGCCCCCGTGTACCAGCTGATGTTGGAGCTGCCGAGGTTCTGGAAGTACGGGTAGTAGCTCGAGTAGCCCGCCATCTGGCCGTCGCTGTACTCGTACTTCTCATACGCGTAGCCGGCGGTGAAGGCCCAGCTCCGGCTGTAGTTGTAGGTTCCCTTGATCTGGAACCGCTGCGTCGTCGTGTTGTCGGTGGCGTAGTTCACGAGCGGACCGCCGTTGAAGCCGCCGGCGCAGCCGGCCGCCGGGCAGGTCGGCCCGTAGTAACCCGACCAGAAGTCCACGCCGCCGCTGGTCTCGCCGTACGAATACGACGCGGTCATCATCAGCTTGTCGGTTGCCGCCCAATCGACCATCGCGGCGGCCACCCAGCCGTCCTGCGTGTTCTGCGTGTTCCAGTCGAACGTCGTGGCCGACTGCGTGCCGCCAGGCAGCGGGCTCGCGCCGCTTGCCATGTTGCGGTAATCCTGCTCGAACTTGACCTTGCCCCAGTTGCCGATGCCGGTGATCCGCAGCTTGTCGTCGCCCCAGGACACGGTCGCGTCGTACTGCTGGCTGTGGTCGTTGGTGCGCCCGTAGTAATTGTCCTTGTAGTCGGTCTCCCTCCAGTTGGCGCCCAGACCAATCGAAAGCAGCGGCAGTGGCGTCCAGTCGAGGGTCAGTTTGACGACGTTGCGGTCGAAGTTCGAAACGTCGTACGGCGAGAAGTAATACGGCACCGTCGTCGGCTGGACGTTCGTCGAGTTGTAAGTTTCGGAGTGATCGATGTCGGAACGACGCTGCCAGTATTCGTACTTCACGCGCCCCGTCAGGTTCTCCCAGCCGCCGGTGTTGCGGTACTCGATCCAGTAGCGGTAGTCGTCGGTCTTCGGCGCCGGCTCGAGGTCGCGGTCGACTTTCTGCCAGTCGAAACCGCCCAGCAGCTTGTTGGCCCGGTTGAACGCCCACGACGCGTCGAACCCGGCCGAGTTCTTCGTGTACGCAAACGCCTCGGGGGCCGGCAACGCGCCGATCGTGAAACAGGTCGCGCTGTTCGCGGGCGGCGTCCCGCAGCTGCTGCCCTGGCTTCCCTGCCGGTAGGAGACGTTGGTCGAGTTGTTCTGCAGGTCGTAGTAATCGTAATACACGCGCGTGTCGAGCTGGGCGAGCGGACTCGCGTTCCACGCCACGTTGACCGTCGTCGTCTTCTGGTCGCCGTCGAAGGTCGAGAGGTTCTGGTTCGTCGCCGCGTCGTACGGCTGCGTCAGTAGGTTGCCCACGCCGGGCGGGATGAACTGACCCGACGGCGTATTTCCCGTCGGCTTGAGGCTCGTCCCAGCGATCGGCAAGCTGTTCGTCAGCTTGCTCTGCGTGAAGCGCGCGATGATCGCCGAGTCCCACGGCAGCTGCTTGACGTACCCGTTGAAGCTCCACTTCTTGAGCTCGTTGTCGGGCGGCAGCAGCGAGTAGTCGGTGCCGCTGCGCATGTAGAAGTTCGTCCACTGCAGCACGTCGTTGTTGTCGGTGAACTTCGAGTCGATGTACGCGAGCTTGAAGCCGTACTGCTTGGTGTTGTAGCCGCCCTCGATCGTCGCGTTCTGCGTCTTGTAGTCGACCGGCGCGCCGAACTCGATCAGGCCGTTGCCCGAGCCCGTGCCGAGCTGGCCGCTGCTGGGCTTGATGCCGGTCTGCTTGACTTCGTTGTAGTCCGCGCGGATGAACCACGGCGACTTGTTCGAGAACTCGGCGTTGGCGCCCCAGAGGTTGCGCTGCGTGCCGTAGTTGAACGTGTTCCAGGTCCCCGGGTTAGGCGCCTGCGGATACGGCAGCCCAGGCCCGACCAGCGACGTGCTCGCCCATGCCGGTCAGCGGCGTGAGCGCGTTGAACGAGAACTGGTGCGGAATGTCGTTGTTGTAAAGGGACGCCTTCCACACGCCGTAGCCGCCGCCGACGATGTTGATGAACATGTCATCGCGGCCGAACTCCTCGCCGAACGCGCGCAGATAGTACGCGCGGTTGCTGCCGCGCATGTCGACCACGCCGATCGCCGCGCTCGTGATGTCCTGGTACTCCTGCGCCTTGGCGCCGTCGACCGGCCCCTTGAACGGCGTGGGCAGCGCCGGCGACGTCGACGCCGTGGGCGGGCCTACGCGCCGTTGCGGTTGACACCGTCGGTGTTGGTGCCGCGGCCGCCGACCTCGATCGAGCCGCTCCACAGGAAGTTGTCGTCGGCGTACGCGGTCTGCGCGAAGAGGCCGCCACGACCATGGCAATGAGCTTGACTCTCATGTTCGTCCCCTTGTCTCGTCAGCGGAGGAAGCAATTGGCCGTAGGCGGAAGCCGGCGCGTTGCTGCCGTGAATCTGCCGATGGCACCCGACGCAACCGCTGCCCTCGAATCGGATGTTCGACGGCAGCACACCGGGAATCGTCCCGCGACCGTCGTAGATCCCGTGCGTGTGGCCACCGGGATGGCAGTCGGCGCACAGTGCAGGCGGCTTCTGCGCCAGCAGGCGATTGTGCGAGGAGCCGTGCGGCGTATGGCACGTGGCGCAGTTTTCCATCACCGGGGGATGCTCGTGGATCCACGGACCCCTCTTGTCGGTGTGGCAGCTGACGCACAGGTCGTGGATCGACTCGTTGCGCAGGCTCGCCTTCTGCAGCGCGCCGTGCGGATCGTGGCAGTCGTGGCAGCCGATCTTGCCTTCGATGATCGGATGGTGCGACGGCTTGATGATCTCGCCGCGCACGTCGCGATGGCACTCGACGCACCGCTTGTAGGCGAGTTGCCGGGCCGTCGTCGTGTACGGCGCGGCCGCGAACTGCGCGTCCTTGATCTCCTTGTTGTTGCTCGCCGACTGCGGGCCGTGGATCGAGTGGCAGTTGACGCAGGTGACGTCCACCTTGCGATGCTTGGCGATCGACCAGTTCTCGAGATGCCGCTGCCCGCCGTGGCAGGTGAGGCACACCCCCGACTTTTCGGTGGCGGTTGCGGTCTTCGAGCCGAGCAGGTTCGTCGGCTTGTTCTTCGTCGGATCCTTGACGTGCTCCGTCGCGTCGCCGTGGCAGGACTGGCACGCGCTGCCCCTGGCGTCATTCGACTGCCCGTGCGCCGTCAGCTGGGTCGTCGTGTAGGACTTCGCGTGGCATTCGACGCAGATGGGGACGGTGCCGGCCGCATCCTGCTGGGCGAACGCGGGCGCGGCGAAGAGCGCGAGCGCGCCGGCCGCCGCGATGAAGGACTTGATTCGCATGGGAACCCCTTTTGTCTCGGTCCAACCCCGCCGGAGCAGGCAAGGCGCCTCTAGCTCCCGCTGGATCCGCGGCCATCGGCCGCCGGTCGTGGAGCGCGAAAAAAGTTCCGCGCCAAGTCGCCTCGTTCGTGCCGGCAGTTCGAGCCAACTCGCCCTCGCGCCTGCCTTCGCTGCGTGTGCTTTCGTTCTCGCGATTCGCCGTCATCACGCGCGCATGTCCGCCCGCGCGACGGTTGAATCCGCGTCCGCCGCTTTGGAGGGATTCTTCTGTTTCGCCATGGTGACCGTCAAGCAATCGGGGTGCGACAATTTGTCGCTGTTGCAAAAACACGTCATTGATTATTCAGCGAAGTTCATTTCATCGATCACGACTGTTGACTTGCGTCAAAGCTTTGACGGCGCGAGGCGGCGGAGGCACGATCTCTCGCTCCACGCGGCACCGGCTCCGCCCGCCGAATGCGCGAACGGCTCGTCCGCGCTTCGACCGGCCTTCATCCGTTCGCGTCGGTCGTGATCCTTTCCGGCGGGATCATGGGCGCGCGCTTCGCCTTCATGCGGGTGGTGACGATGTACCAGATGTGGATCGCCGCCGCCTTCCACGGTCGCGGCGAGGGTCGGGGCGACGTCCCCGTCGACGGCTAGCCGGGGTCGATGACCGTCCTGCAGCGAGCGGGCCCTCAGCTCGCGAGCAGCGCCCGATACCGAAGGCCAAACGCGTCGATCGCCGGCGCCATGTCCTGCGGCACGACGAGCCCGGGAATGTTCGGCACGCCGTAGAGGACGAGCGGCTCGGCGAACACCATTCCCATCAGGTTCGCGGTGACCTCGAGGGGGCGCAGCAGCTCGCGCACAGGGTAGAGGTTGTAGCCTCCGGCCCGATAGGCAGCCTCGGCGCCGCCGGTCGTCAGCACCGGCTGTAGCGTCTTGCCCTTGAGCTTCGTGCCGCCCGGCCCGTACGACCACCCGAATTCGAACACGTCGTCCATCCAGCGCTTCAAGAGCGGCGGCACCGAGTACCAGTAGAGCGGGAACTGGAACACGATCCGTTCGGCGCCGGCGGCGGCTGCCTGCTCGGCGCCGACGTCGATCTTCCCGTCCGGGTAGAGCGATTCGAGATGGCGGACCTCGATGCCAGGCAGGCCGCGGATGGCGGCGACGAGCCGCGCATTGGCCTTGGACGCCGCGAGCGTCGGATGGGAAACCAGCACCAGCGTACGCACGATCGATCCCTCCGCGAGATGATCCGACAGCAGCGCGACGCGTGTGTTGACTTGAGGCAAGGGCACCGCGGTTTAGGCTCAGGCCCCCGGCGCGCCTGTCTCACCTGCGCGGCGCAGGAGTATGCTTTTTTAACGCACGACCAAGGGTCGGGCCACGACTTCGGTCGAGATCTGATTCCCGATCTCATCAGGCGGGGCACGCGAGTCTTCGCCGACAGTTGCGTGAATGCTACCAACAGTGTGCCCTAGTGGCGCGACGTCGCAACCGTCGACGCGTATCGAGAGCCTGGTGGAGATGGTGCGGGTCCTCGGCGATGCACGGAGTCGGTCGGGGGCCGCGCGATGATGCCGATCCGCGATCTGCTGAACCGCATCCGCTGGGACCCGGCCTTCGGCGGCAGCCGCTTCGAGCTCGCGTACCGCGACCACACCGCCGGCGAGCTCGTGCGGGTTCCGCTCGAGCGCGTGCGCTTTCCCTCCGATGGGCACTATTTCCTGGAAGTCACGGCCGCGGACGGCGTGGCGCACGACGTTCCCCTGCACCGCGTGCGCGTCGTCTGGCGGGACGGTGCCGTCATCTGGCGACGACCGGATCCGGAGCATCGCTGAGACCCCGAAGGACGGCAATGCGCCCGATCTTCCAGCCCGCCCTCGTCAACGGTGCCTTCGGCGACCCCGGGCTCTACGTCGACTTCTTGTTCGAGCGGCGCGCACTCCTATTCGACCTCGGCGACCTGGCCGCGCTGCCGGCGCGGAAGATCCTGCGCGTCTCCGACGTGTTCGTCACCCACACGCACATGGACCACTTCGTCGGCTTCGACCGGCTCCTGCGCGTGGGCGTCGGCCGCGCCACCGCGGTCCACCTGTTCGGACCGCCCGGATTCGTCGCGCAGGTGGAGCACCGGCTTGCCGCCTACACGTGGAACCTCGTCGCGAACTACGAAACGAACTTCACGATCACCGCCTCGGAGCTCGCGCCGGACGGCACGGTGCAGTCGGCCCGGTTCCAGTGCAAGCAGCGCTTCGCGCGCGAGCCGCTGCCGCCCTCCCCGGCGCACGACGGCGTCCTGCTGAACGAGGACGCGTTTTGCGTGCGCGCGGCGTTGCTCGACCATCAGGTGCCGTGCCTCGGATTCACACTCGAGGAAAAGGCGCACCTCAACATCTGGAAGAACCGGCTCGCGGAGATGGAGCTGCCGGTCGGGCCCTGGCTCCGTGAACTGAAGCGGGCCCTCGCCCGCGGCGACCCGGGCGACACGGCGTTTCGGGTCGGGTGGCGCGATCGGGACGCGTTGCACGAACGCGTGATGCCGCTCTCCCTGCTCGAATCCGCGGTACGCCGGGTGCCCGGGCAGAAGATCGGCTATGTCACCGACGTCGTCGGCCACGCCGACAATCGCGCTCGCATCGCGGCGCTCGTGCGCGACGCGGACCTCCTGTTCATCGAGGCGATGTTTGCGGACGAGCACGCGGAGCACGCGACAAGGAAGTTCCACCTCACCGCGCGGCAGGCCGGCGCGATCGCCCGCGCCGCCGGCGCGCGAGCCGTCGTCCCGTTCCACATCTCGCCGCGTTACACGCAGGAGTGCGGGCGCGTCGTCGCGGAGCTTGAAGCGGCGTTCGGCGCGCCGGCGGGTGTCGCGACATGATCGACATCGCCTTCATCGGCGACGTGATGCTGGGCCGCGGCGTCGACAGCGAGCTGCGGCGCGTCCCGCCGACCGCGCCGTGGGGCGACTTGCTGCCGCTGCTCGCGGACGCGGATCTGCGGATCGCCAATCTCGAATGCGCGCTGACGCGGCACGCGAAGCCGTGGTCGCGCACGCCGAAGGTGTTTCATTTCCGCGCCGATCCGACGGCCGTCGAGGTGCTCAAGGCGGCGCGCATCGACGCGGTGTCGCTCGCGAACAACCACACGCTGGACTTCGAGGAACTCGGTCTCTACGACATGCTCGACGCGCTCGATCGCGCCGGGATCGCGCACGCGGGGGCCGGGCGCAACCGCGCCGACGCCGCGCGCCCGGCGCTCGCGACCGGCGGCGATCCGCCCGTGCACGTCGCGCTCGTCGCGTTCACCGACAACGAGCCCGCGTTCGCCGCAGCGGCGGAGCGGCCCGGAACGCAGTATCTGCCGGTATCGCTCGCCGGCGACGCGCAGGGCCAGGTCGCCGCAGCCATCGCCGCCGCGCGCGGCGCCGGCGCCGACCTCGTCGTTTTCTCGAATCACTGGGGCCCGAACATGCGCTTGCGCCCGTCGCAGCGCTTCCGCGATTTCGCGCGCGCGGTGGTGGACCTCGGGGCCGACGTCTACTACGGCCACAGCGCACACGTGTTCCAGGGCATCGAGCTCCATAACGGCAAGGCGATCCTCTACGACACTGGCGACTTCATCGACGATTACGTGGCCGACCGCGAGCTGCGTAACGACTGGTCGTTCGTCTTCCGGATCGCGCTGGAGGGACGGTCGTTGCGACGCATCACCCTCTTTCCCGTCGCGCTCCGGTACGCACGGACCGAGCGGGCGCAGGGACGGGAGCGCGCCCTGATCCTCGAGCGCATGGAGCGCCTGTCGGCCGAGATGGGGACGCGCTTCGAGCGAGCCGACGACCGGCTGGTCTATGCGCCCGTCACCGCGGCACCTGGCCAGGGCTCTTCCGCCGCGCGCTGAGCGCCGCCTTGACCGACATCAAGATGCCGCGCGCCTCGGCGAGTAGCGTAGGTCTTACGGGGCCCGGTTCCGGGCGCCGGCGAAATAGGGCGGTCAAGGTCCGTGAGGACATATGCAAATTCCACTGAAGATCACGATGCACCAGCTACCGCATTCGGATGCGCTGGAAGCGCGCCTCCGGCAGCGGGCCGCGAAGCTCGAAGAGTTCCATCCGAACATTACCGGTTGCCAGATCGCGGTCGAGGAGCAGCGCCGGCATCGGCAGCAGGGGCGCTGGTTCAACGTTCGCGTGGCCGTGCGCGTGCCCGGGCACGAGATCGTCGTGAACCGGGACCACCACGAGGATCCGTACGTCGCGGCGCGCGACGCGTTCGACGCCCTGACGCGGCGCCTGGAGGACATCGCGCGGCTGCAGCGTCACGACGTGAAGGCGCACGCCGGCGAGCTGCGGGGCACCGTCACGCGTCTGCTTGCCGGGGACGGGTATGGCTTCATCACGGCCCGCGACGGCACCGAGTACTACTTCGGCCGCGACAACGTCGTCGATCCGTCGTTCGACGCCATCCGGCCCGGAATGGACGTGCATTTCATCGCCGAGCCCGCCGCGGAAGGAATGCAGGCGAAGCGCGTTACGGCGCGCAGGCGCGCCCTCGGCGGCAGGGCGTGATCGGGCGCCCCACCGGGCGATCCCTTCGGGAGCGAGACCCATGACGACAACGGTGGATCGAAGCGAAGGCAAGAGACGCGCAGCACGGAATCGTGAAGCGCGACGACCGGCGGCGCACGCGCGCCGTCCGCGCGCGCAGCAGAGCGGGATGACGGGTCCGCCCGAGGACCGGTACGACGACGCGGTGCCCGGATCGCTGTTCCAGGACCGTGAAGCACCGCCGGAATCCGCGCAGGTCGAAGGCGCGATCGACGACTGGCCGGGCATGGACGGGACGGCCGATGACGTGCCGGCTGAGCCCGCCGAATCTCGCCGCTAAAGCAAAAACGATTTCCGTTCGAAGCGAGACCCGCCATGACAATAGCCCGGATCTGCAACCGCAACGTGGTGTGTGCGACGCGCGACACGACCGTGGTCGAAGCGGCGAACCTGATGCGCCACAATCACGTCGGCGATATCGTCATCGTCGACGAAACCGACGGGCGCCGCACGCCGCTCGGCATCGTTACCGACCGCGACATCGTGGTCGAGGTCGTTGCAGCGGGCCTCGACCCGAAAGGCATCCGCCTCGGCGATCTCGCCATCTCCCGCCTGTCGACCGTCGACGAGAACGACTCCTCCGCGGAGGTCGTCCGGATGATGGCCGCCAAGGGCGTGCGGCGCCTGCCCGTCGTCGACGAGGTGGGAGCCCTCGTCGGAATCGTCACCATCGACGACCTGCTGCCGCAGCTCGCGGCGCAGCTCGCGGAGCTCTCCGATCTCCCGGTCCGCGCGCGGGAACACGAGCGCGAGGCGCGCCGGTAACGTCGAGGAACCTTCGCCGCGGCAACATTGGATCGCGCGCCGGCACCCTGGCGCGTAACCGAGCTACATTTCGCCCGGCATCTCGGCTGGCGAGGGCTTTCTTTCCTCGACGATGATGCAGTCGGTCGTGAGGATGAGGCTCGCGATGGAGGCCGCGTTCTGCAGCCCGAGCCGCGTGACCTTGGTCGGGTCGATGATCCCCAGCGCCACCATGTCGCCGTACTCGTCGGTCGCGGCGTCGTAGCCGAAGTTGCCCTCGCCGGCGGCGACCTTCGCCACGACGACCGACGGATCCGCGCCCGCGTTGGCGACGATCTGGCGCAGCGGCTCCTCGAGCGCCCGGCGCACGATCCGGATGCCGGCGTCGCGCGCGAGCGTGGCGGCCTTCATCGCGTCGAGCACGCGGCGGGCGCGGATCAGCGCCACGCCGCCGCCCGGCCCGACGCCCTCGGCCACCGCCGCGCGCGTGGCGTGCAGCGCGTCCTCGACCCGCGACTTGCGCTCCTTCATCTCGGTCTCGGTCGACGCGCCGACCTTGATCAGCGCGACGCCGCCCCCGAGCTTCGCCGCGCGCTCCTCGAGCTGCTCGCGGTCGTAGTCGCTCTTCGTCTCCTCGATCGCGGCGCGAATCTCGCGAATACGCTTTTGGATCTCCTGCGGGACTCCGGCGCTGCCGATCAGCGTCGTCGTGTCCTTGTCGATCTCGATGCGCCGCGCGCGGCCAAGATCGGCGAGGTCGGCGTGCTCGAGCTTCAAGCCCGCCTCCTCCGCGATCACGGTTCCGCCGGTCAGGATCGCCAGGTCCTGCAGGAGCGCCTTGCGCCGGTCGCCGAACCCGGGCGCCTTCACCGCGCAGGTCTTGAGCACGCCGCGCAGCATGTTGACGACGAGCGTCGCGAGGGCCTCGCCGGTCACGTCCTCGGCGATCACGAGCAGCGGCCGGCCCTCGCCCGAGACCTTCTCGAGCAGCGGGAGCAGGTCGCGGATCGACGAGATCGCCCGGTCGTGGATCAGCACGTGCGCGTCTTCGAGAATCACCCGCTGCTTGTCCGGCTCGTTGATGAAATAGGGTGACAGAAAGCCGCGGTCGATCTGCATGCCTTCGACCACCTCGAGCTCGATCGCCATCCCGCGGCCGTCCTCGGACTTGATCACGCCGTTGTCGCCGACCTTCGCCATCGCCTCCGCGATCATCTCGCCGATCGACGCGTCGCCGTTGGCCGAGATGGTCCCCACCTGCGCGATTTCCTGCCGGGAGGCGCAGGGCCGCGAGTTGCGCTTGAGCGTCGCGACCACCGCCTCGACGGCCGCGTCGATGCCGCGCTTCAGGTCCATCGGATCGAGGCCGGCGGTGACGTACTTCACGCCCTCGTTGACCATCGCCTGCGCGAGCACGGTCGCCGTCGTCGTGCCGTCGCCGGCGGCCTCGGACGTCTTCGCGGCGACCTCGCGCGCCATCTGCGCGCCCAGGTTCTCGAACCGGTCGGCGAGCTCGATCTCCCGCGCGACGGCCACCCCCGAGTTGATCACCGACGGCGGGCCATAGCTCTTCTCGAGCATCACGAGCCGGCCCTTCGGCCCGAGCGTGATCTTGACCGCGTCGGCAAGGACGTTGACGCCGGCGCACACCTTATCGCGCGCGCTGCGGTCGAACAGCAATGCCTTGGCGGCCATCGCGGGTCTCGGAGGATGCGGGCTACGCGGGCTCCAGCCGGTGGTCGAGCGTCCAGTGTTCCGCGAGCGCGGCGATCACGTTGAGATCGGTGCCCGGCGACGCGTAGACCCAGGTCGGCCCGCTCTGGTCAAAGCGGTGCAATTCGCTGGCCCGGACGTTGACGCCCTGCACCGGCAATTCGAGCCTGTGATAGGCCTCGATTTCTTCGGCGGCCCGCGGATCGTCCGCGTAGAACAGCCACTCGTCGACAAACGCCGACTGCAGCCGGGCGAGCTCGTGGCGAACGGCTTCGGGCGCGGGACATTCGATATCCGCGACCGCCTTGCCGGCGCCGGTCACCCACGGCCCATGGACGTCGTCCTCGCGGCTCCGGCTGTACACCGTTTCCGCCGCCGAGTAGTAGCCCTCCAGCGCGAAGAACGCCGCGTCGAGGCCGTGGTCGCGGGCGCCGGTGAACCAGCCGTAGACGCTCGGACCCACGACGAGGTAGAAGCCCGCGGCCGCAACGCCCGCGCCGCGGGGAGTGTAGGCGAGATAGAAGCGCGATTGCATCGTTACCGACCTCGTCCCGGAATTCGGCACCGCCAGGACCATGGTAGACGCGGGGCCGAAACCGGCTTTGACCGGAGTCAACGATGCCCTCAAGGACGCGACGGCACGGCAAACCATGATGCCCGTCAACCGCGGAGGTGCCTTTCTCGCGATAATGAAACGGGGTGGCGCGGTACGCGAGTCTTGGATTCGACGGGGCTGAATGGAGCGTAGGCGCAAGAGAAGTCGGTCGCGCATCGGCGTCGGTCGCGGTTGCGACGGGGGCAGCGGGCGCCGGCAGGCTGCGGCATGCGCCTTGGCATGCACGTGGGAGGGCGGGGATGTCCACCGTCGTCGCTGATCCCGCAGTGGAGCAGTCGCGGCTCGTCGCCGCGCTCGCCGATCCCGCCGTGTGGGGCGGCGGTTGCACGCGAGTGGAGCGCCTCGAAACGCACATCTCGCACGTGCTGCTGACCGGGCGCTACGCCTACAAGATCAAGAAGCCGGTCGCGCTCGGATTCCTCGATTTCAGCACGCTCGCGGCGCGCAAGCGCTGCTGCGAAGAGGAACTGCGGCTGAACCGGCGGCTCGCCCCCTCCCTCTACCTCGACGTGGTCGCGATCGCCGGTACGCCCGACGCGCCGGTCGTCGGCGGCGGCGGGCCAGTGCAGGAATACGCGGTCAAGATGTGCGAGTTCCCCCAGGACGCGCTTGCTTCCCGCCTGCTCGCGTGCGGCCGGCTCGCGCCGGAGCGCATCGACGCGCTCGCGGCGATGGTCGCCGCGTTCCACGGGCGGATCGCGGTCGCGCCGGCCGACGGGCCGTACGGCACCGCGGAGGACATCCTCGCCTACGCGCGGCAGAACTTCGCGCAGACGCTGCCACTGGTCGAGAATGCCGCCGACCGGGCTGCGCTCGAGGCACTCCGCGCGTGGACGGAGGCCGAATTCGCGGCGCGTGCGGCCGCGTTCCGCGGGCGCCGGGAAGACGGCTTCGTGCGCGAATGCCACGGCGACCTTCACCTCGGCAACATTGCGGAAGTCGACGGCGAGCTCGTGATCTTCGATTGCATCGAGTTCAACGACCACCTCCGGTTCATCGACGTCATGAGCGAGGTCGCCTTCGCCACGATGGATCTCGAGGACCGCGGGCGGCCGGACCTCGCGCACCGGTTCGTCAACGCCTGGGTCGAGGCAACCGACGACTACGCGGGCCTCGCGGTGCTGCGCTACTATCTCGTTTACCGCGCGATGGTGCGCGCGAAGGTCCACGCGCTGCGCGCGCGCCAGCTTCCCGCCGGACCCGCACGCGAGCGCCTGCTCGCGCAGCTCCGCGGCTACTTGCGGCTCGGAGGGCGCTACGCGCGGCCGCCGCGGCCGGCCGTCGTCATCACGCGCGGCCTGACCGGCTGCGGCAAGACGACGGCGACGCAGGCGCTCGTCGAGCAGACGGGCGCGATCCGCGTGCGCACCGACGTCGAGCGCAAGCGGCTCTTCGGGCTGCCGGCCGGCGCGAAGAGCGGCTCGGCGGTGGGCGGGGGGCTCTATACACCCGAGGCGACCGAGCAGACCTACCGGCGCGCGCGCGCGCTTGCCGCCGACATCGTCGGCGCGGGTGGAGTCGCCATCGTCGACGCAACGTTTCTTGCGCGATGGCAGCGCGACCTGCTGCGCGGGCTCGCAGCGGTGCACGGGATCCCGTTCGTCATCGTCTCTTTCGACGCGCCCGAGGCGGCGCTGCGCGGGCGCATCGAGGACCGGATCCGGCGCGGCGCCGACGCCTCGGAAGCGAACCTCCGCGTGCTCGCGCACCAGCTCGAGACGCAGGAGCCGCTCGCGCCCGACGAGCGCGCCTTCGTCGTCGCCTTCGGCGCCGGCGCCCCGGTCGAGGACGCCCGTCGGCCCGAAGCGTGGCGGGGGGTGATCGAGCGCCTGGCGGCCGGTCCCGCAGCCGCACCCCCGCCGTCGCCCGACCCCGGCCTCATCGCGAAGGTCGCGTTCCTGTCGCGGCCCGGCAGCTATCCCGAGCCCGCCGCGTGCGTGCTCGCGACCGAGACGCACATGTCGTACGTGTTCCTGACCGACCGCCACGCGTGGAAGCTCAAGAAGCCGGTGCGCTACGACTACCTCGATTTCTCGACGGTCGCGGCGCGCGAGCGCGACTGCGCCGAGGAAGTCCGGCTCAACAGGCGCCTGACGCGCGATGTCTACCTCGGCGCGGTTCCTCTATCGGTCGACCTCGCCGGCGGGCTGCACGTCGGCGCAGGAGGCACGGTCGTCGACTGGCTCGTCAAGATGCGACGCCTGCCCGCGGAGCGCATGCTCGACCAGCTGATCCACGTACGTGCGGTGCCGCAGGATGGCCTGCGCGCGGCGATCGTCCGGCTCTGCCGCTTCTACCGCAAGGGCCCGCCGATCCCGATGTCGCCCGAGGCCTACGTCGAGCGGCTCGCCGCGGGCGTTGCGGGCAACCGACAGGCGCTTTACGAATCCGCGCACGCTCTGCCCGCGGAGCTCTACGAGCCCACGTGCGCGCGGCTTTCCGCGCTGCTCTCCGAGCGCGCCGCCTCGTTCGGCGATCGGGCGCGCGCGGGGCGCATCATCGAGGCTCACGGCGACCTGCGCCCCGAGCACATCTGCCTCGCGGCGGAACCGCAGATCATCGACGCCCTCGAATTCTCGCGCGACTTCCGGATCCTCGATGCCGCCGACGAGCTCGCGTTCCTCGCGCTCGAATGCGAGCGGCTGGGCGCGCCGCAGCTCAAGGCGCTGATCCTCGAGACGTACGCCGCGGAGACCGGCGATACGCCGTCGGCGCCGCTCGTGCACTTCTACCAGAGCCACCGCGCCCTGATGCGCGCGAAGATCGCGCTCTGGCACCTCGCCGAGCCCGCGACCCGCGATGCGGCACTCTGGCGCGCACGGGCGGGCGATTACCTCCGCCTCGCGCGCGAGCACGTCCTGCAATGCCGATGACGCCGCCGCGCCAGCGGCGGGCCTCAGCCCGCGAGGAGATCCGCGAGCGAGCCTCCTTCATGGAGCCGACGGATCGCCTCGGCGAACAGGCCCGTCGTGCTCACCTCCACGAGCTTCGAACGCAGCGCGGGCGCCGTGACCCGCACCGGCGGAATCGTGTCGGTGACGACGATTTCCTCGACCGTGCTCTCCGCGAGCACCTCGTTCGCGGCCGCGGCGAACACGCCGTGCGTGGCGGCCGCGAGCACGCGCGCCGCGCCTCGTTCGCGGCACGCCTGTGCGGCGCGTGCGATCGTGGTGCCCGCGCTCACCAGGTCGTCGACGATGATCGCCACCTTGCCGGCCACATCGCCGACCAGCGCCTCGCCACTCACTACGCCGGCGCTTCGGTACTTCTCGGCGAACGCTGCGCCGGGCGCCTTCCCGAGCGCGCGCTCGAGCCGGGCGCGGAACGCCTCCGCCCGCTTGATGCCGCCCGCATCCGGCGAGACCACGACGACGTCGGCGCCGGCGAGCCGCGGCGCGAAATGCGCGACGAAGAGCGGGGCCGCCTCGAGGTGCTCGGTGCGGCAGCGGAATGCGTTCTCGAACGCGGCGAGATTGTGCACGTCGAGCGTCACCACGCAGTCGGCGCCGACCGCCTCGAACATCGTCGCGACGTACCGCGTGGTGACCGGATCGCGCGGCTTCGTCCGGCGGTCCTTCCGCGCGTAGGCGAGGTACGGCACGACCGCGGTGACGCGGCCCGATGCCGCGTCCTTCAGCGCGCCGATGAAGAACAGCAGCCGCACGAGCTTGTCGTTGGCGCTCTGCCCCGGGTCGCCGCAAAGCGAGTGGATCACGTAGACGTCGCGGCCGCGCACGCTCACGAGCGGGCGCGCCTTGTGCTCGCCGTCTTCGAACTCGCGCTCCTCGTGCGGCGCGAGCGCGATGCCGAGCCGGCCAGCGACCGCCTCGCCGAACGCGCGGCTCGCGTCGAGCGCGAACAGGACGAGATCATCGTGCCCCATCGCCCTCCTCCCCCGAGCGCCGCGTCCGCGTCATGCCCGCCATCCTGAATCTTCCGGCGGCACACCGCAAGGCATGACGTATTTCGACGTCTTCAACGGCGACGCCGACGGCCTGTGCGCGCTGCACCAGCTCCGGCTCGCCGAGCCGCGCGACGCAGTGCTCGTCACCGGCGTGAAGCGCGACGTCGCGCTGCTTGCGCGCGTGGCCGCCGATCCCGGCGACGCGGTGACCGTGCTCGACATCTCGGTCGACGCGAACCGGGATGCGCTCGTCGCGCTGCTCGAGCGCGGCGTCGACGTGCAGTATTTCGACCATCACTACGCCGGCGAGGTCCCGGTCCATCCGCGGCTCCACGCGATCATCGACCCGTCCCCCGCGGTATGCACCGGGATCATCGTCGATCGCTTCCTCGGCGGCCGGCACCGGACGTGGGCGATCGTCGCGGCGTTCGGCGACAACCTCGCCGCGGCGGCGCGCGAGCTTGCCGCGACGCTCGCTCTCGACCCCTTGCAGCAGGCGTCGCTGCAGGAGCTGGGCGAAGCACTGGCCTACAACGCCTACGGCGAGAGCGAGAGCGATCTGATCGTTGCGCCCGCCGCGCTGTACGAGACGCTGCGGCTCTACGCCGATCCGCTGCTCTTCGCGCGCGAGGAAGCGGTCCTCCGGCGGATCGCGGAGGCGCGCGGCCACGATCTCGAGCGGGCGCGCCGGACGCGGCCCGAGCGCACCTCGGACCGGAGCGCGGTCTATGTCCTCCCTGCGGCGGACTGGAGCCGCCGCGTCCGCGGCGCGTTCGCCAACGAGCTCGCCGGTGCGTTCCCCGGGCGCGCGCACGCGATCCTGACGCCGAACGCGCAGCACGGATACACGGTGAGCGTGCGCGCGCCGCTCGCGGCGGGCACCGGCGCCGACGCGCTCTGCCGCCGGTTCGCGACGGGCGGCGGGCGCGCCGCGGCGGCCGGCATCAATCACCTCCCGGAGGACCGGCTGCCGGTGTTCCTGCGGCAGTTCGAGCGGGCTTTTTCGTGACGGCACCCGCATAGCGGTGCGGCGGTCGGCGTCAAGCGCGGGCCGGTCCGGCGGACACGCGCGGAGCATCGTCGTCGCGCTCGTGCAGCCGCGTGATGCTCTCCACGGTCCGCGCGACCTCGTCGTCGGGGACCGGCGGCTTGCAGCGCGTCCGGTTCCAGCCGCGCAGGAGCTCCAGCACGACCTCCGGATCGACGCCGTGCCAGAGCAGGTGGCCCGCGAACGAGGCGATCGCGTTGTTGCGATCGCCTTCACGCACGCCGAGCCGCGCGAGGTCGCGCCAGTGGAGCTGCGAGTGGCCGACGCGCGGCGCATCGTCGCGGACCAATGCCACGAGCCATCCCGGCAGCGGCGACGGCGGCCGATCGTCGGGCCCGTGCGAGCGCACCCACTCGTAGCGCCGTCCGCTCGCGTGCAGCGACGGCGGTGCCACCACGCACCCGCCTTCGCCGCGCACATCGATGCCCGGCGCGAGCCCCGCGCGATTGCGCACAATGCCGTGCGGGCAGGCGAAGTACAGGTGCCGGCCGCCGCCGCCCGTCGCCGCCTCGAGCGTGGGCAGCACGGGCCCGTGCAGTCGCTCGAGCCGCGCGAGGCTATCCCCGCCGCCATGCCGCGGATCGACGTCGAGCACGACGAGCCCCGACACGACACCGGTGACGATCGCGACGTTCGGCTGCGGCCGCCGCCGGTACCAGGCAGCGATCTCGTCTGCCGTGGCAATCCGTCGCTGGAACTCCTGCCACGGCACGATCGGCCGCTTGCCGCGGGCCTCGATCGGGATCACCGACCATCCGCGCCGCACGTAGTCGAGCGCCGCGCGCCCGATGTCCGGCCCCACTGTCCTGACCATTGTCCGTCCAATGCCTTCACCGCGGTCCGCGACATTCCGTCGCACCTTCGTCCGTCCGCCGCGCGCGGCGACGTTCGGCCGGATCCGTGGGCCGCCCGCTACATCGTCGGCGTCGCGCGATGCGCGAACGTGTGCTCGCGCAGGCTCTGGCAGTCGACGCAGCGCTTGGCCGTCGGGAACGCCATGAGCCGCGCCGGCTCGATGTCCTCGTCGCAGTCGGAGCAGCGGCCGTAGCGATGGTGGCGGATCCGCTGCAGCGCCGCATCGATGTCGCGGATCTCGTCGACGTGCCGCTCGACGATCGCGTGCTCGAGGTCGGTGACCGCCGTCGCCACCGATTCGTCGCCGGCGTCCGGGACTTCCCCGGTCAGCTCGGCGATCGGATGCTGCCCCCACCGCACGAGCTCCTGCTGCGCCTCCGCGATCAGCCGCTTTCGACGCTCCTGCAGGCGGAGCTTCAGCGTGTGCGTCTGTTGCGTGGTGAGCTTCGGCATGGCATCCCCTTCCGCGCGTCCCGCCTCGATCCGGGCGGCGCGTCCGGGAATGAGCGTAGCCCCGTTGGCGGGTCCGCCGTTGACGCAGATCAACCCTCCGTCGCGGGCACCGAGGCGGTGCGCCGCGAAGCGCCCGCACCGAGCGACTCGACGCCGACCACCGTTCCCGCCGCCGTCGCACGATAGCCGGGGAGACGCGCGACGATGCGCGCGAGCGCAGGTCCGCGCAGCGCGTCGACGAGGCGCGCGAGCGCGGGTTTGTCGAGATCCGCCGCGTGCACGGCGAGGAAATAGCGCTCGTGCACGAGCGGCACGAAGGCGAGCCCGTACTCGGCGGCCGCCGCGCGCAAACCGAAGCCCGCGTCGGCGCCCCCCGACGCGACGGTCGCCGCGACCGCCACGTGCGTGTACTCCTCGTTCGCGTAGCCGGACAGCGCTTCCGGGGCGATGCCGTCGGTCGCTAGCCGGCGGTCGATCAGGAGCCGCGTTCCCGACCCGCGCTGCCGGTTGACGAAACGAAGGCCGCGCTGCGCGATGTCGCGGAGATTGCGCACGCGCGCCGGATTGCCGCGCGGCAGGATCAGCCCTTGCTCGCGGTCGACGACGCGGATGAGCCGGTCGCGCCGCGGCGAAAGGAAGCGCAGGAACGGCGCGCGGGCATCGCGCGCGCCGGGGCCGACCACCACGTGGAAGCCCGCGGCATCGGCGCGGCCCTGCGCGAGCTCCTCGAGTGCGGTCAGGCTGCCGACGAAGCGCAGGTCGAGCCCGAGCCCGCGCGCCGCGAGCTCGTCGCGCAGCGCGGCCAGCGCGAGGTCGTGGCTCGCGGCGATACGCAACCGCCCGCCGCCCGCGCGCCGGCGGCGCGGTGGTTCGCCCCCGAGCTCGATCGCGAGCGAAGGCGCCAGTCGCGCGACACGGCGGCTCGCGGCCGCGGCGGCGTCGACGAGGCGCCGACCCGCCGCCGTGAGCGTCGCGCCACGTCCACGCGCCGTCTGCACGAGCGCGACGCCGACCAGGGCGCTCGACGCATGGAGGAGCCCCCATCCGGTGCGGTAAGAAATCCCGGACTGCGCGACCGCGTGCGCGAGCGAGCCTGTCCGCGCGATCGCCTCGAGCAGCGGGATGAGCCGTTCCGGCAACGGCGAAGGCGGCGTCGTGGCGACGGCCCAGGTGAGTCTCGGCACGAGCTTCATATGCAAAATATTACATATTTGGTGGACCATCGCAACCCGCTATGATCCTCCGCTCGATGCCCTGTCAGCCGCCGATTATGCAAGTAGTTACATATTATGGCGCCTCGCCGCGCGTTGGCCGCCGATGAACGACTTCTCCGACGCAGCCGCGCAGGCGGCCTGGCTCATCGGATCGGGGAACCCGGAGCTGGTCGGGATCGTCGCCCTGAGCCTCGAAGTGAGCCTGGCCGCGGTCGCGCTGGCAACGCTGATCGCACTGCCGGCCGGGGCACTCATCGCCGTGACGCCCTTCCCTGGGCGCAAGACGGTGATCGTCGTCCTGAACGCGCTGATGGGCCTGCCCTCGGTCGTCGTCGGACTTGTCGTCTACCTGCTGCTCTCGCGCGCCGGACCCTTGGGCGAGTGGGGCATCCTGTTCACGCCGACCGCGATGGTGATCGCGCAGACGATCCTGATCGCCCCCACGATGGCGGCGCTGTCACGGCAGATCGTGGCCGACGGGTGGGAGGAGTACCGCGAGCAGCTCCGCTCGCTCGGGGCCTCGCAGCTCGGCACCGCGTTCACCCTGCTGTGGGACCTGCGCTTCACGCTCGTCACGATCGTGCTCGCGGGCTACGGCCGCGCCGCCTCCGAGGTGGGTGCGGTGATGATCGTCGGCGGCAACATCGACGGCGTCACGCGCGTCATGACGACGGCGATCGCGCTCGAGACGAGCAAGGGCGATCTGCCGCTGGCACTCGGCCTGGGCTTCATCCTGCTTGCGATCGTGCTGGCGCTGAACGCCGCGGCGTTCATTGTCCGCGACGCCACGCGGCGACGTTACGGTTGAGCTCCGTCGTGGACCTGCGTTCGCCGGCCTCGCTGCTCCCGCTGACGCTCGACGATGTCGTGTTCGACGCCGGCTCGCGGCGGATCCTCCACGGCATCTCGCTGGCGCTCGACATCGGACCGCGGACGATGATCGTCGGACCGAACGGCGCCGGCAAGAGCGTGCTCATGCGGCTGTGCCACGGCCTGCTCGAGCCTACCGCAGGACGGATCACCTGGAATTCGCCGGAGGTGCCGCACGCGCCGCGGCGGCAGGCGATGGTGTTTCAACGTCCCGTGCTGCTGCGCCGCTCGGCGCTCGCGAATGTCGTCTATGCGCTCAAGTGCTCGGGCGTGCTCGCGCCGTGGCGGCGCGAGCGGGCGCTCGCTGCGCTCGAGCACGTCGGCCTCGAAGCGCTCGCCGACCGACCCGCGCGCGTGCTCTCGGGCGGCGAGCAGCAGCGGCTCGCGCTCGCCCGCGCGTGGGCACTCGAACCCGAGGTGATGTTCCTCGACGAGCCAACGGCGAGCCTCGACCCCGGCGCGACACAGGAGATCGAGCGGGTCATCGAGGCGATGCACGGCGCCGGCACGAAGATCGTGATGGTGACGCACAACCTGGGCCAGGCGCGTCGCCTGGGCGACGAGATCCTGTTCATGCACCAGGGCCGCGTCGTCGAGCGCGCGCCCTCCGAACGCTTCTTCCGCGAGCCCCGCTCCCGCGAGGCCGCGCAATTCCTCGAAGGAGAATTGCCATGGTAGTCGCTCGTCGCATGTTCGTCGCCGCGCTCCTCGCGCTGTCCGCATTCGGAGCAGCGGCGCAGGAACGCTTCATCGTCGTCGCCTCCACCACGTCGACCGAGCAGTCGGGGCTGTTCGGCTACATCCTGCCGATCTTCGCAAAGGAGACGGGCATCCAGGTGCGCGTGGTTGCGCTGGGCACGGGCCAGGCGCTCGACCTCGCGCGGCGCGGCGACGCCGACGTCGCGTTCGTCCACGCCCGCGCGGCCGAAGAGAAGTTCATCGCCGAGGGCCACGGCGTGAAGCGCTATCCGGTCATGTACAACGATTTCGTGCTGATCGGACCGAAGAGCGATCCGGCGAAGATCGCCGGCGGCAAGGACATCCTCGCGGCATTGAAGAAGATCGAGACCACACAGGCGCCGTTCGTCTCGCGCGGCGACAAGAGCGGCACGCACATGGCCGAGCTCGACCTGTGGAAGGCAGCCGGCATCGAGCTCGACAAGGCCAAAGGCCCCTGGTATCGCGACACCGGCCAGGGGATGGGGCCCGCGCTCAATACCGCTTCGTCGATGAACGCGTACGTCCTCGCCGATCGCGGCACATGGCTCGCCTTCAAGAATCGGGGCGACCTCGCAATCCTGGTCGAGGGCGATCAGCGCCTGTTCAACCAGTACGGGGTGATCCTCGTCGATCCCGACAAGCATCCGAACGTGAAGAAAGACCTGGGCCAAACGTTCATCAACTGGCTCGTCTCCCCTGCGGGCCAGAAGGCGATCGCCTCCTACAAGATCGATGGCGAGCAGCTCTTCTTCCCGAACGCGAGCCAGGCCGGCGCATGAGGTGGCACGCGCTCGTGCTCGTCACCATGACGGCCAGCACTGGCGCGCTCGGCCACGAACCCGCCGTGCGCCTGCACGCGGCCGGCAGCCTGCGCGCCGTGATGACCGAGCTCGCGCAGTCGTTCCGCACCGGCGGCGGCGTGGAGGTTGCCGCGACGTTCGGCGCGTCGGGCCTCCTGCGCGAGCGCATTGAGAAAGGCGAAGCGACCGACGTTTTTGCGTCGGCCGACGTCGCCAATGCGCAGAAGCTCGCCGATGGGGGGCGCAGCAGCCAGGCGATTCTCGCGAAGCACGGATTCACGCCTGTCGCGGCACCCTGAAGAGCGATGGCCGGACTGCGTCGATTCGGCACGGGCGATTCCCTCTCCCTTCCACTCCATGCAGAGGAGCCGTCAATGAAGCTCAGTACACGCAACGCTTTCACGGGTACGGTGAAGAACGTCGTCAAGGGTCCCGTCAGCGCCGAAATCACGGTGACGATCGCGCCGGGCATCGACGTCGTCGCCGTGATCAGCGCAGCGTCGGCGGACCGGCTGGCGCTCGCCGCGGGGAAACCGGCGCACGTGCTGATCAAGGCCTCCAGCGTGATGATCGGCGTCGACTGAGATGGTCGCTTTCGCCAACGTGAGCGGCGCCGTCGCCACGGCGGCGCTGTGCGTCGGCCTCGCGCTGGTCGCGAACGCGCACGCGCAACCCTCGTCGTCGGTGACCATCGGCGGCAACGTCGGCGAGCCGAAGGCATTGACCGTCGACGACCTCAAGCGCCTGCCCGCCCATCGGATCGACTACGCGCCGCGCCGCGGCTCCGGCGATGCGACTCCCGAGCCGCCCGCCCGCCGCTACACGGGATGCCTGCTGCGCGACGTGCTGAACGCGGCGAAGCCCACCGAAAGCAAGCCGCGCGAGCTCCGGCGGAGCTACGTCGTCGCCGCCGCGAGCGACGGCTACGAGGTGGTGTTCTCGTGGGGCGAGCTCTTTCTCTCGCCTGCCGGGGAGAACGTCTACGTCGTCTACGAGCGCGACGGCGCCGCGCTCGGGGACGACGAGGGCCGCATCGCACTCGTCACGCTGACCGACCGCGGGTCGGCGCGGCACGTCAAGTGGCTGCGCTCGCTCACGCTGCGCGCGGCCTAGCGCGTCGCCCACCGGGTTATTTCTTGGCCTGAGCCGCCCACTTCCGGAGCGCGTCGAGCGTGTTCGACACGTGCTTCTCGGGATTGAGCGACGTGTACGCGTAGACGATGCGTCCGTCGGGCGAGATGACGTACGACACGCGGTCCGCGTATTCGGGCTTGATGGCGAGCACCGCGTCGTAGGCCTTCATGATGCGCTGGTCACCGTCGGCGGCGACCGCGAACTTGCTGCGGCACTCGCTGACCGAGAACCGGTTCAGCGTCGCGATGTCGTCGCGCGAGACGCCGATCACCGTCGCGCCGAGCGATCGGTACGTGTCGGTCGCCTCGGCGAAATCGTGCGCCTCGATCGTGCACCCCGTGGTGAACGCGGCGGGATAGAAGTAGAGGACCACCGGTCCTTTCTTCAGCGCGTCGGCAAGCGAGAACGTGAAGACGTTGCCGCCCAGCGATGCCTGCGCGGTGAAGTCGGGTGCCGGATCGCCGGGCTTCAGTGCGGCGAGCGACGGCAGTGCAACCAGCGCGGCAATGAAGGACAGGGATGCGACGAATTTGATCACTGCCGGTTTCCTTGTGTGGAGTGGGCGAACCGCGCGCCTCGTGGCGACATCGATTCGACCGGCCACAATCATGAAGGTTGCCGCAGTCGCGCGCAAGCCCGACCCAAGAAAGCGTGCCGAAGAGGCATTGCCCTACACGACAATCAGCATTTTCCTGTCAGGGTTTCCGGCCGGGGAAGACCCCGCTTGCGTTATCGTTGACCCGGTTCCGACGGATGTCTTTCCCCGGAAAGGGTGCCGATGACGCATGGACCGGCCATCGCAACGACCGCGCAACGCACGCGCGGGCTGCTGTTCCTTTGCTGCCTGTGGGCATTCGCGGCAGGGGCGCAACCGTCATTGACCGTGCCGCCACGCGTCGCGCCCGGCAAGTATCCGGTCGCGTGCAGCAACGTCGCGCAGGATTTCGCGCGGCTCCTGCCGGGCGAGGACGTCCAGGATTACTGGGAAGGCGTGTCCCGCGCGGACGGCACGCCGCGCTACATCACCTCGCTGCTGTCGGAGCCGGCCGCCGCGGTGAACGCTTTGGTCCGCGTGCCCGCCGACACCGACCTCTACGGATCGTTCGCGGGAACGACGATGCCGTACGTGATGATCGTCTGCTACCCGACGGCCGCCGACAATTCGCGTCCCGACTACCCGCTGCCCAATGGGAAATCGGTGCCGAAGATGCAGCGCGGCGGCGACGCGCCGTGGTGGCCGGACGCCGTGACGCGGTTTCCGATCCTGCTCTTCTCGCACGGCTATCTCGGCTCGCCGATCTCGAACGACTACATCGACGCCGTCGCACTGCTCGCGAGCTACGGCTACGTCGTCGTCGCGCCCCTCCATGGTGACGGCCGCTTCGGATCGCTCAAACTCGAGGACCTCGGCGACATCGCCAGCATCGCCTTGCACTTGCGCGACTTCCTCGCGATGCAGGCGCTGCGTCCGCTGTCGCTGTCGGTGGCGCTCGACGTGATCCTTTCGGATCCGCGCTGGGCGAACCACGTGATGGCCGCCGAGATCGGGGGGTTCGGCGCGAGCCTCGGCGGCCAATCGTTCCTCCTGATGGCAGGCGCGGGCCTCACGACGTCGCTCGGCCTCGCGTGGACGAAGGTGGAGACCGACGCCCGGATCAAGGCCGCGGTCGGCTACGTCCCCTACATGGGTGTGCCGCTCTTCCCCTCCTTCGGGCGCGACCAGCGGTCGCTGAACGACGTGACGCTGCCCTATCTCGCCATCTCCGGCACCGCCGATACGACCGCGCCGATCTTCGTGACGGCGCAGGGCATCAATGCGCTTGCCGGCCCGCGCGAGCTCGTCGCGCTGACGGGGGTCCCGCACCGCTTCGACGCGACGTCGGCGCCGGACATCTTCACGTGGGCTTTGACGTTTCTCGACGCCGAGATTCGCGGGGACCCGGACGCACGTGCGCAGATCGCGCAGATGGCGCACGTCGCGGGCGGCGGCGACGACAACGTCGTCATTCCGCTCAACATTCCCGCGGCGGTCAACTACGGCGGATTGTGGTGGAACGCGCCCGCCGGATCCGAATCGGGCTGGGGCATCAACCTCCAGCACGAAGACAACATCATCTTCCTCACCTGGTTCACCTACGACGTGAACGGGAAGGCTTGGTGGCTCGCGATGACCGCCGACCTCATGACCGACGGCACCTATCGCGGAACCCTCTACGAGACGCGGGGGCCGCCGTTCTTCGCAAACCCGTTCGCTCCCGCGGCCGTCGTCAAGATGCCGGTGGGCACCGGAACGCTGTCGTTCTCCGACAGCGACAACGGCGTGTTCGCCTACACCATCGGCAGCGTGTCGCAGATCAAGCCGATCACGCGTGAAGTGTTCGGGCGCATTCCCTGGTGCGCGTTCGGTACGTCGTTCGACCCCGCGCGCGCGACCAACTACCAGGATTTGTGGTGGAACGCGCCGCCGGGCTCCGAAGCGGGCTGGGGGATGAACCTCGCGCACGAGGGCGACATCATCTTCGCGACGTGGTTTACCTACGACAAGGACGGCGTGCCGCTCTGGCTCGTGGCGACGATGCCCGTCGATGCATCCGGCACCTATACGGGAACGCTCTATCGCATGACCGGGCCGCCGTACTCCGCGGTCCCGTTCGATCAGACGTTGGTCAAGGTCAATTCCATCGGCACGGCGCGCCTGACCTTCGCGTCCGGCGTCCAGGCGCTCTTCGAATACACGGTGGACGGCCTCAGCCAGAGCAAGACGATCACGCGCGAAGTCCTCCGCGCGCCGGGAACGCTCTGCCAGTGAAAGCAGCGGCGCCAGGATGAAATAGGCGCCGCCGTTATTGCCGCCGCTAGATCAATCCGCCGGATTCTTCCACCAGCGCAAGTCGGGACCGTGCGCTGCCGGAGGGGACCGCCCGTGCCGGCGCGTAAGCGCGAAGCCGAGGGCGAGGATGAGCACCACACCTGACCCGATCAAGAGCATGTCGGGCGCGGACGGCGGCCAGGTGAACGTGATGTTCGGCCAATTGAAATCAATGGGAGCCGCCAGTACCGTTGCCGCTGGCGTCAGCGCGAGCCACGCGCTTGCGGCTAGCGATCGACCGCGGCGGGAAGAACCCAAAATCCGTTCCATCGTTGACCTCCTGCGAGGGTTGTCGGTGGTGCCAATCTAGACGAGCCGCCGCGCCCGGGGTGTCGGTGTGGGTTGCATTTCGGTGTCGGACATCCCTCACGCCGTTGAGTCGCCGCACGTATACTGAGCTCGCCAGCACTCGATCCCCAGGAGTTCCCGTTCCGTCCGCTGAAACCGCTGATCGTCCCCGAAATTTCGTAGAGTTCAAACGTGCCCATCGTGCCGTCGGTGCAATTGTAGTTTCCGACGACTTCTCCCAGCCGGGCGCTTCGGCGACCTGCTCCGCCGCGGGCATGACGGCGATGTCGACGAGCCGCGCATTGGCAAAGACCAGGCTTGCTCCACGGGCAGCCCTTCGCGGTAGACCCGTTCTTCGCTCCACTCGCGCGGCATCCGGACGCGCGTGATTCGGCCGGGTCGTCCCCAGATGGCCGCCTCCGCGCCATGCAGTGCCGTATGTGAAATGCCCGAATTTCACTGTACGACCGCTGCTGGCGAGAGCGTCCGCCGGCGGCGCTCGGCACAGGCCTCGCGCGCGACACGCGATCTCCTCATGCCACAATCGCATTTCCTCAAGGGAAGCGCGAATGAACCGGCCAATCAGCGAAGCAGAAACCCCATACGCCTGGCTGCGCCTGGGCGTGAGCCTGATGCTGTCGACCATCGGCGGTGTGGGTATGTGGTCGGTGGTCGTTGCACTTCCCCCGGTGCAATCGGAGTTCGGTGTCGCACGCGGCGACGCCTCGCTCCCTTACACGCTGACGATGGTCGGCTTCGGGCTCGCCAGCGTCGTGATGGGCCGGCTCGCGGACCGCTTCGGAATCATGGTGCCCGTGATCTTGGGAACTCTCGCCCTCGGACTCGGGTACGCCGCTGCCGGCCTGGCGGGCAGCCTCGGGCCGTATGCACTGGCGCAGGGTCTGCTGATCGGCGTGGGAAGCGCGGCGACCTTCGCCCCGCTGCTCGCGCACATCTCGCTGTGGTTCGTCCGACGACGCGGCATCGCTGTGGCAATTTTCGCCAGCGGCAACTATCTCGCGGGCGCGGTGTGGCCGCCGATCGTGCAGCATTTCATCGAGAGCGACGGCTGGCGCCAGACCTATTTCGGGATCGGTATCTTCTGCGTGGTCACCATGCTCCCGCTGGCGATGCTGCTGCGCCGCCCACCGCCGGCCACCGAACGCGAGCCGTCCGGTACGGGCGCGAGTGCGCCGGTGCGCCCCGCTATTCTCGGACTTTCGAGCCGGACGCTCCAAGCGCTGCTGATCGTCGCCGGGCTGGCGTGTTGCGTTGCGATGTCGATGCCGCAGGTGCACTTGGTCGCCTATTGCAGCGACCTCGGCTATGGCCCCGCACGAGGCGCGGAGATGCTCTCGCTGATGCTCGCCTGCGGGATTGCGAGTCGGCTAACCTTCGGATTCATCTGCGATCGCATCGGAGGCTTGCGCACGCTGCTGCTCGGATCGACCCTGCAGGGACTGGCGCTCTTGCTGTTCCTGCCTTTCAACGGACTCGTTTCCCTGTACGTGATCTCGGCGTTGTTCGGGCTCTTCCAGGGCGGCATCGTGCCGTCCTATGCGATCATCGTGCGCGAGTACTTTCCCCCGAAGGAAGCGGGCGAGCGCGTCGGCGCGGTGATCACCGCGACGCTTTTCGGCATGGCGCTCGGCGGCTGGATGTCCGGCGCGATCTTCGACCTCACGGGGTCCTACCGCGCGGCCTTCGTCAACGGCATCCTGTTCAATTTGCTGAACGTTTCGATCGCGCTGTTCCTGTTGCGCCGGACAATGGTCCGGCCAGCGTTCGCGTGACGGGTGCAGCGAGAGCGGCCGGTCAACGAAACGGTCGCTCCGCCTCGGCGAGGCTTGGATGGGCAGGCGGGGCATGTTGCGCAGGAATGGGAATATCGAGGAACGCCGCGATGTTTACTCGATCCGGCATCATGGTTGGTACGGCAGGGTTCCTGCCGGTCGATCGGAGAAACTCATGGCCCAGTGCTTGCGGTCGTTTGCGCTCGTTTCGCTCGTGGCCTACGCCTCTCTGGCAGGCGCGAACTACCATACGTACCGGATCGACGAGATCTACTCGAATGCCGACGGCACCGTTCAGTACGTTGTGCTGCACGAGTCAATGGGATTCGATGGCGAGAACGAGCTCAAGGGGCACCCGCTCACGAGCACGGGGCCGGCCGGCACAGCAACCTTCATCTTTCCGCGGAATCTTCCCGGAGAGAGCTGCGGCTACTACGGGTGTACGCCAAGCCCCACTGCGAACACGCGAGTACTTATTGCTACGCAGGGGTTTGTCGACCTGGGGCTCATCACGCCGGATTACGTGATCCCGAAGGGCTTTCTCGCGCTTGGCGGCGGTACGCTCGATTACGCGGGCATCGATCCGTGGACCTACGGACCGCTGCCTACCGACGGCACGAACGCGCTCTACCGCACCGGCGCCGTGGCGCCGAACCTCGCAACGAACTTCTTCGGAGTATCCGTATCGATCTCGGCGCCGTCGCCCACGAAACCCGACCTCAATCAGCATGGTTTGAGTGGCTCGTGGTACGAGCCGGCGACCGATGGACAGGGTTTCGAGGTTGAAGTGTTTCCCAACCTGGTGGCAGCCGGTACGGGTTCCGTCCAGGTAAGCTGGTTCACCTTCGACACCGCCGCCGGTGGCGCGAATCGCCAGCGCTGGTACACGCTCAGCGGCAACATGGTGAGCGGACAGCCCGATGCTTCGCTGACGATCTATCAGAATACCGGCGGCAATTTCAATGCCCCGCCGATCACGAATGGAGTTGCGGTCGGGACCGCCACGCTGAGCTTCGACACATGCACCAGCGGGCAATTGTCATACACCTTCACCGACGGTTCGGGCCGCACGGGCACCATACCGTTGACGCGCATCACGCAGAATGTGACCTGCTCCGCGACGAGCGCGCGTCCTACCAATGCCGACTTCAGCTTTTCCGGCAATTGGTACAACGCCTTGACATCGGGTCAGGGATTCACTGTCGAGGTCAACCCGAACAACGGCTCGGTCTTCGTCCCGTGGTACACGTATGCACCCGCCGGCGCCAGCGCCGGGGCGGCCGGGCAACGCTGGTACGCGGCGTCAGGTGCATTTGCGCCGGGTTCCCGTTCGATCCCCGTGCAGATCTACGAAACCATCGGAGGTGCGTTCGACGCACCGACGGTTCCTGCCCCGACCAGCACCAAGGTGGGAACAGGAACGCTCGCGTTCCAAAGCTGTTCGACCGGGACGTTCAACTACAGCTTCACCGCGGGAAGCAGCAGCGGCATGTCCGGAACCATTGCCCTGAGCCGCATCGGTCCCGTGCCAGCGGGATGTGCGTATTGATCCGCCTCGCGCAGATCTCGCGCCGATCGCGCACCCTACACGGTGCGTTAGATACGGCGAATCAGCGCCGGTAGGTTACGCACATCGATCGTCCGTGCGCGCTCGGCGATCTCGCCGCCATAGCGGCCGATCAGACCTTGGCCCTGCTCGAAGAGCGGCGCAAACGCGGCCTTGAGCTTTCCGGCATCGAGCGTGCGGCCGCCGCCGTAGTACTGCTTGGCGAGCTGTCCGAGCGCCCACGTCGTCGCGAACGCCATGCCCGAGCTCGCGGTCTGGTGGCCGACCGCACGGCCCATGCCGCCCAATACGGTGCCCAGCAACCCGCCCAGCAGCTTGCGGCCGAACTGCTCGATGTACTGTCCGGTAAGGCCAACGCCCAGCGTGGCGATGAATTCCTTGATATGGCCCTGATCGAGTTCGTAGCCGTGGGCCTTGCCGATCTGGTAGACGAGACGTACCTGCAGCGGGAGGATCGCCATAGAGGCGAGTGATTCCGGCAGCAGCTCCAGCGCGGCATTGGTCACGGACGCATTCACGATCTGCCGGTCCAGCGCTGCCGCGTCGGGCATCACGTGTCCCGCCGCTGGGCGGGCCAGCTCGGAACCGCTTTCGCCGGCGACACCGGCGGCCTCCGCGACTGCGTCGGCTTGCGCCACGTAGCCTTGCGCTTCCTGCGCGGGCATCCCGAGCGCCGCGGCGAGATCGCGCAGGAACGCGCCTTCCGCCGGCGAGTGAACCCCATCGGCGTCCGCGACCGCAACCGCAGTTTCATAGGCCTGACGCCGGGCTTCCGGTGTGGTGAGGGAACGCACCGCATCCGCGATCGGGATCTTGCGCACCAGAACATCGTCGTAGACGTCGATGAGATCGATCCGGCCCTCGCCAAGCCGTGCGGCGAGGCTCTTCAGCGCCGCGCGCTCGCGGTCGTCCTTCCCGCCGTCGGCGAGCGCCGCCATGAGTGCAATGGTCAGGAACGCGCGAATCTCAGAATCGTTCATCGGAGCCTCTCCTTGTTCCGCGGGTCATGGGTGAGTACCGCGCAACTGAGGCATGCGGGTTCGGAGGAGCTCGCTTCAGGCGACTCAACCGCGGGCGCAGGTGTGCGGTCATGCCGCCAGCGTACCCGATTTTGCGTCGCGCCCCGTAACTGCGCAGGGGGTTCAGCGCGGTTGCAACGGCCGCATTTCGGCGTACGCTATCTCGGCGTGATTCCCTTCCGGGCGGCAGCCAGACTTTCTGAAGCGCGACATTGATATGGGGCATCTAGGCGTCCAGACATTGTCTCTGTTCATTCCGCAGTGCTTGTTCTGTGGCCACACGAATCCGGCGGATGCCAAGTACTGCAACGAATGCGGCTCGCCGCTACATCTGAAACCGTGCAAGCAATGTGGAGCGGTCAATGATACGGCTGCCGGGGCCTGCCACAAATGCGGCACGGCGGATGCAGCGCTGGTCATCACGCCTGACGCTCAGCCTTCGGACACACACGGGCGATCACCGCCCCCCGAGGCCCTTGATACAACGCCTGCGGTCGTATCGCAGATTCTGGGCACCACAGCAAGACCGCGTCAAAATTTCCGCGTGGCAATGGCCGCATTACTGCCCGTCCTATTGCTTAGCGCGGTCGCCGTTCTTGCCTACTATGTCTACCGCGATCCGGCGCAGCTCAGTGAGCAAGTATCACTCCCTTCGACGGCGCCAGAGCCCAGCGCAATCGAGACGAGCGTCGAGACGATCCACGAGCCTAAACCGGAACCGGCGAGCGCGTCCGAAAGCACGCCGGATGCGAAACCGCCCGAGTTGGTCAGGTCCGTCCGCGAGCGCCGGCGCACCCGGCCTGAACACGTCGCGGTTCCTCCGGTTCAGGAACGCGCGACGCCCGCCGCGGAACCACCGCAACCGGATCCCGTGCCGTCGACGATTGTGCGCGCGCCGGACCCGCCCCCGGGCCTTGACGAACAGCTGGCGCGATGCGCTCACAACTCAGTCTTCGAACGCGTGCTATGCGATCAGCGTGTGCGAATTGCCTACTGCGAGGGCCGCTGGGGGCGCGTACCCGAGTGTCCGAGCGGGCGGGTAGCAGACTACGGTCAGTAGCTGCCTTCGTCCTTTGGTTTGCGAACCCTACAAGGACAGATAATGGCCAAGGTGAGTGACGCGAGACCTAACCGCTCTATATGGCCTCCCCGATGATCGCAAGTGTGGTCGTCGTTGACGGCAAGTAGGTCGAGACTGCATCTCTATATTCGGTCTTTGGCTGCAGCACGGTTTGCTGCCGACCCTGATGGAACAGCCGCGCGCCCGATCCTCATTCGTTCAGTGGCCTCGAACAGCGGGCCGTCGCGGTTATCAGGCTCTTCGGGCGCCGGTCTGACCTGTTGCCCATCAACGCTGCATCGTCGCAATCTCCTGGCGGGAATCGATGTTCAAGCGATGACTCGGTATTCCTTGCCGCGCGCGAGTAGCGCCCACATGATGCGGGCGTGCTTTGCCGCCAGTGCCACCGCCGCGACGTTGTCGGGACGGCGTCGGCGCAGGCTTTCTGCCCAACGGCTCTTCGCATCATCGCGGTTGGGTGTCAGGCGGAGGACTGCGCGGGCACCATGGATGAGCAAGGTGCGAAGGTATACGTCGCCGTGCTTGGTCATGACGCCGAGTCGCTGTTTGCCGCCGGTCGAATGTTGTCGTGGGGTGAGTCCGAGCCAGGCGGCAAACTGGCGTCCGTTACGAAACACCTTGCCATCGCCGACACTGGCGATCACCGCAGTCGCCGTCACCGGCCCCACGCCCTCGATCTTCATCAGTCGCTTCGCGGGTGCGCTGTCGCGAGCCAATGCCGCGATGCGCCGGTCGTAAGCGGCGATGCGTACATCCAACTCGCGCAACTGCTCGCCGGCGTCCGCGAACACCTCGCGCGCGATCCCCGGAACCCCGTTCTCGCCGTCTTCCAGGATTTCTGGCAACGCGTGGCGCAGCCGGTCGAGCCCGTTGCCGATCACGATCCCATACTCGGCGAGCAGCCCCCGCAGGCGATTGGCGAGTGCCGTGCGTTCTTCGACCAAACCTTGGCGCAAACGATGGACGGCGATCACCGCTTGCTGCTCGACCGACTTGATCGCCACAAAGCGCGTCTTCGGTCGAGCCACGGCTTCGCAGATCGCCTCCGCGTCGTTGGCGTCGTTCTTCCCACCCTGGCGATACGGGGCAACGAATTCAGCCGCCATGATGCGCGGGTCGTGTCCGAGTTCGCGCAGCTTGCGCGCCCAGTGCTGGGCTCCCGAGCACGCTTCCATGCCGACCCGGCATGGCGGAAGCTGGGCAAAGCACTCGACCAGCTTCGCGCGGCGCACCGTCCTCCTTAACACCGGATTGCTGCGCTCATCCACGCCGTGAAGCGAGAACACGTTCTTTGCCAAGTCGAGACCGACGGTAGTAATCTTCATGGCGCCTCCTCCTCTCAGCGATTGGACATGAACCGATTTCCAATCTGGCACACTCGATGCCGTTCGAGTAGGGGGAGGCCATTCCATTCGCTCAACGCGGACGTCCCGCTGCGAGGCTTCGTCCGCTGCCGCTCACCGACCTTCGCCCGCTAGGCGTCACAGAACATACTCTTGCAACCGGCGATCCACCCGTCCTTCGGCGAGTACGTTCGACACGCCATATCCACAACCCAACCGCAAAGGAGCGCTCCATGGCCACCTTCATTCCAGGCCAGACTGTCAGAACCCAAGACCCCACGGTTGAAGTCACGGTCACCCCAAACGCCCCTTTGCCTGTTGGGTCCCACCGATTCCAGCTCGTGGTGGTTGACGACTCCGGTCTTCAGTCAGAGCCAGCCATTGCGGAGATCGTCGTCATCGACAGTGAGCGACCAACCGCAGTGATCGACGCCCCTCGAACGGTACAGTTCGGAAGTTCGTTCACGCTGTCCGGCGCGCGGTCCGCCGATCTGGGCGGGGGAAGGATCACCGCATACCACTGGGTGCGACTCGCCTAGAGAGTGGAGTGGCGGGATTCGAACCAGCCGGTGTCCTGGGGCTGCACGTGCGCTCGGGCGTCGCAAACGAGCCAAAATTGAGCAGGTGGCAGTCGCCGCGGGCCTGCACGAGAATGCCCGTTGCGGGCGTGAGAGCGAGGTCGTAGGCCACAGAATGGACCAGCGAACGTTCATTGGCACAATGGCGACAGCCGCCGCCACGATGATCGTCGTCGAACGGTAGCGATGCAGCAGTCAGAAACGCCAACGCGAGAATTGACTCTTGAGGAGGCGGTTTCGATCGCCATCCTCCTGCAGAAAAACGAGCAGCTCGCTGAGGCGGAGGAGCTCTATCACCGGATCTTCGACGTCGCCCCCAACCATCCCGAAGCGTTGCATTACGCGGGTGTGCTCGCCCATCAGCAGGGTCGGAGTGACGAGGCTATCGCACTCATCGAGAAGAGCCTCCGACTCGTGCCTGACCACGCGGATTGCTACAGCAACCTGGGCATCGTCTTCCAGGCCCAGGGCAAACTGGACGCTGCCATCGCCGCCTACCAGCGCGCGATTTCACTGAATCCAGATCATGCGAATGCGCACAGCAATCTCGGCGTGCTGTTGCGGGCGACGGGCAAACCGGGCGAAGCCGAAGCCGCTTATCGAACAGCCATTCGCGCAGACCCCGGTCACATCGATGCGTACACCAACCTGGGTATTCTCCTGACGGGGTTGAAGCGAAACGAGGAGGCGGTCGCTTGCTTCTGCAAAGTAATCACGCTGAGGCCGAAGCACCGGGAAGCCCGAAAACTTCTGGCGCTGGCGCACTGCACCATCGGCGAGATCGACGAGGCCGTGAAGATTTTCGAGGAATGGCTCGATGAGGAGCCAGAGGACCCGATTGCGCGGCACATGTTGGCGGCCTGTACCGGTCAAGACGTCCCGGCGCGCGCGTCGGACGGGTTCGTCGCGGAAACCTTCGACAGCTTCGCCGCCAGCTTTGAGTCGAAGCTTGCGAAGTTGTCGTACCGCGCCCCGGCGCTTGTCGCGGCGATGCTGGACGATTCGGGACTCGGCCCGTCAAAGAGCCTCGACGTGCTCGATGCCGGCTGCGGAACGGGGCTGTGCGGTCCGCTCGTGGTCCCGTATGCTCGCCGACTGACAGGTGTCGATCTCTCCGCGGGCATGCTGGCTCAAGCGAAAGAGAAGAATGTCTACGACGCGCTGGTCAAAGGCGAGTTGACGGAGTACTTGCGGAACAGCAAGGAAGCGTTCGACCTGATCGTTTCGGCGGACACGCTGGTCTATTTCGGCGGCCTGGAAGACGTCGTCGCGGCCGCCGCCGGAGCCCTGCGACCGGACGGCTTATTGATCTTTACTCTCGAGCACGGAGTGGGCGGCGACGCGACCCCGGACTATCACCTCGAGCTGCACGGCCGCTATAGCCACTCCCGCGGGTATGTCGAACAGCTACTCACTGGCGCCGGACTGGTGTCGGAGATTGCTCACGCCGAGTTGCGGATGGAATCGGGGGCGCCCGTTGCGGGGCTGGTGATTCGGGCGATGAAAGGGGGCGCTCCGATTACCAAACCTTGTTGGCCTTGATGTCGTACTTGAAATGGACGCCGGCATCCAGTGACCCATCGGCTTTCTGCGGCTTGTATTCCAGGTCGACTTTGGCGAACTGAAGCGCGACGCTCTCCGCCGTGGTCGCTCCGTCGCCGGCACCGCTCGGAGCCACGCTGGTGATGATGATGTCGTTCATCTTGATGATCAGGAATTCCTGCTGGCCCTTGCCGGCCTTGCGCACCGTGATGGTCGCTTCCTTGATGTGCTCACCGGTCGCGCACGCTTTCAACAGAACCGGCGACGCTTTGTCGACGTGATGGGTAAAGTTGAAATCATTGAAATTCGCTTTGCCCGCACCCCCTCCACCGCCTTGGGCAAGGGTACCGCTCTGATTCACTCCCCAGGACCACGAGAGCACCTCGACCTCGTCCTTGTGCTTGCTGTCGCCTGATTCGCCCTTGATGTCGCCGAGCTTTGCGAAGATGTCCGCTGCCATGACGAAGCTCCTGTTCTAAGGTGCGCTTCCCTTGACGGATGCCCTCAAGAATTGACCGGCCTTGGCGAACGGCAGCTTGGGCACCAGCCGACGCGAAACGGTCAGGCAGGCCTGCATGTCCTCGCGCTCCTCGAAGGTACCGATCTTATCGGGCACAATTTGCTACTTTACGCTTCCAGAATTTTTGCGCAAGTGAGCATTCCCGCAGCAACCCATCGCTCCGCGTAACTCAATCGTCACCCTGTCCTAGCGCAGCGGGCTCGGCGTCCTAGGCCCGCTACCGCACTCCCGCACAAAAGCGCCCCTGCGAGTCGAAACCGCAGGGCGCGGTGCTGCAGCACTTCAATCGGTAGAGCAGTTTTTCGCGCTGCGCCGACGATCTACTAGCGAACCGGCGTAGACAACGCAATACCCGCATGCACTATGGGACCAGAGAGGAAAACGGCCCCGCGTGGGGCCGTCGTTCTTGCTGATGGTGGAGGTGGCGAGAATCGAACTCGATGATTTTCCCCTATGAGATTGAAGGTTCGACTTCGATTCTTCCGGCCCTTACCACCATCCTTACCACTATTGATCGACGCCAGTGCCACTGCGGAGCGCCCGTCGATCCAAGTGGCCATCCTAACAATGGGCTATGCTCGCGGCCACTGCGATGCCCATTCCCGCAACCGGAACGGTCTCCTACGAGTTGGCCGCCACTCTCCTTACTGAGTCGGTTGGCATTGCCGCGCGCATCGTTCATGGCCCTGTTGCCTTGGGTCCATTGGACAACTGCCTGTTCGCGACGGTCGTACGCGGTATCCGCTTGACCCTTGGCGCCGCTGCACTCATCGAGAAGCGCTTGCAGGGTGAAGCCTTCATTCTCGGTAGGTCTTTGTTCGAAGACTCGTTGCGAATTGCGGAGATCGGCGATGACGCCACAAACCGAAAGGGCCTATTGCTTGGCTGGTATCTCGATTCGCTCGCGGAACTGGCAAATCTGCATACTGCGGCGAAGGCGATCGGCCAAGAGGTGGTGCCTTGGAATAACATGCCCGGCAAGGTCTTGCCGTGGAGGCAGAAGTTGGACGCCATAGCCAAGCGAGACCGGATCAAACGCAAGCGCTTCCTGTCAGTTAAGGACGCTGCAAAACGCTTCGGCCGAGTTCACGACTATTGGACGTACCAGTTGGCTCATGAAATGGTGCACGGCTCGGAAATTGCCAATACGTTTTATCGCAAGATTGACTCGCCAGTTGGTGGGGCTGCGCCCAATGTCTATGCATCGACAGATTCAGAGGCCCCTGTCCTCGCTACCTCCTGCGCGTTCTGGTGCTCCCGATCGCTCCTTCAGGCTGCCGGTGGCGCCGCGGTCGTGTTCGGCAGGGACCCTCGCGACGCGGACGATGCATTTGTGTGCTCCAACGACCTCGAAGGATTCCTGCACGAGCAAGTTGGATTCGGCAGAGGGGTACCACAGCCACCGCCTCCGCCTAGGAGGAGTTAGCGACACTCGCCGCACAGCAGGCGCTGCTGGAAGGCATTTCGGTCGACGTCACAAGTGTTCAGCTACTGCCGCGACGAAGAGTAGCTGCGAATGCGGCACTACGGACAGGCTCGGGGAAAGGCCGCTATAGGACGCAGAGCCGCCGGCCGCCACCTCGGTTCCAATGGGCGTGAACGACCCTGAGCAGCCGGTCGGTCCTCTTCAAAGCCGACGTTCAACAGAGCAATTCACCGGGCAACTGCGGTGAGCGGAGTGAACCGCGCGATCGGCGCGCAATGGCACATCACTGAATCACTTCGTCGGCACGTGCGAACAACAACTGCGGAACCGTGAGACCGAGCGCGCTTGCAACTTTGCGGTTGATCAAAAACTCAAGCTTTGTCGGTTGCTCCACGGGTATATCACCGGGTTTGGCACCCTTCAGGATCTTGTCGACGAGAACAGGCCCTCGGCGACACATTGCAACTTGGTCAGCTCCATAGGACATAAGCGCGCCAGCGTCGAAAGTCTCTCTCGACCAGACAGCTAACGGAAGACGACGTTCAAGCGCCATCTTTGCGACGTTTGCTCGCTGCTGATAGACCAGTCCCTCACCGTTTATGGTCACCGCTTGCATTCCGGCTTTGACCATTGCGTCAAATGCCTGCCTCAGCTCGTCAACCGAGCGCGCTTCAAATGTATGGTTCACCAATCGGAGCTCGACCGCAGCCGTTTCGGTGACACGTTTGTAAAGTGGCGCAACTTCGGTATTTGGATTGACGAGCAAAGCAACGCGGGACAAACCGGGAATGAGATCGCTAAGAAATTGCAGGCGTTTGATAACTATGTCCGTCCCGAAATGCGAGAGTCCCGTCATATTTCTCCCCGGCCGAGCAAGGCTGTCGACGAACTTACTCCCCACAGGGTCGGGAACGAAGATAAAGACTACCGGTATCGAGGTTGTCGCGTCTCTTGCGTAAGGCGCGGTCTGCGTCCCGACGGTTACCAATACATCGACCTTGAGCGCTATCAGCTCGGCGACCATGCTCCGAAATCGCTCCGGCATTTCATTGGGAAAGCGATGTTCAAGGATGATATTTCGCCCGTCGACGTACCCGAGGCCTTGAAAGCCTTCAAGGAGTCCCCTGTAGTACGACCCCTCTTCATCAGCACTGCCCGCGTGCCACAGAACACCAACTCTGGGAATCTTGCCGGCCTGCGCACGCCCAAGGCTTGGCAGCGCCGCTATCGCACCGCAGACGATGGTAAGGAAATCTCGCCGTCTCATGAACTGTGCCCCCGGGCAGCGCGCCAATTCCGGCGTGGTCAGGATAGGCCCATTTTCACGGGATCGCAACGCCACCGCTCCGACGGTGCCGCTTGCGCACGGCAGCATTCGCCGACCCCCGGTCGGCTAATGCCGCACGCCGTTCGACCGACGTTGACGCATCGCCCCGGTTGCAGGCGCGGGTGCGCCATCGAGGACGCGGTGACGGTTTTTTGTTGGCGGCGTGTATGTCCGCACTTAGCCGAGGCTGTGTAAAAACTCCGCGCGAAACGAGGTGTCGGCAACGACGACCTCGTAGAACGCGTTGTATGCGATTTATTTGGGGTCGGGAGGGGTTTTGATACTCCCGAAAACAGACCGAAATCGCGTTTTTACATAGCCTCGGCCGAGAGCGCCAGTTGACAAGTCCGGACCGAACGGCCGGTTCCGCGACATTGCGGCCATTTGTGGCTCAACTTCACGGGCAGCAACGGGACGCCAACCGTCACTCGCTCATCCAGAATATCGTGGGCGGACGTTCACTACCTCCCTAAGTAAATCGCGGTGACTTGCTCGCGCTCATGCCCGAGCTCGCTGCTGATTGTTAGTCGCGCCTCGCGGTCGATCGCCTTCTGCTCGCGTTTGAGCTCTCTCGATCGCGGCCCGCCGGCGGCCGGTGCCGACCAACCCGTCAGCTCGCGGTACCGTTCCTGTGCGTACTGATGACGGTGACCATGTACGTGGTTGATGCCCGCCCGGTCGCACTGGTATTCGAAGCGATGCAGTTGTTCCACGTAAGTCCGGTCAGCCGGAATCAGACTGCCTTTGCCGGCCAAGCGCTTCGCCTCGTCCAGGACCTGGCGTTGTTCGGCATTGCGGATCGGGATTTCTCGGTCACGGCCGCCTTTGGTCCAACTGTCCTTCAGCCGCAAGGTGTCGCCGCGGTCGGCCCACCCCGGTTGGATCTTGAGCGACTCTTCACGCCGCAGCCCGAATGCCGCCTGCAACCGCAGCGACATGCGCGTGTTCGGATCGATGACCTGGGCGAGATCCCCGGAGGTCAACTGCCGGGCTTTGCTTACATTGGTGACGTAGCTGTCGGTCGGCAATGCCATATGCATCGTTGCTTCTAGCCATGACGTTGGCCTGCCGCTCTTCTCCGCCCACCAACGCAGTGTGGTCGTGCGATTCTTGAGGGTGCCGGTGCTCAACCCCTCCGCCTGCCAGCGCTCGACCAGCTGCTCAACATGTTTGGGTTTCAGGCTCTGCACATGCATGTTGACGAAGCCCATTTCCTGTAGCTGGTTCGCGATGAGCGTCAGGATACGTTCCCGGTTAGCTTGAGTGGCAAAGCTCCCGTCCCGATTGTGTTTGCAGAGTTGCTTCAGTTCGTAGTTCAACGTCTGCATGATCTCCTCGGCTGTTTCGTTTCTCTCCCTTGCGACGGTGTCGATCAGGTCTGGTCAGTGTTTCTGTCCGTCTCACCACGCCTGAGCGGGGCGAGATTTTCGAGGGACGCGGGAGACACCACTCCCGCTTTGTGCCGTTGATTTAGTGCTTGCCACCGCGGCACGCGGTTCTTGGCGTCGCGGGTGCTCCCGGTGGGGAGTCGTTCCCGCAACTTGAACCTTGACCCAGGGTTCGGGGGTGCGCCGGTGCAGCGCTTCTTTGACGATCCGCGTTGCGCGGATGAATGAACGGGCCGCATTGCACGGCCGGCGAGGACGATGGGTCAGGGAACCCGTCACTTGGGGTCATCACTTGCGCCAGCGCCACATAACTCGCTGTTGGGACGGAGGATCGGCGCGTCGTCACTACCGGCTCCGCCGCTAGTAACGACGCTACTGGTACAGGTGCTTTGGCGCAGGGGATGACGATTGCGCCAACTAGACTTGGCGCAGGGAGTCGCGCGTTGCACTTGCCGAATTGCAGCATGGGACGCGACTTGTCCGGGCGTGTGCAATGCACATCGACCGGACCAGGGACCAACGAGGCTCGCGCCGTGGGGCCGCTACCGGAAACGGTAGACAGCCGCGACTGCACGCAAGCACTGCAGACAACGCCGTCGCAAGGACGGCAAAGCCAACATTGCGGTCGATTCCCGACCGCTGGTCATTACGAAACCTCCCGCCTTGCGGCGCGCCGGCTGTCTCGAGGAGGTCGTCCGGCTTAAAGGGCGATGGTTACGCCATCAGCGGGCTGAAAGCTCAGCCAAGCGAACTGCAGCAACGGTAGCCCGGCTGCAACACCACCTCAAGCGATAAACGACGGTAAGAAGTATTCGTTTTCGGGTTGCAATTCGCCTCGTGGCGTGAGTAAGAGGGGAACGGCTTCCAGGAAGAACCTTCCTCGACCGCCGGTTATCCACGGCGGCGCGCGGGCGGCGCCCCTCTCGCACGCGAGCGCGCGCCGCGGTGGGTAACCGGCCTTCAGGGGTGCGTTATGGCCGGCGGCTCGCGCCCGTTTGACCCGCCAAGTTGTTGACTCCTGGCGAAAACGGTCGGCCGCTATTTACGTTTTCCGGCGGACGGGTGCGGAGCCATATGCAACGATGGGCCTTCCACCGACATCCACAAGGAGACGACGATGGCCGATGCGAGCCAAACGCCTTATTGCATTCTGCGACGCAAACAGGTCGAAGCGCGCACCGGGCTATCGCGCAGCACGATCTACGCTCGAATCAAAGCTGGGACGTTCCCGGCGCCCGTGTCGCTAGGCCCGCGTGCCGTCGGATGGATTGAAAACGATGTGCATCGCTGGCTTTCCGACCGGATCGACGCAGGTTGGAACCGCGCATAGGTGGATGGCAAAGGACACCGCATCGGGAAAATGAGAAGTTAACGAATGACGCCGCGCTGTGCCGATCCGCGAAATCAACCGACTCGTTCAACCCGAAGCCGCACTCCAGCCGCACGTACGAGCGCTAGCAACGTCGATAAGCGGGGATTGCCGGACCTGCTCAATGTTCGATAGAGCGTCTCGCGCGACAGTCCGGTCGCGGTCGCAACGCTTGCGATCCCCCCGCGGGCCTCGGAGATGGCTCGAAGCGCATACATGATGTCGCCTTCGTCACCGCTCGCAAGTGCTTCATCGAGCAAGGCTGCGACGTTCGCGTCGACCGCGAGATGTTCGACCAGGAAGTCCGCGTGCGTCCTACTGCGTTCCTGTCTGCTTGGAGTAATCCGCCCAGTACTGCTTCGCACTTTTGATGTCGCCACGCTGTCCTCTCTTGTCGCCGCCACACAGCAGGATGATCAGTCGGTTCCCGACGCGCCCGAAATAGATTCGATAGCCTGGCCCGATGTCGATCCGAAGCTCCTGCACACCGTCGCCGACCGATTTGCAGTCACCGAACAGTCCTCTCTGGATGCGGCCAATGCGAAGCAGGATCGCCGCTGTTGCCCGCCTGTCTTGCAATGCGGCCAGCCAGTCGCCGAACACATCCCGTCCGGATGGCGCCAGATAGTGCCGGACCTCGAATTCGGTCATTGTAGCTTATCGGCTACACGCGATCAAGAAGCGGGCGTCATCTTGCGCAGGGGCACGACTTTCGCGCCGTCGCGAGCGGTAAACAGTTGCCGTTCGTACCATGCCATTAGCGCACGCCGAATTTCGAGCCGCTTGGCGCGATCGTAGGCCGCGGCTTGCTTGGTGCCGATCATGTGATCCAGCTGCGCCTCGACGGCGTCGGCGTCCTTGCCCGCATCGCGTCCCCAAGTCGAGAAAACGGAGCGCCAGGAATGCGGCGAATGCTTGCCGGTAAGTTCCAGCGTTCGCCGATAGAATTTCTCGATCGCTTCGCGCGTGATTGGTCCGTCGCCATGTGGCGCCGGCGCGGCGTAAATCGCACCATCGCCGTCGGCACGGTGCCATTCGCGTAGCAAAGCGAGCAATTGAGGTGGCAGCGGCACGACATGGGGGCCACGCTGTGCATCCTTCCGCTTCATCCGTTCGCGCGGAATGGACCACGCTCCCGCCTGCAGGTCGAATTCGTCCCAACGGGCGCCGACAATCTCACCGATGCGCTGCGCGGTGAATACCGCCAGAAGGTGGGCGCGACGCACGCCGCGGCTGATCTCGGCGACATCGGCCGCGCGCAATATTGCACCCACGCCCGCGTGATCGGTAACGGCCGCGAGGTGGGTACGCTGCGCAGCGCGCTTGCCGCGGCGTGCCGCCGGAATCGGATTGATTGGGATCAACCCTTGCTCGGCCGCGTAGTCCATGATCGAGCGAAGGCGCTGCCGCACCTTCGTCGCCATATCGGGGGCACTATCCTCGATCTTGCGGATGGGCTTGGCAGCTATCGCCGTCGTGATTTCGGCCACCGGCAGCGTCGCAAGCGACGACAAATGATTGTCGAGGCTCGCCTTGACCTCTTGCTGGTAGTCCGCGGTCCACTTCGCGCGCCGGGCCTCGCGTTTGAGCCAGTCTGCCGACAGCACCCCGAACGTCGCTGTGCGCGCCGCCGCGCGTTTCGCCCGCTCGACCCGGCGTACCGCGGTGACGTGGTGGCCGTCTGCCGCGAGCGTACGGACGTCCTGCGCCTTTGCGCGCGCCTGGCCGAGCGTGATCCGATCCAGCCGCCCAAGAGTCGCCGTTTGCGGCTTGTCGCCAAGCCGATACCGAAACTGCCACGACGACGCGCCCGAGAGGGGCACGTAGAGATACAGCCCATCGCCATCTGCAAGCCGGTAAGGCTTTGCCTTCGGCTTGGCGTTCTGGACCTGGCGGTCGGTCAACAAATGCCTTGCCATCACCCCCCTCTAAGTTCGATTCTCTTGAAAGGAGCGTTTTACCACTTTTATGCGGTTACCACCACCGTTACCTCCGTTTGCATCTGGCTTTCACCGGCCCGCAAGGGATGCTACAAGCACGTTCTTCATAGGGAAAATACAAAAAATAACGGCCCCGGGTCGGGGCCGTCATTCTTGCTGATGGTGGAGGTGGCGAGAATCGAACTCGCGTCCGGAAGTACTCGGCAGTCGGGACTACATGCTTAGTCGAGTCATTGGGCTCTCGCCCCGACGCCGTTGACTGACATACGACGGCGGGACCAGTCACCTTGGTTTAGCGCTTCGCCCAAGTGACCCGGGCGGGCGCGATCGCTCTAGATGTCCTCGCCGTGATTTCGCCGTTGCCGGCTACGTCACCCGGACCGAGCGCTGCCCGGTGCGAGGTCCGGCGGGATTAAGCCGCCAGAGCGTACGTTTCGTCGTTCGCAGTTAAGTTTGCGAGTGCTCGAGTTTTACGAGGACAAGCGCCTCGGCATGCCCCAAGCTGCGTTGCATCCCCCGTCGAAACCAGTTCACCCCCGGTGTTCGTCCAGCGCCTGGCGCGGGAACTCGCATAATACCACCGGGTGCCCGCAGCTCACGCGCTCTTCCAATCTGGAGCTCTTCGGGCGAAATTCAAGTCGGGCACCCGTGGCAGCACTTTCTGGAGGCTCCGATGACACTGACAGAAATCATCGATCAATCTTTCGCCCTCGCCAACGGCATGCTCGCGGTCACCCACCTCTTCACGGGAACGGTCGTCATCCCCGCTGAGAAGCGCCTCGACATCAACCGGTACGAGCTCTCCGTCGAGCTTGGAGCGAACGGCTTCTACCGCACCAACAATGACATGATCACCGTCAACGGTGCCGCCGGTTCGAACGCGTATCAGGACGTCCGCATGATGACCAACCGCGGCGCGGGAACCGCAGCCCCGGATTACGCCCGCGTGGAAGCTGCTCCGGGCAGCACCGGGCACGTCATCGCGCGCAAGACTGCGGTTCGGGGTGCGGCGACCAGCCGCACGGTGTGGGCCGAGCAGATCAATCTGGGACCGTTCACGCAGGCCGGACTGTGGATCGGGAGCGATGGCCAGCAGACGCCGGTCGATTACGTGATCGTCGTGCAGAGCTCCGTCGATGTCACGAAATCGGTGGTCCAGTGGAACCGGAGCACGGATTCGAACGGCGATTATCTTCGCGTGTACCGGCCGGATTCGACCCTCGGGTTCCGGATCACGATGGACGGGGATCTCGTCTGGGGACGCAACGACTCGCTGCGTGCCGAGCTCGCCGCGCTGCGGAAGGAAGTGACCGAACTGCGCAAACAGTTGCAGTCGCTCGCCTCAGTACCGTCGAAGTAGTGCTCGCCCTGTTCGTGTAGACTGCGGCAACCTTCGCACGCCCCTTCGTCGATGCCTACTTCGTCCTTTCCCGCGCTCGTTCCCGTGATCCTGTCCGGCGGCGCCGGCACGCGGCTGTGGCCGCTGTCGCGCGAGATGGCGCCGAAGGCGTTCATGCAGCTCCCCGACGGCGAGACGCTGCTCGGCAAGACGGCGGCGCGCGCACGAGCGCTCCCGGGCATCGCCGAGATCGTCACCGTCACCAACCGCGATCTCTACTTCCAGACGCGCGACGTGTACAACGCGCTGCGCGACCGGACCTCCCGCGACACGTTCCTGCTCGAACCTTTCGGCCGCAACACCGCACCGGCTGTGGCGCTGGCCGCGCTGTTCGTTCAGACGCGCCATGGCGACGACGCGGTGCTGCTCGTGATGCCCGCCGACCACCTGGTTCGCGATCACGTCGCGTTCCGTGCCGCCGTAGAGCGCGCCGTCGCGCTTGCCCGCGACGGACTGCTGGTCACGTTCGGCATCCGGCCGTCGCATCCGGAAACCGGCTTCGGCTATCTCGAATGCGGCGCGGCGATCGACGTCGTCGCCACCGATGCGCTACCCGTGGCCGCACGCGTGCAGCGCTTCGTCGAGAAGCCGTCGCTCGAGAAGGCGCGCGCATACGTTGCTGCCGGCGCATACGCGTGGAATTCCGGCATCTTCTGCTTTACCGCCGCCGCGATCCTCGAGGCGATCGCACGGCACGCGCCGGCCGTCGACCGCGCGGTCCGTCCGATAGCAGCGACGTTCGCGTCGTATCTGGACGCGACGATGCTGGAGATCGACCCTGAGCGCTTCGCGGGCGTCCCCGACATCTCGATCGACTACGCGGTGATGGAGCCCGCGGCCGCCGCGGGCAGCGTCGCCGTCGTGCGCGGCACGTTCGACTGGAGCGACATCGGCTCCTGGCAGGCGGTGGCGGACCTGACGGCGCCCGATGCCGAGGGCAACCGCGGCCACGGCGAGCGGGTCACGGTCGCGACGCGTGGCACGTTCGTTCATTCGGAGGATCGCGTCGTCGCCACCGTCGGCGTGGAGAATCTCGTCGTCATCGATACGCCTGACGCCGTGCTGGTCGCGCACCGCGATCACCTGCAACGCGTGCGCGAGGTCGCGGGCGAGCTCAAGGCGCGCGGACACGAAGCCTACCGCTTCCATCGGACCGTCATGCGACCGTGGGGTCTCTACACGGTGCTGCAGGAGGGCCGCGGCTACAAGATCAAGCGGATCGAGGTGAAGCCCGGTGCGGCGCTGTCGCTGCAGCTCCACCGCCGGCGCAGCGAGCACTGGGTCGTCGTCGCCGGGACGGCGACCGTGACGCGCGGCGAGGAGAAGTTCCCCGTCGGCGAGCATGGATCGACGCACATCCCGGTCGAGACGAAGCACCGCCTCGAGAATGCCGGCAATACTCCACTCGTGCTCATCGAGGTCCAGTGCGGCGACTATCTCGGCGAGGACGACATCGTCCGCTTCGAGGACCGCTACGGCCGCTCGAAGTAGAATCGCGCCCTAGGCTGGAATGTCGGGATCGATCATCCGCTCGAGGCGGGCGATCTGGTCCTTGAGCAGCAGCTTGCGACGCTTCATCCGCGTCAGCTGCAGCTGGTCGTGCGAGGGATCGTCGCCCAGCCGGCGGCACACGTCGTCGAGGTCGCGGTGCTCGAGCTTGAGCTCGGTGAGCCGCTGCATCATCGCCACCCGGTCCGCGTTGCCGATGTCGGTCACTTGTGTGCCCCCACACGATCCACCGGATCAGGCACGTTCGCGGGACGCCGGTGCCAATCTTCAGTCACCGGCCTCTTCCCCCGCCGTCATCACTCGCCTCGCCGAATCAACGGCCGATCTCCATCGTTCGACGACGCGCCTTTCGGGCCTTGGCTCGCTTGCGCTCGCCCGCCTCACTCAGTCGGTGCCGGCCGGCGCAGGCGCCGGTCGCCGCCCCAGCCGGCTCGTGATCCAGATGCCCGTCAGGATAAGCGCAATTCCGGCGACATGGAACGGGGCGAGCCGCTCGCCCAGGAAGATCCACGCGAGCACCACGCCGAACACAGGCATCAGGTGGACGAAGAGCCCGGCCACGTTCGCGCCGACCTGCTCGACGCCGCGGTTCCAGAAGATGTAGGCGAGCACCGAGGAGAAGAGCGCGACGAAGGCGAGCGCGGCCAGATTCGGCAGCGAGACCACCATCCGCCGCCCGAACGCGAGCTCGCCCAGGAAGAAGGGCAGCACGCAGAGTTCGCCGACGACGCTCAGCACGAACAGGAACGTGAGCATGTCGAGGCCCGCAGGCCGCCAGCGCAGACAGATGGTGTAGGTCGACCACATCGCCATCGACAGGATCACGAGCAGGTCGCCCGCGTTCAGCCGAAACGACGCGAGCGCCTCGAGACTTCCCCCGACAAAATCGCGAGCACACCGGCGAGCGACACGCCGACGCCGGCGAGCTGCACGCCCGTGAGCCGTTCGCGCAGGAACAGCCACGAGAGCGCGATGATCATCACCGGGATGAACGAATTGAGGATGACGCCGTTGGTCGCGGTCGTGTAGTTGAGGCCGAGGTACGCGAGCGCATTGTGCGTGCCGACGCCGATCGCGCCCAGGAACAGCATCGTCTTCCAGTGCGCGCGGACCACCGGCCATTCGCGCATGACGTGCCGCCATGCGAACGGCGCGAGAATGACGAGCGCGAAGAACCAGCGCAGGAACGTCATTGCCATCGGCGGAACGTCGGCGGCGAGGCCGCGGCCGACGATCCAGTTGCACGCCCAGAACAGCGGCGCGAGCGCGAGCAGCAGGTACGGGCTCGCACCTCGCGGTGCCGCCGCGGGAGGATTCACGCGGGCGATTATCGCACGCGCCTTCGCATCGGGAGTCGCGGTCGCGCCCGCGTATAATCCGCGCTCGATCGTGCCGCCGGAAACATCCGCCGCCGGCATGGCGGCCACGGTGGTGCCTCACGACGGTTCCGCCGCGCTCAGCAGTACCGCCGCCGCGCCGGCGACCGCCGACCCCGCCGCGACCCTATCGAGGCTCGCCGCGCTGCCCCCGCTCGCCCCGCGTTTGCCGGCGGCGGGCCGGGTAGCGCACGCACCGGCCCTCCCCGGCTCATCCGACGCGCTCGCGCTCGCACAGCTCGCGCGCGAGTGCGCCGGCCGGAAGCAACTGCTCGCGGTCGTCGCCTCCGATGCGCTTGGTGCGCAGCGACTCGCCGACGAGTTGCCGTGGTTCGCGCCGGGTCTTCGCATCGCGCTGCTCCCTGACTGGGAGACGTTGCCCTACGACCCGTTCTCGCCGCACCACGACCTTGTGTCGGAGCGGCTCGCGACGCTCTATCGAGTCTCGCGTGGCGAGTGCGACGTTCTCGTCGTCGCAGCGACGACGGCGCTCCACCGGCTCGCGCCGCCGTCGTATCTCGCCGCGTTCACGTTCTTCCTGAAGCAGGGCACGCGGCTCGACGTCGACGCGCTGCGCGCGCAGCTGGCGCTCGCCGGCTATCAGCACGTGACCCAGGTGGTATCGCCCGGCGAGTTTTCGGTGCGTGGCGGGCTGATCGACCTCTTTCCGATGGGGAGCCCGCTCCCCTACCGCCTCGACCTCTTCGGCGACGACATCGAAAGCATCAAGACCTTCGACGTCGACACCCAGCGCACGCTCTACCCGGTCCCCGACGTTCGCCTCCTGCCCGCGCGCGAGTTTCCGCTCGACGAGGCCGGCCGCACACGCTTTCGCAGTCGCTATCGCGAGGCGTTCGAGGGCGACCCGTCGAAGTCACCGCTTTATCGCGACGTGAGCCACGGCGTCGCGCCTGGGGGCATCGAGTACTACCTGCCGCTCTTCTTCGAGGCCACGGCGACGCTCGCCGACTATCTGCCGAGCGATGCGGCCGTCGCGCGCGTCGGTGACGTCGCAGGCGCGGTCGCGCGCTTCTGGCAGGACACCGAGGCACGTTACCGGCTCCTGCGCGGCGACAAGGCCCGGCCGCTCCTGCCTCCTCCGGACGTCTTCCTGCCGGAGGACGCATTCAACGGGGCGCTGAAGCGTTTCGCGCGCATCGAGTTCCCGGCGCCGGGCCCCGACCCCGAGGAAAGGGGTGACGGAACGGCGGCACCCTTGCCACCGCTGCAGGTCGACCGCCGTGCCGATGACCCGCTCGCGGCGCTCAAGCGCTTTCTCGCCTCTGCGCGGGGCATGCGTGTGCTGATCTGCGCGGAGAGCGCCGGCCGCCGCGAGACGATGCATCAGTACTTCGCCGAATACGGGCTCGCGCTGCCGCACGTCGACGACTTCGGCGCGTTTCTGGCGAGCGAGGCGCTGGTTTCGCTCGGCGTGTCGCCGGTGCACGCGGGCTTTGTCTGGCCCACGGCGAAGCTCGCGCTGATCACCGAGGGCGAGCTCTACGCAGGCGTCGTCCGGCGCGGCCGGCGCGACGGCGCGCGGCGATCGAACGTCGACGCGATGCTGCGCGACCTGTCCGAGGTGCGCGCCGGCGATCCGGTCGTCCACGAGCAGCACGGCATCGGCCGGTACCTGGGCCTCGTCACGCTGGACGTGGGCGAAGGCCCGACCGAATTCCTGCAGCTCGTCTACGCGAACGACGCCAAGCTTTACGTTCCCGTGTCGAACCTCCACCTGATCGGCCGCTACAGCGGCGCGTCGCCGGAATCGGCGCCGCTGCACGAGCTCGGCAGCAGCCAGTGGGAGAAGGCGAAGAAACGCGCGGCGCGGCAGGCCCACGACACGGCTGCCGAGCTCCTGAACCTGTACGCGCAGCGCGCCGCGCGCCAGGGCCACGCGTTCTCGTTCACGCCGCACGACTACGAAGCCTTCGCCGACGGCTTCCCGTTCGAGGAAACCGCGGACCAGCAGGCGGCGATCGAGGCGGTGATCGCGGACCTGACCGCGGGCCGTCCGATGGACCGGCTCGTGTGCGGCGACGTGGGCTTTGGCAAGACGGAAGTCGCGCTGCGCGCGGCGTTCGTCGCGCTGGCCGACGGCAAGCAGGTCGCGGTGCTGGTCCCGACGACGCTTCTCGCCGAGCAGCACTTCAAGGTGTTCAGCGACCGGTTCGCCGAGCTGCCGGTCAGGCTGGCCGAGCTCTCGCGCTTCCGTTCTGCGAAGGAAGTGAAGGCGGCGCTGGACGGGCTCGCCGCGGGGACGCTCGACCTCGTCATCGGCACGCACAAGCTGCTGCAGGCCGACGTGAAGTTCGGCAACCTCGGGCTCGTCATCATCGACGAGGAGCACCGCTTCGGCGTGCGGCAGAAGGAGCAGCTGAAGAAGCTGCGCGCCGAGGTCGACGTGCTGACGCTGACGGCAACCCCGATCCCGCGCACGCTCGCGCTGTCGCTCGAGGGCATCCGCGATTTCTCGGTGATCGCGACGGCGCCGCAGCGCCGGCTTGCGATCAAGACGTTCGTCTCGCCGTACGCGCGCGGGATCATCCGCGAGGCCGCGCTGCGCGAGTTGAAGCGCGGCGGACAGATCTACTTCCTGCACAACGACATCGACACGATCGCGACGACCGCCGAGCGGCTCGCGGAGCTCGTGCCCGAGGCGCGGATCGCCGTCGCGCACGGGCAGATGGCCGAGCGCGAGCTGGAGCAGGTGATGCGCGACTTCTACGCGCAGCGCGTCAACCTGCTCGTCTGCTCGACGATCATCGAGACCGGCATCGACGTGCCCACCGCGAACACGATCATCATCGAGCGCGCCGACCGCTTCGGCCTCGCGCAGCTCCACCAGCTGCGCGGCCGCGTCGGCCGCTCGCACCACCAGGCTTACGCGTACCTGCTGACGCCGCCGGGCGAGTCGCTGTCGGTCCAGGCGCGCAAGCGGCTCGACGCGATCCAGATGATGGAGGACCTGGGCTCGGGCTTCTATCTCGCGATGCACGACCTCGAGATTCGCGGCGCGGGCGAGGTGCTCGGCGAATCCCAGTCGGGCGAGATGCAGGAGGTCGGATTCCAGCTCTACGCCGACATGCTGAAGGCCGCGGTGTCGGCGCTGAAGTCCGGACGCGAGCCCGATCTCGCCGCGCCGCTGGGCGTCACCACCGAAATCAATCTCCACGTGCCGGCGCTCCTGCCCGAGGCGTACTGCAGCGACGTGCACGAGCGGCTCGTCCTCTACAAGCGGCTCGCGAACTGCGAGACGACGGACGAGCTGACCGCGATGGAGGAGGAGCTCGTCGATCGCTTCGGGCGGCCGCCGGAGCCCGCGCAGGCGCTCATCGCATGCCACCGGCTGCGGCTCGCGGCGAAGCCGCTCGGCGTCGTCAAGATCGATGCGGGCCCCGAACGCAGCACGATCCAGTTCGTCAGAGAGCCACCGTTCGACGCGGGCACGCTGATCCTCCTCGTCCAGCGCGACGGGCGGTTTCGCTTCGCGGGACCCGACCGAGTGCGCATCGAGCAGGCGGCGCCGACCTTGGCCGAGCGCGTGGCGCTGGCGCGCGACTTCCTGGGCAAGTTGCGCTGACCTCTAGCTGTGAAGCGTCAAGAGGTTATTTGCAGGGCGCATGCGTTGCGCTCATTTCATTCGGTTGTCGTCCCCGCGGAGGAGTCGTGAGCGCGGCGGGCGCAGCCAAGGCGCGAAGCGCGCGTCGCCGCGCGATCGACGCGGCCGACACCACCGTCGTTAGCGTACACGGGGGGTGCGGAGGCCGCGGGGACCCAGAGTCGTTCCAGCCTCTGACGCGAAAGAGTTGGGAAACGACACTAGATTCCCGCCTTCGCGGGAATGACGGATGCACATCTAGCGACGGCCGTCCGATTTCTCGGCCGCATCGCCGATATGTACGCGGCCGCGGCCGATCGCCTTGGCGCGGTAGCAACTTGCGTCGGCTGCGCTCAGGATGTCGGCGACGCTGTGGGGGCCTGGGGCGATCGGCACGAGCCCGACGCTGACGCCGAGCTTGAACGAACGCCCGTGGCACTCGAACGCCACGAGCGCGACCGCGTCGCGCAGGCCCTCGGCGATCCGCACCGCGTGATCGGGCGCACAGTTCTCGAGCAGCACGCCGAACTCGTCGCCGCCGAGCCGCGCGAGCGTGTCGCCCTCGCGCAGCCTGCGCTGGAGCAGGAGGCTGATCTCGCGCAGGAGCTCGTCGCCCGCGGCGTGGCCGCAGACATCGTTGACTTCCTTGAACCGATCGAGATCGAGGTAGAGGATCGCGTGCCGCCGGTCGAGCTCCGCGGCGCTGCCCAGCGCCCGTCCCAGCCGGTGCTCGAATTCGCGGCGGTTGGCGAGGCCCGTAAGCGCGTCGTGCCGCGCCTGGTGCGAGAGCTGCGCGGCGAAGCGGCGCTCGTCGGTGACGTCGTAGAAGACGAGGACCGCGCCGATCGTCGCGCCATCGCGATCGCGGATCGGCGCGGCCGACGCGTCGACGCCGACCTCGCGGCCATCGCGCCGGACGAGGATCGTGTCGCCACGGAGCTCGACGGGCGTGCCGCCGTCGAGCAGCGTCGCGACCGGATTGATGCGGGCGCGGCGGTCCGTCTCGTCGATGATCGCGAACACGTCCTCGAGCGGCCGCCCGAGCGCCTGTGCGCTGCTCCAGCCGGTCAGTGACTCCGCCACCGGATTGAGCGTCTCGACGCGGCCGCGCTCGTCGGTCGTGATCACGGCCTCGGCGATCGACTGCAGCGTCACCTGCGCCCGATCCCGCTCGGCGTAGAGCTGCGCCTCGAGCGCCTCGCTCGTGCGCAGCATGCGCCGCGACAGCGCGATGCCGCCGAGCACGAGCGTGGCCGCGGCGAACACGAGCACCACCTCGAGGATCTCCTGCGTCCAGCGCGACGCCTCGCCCAGCGTGCTCGAGAACGCGACCTCGAGCGGCGTGAGCCGCCGGTTGGCGTCGTCGATGCGCGCGAGCGCCGGCAAGAGCGCCTCCGGCGACGCGTCGCCCGCGGCGATCCGCGCATGCAGATCCTCGGCCGCCGCGCTGAGCGCGGCGATCTGCTCGTCGGCACGCGCCCAGGTGTCGATCGCGCGATTCATGAACGACACGTCGCGAAACCGGCGGAACAGCATGATCATCCCGTCGACGTCGTCGGGATCGTTCCGGCCGGCGATGAGCCCCTCGCGCGCGATCGCGAGGTCCGGCGTCTCTTTCTCCAGCTCGAGCCGGGCCCGGCGGTCGCCCAATGGCACGGAAATCGCCTCGCGATAGGCGTGGAAGTCGACCTCGGCGCGCGATTGCGCATAGCGAAAGAGACTGTAGACGGCCTCCTTCTGCGCCTTCGACCAGAGGCTCTCGGCGCCCACGTACGCGCGGGTCGCCGAGACGATCTTCAGGCTCTCGCTCGCGAGCAGCACGAGCACGACGACGATGCCGAGGAACGGCCACGTGACGCGCAGGAGCGTGCGATCGCTCGAATTCGATCTCGCCTTTGGCCCCAAGGATTTCATGGTTTTTCGTGACGCAGCGACATTCGCATTGTCGCCGCGACGCCCGTCATCAGGCTACCGAATTCCGCCGGACGGTCGCCGCCGACAACGATACGAACCGACCGCCGCCGCGCGCGGGGCGACGAACGCGTGGCCTACGGCGGCGAATGGTACGATGATTCCGCCCGAGTCCGCGTCGATGCGCCCGCCGCAATTCCGATGTCCGCGTTGCCCTTTCCCCCGCAGCTCCACGTCTTCGTCCGCGACTGGCTGTCCGCGAACAACGTGCTGCTCAGGAGCCGCGACGGCCACGTGCTGATCGACACGGGCTACGTCCGTCACGCGCCGCTCACGCTCGCGCTGCTCGCGTCCGAGCGCGGCATCGGCAACGCGCCGCTCGCCTGGGTCGTCAACACGCACTGCCATTCCGACCACATCGGCGGCAACGCGGCGATCGCCGCGAAATACGGCTGCCCCATCGCAGTGCCGCGCGACGAGGCGCCGCTCGTCGAGCGCTGGGACGGCAAGGCGCTCCTCTACGACTACTGCGACCAGCGCGCCGACCGCTTCGCCGTGGACAAGGCGCTCGTCCCGGGCACGACGCACTATTGGGGCGACCTCGAGTGGCGCGCGCTGGCGGCGCCTGGCCACGACATGGGTGCGCTCGTGTTCCACAACGCCGAGCACGGGATCCTCGTGTCGGGCGACGCGCTGTGGGAAAACGGCTTCGGCCAGGTGATGCCGCCGGAGTTCGATCCCGCGGCGGTTCCGGCGACGCGCGCGACGATCGAGATGATCGCGGGACTCGATGCCCGCGTCGTGATTCCGGGGCACGGCGAGCCGTTCACCGATGTCGAGACCGCGCTCGACCGCGCACGGCAGCGGATCGCCGCGTTCGAGGCCGACAGCGTGCGCGTCGCGCGTCATGCGCTCAAGGTGAACCTCGTGTTCGCGCTGCTCGATCGGCAGCGGCTCGCGCTCGCCGAGTTGCCTGGCTACCTCGACCGTGTCGGACTCTATCGAGATTTCAACCGGCAGTTCTTCCGCCTGCCGCCCTCCGAGCTCGCGGCGATGCTCGTGGGCGAACTCGAGAAATCGCGCGCCGCCCGCCGCGAGGATGGATGGCTCGTTCCCGCGTAAGCGCCGCCCAGCTCGCCGCGCCGCGCGCGGTCATTCGCGGTAGGCCTCCACCGGGATGCGCAGTGCGATTTCGTCAGCCGGGTTCCCGATGTCGAGGCCGCTTTGCATGCCGAAATCGGAACGTTTGATCGTCGCCGTCGCGCTGGCACCGCACATCGGCTTCTTGTTGAACGGCTGCTCGCCGCAGCGGAACGTCAGGACCTTGAGCGATACGGGCTTGGTGACGCCAAGCATCGTCAGATCGCCGTCGACCGCCACCACGCGGTCGCCCTCGAGCACGACGCGCGACGACTTGAACGTGATCGTCGGGAATTTCTCGACGTTGAAGAAGCGCTCGCCCTTGACGATCGCGTCGAGCCTCGCGTCGTACGTGCGGACAGACGCCGGGTCGATCGCGATATCGACTGTGCCGGTCCTCGCCGCGCGGTCGAGCGTCACCTTGCCGGATAGCTTGGTGAAGCTCCCGAACTGGACCGACATGCCGATGTGGCTAGCCTCGAAGCTCGGCTGGGAGTGAACCGGGTCGAGCACATAGGTTTCCTGCGCCGTGGCAGGTAGCGCGATCACGGCGACGGCCGCGGCGACGAGCAAACGCGTTTTCACTTTGATACCTCCCTTGGGTTGACCGCGCTCCGGGCGACATCCCGGCGCGCATGGAACTCCCCTTCGCTTGCCAACACGTCAAGATCCGGGATCATTCCACGGCCTCATTTCGCTGGCGACAGGACTATCCGGAGGCGGACCGCGACCTCGTTCGCGACGGTGTCGGTGTCCGCCCACAGTCCTTCGCCGACCTTGAAGTCGAGGCGCTTCAGGGTGAACGTTGCCTCGGCCATGCTGTTGCCAGCCGCATCCTTACTCATCGCGAATGGCACCACGATGGTCCGCGCGATGCCCTTGATCGACAGCTCGCCCGTGATCTCGTACTTGCCGCCACCACGGTCCGTGACCGACGTCGACGCGAAGTGCGCGATCGGGAACTTCGCCATGTCGAACCAAAGGCGGTCGCGTACCTCGCGCTCGGACTCCTCGCTCGCGAGATCGATACTGACGAGGTCGATGTCGAAGACCGCCCGCGAGTTCGCCGCGTCCTTCGGCAGGAACACGACGTCGGCCTTCCACTTCCGGAACCGCCCCTCGACGTTCACGCCGAGCTGCTTCGCGACGAAGCGGATCTCGCTCTTGTCGACCAGCACGGCCTGTCCCCAGACAGGACCGGCCACGACGGTGAGGGCGAGCGCCAGCGCGGCGGGGACAGGCGAGAACGACGTCATGTTCAGTTCCTAATAAGAGCGCGCGGGCAGCCCATGCGACAGCGACGGCGCGCCGCGGTTCCACGCGCCCGCGCTGCCGTCGCGGCGCCCGGACGCCGCGGCGCCCGGACGTCACGGCACTACTTCCCGAGCTGGCCCGCGAGCGTGCGCAGGCCGGTGAGCAGCATCTCGACCGCGAGCGCCGTCAGCACGAGGCCCATCAGCCGCTCGAACGCGATCATTGCGCGCTCGCCGAGCCAGCGCTGCAGCCGGTCCGCGGCGGCGAGCACGAGGGTCGTCACCGCCATCGCAAGCGTCAGCGCGAGTATCCAACTCGCGATCCTCGCCGGGTCGCGCGAGGCCATCAGCATCACGGTCGCGAGCGCGGAGGGTCCCGCGATCGAGGGAATCGCGAGCGGGACGAGGAACGGCTCGGCGCCGGGCGGATCGCCGAAGATGCCCTCGGGCCGCGGGAACACCATCCGGATCGCGATCAGGAACAGGATGATCCCGCCCGCGATGGTCAACGACTCTTCCGACAGGTGCAGCCAGTGCAGGAACGTACGGCCGCCCAGCATGAACGCGACGAGGATCACGTAGGCGGCAATGCACTCGCGCACGACGACCCGGACCCGGCGCTCGGGCGCGACGCCCTTCATCGCCGCGACGACGACCGGCACGTTGCCGAACGGATCGATGACGAGAACGAGCAGGATCGTCGCGGAGAAGAGCTCGGCGTTCATCGGCGCGGGGCGCGGCTCGTCGCAAAGGCGCGCAGTATATCGCGCACCTGCGGGCGTCCGCCGCACCGGTGGCATAATTCCCTCTTTTTTTGCCTGCCCGGAGCGCCCATGTCATCGCGTCCCACGATCCGCCTTTCGCAAGCGGCCCTTTTCCTTTGCTCGGCAAGCGCGGCCTTCGCGATCGCGCAGACCGCGCCGCCGGCAGCGCCGGTCCGGGACGTCGTCGAGACGCACTTCGGCGTCGAGGTCCACGATCCGTACCGGTACATGGAGGACACGAAGAATCCGGAAGTCGCCGCGTGGATGAAGGCGCAGGCGGACTACGCGCGCGAGGTCCTCGACCGCGTGCCGCAGCGGGCCAAGCTCCTCTCGGAGGTCGAGACGTACGGCGACGCCGCGGCCGCGCGGACCTACAACGTCCAGGTCAACAGCGACCACATCTACTATTACAAGCGGCTCGCCAGCGAGAACCTCCCGAAGCTCTACGTGCGCAAGGGCATCGGCGGCACGGAGCGGCTGCTGGTCGACCCGGAGGCGATCAAGGGCCCGGAGGGCAAGCACTACGCGATCGACTGGTTCGCGCCGTCGCTCGACAACAAGTACGTCGCCTACGGCCTTTCGCTGGGCGGCTCCGAGCAGTCGGTGCTGCACGTGAAGGAAGTCGCGACCGGCAAGGAAACGGGCGACCTGATCGACCGCGCGAACTTCGGCCCGCCCGGGTGGACGAGCGACCACCGGCTGCTCTACAACCGCCTGCAGAAGCTCGCTCCCGGGGCGCCGCCGACCGAGAAATACGTCGACAGCCGAGTCTACCTGCACACGCTCGGCAGCGATCCCGAGAAGGACGTCGCGGTCCTGGGCCCGGGCGTCACGCCGGGCATTTCGATCGATCGCGCCGCGATTTCGCTGGCGGGCACGGTTCCCGGCTCGCGCCATGCCGTGGGTCTGGTCATCAACGGCGTCCAGCGCGAGATCACGTTGTACACGGCGACGCTCCGGTCGATCGGCGCCGGAAAGCCCGAATGGAGGAAGGTCGTCGACCCGAGCGACGAGGTGACCGACTTGAGCCTGATCGGCGACTCGCTCTACGTGCTCACGCACAAGGGCGCGTCGCGGTTCAAGGTGCTGAAGGTCGACCTCAACGCCCCCGACCTCGCGAAGGCGCCGGTCGTCGTTCCGCCGAGCGAATCGGTGATCACCGGCCTCACCGCAGCGAAGGACGCGCTCTACGTGCGCCGCATGAACGGCTCGACGAGCGACCTGCTGCGCGTCGCGTACTCGGCCGGCGCGGCGCCGGTCGCGGTGAAGCTGCCGTTCGACGCCGACATCTCGACGCTCGCGGCCGACGTCCGCGTTCCCGGCGTCATCTACGAAGCGAGCGCCTGGACGCGCTTCGGCGGCTTCTATTTCTACGACCCGCAGGCCGGCACGGTGACGGACACCAAGCTCCAGCCGCAAGGTCCCTATGACAATCCCGCCGACCTCGTCGCGACCGAAATCAAGGTCCCGTCGCACGACGGCACGCTCGTCCCGCTGTCGATCGTGCACATGAAGGACCTGAAGCTCGACGGCACGAACCCGACGATCGTCTACGGCTACGGCGCGTACGGCATCTCGACGACGCCCTACTTCCGCCCGACGTGGCTGCCGTGGCTCCAGCGCGGCGGCATCCTCGCGTACCCGCACGTTCGCGGCGGCGGCGAGTACGGCGAGGACTGGTACAAGGCCGGCTACAAGGCGACCAAGCCGAACACGTGGAAGGACGCGATCGCCTGCGCCGAGTGGCTCGTCGCCAACAAGTACACGTCGCCCGCGAAGATGTCGATCATGGGCGGCAGCGCCGGCGGCATCTTCGTCGGCCGCTCGATCACCGAGCGTCCCGATCTCTTCGGCGCGGCGGTCGACGAAGTCCCGGTCTCCGACTCGCTGCGGATGGAGTTCTCGGAAAACGGCGTGCCCAACATTCCCGAGTTCGGCACGGTCAAGACCGAAGAGGGGTTCAAGGCGCTCTACGCGATGAGCTCGTACCACTGGGTGAAGGACGGCACGCGGTATCCGGCGGTGCTCGTCACGACCGGCATCAACGACCCGCGCGTCGACGCGTGGCAAGCCGGCAAGATGGCCGCGCGGCTGCAGGCGGCGACGGCGAGCGGCAAGCCCGTGCTCCTGCGCATCGATTACGACGCCGGCCACGGGATAGGCTCGACGAAGAAGTCGCAGTACGCGGAGCGCGCGGACGTCATCGCCTTTCTGCTCTGGCAGGCCGGAATTCCCGGATTCCAGCCCTGACGGAGAAAGTTGTCGGTAGCATGCGGGTCGGTATCGCCGGCGTCGTGGGCCCCCTTGCGTGCAGCGACAGCGCAGCGATCGGTACGGAGAGCAGGCCAGACACTCTCCAATTCCCCCATACTGGCCACTAATGCAGCTTGACGCGCGGCTCGAGCCGCTGCCGGACGACGCGGCTCACCGTGTCGATCGCCACGCGGACGAAGCCGAAGATCGACACCTGATGCAGCTTGTAGAGCGACGCATACATCCAGCGCGCGATCAGGCCCTGCACCAGCATGCTGCCGCCGATCAGCCTGCCCATCAGGCTACCGACGGCGGACAGCTCGCCCAGCGACACGAGCGATCCGAAGTCGCGGAACCTGAACACCGGCAGCGGCCGGCCGGCGAGCCGCGCCTCCATCGATTTCACGAGCAGCGCCGCCTGCTGGCGGGCGACCTGCGCGCGCGGGGGCAGGATGGCGTTCGGTTTGCCTGACTCGGGCCACGGACACGCGGCGCAGTCGCCGAGCGCGAAGATCGTCGGATCGCGCGTCGTCACGAGTGTGGTCTCGACGACGAGCTGGTGCGCGCGATTGACTTCGAGGCCGTCGAGCTCGGCCAGCACCGGAGGTGCCTGGATTCCCGCGGCCCAGACGACGAGATCCGCGGGGAAGAATCCGCCCGCCGCAGTGTGCACGCCGGCCGTGTCGACGCTGGTCACCTTTTCGCCCGTGCGCACCGTCACGGCGAGGCGTCCGAGCAGCCCGGTCGCGGCCTCGGCGATGCGCTCCGGCAGCGGCGGCAGGATCCGCGGCGCCGCCTCGACGATCGTGAGCCGGATGTCGCGCTCGGGCTTCAGGTAGTCGAGGCCGTAGCTCGCGAACGCGCGCGTGCAGTTCCTGATCTCGGCCGCGAGCTCGACGCCGGTCGCGCCGGCGCCGATGATGACGATGTCCACAGTGGCCGATTCGCCCCGCGACGCACGGCCCTCGGCGCGCACGCAGGCGGCGACGAGGCGCCGGTGGAAGCGCTCCGCATCGAGCGCGGTGTCGAGCGAGATCGAGTGCAGGGCCACCCCCGGCACGCCGAAATCGTTGCCGACACTCCCGACGCAGAAGATCAGCGTGTCGTACGGCAGCACGCCGGCCGGAAGGATCTCCTCGCCGTCGTCGTCGAGCACTGCCGCGAGCTTCAGTTCGCGGCGCGCGCGGTCGAGTCCGGTGACGGCGCCGACGCGGAACCGGAAGTGGTGCCAGTGCGCCATCAGGAAGTAGTCGACGTCGTGCAGGTCGGCGTCGAGCCGTCCGGCGGCGACCTCGTGCAGGAGCGGCTTCCACAGGTGCGTCGCGAAGCGGTCGACGAGCGTGACGGTGGCGCGGCCGCGACGGCCGAGGGTGCGGCCGAGCTTCGTCGCGAGCGGCAGCCCGGCAGCGCCGCCGCCGACGATGACGATCCGATGCGCGTCAGGAACGTTCGCGTTCATCGTTGCACCGCGCGTGTCCTCGCACGTCAGTCCCCCATGACCACGCCTTCGCGGCGCGGGTCCGCGCCGCCGATCCAGCCGTGCTTCGTGCGGACGATCGTCTGGACGCCGCTCGGGTCCGCGACCACCGCCGTCGCGTGGCCCAGCGCTTCGAGCCGCGGCGCGAGCGCCGCGACGGGCGTTCCCGCCTCGAGCTCCGTCGGTCCGTTGCGGCTGCCGAAGTTGGGCAGCGCAAGCGCGGCCTGGGGATCGAGCTTCCAGTCGAGCACGCCCACGAGCGACTTGATCACATGGTTGACGATCGCCGGTCCGCCTCCCGAGCCCGTCACCATGTAGATGCGGCCGGCGCCGTCGTAGACAATGGTCGGCGCCATCGACGAGCGGGGCCGCTTGCCGGGCTCGACACGGTTCGCGACGGGCTCACCGCCGATCGTCGGGGCGAAGGAGAAGTCGGTCAGCTCGTTGTTGAGGAGGAATCCTCCGTCGGTCAAGAGGTGGCTGCCGAACGCCCATTCGATCGTCGTCGTCATCGCGACGGCATTGCCCGCCTCGTCGACGATCGAGAGATGCGACGTCGCCGGCAGTTCGAGCGCCTCGTGCACCCCCCACGACGCCCCGTGGACCGGCGCGGGAGGCGGATGGCCCGGCGCGGCCTTCCCGAGACTGGCGTCCGCGCGGATCAGCCGCGAACGCTCGCGGAGGTAGTCGCGGTCGAGGAGCCCGGGGGGCAGCGCGACGAAGGCCGGGTCCGCCACGTACGCCGCGCGGTCGGCAAAGGCGAGACGCCCCGCCTCGCTCACGAAGTGGACGCTCCAGAACGTCGCGGGTCCCATCGCCGCGACGTCGAAGGGCTCGAGCATGCCAAGCATCTGCAGCACCGTCGTGCCGCCCGAGGACGGCGGCGGCATCCCGCACACCTCGTACACGCGATACGCCGCGCAGACGGGTGAGCGCACCTCGACCTTGTAGTTCGCGAGATCCGCGAGTGTGAGATCGCCCGGATTCGCCGCGAACGAAGCGGCTGTTTCGACGACGTCGCGCGCGATCTCGCCGCGATAGAACGCACCGGCACCGCCTTCGGCGATCGCGCGCAGCGTCCGCGCGTACGCTGGATTGCGCAGGACCGTTCCCGCCGCACGCGGGCTGCCGTCCCGCTCGAGGAAGTACGCGCGCGCGCGCGGCTGGACGAAGTGCGGCCGTTCCGCCGCGATGAGCGCCGCGAGCCGCGGCGAGATCGCGAAACCGCGCTCCGATAGCGCGATCGCCGGCGCGAACAGCTGCGCCCACGGCAGCTTCCCGTGGCGCTTGTGCACTTCGCCGAGCAGCGCCACCGTGCCGGGCACGCCGACCGAGCGCCCGCCGACAACCGCCGCCATGAAATGAAGCGGCTTGCCGTCCGCATCGAGAAAGCGATCGGGTCGTGCCGCGGCAGGTGCGGTCTCGCGGCCGTCGTACGCGATCAGGCGGCCGCGCCTCGCATCGTGGACCAGCATGAACGCGCCGCCGCCGATGCCGCTCGACTGCGGCTCGACCAGGTTCAGCACGAGCTGCACGGCGATCGCCGCGTCGACGGCGCTGCCGCCCTGCCGGAGGATCCGGTAGCCCGTCTCGACAGCCAGCGGATTCGCGGCCGCGACCATGAAGCTCCGGCTTCGCACCGCCGCCTTGTGGTTCCAGCCCGACGCGTGGTCGGGCGCCGGCTCCTGGGCGTGCGCGGCGAGCGCGACGAGCGCGACGGCGGCGAGAGCGAACGGCATGCGCAAAGAGGATACGTAGCGGTTCATGACGCCGGCGCGGGGGCCCGCGACCGACCGCGGCTATCGGTCCGCAGTGATCGCGCGGACCGCATTGCCGAAAAGCTCGTAGAGCGCGTAGTAGCTTCCCTGCAAGCCCCGAACGCTCGGAACGAAATCGCGCCACGACCGAGTTCCACTTGCTGCGATCCCGGTCGGCGCAGCGATGGTTTCGATCCCCGCCGCAGCGAATTCGGCTGTGGACCGCGGCATGTCGAATCCGTGCGCCACGAGAACGACCCGCCCGATTCCGGCCGCATGCAGGATTTCGGCAGAGCGGACCGCGTTCTCGTGCGTGTTGCGCGACCGGTCCTCCGCCCACTTGACCTCGACTCCGTACTCTCCGGCCAGCGCTTCGCTGCATGAGCTTGGCTTCGGTTTCACCACCGTCCACCGATCCGCCCGACACCAGAACCGGGAGGCCGGTGAGTCGTGCGACGCGCGCGCCGTAGCGGACTCGTTCGAGCGTCAGCTGCCCCAGCGTGTCTCCACCGTACTCGGCGGCGTCGCGGCGCGTGCCGCCGCCCAGGATCACGATCGCTCGCGCGGTCGCTGCGCGTTCGAGGTCGAGTGGTGGCGAGGTGTCGACGAAACGCAAAAGCAGGAGGCCGACGGCCGGAATCGAGAGAAGAAACAACAGCGCAACGCCGGTGAGCGCGAGGGCGCGTCCGGTCCGGGGCTGGCGGCGCAGCAGGCCGATGCCGAGCAGCGCGAGCAGCAACGGTCCTGTCGGCGGCAGGACCAGCGCCTTGAACAGCGCCCTCAGCCAGTACGGATCGAGCATGTGGCGCAGCGATCCGGAATGGAACGGCACCGCGGGAGCGTTCCGCGACACGCGCGCGTTGCAACATGTCCTGATCGGATCATCCGTCGACCCTACGCGTGCGCCAGTCCGACGTTACCGCGCTTTCTCCAGCAGACTCCGCAGGTGCGCCGACGGAACGGCGTAGGTGATGCCGCTCGGCTGCGTCAGCGCGGCCTCCTTGGTCCCCTTGACGAACACCATGTTGACGATGCCCAGCACCTCGCCCGAATCGGGATCGTAGACCGGGCTGCCGCTGTTGCCCGGATACGCGGTCGCGTCGAGCTGGAACACCGGAAACGCGCCGCTCGTGAGGCGCCGGATCACCTGCGGGTCGAGCTCGGCCGATCGCGCCTGGGGAATCGCGATCGGCGTGACTGCCGCGATCATGCCGCGATGCGTTGCCGGAAACGGACCGAGCGCCGCACCGATGGGAAAGCCGGTGAACAGGATCATCTGGCCGGCCTTGACGCCGCCCGAGTCACGGAGCGCGAGGGGCGCGAGCTTGTCGCCGGAAAGCTTCAGGAGCGCGAGGTCGGACCCGGGATCGATCGCCACTTGCTTGGCCTCGCGGAATCGCGCCCGCTCGTCACCGGGGCTCGGCACGAGGATGCCGAGCACTTCGAGCTTCGACGGATCGAGCACGCCCGGCAGCACGTGGGCGTTCGTCGCGACGAGCGTGCCGTCGCCGACGACGAAGCCCGTGCCGCGAAACTGGAACTGCGGCGTCCGCGTGCGCTCGAACGTGCCGATGGCGACGATCGAGCCCTTGACGCGGTCGATCGTGGCGATCGCGTCGGCCGCCGCCGGCGGCGCGGCGAAGCAGGCAGGCGGGAACCGCGAGCACGGCCATCGGCGTGCGCAGCCGCAGGATGCATGCAACGATCGGGTTCATGTCGGACTCCGCTACTGCGGCGCAAAGATCGGCGACGGCGCGACCACCTGCGAATCGTACGCGTGCCGCTCGCTGCGGTAGAGGCGCAGCACGCGGCGCACGTAGTCGCGCGTCTCGGCGTACGGCGGGATGCCCCGGTACCGGTCGACCGCCGCCTCGCCTGCATTGTAGGCCGCGGCGACGAGCGGAACGCGCCCCTGATAGTACGCGAGGAGCCAGCGCAGGTAGGCGAGCCCGCCGCGGACGTTGTCCCTGGCGTCGAAGGGGTTCGTGACGTTGAACCGGCTGGCGGTTTCGGGCACGAGCTGCATCAGCCCGCGCGCGTTCTTCACCGACACCGCGCGCGATTCGAAGTTCGACTCGACCTGGATCAGCGACAGCGCGAGCCGCGGCTCCACGTCGTAGCGCGGAGCGAGCGCCGTCACCAGATCCGCGATCTGCCGCTTCCACGCCGGGAGATCGGCGAACGGGTCCGGGGTCGCGGCGAGCGAGGGCTCCTCGTCGATCCACGCGGGCTCCGGCGCGCCCATGCATTCGGGCAGCGGGCCGCGACCGTGATCGACGAACCGGAGGGCCTTGGCTGCTCCCGCATGCCCGGCCGCGGCCGCCATGCCCAGCAACGATGCCGCCACGGCGTCGTCGCGCGCGACACCGCGTCCCATCGCGTACATCCAACCGAGCCCGTACTGCGCGTCTGCGTCGCCCTCGCGCGCGGCCTCGCAGTAGAGCGCCGCGGCCCTTGCCGAATCCTTCGGCACACCCTCGCCGTGCTCGTAGGCCCGCGCCATCGCGACGCGATCGGACAGAGGGCTCCGCGACGCCGGCGCGTCGGATTCCGCGGCGCACGCGAAATGCGTGCACGCAAACGCGACGATCAGCGCCGCGGCCTTGTCCCGGCGCCGGACGGCCGGACCGCGTCGCGCCTCACGCCGCACCGCGCACACGCGAGGGCTCCGGGGCGCCGCGCACGGCGTTGGCGGCGAAGCGCCGCTCGTACCACGGCAGCGACGCGCGCAGACCGGAACGGACGTCATGCGTGGGTTCGTAACCAAGCTGCCGCCGGGCAAGAGTGATATCGGCCTGCGAATGGCGCACGTCGCCCTGGCGGAATTCGTCGTGGATCGGCGCGGCGACGCGCAATTTCGTGTGCCGCTCTATGAGCAGGTCGGAGAGCGTGACGAAGAGCTCGTTCAACGACGTCTGCGCGCCCACGGCGATGTTGTACACGCGCCCGGTCGCGCCTTCGCGCGTCGCCGCGAGCAGATTCGCCTGTACCACGTTGTCGACGTGGCAGAAATCGCGCGTGGTTTCTCCGTCGCCGTGGATCACGATCGGCTCGCCGTGCAGCATGGCCCGCACCCACCGCGGAATGACCGCGGCGTAGGCACCTTCGGGGTCTTGCCGCGGGCCGAATACGTTGAAGTAGCGCAGGCCGACCGTCGCGATCCCATAGCACCGCTCGAACACGTCGGCATAGAGCTCGTCGACGTACTTGGTCACCGCGTACGGCGAGAGCGGGCGGCCGATCATGTCCTCCACCTTCGGCAGCCCGGGATGGTCGCCGTAGGTCGAGCTCGACGCCGCGTAGACGAAGCGCCGGACGCCGGCATCGCGCGCGGCGACGAGCAGGTGGAGGAATCCGGTCGCATTCGCGGCGTGCGTCGCCAGCGGGTCCTCGATCGACCGCGGGACCGAGCCCAGCGCCGCTTCGTGCAGCACGACATCGACACCGGCGCACGCGGCGCGGCACGCCGCGAGGTCGGCGATGTCGGCCTCGACGAACGTGTGGCGCCGCGCCGCCTCGGCGCCGACCGCGGCCGCGACCTCGTCGAGATTGCGCCGATAACCCGTCGCGAAGTTGTCGAGGCTCACGACGTCCTGCCCGAGTCCGAGGAGCGCCTCGACCAGGTGTGAGCCGATGAAGCCGGCGCTGCCGGTGACGAGCCAGCGAAGAGGCTTGTTCCGCAACTCCGCGCAGGCGCGCACGAGCTCGGCCGGCGGCGCGTCGAGGTCTGCCATCAGAGCCTCCAGACGCGCACGCCGCGAGCGTTCAGCACGGCCGCGTCGGCTTGGCACTTGACGTCGACGTAGAGCCCGCCCGGCTCGATTTTCGCCACGAAGTCGTCCACCGGGCGCCGCGCGAACTCGCGATGCGCGACCGCGGCAACCATCGCCGGCGCACGCGGCAGCGCGTCCCAGGGGACGAGCTCGACGCCGTATTCGTGGCGCGCCTCGGCGGGATCGGCGATCGGATCGTGCACGTTGACTTCCGCGCCGAACGACTGGAGTTCGCGCACGACGTCGATGACGCGCGAGTTGCGCAGGTCCGGGCAGTTCTCCTTGAACGTGAGCCCGAGCACCGTCACCGGCGCCCCCTTGACGGCAAACCCCGCCTGGATCATCTGCTTCACGGTCTCCGCGGCAATGTACTTGCCCATGCCGTCGTTGATGCGGCGCCCGGCGAGAATCACCTGCGGGTGGTAGCCGATCTTGTCCGCCTTGTGCGTCAGGTAATACGGATCGACGCCGATGCAGTGTCCGCCGACGAGCCCGGGGCGGAACGGCAGGAAGTTCCACTTGGTCCCTGCCGCCTGCAGCACCTCCATCGTGTCGATCCCGATCTTGTGGAAGATGAGCGCGAGCTCGTTCATGAGCGCGATGTTGAGGTCGCGCTGCGTGTTCTCGATCACCTTGGCCGCCTCGGCGACCTTGATGCTGCTCGCGCGGTGGACGCCTGCGGTGATGATGCTCCCGTACACGTCGGCGACCCGTTCGAGCGTTTCCGGCGTGTCGCCCGAGACGACCTTCGTGATCCGCGTCAGCGAATGCTCGCGGTCGCCGGGATTGATCCGCTCCGGCGAGTAGCCGACGAAGAAGTCGCGCTGCCACGTCATGCCCGAGTGCCGCTCGATCACCGGCACACAGATCTCCTCGGTGGCGCCGGGATACACCGTCGACTCGTACACGACGGTCGCGCCGCGCTTGAGGTGGCGTCCGACCGACTCGCTCGCGCCGAGGAGCGGTCCGAAATCGGGCTGATGCGCATCGTCGATGGGTGTCGGCACCGCGACGATGACGAAATCGGCGTCGGCGAGCACCGCCGGGTCGGTCGAGACCCGGAGCATCGTCGCCGCGCGCAGCTCCTCCGGCGCGACTTCCCCGGTGGGATCGATACCCTTCCGGTACGCGTCGACCTTGGCCGCCGAGAGGTCGAAGCCGATCGTCGGATGCTTCTTGCCGAACTCCACGGCCAGCGGGAGTCCGACGTAGCCCAGACCGACGACGGCGATGGTGGTGTTCTTCTTCACTGTACGCTTTCCGGAATCAAGGGGTCACCGCCGCGGTCGGAGCCCGCCGCGCGGCGCGAAACGGGAGCCCTTCTGTTCAGAGCTCCTTCAGCATCTGCTGCGCTTCCGCGCGCGCCGGCGACGGCTTCGTCAGGACCGCGACCGCCTCGAGCTCGGTCTTGGCGCCCACCTTGTCGCCGGACTTGAGCAGCGCCTTCGCGAAGTGGAGCCGGATGTCGGCGTCCTGCGGCGAGAGTCCGCTCGCCGTCCTGAGAAGCTCGATCCCGCGCGCGTTCTTCCCCTGCGCGACGAGGATCCAGCCCTGTGTGTCCATGACCGCGGGCGCGTACGGCGCGAGGCTGGCTGCCCGCTCCGCATACTCGAGCGCCTTGGGATCGCCAAGCTCGTTCAGTGCCCACGCGAGGTTGTTGAGCGTCACGATGCTGTCGGGCTCTGCCTCGAGCGCCGCCCGCAGATGCGTGACGGCGGTCTTGTAGTCCTTGGCGACCAGCGCCTGCTGGCCCTGCAGCGAGCGCAGCACGACGTCCTTCGGATTCTCCTTCTGCCAGCGCTGGGCCATCACCGTCGCCTGGTCCTGCCGGCCCGCCGCCTGCAGCGAGGAGTAGAGGCTCACCGCAAGGAGCGGCAGCGGCTCGCGCGCGAGCGCCTCGCGGTACGCCTTGGCCGCGTCCGGCGCCTTCTTCTGGTTCATGAGCAGGTTGCCTTCGAGCGCGTAGCCCGCCGCCCGCGTCGGCATTTCCTTCTGCAGCCTCCGCGCCTCGGCGAGGCCCGCATCCACGCGTCCGGAAACGAGGTAGACGCCGGAGAGTGCGAGCCACGAACTGGGGAGCCCCGGCTGCAGCGCGATGGCCTTCCTGAGCGTGGCGATCGACGCGTCGTAATCCTTGAGGGTCGCCTGGACCCCGGCGAGACGCAGGAGCGGAAGCGGATTCTCGGGCTGGAGCTTCACCGCGCGCGCCATCGTCTCCAGCGCCTGGTTGTTCTCGCCGGCGGCCTGTTGCGCGCTCCCCAGGATGTCGAGGAGCTGCAGATTGTCGGGGATCGCGCTGTTCGCCGCCTGCGCGGCCGCAAGCGCGCCCTTGGCGTCTCGCTGCTGCGCGTAGTAATTGATGAGCGCGAACCGCGCGCGCACGGAGCTCGGGTTGGCGTTGATGGCACGCTCGATCGACGCCTTCACCTCCGCCGTCGGCGCCCGAGTCGCTCCGAGCAGGCTCGCGATCGCGAGCAGCGCTTGCTCGTTGCGCGGATCCTTGGCGAGGATCCGTTCGTAGCCCTTGCGCGCGGCGTCCGGGTTGCGCTGGACGAGGTCGAGTTGCGCGAGGTTGTACGCCGCGGCGACGTAGCCGGGATCGAGCTTCAGCGCCTGATCGAAGCTCGCGCGCGCGGCCGCGTAATCGCGCTGGCTCGAGTACACGACGCCCTTCACGTTCCACGCGAGGGGATTCGACGGCTGCTTCTTCACGAACGCGTCCGCCGCGGCCAACGCTTTGTCCGCCTCGTGCCGGCGCAGATGCGTACTGACGAGCGCCAGGTCCGCGGCGGACAGCGAGGGATTGGCGCCGGCGATGTTCTCGAGCTCCCGGAGCGCCTGCTCCGCGTCGCCACCGGCCGCGAGCCTGACTTGCGCGAGACGGACGCGGCTCGCAGCGTTGCCCTTGTCGAGGGCGCTCGCGCGCTCGTAGAGTTCCGCGGCCTTGGTCGGGTTGTTCGCCGCGAGCTGGATTTCCGCGGCGGCGCGGAGCAGCGTCGGATCGTCCGGCGCCTTCTGGAGCGCAGGCTCGAGGACCTCGACCGCTTGCGCCGTGCGCCCGCTGCGCAGGTAGGTCGCGGCGAGCATGCGGCGCGCGTTCGTGTTCCCGGGCACTTTTGCGACGACCGTGCGCAGCGACTCCTCCGCCGCACCGTAGGAGCCGAGGGCGTAGCTGACGAGCCCCGAGAGATAGATCGCGGGAACGTGCTCCGGCGCGGTGCTCAGTGCCGCCTGAACCGCCTCCCGCGCCGCCGGCATGTCGCCGCGCGCATAGGCGATCAGCGCCTCGCCATAGCGCACCCGCGGGTCCTGCGGCATCGCCTTCTTCGCCGGCTCGAGCGCCGCGACCGCGCGATCGGGCTGGCCTGCGGCGGCGAGGACCGAGACCAGCGTGAAGCGCGCGATGAGGAGATCGGGCTTCACCTCCAGCGCGCGCTCGAGCGTCTTGATGGCGTCGTCGCGGCGGTTCTGCGCGAGCTCCAGCTCCGCCTTGAGCAGAAGCGCCGTCACGTCGTTGGGCGCTGCGGCAAGGGCGGCGTTGACCTGCGTCATCGCCGTCTGCAAATCGTTGTCGGCGGCGGCGACCTGCGCCTGCGCGACCATCGCCCGCGGGTCGCCCGGCTTCGCGGCGAGGGCCGCGTCGATCGCTGCGCGCGCTTCCTTCCTCTCGCCAAGCCCGAGCCGCGCGAGGCCGATCGCGGTCATCACCTCGGCCTTCGCCTGCGGGCTCGTGAAGGTCCGGTCGGCGAGTTCCGCGACGACCTTGCGGTATTCCCCCTGCTGCAACAGCGCGCGTGCGAGCACGGGGTAGGCCTCGTCGGGCGCGTAGCCGAGTTGGAGCGCCTTGCGCGCCTCGGTCTCCGCGCCGACCGCATCGCCGGTCTCCTGCAGGGACTTCGCGAGCAGGAACCGCGCTTCCGGATTCTCCGGCGCGGTCTGGAGCGCGTTCTTGAGCTCGATGACAGCCGCGCGGGCGTCGCCCTTCGCGAGGTACGACTTCGCCGACGCGATAAGCGATGCCGGGTCGTTGCGGCCGCACGCGGCGAGCGCGACGGCGAGCGCTAAGGTCGTGACGATGCGGGCGAGGCCTCGAATGTTCATGATGTCGTGCTTTCGGTGAGAACGGGGATGGGGTTGCAGGCGCAGCCTATTTGAGGCCGAACCGGTGCATGAGATCGTAGAGCGTCGGCCGGCTGACACCCAGGAGCTCGGCGGCCTTGCTCAGATTGCCGTTCACCCGCCCCAGCACCCGGAGCACGGCGCCCCGCTCGGCCTCCTCGCGGATCTGCCGGAGGTTGAGCGCCGGATTCTCCTTATCGCTGGCCGCGAGGCCGACGTCGGCCGCCTTGATCGTCAGGCCGTCGGCCATGATCACCGCGCGCTTGATCACGTTCTCGAGCTCACGGACGTTGCCCGGCCACGCATGCGCCTCGATCGCGGCGATCGCGTCGGGCAGGATCGACATCGCGCCTCGGCGCTGCTCGGTGGCGAACTTGCGCACGAACGCATGGGCGAGCAACGCGGCGTCGCCCTGGCGGTCGCGCAACGGCGGGATCGCGACGACGATCTCGGCCAGTCGATAGTAGAGGTCCTCACGGAACCGGCCCGCCACGATCTGGTCCTTCAGGCTCTGGTGCGTCGCGCAGACGATCCGCACGTCGACCGGAATCTCCTGCCGGCCGCCGACCCGCTCGATGACGCGCTCCTGCAGGAAGCGCAGCAGCTTGACCTGCAGCGAGACGGGCAGGTCGCCGATCTCGTCCAGGAACAGCGTCCCGCCGTGCGCGGTCTCGATCTTGCCGATCGTCTGCTTCGCCGCGCCGGTGTAGGCGCCCTTCTCGTAGCCGAAGAGCTCGCTTTCGAGCAGGTTCTCGGGGATCGCCGCACAGTTGATCGCGACGAAGCGCCGCGCGTGCCGCGGCGAGAGTTCATGGAGCGCGCGCGCGAGGAGCTCCTTGCCGGTGCCGGACTCGCCCAGGATCAGCACCGTCGCCGACGTCGGCGCGACCTTCTCGATGGTGCGGCAGATCCGCTGCATCTCCGGATCGCGCGTCACGATGCCCGACATCGCCGGCGCCTGCTGCGCGACCTGCAGGCGCCGGTTCTCCTCCTGCAGCTCGTGCACGCGAAACGCGCGCTCGACCGCCCAGGTGAGAAGCTCCGGCTCGAACGGCTTCGTGCAGAAGTCGTGCGCACCGAGGGCGATCGCCTTGACCGCGTTCGCACGGTCGTTCTGTCCGGTGAGCACGATGACCTTGGTTTCGGGCGCGAGCGAGTGGATCTCCTCGAGCAGCGCGAGTCCCTCGCCGGCGTCGTCCGGACGCGGCGGCAGTCCGAGGTCCATGGTGACGACCGCCGGCTCGTATCGTCGCAGCTGCACGATCGCGCTCTCGCGGTCGGTGGCGACGATCGTCTCGTAGCCGTCGAACGCCCATTGCATCTGCTTCTGCAGCGCCGGGTCGTCCTCGACGATCAGGAGCGGCTTGCGCGTCTCGTTCACAGAACCCCCACGCTTGCGGCTCTCGCCGCTGCGCTGCCCCCGAGGGGGCGTTGTTCGCGGCCTCCGCGCCGCCGATGACTTCGCGTTGCCCGCGAGGTCGGCCACCACCCGCGCTCGCAGACGCGCCCTTCGGGCCTTGGCTTCGCCCTGCTCGCGCGAGCGTCCTTGGGACGGCCCGGCGGCGCTCACGCCACGTCCTTCCATGCCTTCGCCGGCGCATCCGCGTCATCGCCCGCGGGCAGCAGCACGCGGACGCGCGTGCCCGCGCCCGGGGCGCTGTCGACCGCGATCTGGCCGCCGATCCCCGCGAGGTACTGCGAGCTCTCGTAGACGCCGATGCCCATGCCCGCGGGCTTCGTCGTCGCGAACGGCTTGAATAGTTTATCGCGGACGAACTCCGGGCTCATGCCCGGCGCCCGTGTCGGCGACCTCGATCGCGGCGAAGCGGCCGTCGCGGGCGAGGCGCACCGTCACCCGGCCGCCGTCCGCGGTCGCGTCGAGCGCGTTCTGCACGAGGTGCCCGATCACGTGCTCGAGCCGCTCCTCGTGCCCGATCGCGTGGACGCCCGGCGCGAGATCGAGCTCGATGCGGCCGTCCGCGCCCGGCCTTGGCCGCGCAGACGCGGCGCACGAGCGGCGCGAGCTCGGTCGGCCGCGGCTTGTCGATGGGCGTCGTGCCGAGGCGCAGCTGCAGCATCAGCTGGTTCATCCGCTCCACGACGTGCGCGACCGTCGCCAGCATGTCGCGCTGGAACTCGGGATTGTCGCGATGGCGCTCGGCGTTCCTCAGCATCAGCGAGAGCTGCGCGACGAGGTTCTTCAAGTCGTGGACGACGAACGCCGACATCCGGTTGAACGCGTCGAACTTGCGCGCCTCGAGCAGCGCTTCGGTCGCCCGGATCTGACCCAGGTAGCTCGCCGCCTGCCGGCTCGCGGTCTTGAGCAGGTCGCGCACCTCCCAGTTGACGTCGATCGCGGCGCGCGGCGTCGCGAGCACGACGAAGCCGATGAGCTCGGTGCCGGAGATCAGCGGGACGACGAGCCAGGCCGCGGGATGGCGGCGAGCCATTCGGGAAGCGCGAGGCCCGGGATAGCGCGCCGGTTCGGTACGGCATTCGTCGACGTGGACGATCCACGCGGTCTGCTCGAGGAACCGGGCGAGCGATCCGTCGGCCGGCTCGACGCCGTCGACGGCCGCCATGTTCCACCGCGACGCGGGCCGGAAGATCGCGTGCTCGTCGCGCAGCCAGAGCGCGCCGCCCGGGCTCTCGACCAGAGTCGGCGAGCGCCTTGACGCTGTTGACCTCGACGCCGTGGAGCGAGCTCTCCGCCGAGAGCGTGCGCGTGAAGCGCAGCCATTCGTCGCGATAGTCGTAGCGGTAGGAGAAGAAATGCTTGCTGACGAAGACCTTGAGCTTCGAGCGGAATCGGCCCGACGAGGCGACGAGCACCAGCGAACAGGGACGCGGCGAACAGCGAGCTCGATCTGCAGCGCCCGGCCCCAGTCGCCGCCGAGGAAGCGGATGATGTAGCCGGCCGCCGCCACGCGCGAGCACGAACATGCCCGAGACGAGCAGCGCGGTCGAGTGGAAGACCACGCCGCGCGACATGTGCATCTCGATCGTCCAGGCGGGGTTGCGCGCGGTCGACATCGCGACGAACGGAATGACGAGCAGGTTGGCGACGCCGCGCGCGACCCAGATGTCCGGATCGAGCTGGCCGAACAGCATCGCGTCGGCGTGGAAGAAGAGGTCGTAGGCGAACAGGCCGGCGAGCCCGACGCACAGCGGCTTGATGCTCCACCGCGCCTGCGGGTGCGCCCGGCGCAGCAGCTGCTCGACCAGGATCAGCCCGACGACGGCGAGCCCGAGGCGCAGCCCGAATTCGAGCTTGCGCGCCTGCGCACCCAGCTGCTGCGCGAGCGGCGAGCCCTCCGACAGCGCGATGCTCGCGAGGAGCGCGACGACGATCAGCACGACCACCGAGCGCGGCGTGCGCGTGCCGCGGCGCTCGGAAGGATCGCTCGCCGGGCGTTCCTTCGAGCAGGCTCGCGAGGAACGCGAACCAGCACCCGTAGCGGAGCGCGTCGAGCGCGTTCGACGCGAGCCAGGCCGTCGGCACCGGCGCGGTCACCGATCGCCATGCCGGCGACCGCCCACGCCGCGGTCGCGAGTACGGCCGCGAGCAGCAGCGTCGCGCGCGGGCTCCGGCGCCATCCGAGGGCGAGCGCGGAGCGCGAACGCGACGTATCCGGCCGCGGCGAGGCCGTAGCTCCAGAGGGCGGCGGTGGCGAGGGCGCTTCCGGTCACGGGGGACGTCGGTGGTTGCGAAGCGGAGACTCTATCCCGACTTCGGGCCCCCGGGGAAACCCAGGCACCCGCGGCTGCGAGGCCTCCGCGCGAGCGGGTGGCCGGGGCGACGACGCCACGGTCGGCCGGCCGGACCGACCGCGCGGACGCGTCCGCTAGCGCGCGCCCTCCGCGAGGAGGACGACCCGCACCGTCTCGAGCAGGATCAGGAGATCGAGGGCCAGCGTGTGGTTCTTCACGTAGTAGAGGTCGTATTCGAGCTTGCGCATCGATTGCTCGACCGTCGCACCGTAGGAGTAGCGCACCTGCGCCCAACCCGTGATTCCCGGCTTCACGCTGTGACGAACCGCATAGAACGGGATCTGCTCGGCGAGCATCTTCACGAAGACCGGCCGCTCGGGACGCGGCCCGACGAAGCTCATCTCGCCCTGCAGCACGTTGACGAGCTGCGGCAGCTCGTCGATCCGGCTGTTGCGCAGGAAGCGCCCTATCCACGTGACGCGATCGTCGTCGACGGCCGCCCACGCGGCATTCCCGTCCTTCTCGGCGTCCTTGCGCATGCTGCGGAACTTGAGGAGCGAGAACGTCCGCCCGTGCAGTCCGACGCGCTCCTGCCGGTAGATCACCGGCAGGCCGCTCTCCAGGGCGATCCAGAGCGCCGCCACCACGATCACGGGCGACGTGACGACGAGCAGCGAGGTCGCGACGACGAGGTCGAACGTCCGCTTGACGAAGCCGCGCAGCCACGTCTGGCGGAAGCCGTTGCCGTAGATGAGCCAGCTCGCCTTCAGCGATTCGATCGGCACCTGGCTGTGCACGCGCTCGAAGAACCGGGCGAGGTCGGTGACCTGGACGCCGTTCAGCCGGCACTCGAGCAGCGACCGCAGCGGAAGCACGCCGCCGCGCTGCTGGCGGACGGCGACGATGATCTCGTTGACGCGCAGCCGCCGCACCGTGTCCTCGAGCGCGCCGACGCGCGCGATCACGCGGTTGGGTGACACCGTCATCTGCTCGACCTTCTCGAGCGCGTAGAAGCCGACGAGATCGAGTCCCGGCGGGTCCGCCGTCGCGAGCGACGCCTCGACGACGCGCGCCTCGGGCCCGGTCCCGAGCACCAGCACGCGGCGCGGGAGCAGCCGGCGCACGATCGGCGATACGATCGCGTGACGCACGACGACGAGCCCGATGAAGGCGAGCACGACCACCTCGCGCAGCGTGCTATTGAACTCGTTGCCGCCCGGCAGCACGCGCGCGAGCAGGTACGCAACGAGAGACGCCGATCACGAGTGCCAGGAACACGCGCGTCACCTGGGCGCCGAACGGGATCCTCGCGTCCCGCCGGTAGAGCCCGAACGCGCCGTTCAGGCCGACGATCAGCACGGCGAACGCGAGCGCGGGCGCTGCGGCATGCGAGACGGGATCCTGCACGTGCCCGTCGAGTCGGAGCGCCAGCATCACGGCGACGAAGAGCCAGAGACCCTCGGCGCCGAGCTGGAACAGCGTGGCGCCGGGAATGTGGCGGTTGAAGACGCCGGTCATGCCGCGTCCACCCCCGCCCGGTGGCCGCAGGCCTGCGGCGAGCGCGACGCACGCCGAACCGCGTGCCACCTACCCCTTGCCTCGGTCAAGCTGCTCACCTCGCGCATCCGTTGTTCTTTTCCCACCGAAGAAATACGGACGGAAGGGCTAACGCTCGCCTTGTCGGGCGACCGTGCAACCCCTCCCCACCGCTTTTCTCGGCTTGTTTTGTTCGTTAGCGCGTCCGGTCCTCCACCGAACCGGACGGGTGACATGCCTGCTACGCGGCGGCACGCAGCGTCGTGCCACCGCTGGCTCCGGACGCGCAAGACGCTGCACGCCCGACGCCTTTCGTTACCGGCTCTTTGTCCCGCGGTCCGCGACGTTCCCAGGGCGGACCGGATGCCGGCAATCGTCCCAAATTCACGCACGCGAGCACTCCGCTGGCCCTCCCGGTCAAATGTCCGGGTTTTCGCTGCGGCGCCGTCCCGCATGAACAACCTGTACACCACGTTCCTCTCGTCTCGAACCGTCATAGAACGGAATGAGACGCTGTATTGCAGCCCCGTTTCGGTGCGCAACCGCACACGGGCCGGGGAAGTCGCATGCTATGACGATGTCGTCGTGCTTGGCAATGGGAAGCGCGAAATCTCCGCAATATTCACGCCGCGTCCCGACGAACGGTCACTTTGCCCCGAATGACGTACCGCGCCGTAATGATTGCTCACGATGATCCCATCGCGTCTACGCTTAACGGACTGCGACCTATTGCCACACCGCGACCACGCGACGCGCGTCGGCGCAGGCGCGACGGCATCGTCCGGCACGCAGGAGCCCCGGGAGCACGAGGAGGAAGGATAGGAACGCCCGCCGCCGCGCGTCGGTGGGGCTGTCGAACGCGCCGACGACCCAGAAAGCGGACAAGCAAGGCCTCCGCGATGCCCTTCTTCGAGCAAACCGCGGGCGGCGGCCAAGAGACGGCGCTTCACCTCCGATTCTTGCGATCGACTCCGCCTGCACCGAAACTCGCCCACTGATCGACCGACGGCGGCAAATTGCCGAGTACCCGCGGGATCTACGGGAAGGCGGGCCGGGGTAGTCGCCAGCAAGAAGACACCACCGGAGGGTCGCTGCGAGGCGCCTCTTCCGCCAGCCTGAGTCCGCCAACCCGTATCGGAACTTCACGCCGATTGGAACCTTGGGGATGCTTGGGGCGAAGACTGGGCCTGGTCCCTCGAGCAGCACGGTCTTCTCGCGAGGAACCGCTGGTACTGCATCGAGCAATACGCCAAGCTCAATCGGCCAGGCGACATAGACGCCGTGTTTCGCGCTTGGGTCGACGGCTGGCTCGCCTTCGAGAAGAAGGGGCTCCGTCTTCGCGACGTCGCCTCGATTCGGATCGAGCAAATCTGGATGAACGTGTACTACGGCAGGAGCGCACGGTCCCCGCGGGCTCAGCATCTATTCATCGACAAAGTCGTGATCGCCCGAAGATACATCGGACCCATGTTGAGGTAACGGTTTCACGCGTCGTGGGTCGCACGTGTTCGAAGAAAACGGTCATGCACATGTGCTAACCTGCCGACTGCGTTTCGACGTCGTACCGCCAAGTCAGTGGACCTCCGAATCGTCACCAGGCCCGAGGATTTTGCGGCGCTTCAACCCGTATGGGACCGACTTTACGGCCGCTGCGCGCGGCAAACGCTGTTTCTCTCGCATGGGTGGCTGGACGCCGCATGGCAGTGGCGAACACTCTCAGCCAGTCTGTTCGTCTTGTGTTGCGAGCGCGACGGCGAATTGGTGGGGGCGTTGCCGCTGGTGCGCGACCACGCAGTCGCGGGCGGAGCGCCGGGTCGGTCGCTGGCGTTTCTTGCGGTGCCGGATACCCAGCGCTGCGACGTGTTGGCAACCGCCGGTGATGCCGCATTCGTCGCCAATGCGTTCGCCGACGAGCTTCTGCGCCGTCAGGTCGATTGGGACGTCCTCCGCCTTCGCTATCTGCCTGCTGGCGCTATCGGGGTCACGATCCTCGCGGCGGCGCTGGCGGAACGAGGTCTGCGCTCCGACATTCGGCTCGCGGCCGCCAATCCCGTCATCGCGCTCGATACACCCTGGGACGCTTACTACGCGTCCCGCAGCCGCCGACTCAAGAAGGCGACCAACCTGGCGGCCAACCGCCTCGCCAAGGCTGGCGCCGTCGATGTCCGCTGGTTGGCACCGGGGACCGGAGATCGCGCGGAAGTCGACCGCGTCCTGGATGACATCACCCGCATATCCGCTCATAGCTGGAAGCGCGGGACCGGCAACTCGCTCGACCAACCCGGGCCTCAGGCCTTCATCCGCCGCCTCTCCTATCACGCGCACGATCGCGGCTGGCTTTCGATCTGGAGATTGTTGCTCGACGACAAGCCTATTGCGATGGAATACCAACTTATCGGCGATGCAGACGTGTACGCGTTGCGATCCGATTTCGACGCGAGCTATGAGTCCCTGTCGCCAGGATCCCATCTGAATCGCTGCATGCTCGAATCGCTGTTCCAACGGGGATTGCGGAGTTATCTGATGGGCCCGGGAGACAATGTCTACAAGGACCGGTGGGCGGACGAAACGCAGCCTGTCCACGCGATGACGGTATATGCCCGATCGCTCAAGGGACGGGCGCTCGCGGCGTGGGAGCTTGCCCTGAAGCCGGCGGCGCGACGCGTGCGCGACCGGTTTCGGACGCGGGCCGCGGCGGTCGCGAAGGGCGACGGTGCAATCGATTAACGATCACCGGAGAGCGCCGTGACGGGTATCTGCGGCTGGTACGGTGAGGCGGGCGGCAGCGCCAAGGAGGTCATCGACGCGATGCAACGGCGCTTCGCGTGGCGCAATCCCGGCGACGCGCACGACCGCGGTCGGCGCCCGGTTCGGCATCGCCGCCGTTGGACCCGCAGGGACCGCCGCGATTCTCGAGTCGGGCCCGATTCGTGTGGCGGTTCAGGGCCACCCGATGTGGCGTGATCGAGGCGCCCGAGGCCAGACGATCGACGCCTTCTGTCAGGCAATCGTCGCGTCCTGGATCGAGCGTGGCGACGAAGTCATCGCCCAGATCGGCGGCGACTTCGCGCTTGCGCTCATCGACGAGCGCAATGGTCGCGCTCTGCTTGCCATCGACCGCATCGGCGTGCGCAACATCGTCTATCAATGCGAGGGCGGCACCCTGATCTTCGGCGCAACATCGGACGTACTCAACGCGCACCCGCAGTCGCGCGCCACGCTCGTGCCGCAGGCCCTGTACGACTATGTGTACTTCCACATGGTACCGGGCCCCCAGACCGTTTACCGTGAACATACGCGCCTGCTGCCAGCACAATGCCTGCTGTTCGAAAACGGACGAGCAGCCGCGCGAACCTACTGGACGCTGCGCTTCGTCGAAGACCGGACCGGCAGCATCGCCGACTTCAAGCCTGCGTTTCGCGAAGCGCTGACCGCCGGTGTCGGCGCGTGTGCCGGTCACGAACGCTGCGGCGCCTTCCTTTCGGGGGGCACCGACAGCTCCACCGTCTCGGGACTGCTCGGCGCAGTCACGGGCTCGGCGCCGCAAACGTACTCGATCGGCTTCGATGCGGCAGGCTATGACGAGATGGAGTACGCGCGCATCGCGGCACGTCACTTCAAGGCGGACCATCACGAATATTACGTAACCCCCGATGACGTCGTGGCCGCGGTGCCACTCATCGCCGCGGCGTACGATCAGCCGTTCGGCAACGCGTCCGCCGTTCCCGCCTACTATTGCGCGCGGCGGGCCGTCCAGGACGGCGTCCAGCGAATGCTTGGCGGCGACGGCGGGGACGAGCTATTCGGCGGCAACGACCGCTACGCACGCCAATACCGGCTCGCGCTGTACGACCGGCTGCCCGGCGTCGCGCGCGCATTGCTGTCGGGCGCGCTGTTCGGCCTGCCGGGGGCGGCCAGGATCCCGCTGTTACGGAGGGGGCGCAGCTACGTGGAACAGGCGCGTCAACCGATGCCGGCACGCTACGAGAGCTATAACCTCGTAGAACGACTGGGCCCGAAGAACGTGTTCAACATGGACTTCCTGGCGCAGGTCGACTGCGGCATGCCGATGGCTCAACTCAAGCAAGCCTACGACGGGGCACACGCGCAATCGCTGATCAACCGGATGCTCGCGCTCGACATCAAGTTCACTCTGGCAGACAACGACCTGCCGAAGGTCACGCGAACCTGCGATATCGCGGGCGTCGATGTGGCTTTTCCGCTGCTGCACGATGCCGTGGTGGACTTCTCGGCGACGCTTCCGCCCGACTTCAAGCTTCGCGGCACGCGGCTGCGCTACTTCTTCAAGGAAGCGCTCCGCGATTTTCTGCCCGAGGCAGTCATCGCCAAGCACAAGCACGGATTCGGGTTGCCCACCGGCATCTGGCTGCGCGACAACACGCATTTGCGGCAGATGGCCGGCGATGCGCTCGCCGGCCTGCGCGAGCGCCGTATCTTCAACGACACCCTGCTCGACGAACTGATGACCCGCCGTCTGCAGGAGCACGCGGGCTATTACGGAACCCTCGCATGGGTGCTGATGATGCTGGAAATGTGGTTCCAGAGCCATGCCACCGGTGGTTTGGAAATCAGGGGCGGCAGATGAGTGATAACCCATGCCTGTGGTTCGGCAGTTGATGAGTCCGTCCGAGCCGGCACCATTCGCGACTTTGGACCTGGAGACTCTCGCCCGGGGGTCACTCCAGCGGATCCGAAACGACTGAGTCATGAAACCACTTAAAGTCTTGTATTACTACTCGAGCGCTCACGTAGACACTGGCTCGCCCCGCGTCTTGCTTCGAATGATAGATTCATTGGACCGCATTGCGTTTCAACCGGCATTTCTTGCGTCTGGCGCGGGCTCGCTGATAGATGAATTGCGCAGCAAGAACGTAGAAATCGTCAGCGGTGTGGTCAATAGTGTTTCCTGGAAACATCCGCTAGGGTTCATGCGGAACGTGCGCCAAAAGTGCCGGCTGTTAAGGGAATTCGGTGTCGATATCGTTCACATGAACGAACCGGGTTGGAATAGTGACATCGTATTGGCGGCACGTCTTATGCGGATCCCGGTTGCGTTGCACTTTCACAATCCGGGAACTGTTTCCGACCGCAATTTGAATTACGTGGCGGCGAGCAGAGTATTCCTTTGCTCCGCGGCGCAGGGCAACCAAATCGTCGGCTTCGAAAAAATCAAGGAGAAGTGCGTCGTCTTGCACAATGCAGTCGATGTCGGCGTTTTTGCCGGCGGCCACTCAATACGCGAGGCGATTGGATTGGCACGGAACGACATCGTGATCGGAACGGTCGCCCAAATCAGCCACAGAAAAGGCATCGATCTGTTCCTCGACACGGCCGAGCGTCTGCTGGATAGTGGCAAGAAATTCAAGTTTGTTATCGTCGGGCCCAAGGCGGTCGGCGAAGAGCCCTATTTTCAATCCATCATGGAGCGAACCAGGAAGGGCCCGCTGAAGGAGAGCGTGGTCTACCTCGGCAGTCGTGCTGATATCCCCGACATCCTGGCAACTTTCGACGTGTTCTTTCTTCCCACGCGTGCCGAACCCTTCGGGATGGTTGTGATCGAAGCGATGGCTTCGGGGATTCCTGTTGTCGCCAGTCATGTCGGAGGAATCCCGGAAATCATAACGAGCCAAGACATCGGCCGTACGGTTAGCCCGTTGACCCCGGAGGCGTTTTCGGGCGCGATAATCGAGTTGCTTCGTATGGGAGATCAAGTCAAGGCATTAGGCGAACGCGGTCGCCAAAGTCTTGTCGGTCGTTTTGATCTTGCCAAAATGGGCGCCACGTTGGGCGCGGTCTACAAGGGGTTGGCAACGCAGTGACATGCGCACCCCACGCTGCGTGTCGATTATTACCGCTCATCACATTGACCCTGGCAAGCGCATGGACGCAGAATGCATTCGACAACAGGGGCGGCGCTTTGTCGCCCCTCGCGCATTTCGGCCCGCGCAGGCGGACGCACGGGGTTAGAATGCGTGCGGCGTTGCGCGCTCTATCCGAAACGCGCCCTCGATGCGCCGACGAACGGCAAGCGTAGCGGTGGCCAATCGCGCGTTCCCGCGCCAAAATGACCGGGCCGAGACACGGAGTGCGCGGACGTCAAGGTCCGCACGGGTGCGTCGGGGACCGCGGTCGTGGACGAAGATCGCAATTCCGTGCCGGCGTGAGGGACTCATGACACGACATCCCTTCGGAGTATGCCTCGCCCGGTGGATCGCAGCGATCCTTGTCGGTGCCTGCGCGGGCATTGCCTCGTGCCCAAACACCACCGCCGTACGTGTTCTCGGGCCCGCTGTTGCCGCTCCTGCTGCAGATGCCGGAGAACTCCTGGCTGCACGCGAACGCGAATCTGTACAGCAACGTCTGGACGCCCAGTTCCTTGGAGCCGCTCGACGGACTGCTGCCCGCAGCCGCCATCGAAGATTATCCTGCCATGGAGCGGATTTGGTTGGGACAGCAATCGAGGCGACCTCATCCTGTGGGGTGGTGGGCACGCGAATTACCCCGGCAACGACGTCTATCGCTGGCGCTCGAGCAACCTGATGTGGGAGCGGGCCTCGTTGCCCAGCGAGATCAAGACCGACCCGCTGCTCGGGCAAATCGCCATCGACGGGGTCGACAACGCGCCGATCTCGTCGCACACGTACGACAACAATTTGTTCCTTCCGGTCGCCGACCGCTTCATGACGTGGGGCGGCGCCGCCTACAATAACGGCGGCCCGTTCATCCGGCCGCTGGAGTCGAACCCGACCACGCAATACGCGCCTCACCGGCCCCTACCTGTTCGATCCGAATCGCGCCGACGGCAACAAGGTCGGCGGAACGACGGGCTCGAACGTCAAGCGCGTCTCGCCCACGTCGATCGTGGGGGGGCAGATGTGGCAGAACCGCGATATTCACCGTTGGCTCGCCGGCCAGCCGCTGCCCGGCACGCACGTACAAGGCTGTACCGGCTATGCGACAGAAGGCGGACTCGACGTCGTATACGTCGCGTCGGCGAACGCGGGCGCGACGAGCCTCAATCTCTATCGCTATCAGCTTACGAATCTCGCGAATCCGGCTGTCGATCAGATTTCGAAGGTCGGTGCTTACGCGGTGGGGGTGGCAGGCCAGACGACCTGCGGCTACGACCCGGTGCGCCGACTGTTCGTGCGCACCGGCAACAACACCACGCCCTTCCAGTTCTGGGACCTGACCACCGCGGGACCGAGCAATCCCGACAAGAGCGTCCAGGTCAATGCGTCCATTGCGGCGTTGCAGTCGTGGTTGACGGCGAACAGCGTCAACATCCAGAACTGCGGCCTCGAATACGATCCGACCCGCGGCCGATTCCTGCTGTGGTGCGGCGCCGGCGTGATCTGGGAGTTGACGCCCCCCGCCTCCGGCAACCCGACCACGGGCTGGACCGCGACGCAGCGTCCCGTTCCGCCGCCGCCGGCCCCTCCGGGCGACGTTCAGACGGGCGTCATGGGCAAGTGGCGCTACGCGGCGTACTACGACGCGTTCATCGGGCTGCAGGACATCAACGACGGCGACATCTGGATCTACAAGCCCGTCGGCTGGGCGCAGCCCAATCCGACGGGCAATGCGCTACCGACCGTAAGCGTCACCGCGCCCGCGGCCGGCACCGATGTCGCGCCCGCCACGACGATCATTCTGACGGCGAGCGCCGCCGATGCTGACGGCAGCATCGCGCGTGTCGAGTATTACGTCAACGGCGACAAGGTCGGGCAGGCGACAAGCGCGCCTTACGCGGTGAGCATCGCGCCGATCCTCGTCGGGAGCTACTCCGTCGTGGCCGTCGCGGTCGACAACGTCGGCGGCATGACGGCGTCGGCGCCAGTGGCGTTCACCGTGAGCGCCACGCTGACGACGAGTGTCCTTCAGCGCGGTCTGAGCGGCTACGCCGGCGTGAGCGACACCTACCTCGACCGCTATCTGCCCACGACCGTGCGTGGCGCTCTCGACGCGCTGTTAGTGGACCCGGTCAACTACAACTCGCTGCTCCGCTTCGCGATCTACCAGTCGGAGGGTGGACCGGTTCCGAACGGCGCCGTGATCCAGTCGGCCACGCTCGCGCTGTACAAGGGGTATTACGACGACACGCTCCAGCTGAACGCGCTGCTCAAGCCGTGGGTCGAGAGCCAGGCGACGTGGACGGTCAGTCAGACGGGCGTGCCGTGGACCGTAGTCGGTGCCGCCGGTGCCGGCACCGACTACAGCACGACCACCGACGCGCTCGTCACCCCCAGCTTTGACCCCGGCTGGGTCAACTTCGACGTGACTCCCCGCGTGCGGCAATGGGCGAGCGGCGTGAACTACGGCTGGCGCATGGCGCAGACCACCCCCGGCATCAACACCAAGTACTTCGTCTCGAGCGAGTACACGACTGACACTACGTTGCGGCCCAAGCTCACCGTCGTCTACTCGAGCGGCCCAACGCCGACAGTGACGATTGCAGTCTGGCGGCCGTCGACCGCCCGCTTCTTCATCGACGTCGACTTCGACCACAACGCGGATCAGAAGGTCGATTTCGGCGTGCCGACCGACAAGCCCCTCGTGGGTCGGATCGACCCGGGTCGGACCTACGATCTCGTCCTCTACCGCAACGGTGTGTGGTACGCCGACTGGAACCGTGACGGCATCGCGGACTTCACCGCGGTGTTCGGCGGCGTCGCGGGCGACGTCCCGCTCCTTGCCGATTTCAACGGCGACGGCCGCGACGACCTCGTGATCTATCGCGGCGGCCAGTGGTTCGTCAGCACCGCCCAGGACGGCGTCGCGACGATGACGTTCGGTTTCGGCGGACTGGCCGGCGACATCGCGCTCGCCGGCGACGTCAACGGGGACGGGATTGCCGACCTCGTCATCTACCGGAATGGCTTCTGGTACATCGACACCAACCGCGACGGCGTCGCCAACATCACCGTGCCCTTCGGAGGCGCCGCGGGCGACATTCCGGTCCTGTTCGACTACGACGGCGATGGCAAGGCGGACCTTTGCATCGTCCGCAACGGGGTCTGGTACGTGAACACGAAGCTCGACGGCACCGCGCAGGCCATGTGGGCCTATGGCATTGGGACCGACATCCCGTTCGCCTGGAGAGAGTGACGACCCTTCAGGTGCCGGGCTAGGCGAAGTTGCGCCGCTCCCGTAGCGCGACGGACAGTCGCCGGGGTCGGTCCGAGCCCGCCGCGCTGACCGACGTCTGCGGGAGCACGCAGGCTATGAAACACCCGCGCATGGGTGCTCACGATGTTGGAAATGCGGTTCCGGACCCACGTCGCAACCGCCACGCTAAATTAAGGGGACCCCGTCAGGCTGGGTCAGCTTCGACGTGACTCTCCGCGTGCGACAATGGGCGAGCGGCGCGAACTACGGCTGGCGCATGGCGCAGACAACCACCGGCAGCAACCTCAAGTACTTCGTCTCGAGCGAGTACACGACCGACACTACGCTGCGACCCAAGCTGACAGTTACGTATCAATGAAACCGGTACGAATAGGTGGAATGATTCGCCGCGCTGCTCCGCCAAGACAACAGCGCCGCGGAAGTGACAAGCGCGAAAGATTTCGCGTTAGGCTCCCACGGAATGCCCGTCCATGTGGGCGCTGATGCAATGTGGCGCACAGCGAAGATGCCTCGTAGACGTTCCTACTCACGCCAATACATGGCGCTGCTTTCCATGCTCGGCACCGCTGCGGCCGTGCTTGCGCTCGCTTGCATCTGCCTCGGCTCGGCACCGACCTTCGCGCAGCCAACGAACAACGACTACTACAAAGGCGCGGGTACCGAACTGCTGCGCAATGTCGAGAAGTATCACTTGGGTCTGGCCACAGACAAGCTGCGCTCCCGCTCGTACGAGTCGGGGGCCGGAGACATTGGGTTTATCCTGACTTATTTTCCCAATCATCCGCGAGGCCTAATGCTGCTCATAGAGTTGTGTGAGCAATGGAAATCGCCTCGGTGCGACCTTCAGGAGCGATTCGAAAACGCCATCGCGGTCAATCCGAATGTCGCTGCCACTTACGTGTTGCAGGGCATTTACCTGTTTCGGGCGAAGCGGCTTCCCGCAGCGATCGCAAGCTTCGAGAAGGCACTGACCCTTGACCCGAACTCGCTCAATGCCCACTACAACCTGGGATTGGTCTATTTCGAAACCAAGCAATTCGAACTCGCGAACGCGCACGCGCAGCGGGCTTACCAACTCGGTGCGTCGGTGCCGGGCCTCCGCGACAAGCTAAAACGAGCTGGCCAATGGAAGCCGATCGACACGCCAATGCCCGATGCCGCGTCCCCGATCGGCTCGGATTCCCAGGCTTCCCCGGCCCCCCGATAGATACCGGGCGACGCTGGTTGCACGCAACGGTGTCCGCCGTTCCAGACTGGATGTGGGATGCAAGATCCGGCCCCCCGCGTTGTTCCGCGGGCGCCGGCGTTCCGACACATCCGTCGATCAGGTGGTCGTGACGCTTCGCATGTTGCTCAGAAGGCGCAGCGCAAATCGCGCGGGCGTACGGTCCCACGGCGTGAAACGCGGCAACTGGTAGACGTCCGAACCGGTGGCGGCAACGCCCCACGCCGTCGAAACGGCGGCGCAATATCCGGCATCACGCGCCATGCGCACGTGCTCCGGACCATAGTCCTCTCCGGGTTTGCCGTTTGGGTACGCGAACAAACGAATCGGCTCACGCAGAATTTCGGCCAGCCGTTGGCCGCTTTCCGCGATTTCGCGCTCTGGCCTGTGCGGCCGCTACTCGGGCCAGAATGGGATGCGTCACCGAATGCGCGCCGATTTCCATGCCGGCCGCGCGCAATGCGCGCACGTGTGCGTCGCCCATCATCGGGCCCTTCCCTGCCGGCACACGGGCGGCGACCGCCAAGTGCTCTGCACGCGCTTCGCGCTGCGGACCAGGCAGGTACTTCAAGGCAGGCAGAATCCGCTGGATCGCAAGCCGGCGGGTCTGGTCGCTGCCAAGTTCGAAGATCGGCAGCCCCCACGCCTGGAGGTCGAGCGCCGGCCCGGGCATGGAGCGGAGCGCCTCGATGACCTTGTCGTTCCACATCCAACCGCCATCGAGGTAGCCGGTCGCGACGAAGAACGTGGCGGACAGCCCGTGCCTCTGAAGAATGGGCAAGGCGACCTCCACATTATCGATATATCCGTCGTCGAACGTTACACACGCCGCCCGCGGAGGCAGTTCGCCGATCATCAGCCGGTCGACGGCTTCCGAAAGCGGCAATGGCACGAAATTCTCGGCGACCACGCGCATCTGGGCTTCGAACACGCCGGCCGTCACGTCCCACGTATTGAGCGGATCCTCGTGCGCCAGAACGCGATGGTAGATGAGGATCGAAAGGCGAGCGCGACGCCCGCCCGGCGACATCGCGCCGGCCAAGACGCGAAAGAACGGCTTTCCCCATCGCGGCATCACGCTGGCGCCCCAGCGGCGGCCGAAGACCGGATCGGCTTCGTGCATCGAACGATGAACGAGTGACTGATCAGCGGTCCGAATAGGGGAACGAATCGCAGCATCCGCCGAAGAAGCGGCGTTTCGACGAACCGCTGCAACCGTGGCCAGCGTGGCGGCGCAATCGGCATCCAGAATACGGCGACGTCACGAAATCCTTGAGCGATCAGGATGCGCTTGAGCTTTCGGGGCGATTCATATCGTAGGTGGGCGGGACGGCGCCTCAGCTTTCTGGCGAGGACTCGAGCGGCATTGATGACGAAGGCTCGATTGAGCGCGTCGACCCATAATTCACCACCGGGACGCGTCAGCATACATAGCTCGCGCAGCGCCGTTTCGCTCTCACCCAACGCTTGAATCACGCCGAAGCAGAGTACGCCGTCGAAAGTTTCGGCCCTGAACGGCAAGTGACGCACGTCGGCCACAGCGTATCCGATTTCCGGCGGGCTGCGCATTTTCGCCTTCCGGATAGCGGGCAGCGAATAATCGATGCCCGTCACGTCGATATCCCGCGCCATCAGGTACCGTGCGTAGGTTCCCGCACCGCAGCCGGCATCGAGCCAGCGCATTCCCGGTCGGCCGGGGTGCCAGAGTTCGGCGAATCGACGCATGCGGGCGTCGAGCCCGGCGGAACTCCAGCCCGCTATACCGGCATCGTCGTCGCGAAGCGACGCAAACTCCTCGAAACGGTTTCGCCACGCTTGTTCGAACGTGTCGTTTCCGGGCCGGCTGTTGTGGTCCTTCGTCATGGGAGTGTCGGCTGCCTGGAACACGCGTCGCAGAGCCTATCAGAAGTGCAAGAGAACGCCGCCGATGCGCATGTTCGCAGGAACACATCGATGCCCGCAAGCCGCCGCAAGACCCACGGATCCCGTTGGATTTCTGCGACCATGCGGTCGGACTGGTGGCGCGTCGTTGCTGACGCAACCGATCGGCGCCGTATGTCCGCAGCTGTGCATTTCCACGGCGCTTGGCATTCTGCTAGTATGAAAAAATTGAACGCTGACGAGAAATGATGTCGACTGCTTGGAACGCGCTCATTCTGTCGGCGCGTTACGGCATGGCCACGTGTGCGCCGCGACGATCGATATGAGGTTTCTACTTGGCCCGGTCCATGACATTGGCCAATGAGCCGCATTCCCCCGACGTTGCGCAGGACC
>CAWHNE010000023.1:0-156740 GCA_963830485.1 uncultured beta proteobacterium
GAACGGTCCATTGCCGGGTCGGAAGATCTGCGACGAGCAGATGCACGTTGTAGATCATGTTGTTGACCCACGTGCCGCGCGTGTGCTGGTTGAAGCCCATCGTCCAGTACGAGACGACCTTGCGCTTCGGATCAGCGTAAATTTCGGCCAGCGCCTCGAGGTCGCGCACGGGCACGCCGGAAATCTTCGATGTCTTGTTGACCGTGTATTCGGCGACGAATTTCGCGAATTCCTCGTAGGTGATTTTCTCGGCGTTGTTGGGGTCGCCCAGCGCCTTGCCGTCGGGGCCGGCATAGCCGTTGTTCTTCTGGTCCTTCTCCGCCGGATGGTTCGGGCGCAGCCCGTAGCCGATGTCCGTCACGCCCCGCATGAACGCGACGTTCTCGTGACGAACTCGGTGTTCACCTTTCCCTTACTGATGATGTAGTTGCAGATGTAGTTGAGGATCGCCATGTCGGCCTGCGGCGTGAACACGATCGGCAGGTCCGCGAGGTCGAAGCTCCGGTGCTCGAAAGTCGATAGCACCGCGACCTTCACGTGCGGCGCGGTCAGCTTGCGGTCGATGAGGCGCGACCACAGAATCGGATGCATCTCGGCCATGTTCGAGCCCCACAGCACGAACGCATCGGCCTGCTCGAGATCGTCGTAGCAGCCCATCGGCTCGTCGATGCCGAACGTGCGCATGAACCCGGCGACCGCGCTCGCCATGCAGTGGCGTGCATTCGGGTCGATGTTGTTGCTGCGGAAGCCCGCCTTGAAGAGCTTCGACGCCGCGTAGCCCTCCCAGATCGTCCACTGGCCCGAGCCGAACATGCCGACCGATGTCGGTCCCTTCTTTGCGAGCGACTCCTTCCATTTCGTCGCCATCACGTCGAAGCCTCGTCCCAGGACACGGGCGTGAATTCGCCGTTCTTGTCGTAGACGCCGTTCTTCTTGCGCAGGAGCGGTGTCGTGAGCCGGTCGTTGCCATACATGATCCGCGACAGGAAATAGCCCTTCACGCAGTTCAGTCCCTTGTTGACCGGCGCGTCGGGATCGCCCTGCGTCGCGACGATGCGGCCATCCTTCGTGCCGACCAGCACGCCGCAACCCGTGCCGCAGAAGCGACACGGCGCCTTGTCCCACTTGATCGCGAAGTCGCCTGGCGCCTTCGCCGCCTGCGTGGCTGCCGCCGCGGGAAGCTCGATGCCCGCGAGGGCGGCTGCGGCCGCGGCGGCCTGGGCCTTGATGAAGTCGCGTCGGGTGATGCTCATGGCTCAAACCTCCTCGGAGATAGGGCTGTCGTCGCCGTATTGGTAGACGAGCGAGACCGAGAGCACCCCCTCTATCGCACGAATTGCGACAAAGCTGTCGGCTGCATCGGCCGTGTCGTCGTGGTCCGCAACGACGACGATCTGACCAGCATCGCTTGCGGCGCTGACTTCGATGCCGGGCATGCGCTCGAGCGCGGCGCGGACGGCCGCGCCGGCGTCGGGGCGCGCGCGCACGACAAGGCTGGAAATGTTCATGGCTGGACACCCAAGCGTTCTTCCTGCGGCGCCGCGTTGGCGGGGCCGCGCGTAGGGCTGCGCACGTCGCTGCGTCCAGCGCGCGTCGTCATCGCGCCATCCTCGCCGGGAAGGCAGCAACGGTCATTGATTTGGCGCAAGATTCGGACAATGCCCGCGCCTCACGCAGGGCCATCGCCCCGAGGTTGCACATGTCCTTGAAAACACTGCGGCGGACGCCATCTTTTTCCGCATGGTTCGCGATCTCTCATGGCCCGTCGTGGAGCGCATCGAAGATGCGGAATCCGGTGCCTTCGCCTCGTTTCCGGCCGGAGCCTCTCCGTCCTCCGATGCGCTGCTGCACGATGCCTATTCGGCTGCCGTGACCGGCGCGGTAGAGCGTGTCGCACCGGCAGTTGCGCACGTCGCCGTTCGCCGCCGCCACGGCACGCGCGGTGCGCACGCGCACGGCGCCGGGTCGGGGTTTGTGTTCACGACCGACGGCTTCTGCTCACGAACAGCCACGTCGTGCACGGCGCGGCGACGATCTCGGCGATGCTCGCCGACGGCCGGCGCGCGCGCGGCGACGCTCGTGGGCGACGATCCCGACACCGACCTCGCCGTGGTCCGCATCGCGGCCGACGGCGTGCCGCCCGCGGCCGCTCGGCGATTCGCGGCAGCGTGCGCGTGGGCCAGGTGGCGATCGCGATCGGCAACCCGTTCGGCTTCCAGCCACGGTCACCGACCGGCGTGGTGAGCGCGCTCGGCCGCTCGCTGCGCGCGCAGTCCGGCCGGCTGATCGACGACGTCATCCAGACCGACGCGTCGCTCAATCCCGGCAACTCCGGCGGCCCGCTCGTCAACACGCGCGGCGAGGTGATCGGCGTCAACACCGCGATGATCCTGCCCGCGCAGGGCATCTGCTTCGCGATCGCCGTGGACCTGGCCAAGTTCGTGGCCACGAGCCTGATCCGCGACGGCCGCGTCGGCGCGCGTGGATCGGCGTTGGCGGCAGGACGTGCCGCTGCTGCGGCGCGTGGTGCGGTTCTTCCATCTCGCGTCGGAGACCGGCGTACTGGTGGTGTCGCTCGAGGATGACGGCCCCGCGGCCGCCGCCGGCATCCGCGAGGGCGATATCGTCGTCGGTGTCGACGATGCGCCGGTGGCGAACGTCGACGATCTGCAGCGCGCGCTGGGCGCGGAGGCGATCGGCCGAGAGATGCGACTCGTCGTGCTGCGCCGCGGCCGCAAGCTGTCGCTCGCGGCGATGCCGCGCGAGCGCACCTCGGCGGGCGGAGGACGGGTGCAGCGGTAAGCGTGCTCCGGTCGGCGTGCCGCCACCTCGCCTTTCCACGGAACCCGTTCTGTGGAACAATCGGGTCAACTTATCGTTCCAGGGTGACCGCCATGTTGGACCGCGACGGTTATCGCCCGAACGTTGCCATTGTCGTCGTCAACGCCAGGAATCTGGTTTTTTGGGGCAAGAGGGTACGCGAACACTTGTGGCAATTTCCGCAAGGCGGCATCAACCCCGGTGAAGCGCCCGAGCAGGCGATGTACCGGGAGCTGAACGAGGAAGTCGGGCTCCAGTCGCACCACGTCAGGATTCTCGGTCGCACGCGTGACTGGCTGCGTTACGAGGTGCCGCAGCACTGGATCAAGCGCGAGTGGCGGGGAAGCTACCGCGGGCAGGAGCTGCAGATCTGGTATCTGCTGAGGCTCGTCGGCCGCGACACGACGTCAAGCTGCGTGCGAACGAGCGCCCAGAGTTCGACGCGTGGCGGTGGCACGACTACTGGGTGCCGCTCGATACCGTGATCGAATTCAAGCGCGAGGTCTATCGCCGCGCGCTGACCGAGCTCGAGCGCTATCTCCACGTCCGACCGCAGACGCGCCGCGAGCGTCTGTACGGCTTCCCGCATCCGGTGATGCCGCCGTCGTACGCCGACCCGACCTCCCGCGGCGATTAGCAGCAGACGCTACCGCTGCGCACACTCCCCGACGCGCTTCGCGGCCCACGTCATCGTTGTCGCAACCTCCGGGGCGGTGCCGCGCCGGGTGACGGCGTCGAGCTTGCCGTCGTAGCGCGTCGCCTCGATCGCGAACTCGGCCCGTCCCTGCAGCGTCGCGGTGCCGTCCCTGCACGCGAATTCGTAGGTGGTTTTCGAGCCGGCGGTCGCGACGTTGAACAGCTGGCAGTCGCCGCCCGGCTTCGGCAGCGACTTGGTGCCGTCGTCGATCTCGCTCTGAGTGATGCAGTCCTGCTCCGTCGAGACGAGCGGAACGCGGCCCTGGCGGGACACGGACACCGTCGATTCCCAGAGACCGGGCTGCATCGGCGACGCAGCCTGCGCTGCAGCCGGCGCGACCACCGCCGCGAGGACCAGGAGCGAGACACGCATCAGCTAATCATCCCGAAGCCTGTCATGCCGGCCATGCCGCCGCCGATCATGGCCGAGACGAGTACTCCCATCAGCACGAAGCCGAGAACGAGGGCGCAGACCACGACGACGATCGTGTAGCCGACGGCCTTGTCCGGAGCGCACTTTTTCAGGACCGGCGCACCGAGATAGAACGTGTAGCACGTATAGATCAGCGCGAGCAGTCCGATGATCCCGCCGATGAAGGGCAGCAGCCTGAAGATTCCGGCGATCCAGACTGCCGTCGACGCGTAGGCGGTGAGCTTGAGCGAGGCGACGAAGTCCTTCTCGCCGCCGAACGACGGCGCGAGCGCATCGGCGATGAGCGCGAGCACGAACGTCATTGCGAGCGCGACCACGTAGCTCACGATCCCGACCAGGAGTCCCACGCCGCCGCCGACGAGCGCGGCGGCGATGGGCCCGATCGCTGCAGGATCAGGACGTAAGGGACATAAATCGACTGCGTCGTCGCCGCCTCCGCGGCGATCGTCGGCCACTCGCTCTGCGGGCTCATCAGGATATTCTTTACGCGATCGACCAGGTTCATGGTAGTGCCTCCCCCGTGTAATTCGTATTGTCGAAGTGTAGGTCAACCCCGTTGGCTATGCCAGCAGGACCAGGTGCTGGCTCCGGCCTCGCATGTCGCGCGCGTTCGCTCGGCGCGACAAATTAGGCGGTAGGTCGACGGTTCCAACCGCCGCCGTCAATAGGGTCGTGGCAACGCTTGAGGGTCATGATCAGTGACAGCTCGTGGGTTGAACTCGTCCTTGAATCGCTGACGCAGCGCACCGCGCGTCAGAGGCGTGCCGGCGGCAACGACGCACGAATCCGCTGCGGGAAGTCGTCGCCATTGCCCGCCGCGCGCGAAACCGCCGTGATGTTCGAGCGCCGGCGGGGAGTTCGTCGAAGGGCATCGACGTGTTCACCAGGCCGGTGTTGTAGAAGTAGCGATCGACCAGGCCATTGAGAACATGGCGGATGTCGAGCCCGCCGGTCCTGCCGGCGACATTCGCGTACCGGACGATATTGATGGTGCAGCTGTTGCTGAGCAGGTGGTACCACTCCGCCTGGCCGTGAAGCTCGTTGATCCGTTCGAGGTAGACGAGGAACAGCCGGCGCGCGGCCTCCGGCGAGACCGTCAGGTGGTAGAGGAACACCTCTTCGTCGCGGTAGTTCGTGCGCAGGCGGACCAGGTCGCGCTCTTCGCCAACGACATAGATCAACTCATACTGCTTGAACATCGAGGCAATCGGCGAATAGCCTTCATCGGCCTCTGGCCTCGTCTCGATCGAGATGCTAACCGGTGGTGCATTGTCGAACATGAAGCTCAGGAACGTGTGTCCGATGGGCCCCTCCATCCAGAATGACACGTAGAAGTCCAGGCCGGTCAGGTGCGACAACAACACGTCGCGCGTTTCATAGCGCGTCGTGAAATCGTTCCGGGTCCGGTAATCGAAGTTGCGCACATCCACGAGACGCACACGATCGCCGTCGATGATGGCGTGAGGCATCACGGCGACATCCTTGCGCCACTCGCGATCGTGAGAGGGAGGATGGTTGCCGACCACACGGACACGAGGAGAACCAGTCCGGCGAAGGCGAGGCGCATCCGCGGCCGGCGCCAGATCCACACGGCCCAGATGCCGAATGCCGCGAAGGCGACGGCTGACGCGAGACGCAGCCACGGCCATGGCAGGTTCGAATAGTAGATCGCCAGGCAGCCCAACACAGGACTATCCCCCAGCAAAGGTGCCCGAGCATCCGGACCGACAAACCAAGTGCGTCGAGCAACCGCCTTCCGGGCGTTCGTACAGCGGCGGATTCAGTGAAAGTCATGGGTGGGCATCGCGGGCACTCCGGAGATATTCTAAGCTGTCCGCCGGCTCGGTTGAAACGGGACACAGGTTGGTCGTGAATCCTCGCTCGAGCCGAACGCTTTCAACCCGGTCGCCAAGGAGCCCCATGAACTTCGTGTCATTCTTGACCTGCGTTGCGACGAGTTCGTTGAGCGCATTCGGCGAGCGGTCCCTGTATCGCACAGCAAGCACTATCCAGGGGCGAGACGGCGACACTGTTCGAGAACGTCCGCGTATTCGACGGCAAGAGCGGCACGTTGTCCAGCCCGACCAACGTTCTCGTGAACGGACGGATCATCGCGCGAATCGCAAGCGCCCCCATTGCGGTCGATCCCAATACCCGCACCAACATCATTGCCGGCGACGGACGCACGCTGATGCCCGGCCTCATCGACGATCACTGGCACGCTATGCTGTGCGCGCGAGGCCGCGGCGGCGATCAGGGCGGATGTCGGTTACCTCAATCTGCTGGCGGCAGCGGAGGCCACCGCCACGTTGATGCGCGGATTCACCACGGTTCGCGATCTGGGCGGTCCGGTCTTCGGGCTCAAGCGCGCGATCGACGAAGGGCTCGTGGTGGGTCCGCGCATCTATCCGTCCGGCGCCATGATCTCCATCACGGGCGGTCACGGCGACTTCCGCCAGCTCTTCGAAGTGCCGCGGGTCATCGGCGGCCCGTTGAGCCGCATGGAGCAGATCGGCGGCAGCATGATCGCCGACAGCCCCGACGAAGTCCGCGTTCGCGTTCGCGAGCAGCTGCTGCTGGGCGCGTCGCAAATCAAGCTGACGGCGGGCGGTGGCGTGGCTTCGCCGCACAGTCCTCTCGACGTGTCGACCTTCACCGAGGCCGAATTGCGCGCAGCAGTCGAGGCCGCGGACAACTGGGGCACTTATGTCACCGTGCACGCCTACACGCCGCGCGCGATCCAGACCGCAATTGCGGCCGGCGTACGGAACATCGAGCACGGACACTTGATGGACGAATCGACGGCGAAGCTCATGGCCGAGAAGGGGATCTGGCTCAGCATCCAGCCGTTCCTCGATGACGAGGACGCGATACCGTTTCCGCCCGACTCGTCGAATCGCGTGCGCCAGCTGCAAGTGATTCGTGGCACCGACAATGCCTACGCGCTGGCGAAGAAGTACAACTGAAGACCGTCTTCGGAACCGACGTGCTGTTCTCCGCCGCGCTCGCCAAGCGCCAGGGCGCGCAGTTGGCGAAGCTGACGCGTTGGTACACGCCGGCCGAATTGCTGACGATGGCCACCGGCACCAACGGCGAACTATTGCGCTTGTCGGGACCGCGCAATCCCTATCCCGGCAAGCTCGGGGTGGTAGAGGAGGGCGCGATGGCCGACTTGCTGCTCGTCGACGGCAACCCCGTAGAGGACATCAGGCTGATCGAGAATCCCGACAAGAACTTCCTCGTCATCATGAAGGACGGGAAGGTCTACAAGAACACGCTGCCTCGCTGAGCGGGCCGCGCCGCGGGTTCGCTTAACTTGCTGCTGCGCGGCAGTTAGCCTTCGCCGCAACCTGGTGCTTCTCGGCGTTCAGCCCGCAGCATCAGGTTGTGGCTCCGGCCGCTCGCCTGGCGGGCTCGCTTAACTTCCTGCGTGCGGCAAGTTAGCCTTCGCCGCAATAGGGTGCGGCTCGGCGAGCCGCAGCAGTTCAGATTGTGGCTCCGGCCGCTCGCTTCGCTCGCTTAACGTTCGCTGCGCACAAGTTAGCCTTCGCCGCAATATGGTCCTGTCGGGCTATCCGAGCAGGACCATGTTGTCCCGGTGAATCAGCTCGGGCTCGTCGACGTAGCCGAGGATCGCCTCGATCTCGGACGACGGCTTGCGCAGGATGCGCGCGGTCTCCTGCGCGCTGTAGTTGACGAGCCCGCGGGCGATCTCGCGGCCGTCGGGGTCGAAGCAGCCGACGACCTCGCCGCGCTCGAACTCGCCGTCGACGGCGACGACGCCGATCGGCAGCAGGCTCTTGCCGTCGCGCGCGAGCGCGCGCACGGCGCCGGCGTCGAGCGTCAGCCGGCCGGCGAGCTGCAGGTGATCGGCGAGCCATTGCTTGCGGGCGGCGAGCGAGATCGGTCGGCGCGACGAGCAGCGGTGCCGATCGCCTCGCCCGCCGCGAGCCGCGTCAGGACGCGGTCCTCGCGGCCGCAGGCGATCACCGTCGATGCGCCCGAGCGCGCCGCGCGCTTCGCGGCGAGGACCTTCGTCAGCATGCCGCCGCTGCCCGAGCGCGCTGCCGGCGCCGCCGGCCATCGCCTCGAGCTCCGGGTCGCCGGCGCGCGCGCTCGTCGCACGAGCGTCGCCGCTGCGTCCTCGCGCGGGTCGGCGGTGTAGAGACCCTGCTGGTCGGTGAGGAGCACGAGCACGTCGGCCTCGATCAGGTTCGTCACCAGCGCGCCCAGCGTGTCGTTGTCGCCGAAGCGGATCTCGTCGGTCGTGACCGTGTCGTTCTCGTTGATGATCGGGATCACGTCGAGCCCGAGCAGCGTGACGAGCGTCGAGCGCGCGTTGAGGTAGCGGCGGCGGTCGGCGAGGTCGTCGTGCGTGAGCAGGATCTGCGCGGTGTGCAGTCCGAACTTCGGCGAACGCGGATTCGTACGCCTGCACGAGCCCCATCTGCCCGACGGCGGCGGCCGCCTGCAGCTCGTGCATCGCGCGAGGGCCGCGTCCGCCAGCCGAGGCGCTTGATGCCTTCGGCGATCGCGCCGGAGGAGACCAGCACGATCTCGCGGCCCGCGCGCTTCAAGCCGGCGATCTCCTCCGCCCAGCGCGCGACGGCCGCGTGGTCGAGCCCGCGGCCCTCGTCGGTGACGAGGCTCGAGCCGACCTTGACGACGATGCGCCTGGCGGAGGCGACGGGCGTGCTCATGCGTGAGCGCTCCGATTCAGGTCCGGCTTCGATCGCGTTCCACGACGCCGCGGCCGTCGCGGGCGTGTCGGGATGCGCGTCGAGCCAGTCCTGGATCGCGAAGACGACCTCGCGGCAGCCTTCGCCGTTGACCGCGGCGATCGCGAACACCGGGCCTTTCCAGCGGTACGCCTTCACGAACGCCTTGACGCGCGCGTCGCGCTCGTCCGCGGGAACGAGGTCGAGCTTGTTCAGCACGAGCCAGCGCGGCTTTGTCGTAGAGCGCCGGGTCGTAGCGCTTGAGCTCGTTGACGATCGCGCGCGCGTCGCGGACCGGATCGGCGTCCGGATCGAACGGCGCGAGGTCGACGATGTGCAGCAGGAGGCGCGTGCGCTGCAGGTGGCGCAGGAACCGGTGGCCGAGGCCCGCGCCGTCGGCGGCGCCCTCGATCAGGCCGGGAATGTCGGCGATGACGAAGCTGCGGTTCGCGTCGGTGCGCACGACGCCGAGGTTGGGCGCGAGCGTCGTGAACGGATAGTCGGCGACCTTCGGCCGCGCCGCCGACACCGCGCGGATGAACGTGCTCTTGCCGGCGTTGGGCATGCCGAGCAGGCCGACGTCGGCCAGCACCTTGAGCTCGAGCTGCAGGCGCCGCCGCTCGCCCGCCGTCGCCCGGCGTGAACTGCCGCGGCGCACGGTTGGTGCTCGACTTGAAGTGCAGGTTGCCGAGGCCGCCCTTGCCGCCCTGCGCGAGCAGCGCGCGTTGCCCGTCGCGTCGCGAGGTCGGCGATCAGCTCGCCGCTGTCGGCGTCCGTGATCACGGTGCCGACCGGCATGCGCAGGACGATGTCGTCGGCGCCCTTGCCGTACTTGTCGGCGCCGCGGCCGTTCTCGCCGTGCTTCGCGCGATGGAGGCGCGCGTAGCGGTAGTCGATCAGCGTGTTGATGTTGCGGTCGGCGACCGCGTAGATGCTGCCGCCGTTGCCCGCCGTCGCCGCCGTCGGGGCCGCCGCGCGGAACGTATTTCTCGCGCCGGAACGACGCCGACGCCGTTGCCGCCGTCGCCGGCGATGACCTCGATCGTCGCTTCGTCGATGAACTTCATCGCGCGCTCCTCGCGTAGAGCACGAAGCGCTCGGTGTCGTCGCCGCGGCGCTGCCCCTGCCAGACGATGGTCCAGCCCTCGGGCGCCGCCGGCGCGCCGTCGATCCGGCCGTACTGGACGAGCAGCGCGGCGCAGTCGTGCGTCGGCGACGATCTCCTCGCGCACGTCACGAGTCCCGCGAAGTACTGGAACAGCGCGCGCTGCGGCTCGCCGAGGTTGCGGCTCGCGACGCAGCCTTGCGTCGGCAGGTGCGACGCCAGCGCCTGCGCCACGGTGCGGTAGCTGCGGCGCGAGTCGAGGTACGGGAGCCAGATCGTCGAGTAGAGCGCCCAGAGCAGCGTCATGCCGGCGGCCCAGTTCAGCACGGCGCGCCGATTCGAGCGGCGCGCCGGGCGCACGAGCACGAGCCACAGCAGCGTGAGCAGCGCCGAGACGACGATCGCGAGCCACTGCGAACGGCGGCCGGTAGCCGGCTTCGGTGTCGCGCAGGAGGCGCGCGACCGGCAGTCGACATTCCGCGCACGTACGCGTCGAACCAGAGACCCCACGCGAGCGCCGCGGCGAGCCCGAACGTCAGGATGCCGAACCAGTCGAGCGCGCCCGAAAAGCCGCGCTTCAGCGTGTCGATCTCGAGCGCGCCCAGCAGCGCGAGCGGCAGGAGCAGCGGCATCAGGTACGTGACGCGCGGATCGGCCATGACGGCGATCGCGACGAGCATCGACGAGCGCGAGCGTGCCCGGCAGCTCGATCGGCGGGCGTCGCGAGTCCGCCGTTGAAGCCGCGCCCGCGCGTCCAGAGCGTCCATGCGGCGAGCGGCAGCGCGGGCCACGCGAACCACAGCAGGTTCTTGAGCAGGACGACGGGATCGGCCGCCGCCTTGCGGCGACAGCGGGCCGAACCAGTCCGTCCACGATTGCGCGCTCCACCACGCCGCGAGATCGGCGGGCGAGCTTGCCGCGAGCGCGATCGGCCACGCGGCGCCGAGCGGCAACGCGACGGCGAGCGCGATCGCGACGGTGGTCGCGTATCGCCGCGTGCGCCACGACGCGAACGCGAGCGGCAGGACGACGGCGGTAGCGACGAGCCACAGCGGTCCCATGAAGCCGCGCGACGAGGAACGCGAAGGCGGCGCCGAGCCCGAGCACCGCGCCGCCGGCGACCGGGCCGGCGCAGCGCGAGCGCGAATCCGTACTGCGCGACGGCGATGCCGCGCAGCAGCCCGAGCTCCGGCGAGAGCTGGTGCGCGCGATCCCACAAGCCGACCGAGCCCACGAACAGCAGCACCGGCATCCAGCGGAAATTGCGGCCGAACGAGCTCGCTGGCCGGTGAGCGCGAGGACGCAGAGCGTGAGCGCGAGCAGCAGACCCGCCGCGAGCCGCGCGGCGTCATGCCGGGCAGGAAGCCGGCGGTCAGTCTCGCGGTCACCGTCGGCGAGCGCGTAGACGAGCGGCGGGCGGTCGACGAACGGCTCGCCCGCGAGATTCGGCGTGACGAAGTCGCCGCCCTGCATCATCTCGTAGACGATGCCGAACGACGTCGCGTCCTCCGTCTTCCACGGATCGTGGCCGACGAGGCCCAGCACGACCCAGGCGCCGCACAGCACGACGAGGCCGAACTGCTTCAGCGAGCGATACGGGCCCGACGGGCTCAGCGTCGGGTCGTCGCCGGCGCTGAACGGGGCGAGGGTGCGAGAGGGCCATGAGCGGGGTCGGGACGACGGTCGCGCCGGACGCCGGCGCGCTGAAAGAAAAAGGCAGCCGAAGCTGCCTTTTCCGCTACGGGCGCCGGAGCAGGGCTGGCCCGGCATTGTCGCGCGTTTCGCGCCCGCGCGTCGTCAGGCCTTCGCGGCGGCAGCCTTCACGGCCGGAGCCTTGGCGGTCGGGGCCTTTGCGGCGGCGGGCTTGGCGCCGCCGGTTTGGCCGCAGCCGGCTTGGCCGCGTAGCGCTGGCGGAACTTGTCGATGCGGCCGGCCGTGTCCATCACCTTCTGCTTGCCCGTGTAGAACGGATGGCAGGACGGAGCAGACTTCGACGTGCAGCGGCTTCACGACGGTCGAGCGCGTCGTGAACGTGTTGCCGCAGCTGCAGGTGACCTGGATGTCGCCGTACTTCGGGTGGATATCGGATCTTCATGGAGTCCTCGTCCGCGGTCCACGCACCGGAGCTTGATTGCCCGTGGGGGTGCGCCCGGACCGCGCCGCCTCATTTGGGGCGAAAGCCTCGAATGCGAGGGCCCGGCGGCAAAAGAGGGTAATTATCCGTTTTTTTGCAGTGCAATGCAACTCGGCATTGCGCGCGCCCATGGTAGGCGCTTGAACGCTAGACCCTTATGAAACAAGCAGTTGCGAATCATCCAGCGCGCGTGCGCCTAGCCGCGGCGCATCGAGTCGAAGAATTCGGCGTTGGACTTGGTCTGCTTGACCTTGTCGACCAGGAATTCCGTCGCCTCGAGCTCGTCCATCGGGTAGAGGAGCTTGCGCAGCACCCAGACCTTCTGCAGCACCTCGGGCTTGAGCAGCAGCTCTTCCTTGCGCGTGCCGGAGCGGTTGACGTTGATCGCCGGGTAGATGCGCTTTTCGGCCATCCGGCGGTCGAGGTGGATCTCCATGTTGCCGGTGCCCTTGAACTCCTCGTAGATCACGTCGTCCATCCGCGAGCCGGTGTCGATCAGCGCGGTGGCGATGATCGTGAGCGAGCCGCCTTCCTCGATGTTGCGCGCGGCGCCGAAGAAGCGCTTCGGCCGCTGCAGCGCGTTGGCGTCGACGCCGCCGGTCAGCACCTTGCCCGAGGCCGGCACGACCGTGTTGTAGGCGCGCGCGAGCCGCGTGATCGAGTCGAGCAGGATCACGACGTCCTTCTTGTGCTCGACCAGCCGCTTTGCCTTCTCGATCACCATCTCGGCGACCTGCACGTGGCGCGTCGCGGGCTCGTCGAACGTCGACGACACGACCTCGCCGCGGACGGAGCGCTGCATCTCGGTGACTTCCTCCGGCCGCTCGTCGATCAGCAGGACGATCAGCACGACGTCGGGATAGTTCGCCGCGATCGAATGCGCGACGTGCTGCAGCATCACCGTCTTGCCGGACTTGGGCGACGACACGAGCAGGCCGCGCTGGCCCTTGCCGATCGGCGCGATGATGTCGATGATCCGGCCGGTCATGTTCTCCTCGGCCTTGATGTCGCGCTCGAGGGTCAGCGGCTCGTCGGGGAAGAGCGGCGTCAGGTTCTCGAACAGGATCTTCGACTTCGCGTTCTCGGGCGGCTCGCCGTTGACCTTGTCGACCTTGACCAGCGCGAAGTAGCGCTCGCCGTCCTTCGGCGTGCGGATCTCGCCCTCGATCGTGTCGCCGGTGTGCAGGTTGAAGCGGCGGATCTGCGACGGCGAGATGTAGATGTCGTCGGTGCCGGCGAGGTAGCTCGTGTCCGGCGAGCGCAGGAAGCCGAAGCCGTCGGGCAGGATCTCGAGCGTGCCGTCGCCGAAGATGCTCTCGCCCTTCTTCGCCTGCTGCTTCAGCATGCGCGAAGATGAGGTCGTGCTTGCGCATCCGGTTGGCGCCTTCGAGCTCGTTGGTGTTGGCGATCTCGACCAGCTCGGTGACCGGCTTGGATTTGAGTTCTGACAGGTGCATGGTGGCGCGCGGAAAGGGCGGGAGCGGCGTCGGGCCGCGAAGGGAGATGCGGGGAAGTTGGGCCCGGGAAGGCTCCCGGGAAGGCGCCCGGAATCGTCAGGCGGCGCCTTGGAACCTGCCGCAGGGGCGCCCCGGGAGACCGGGACGCGGCGCGGCACGAAGATCAGGCTAGCGGGTTCAGAGGTTGCTGTCAACAAAGGCGGCGAGCTGGGACTTCGACAGCGCGCCGACTTTCTGCGCGTGCGCCTTGCCGCCCTTGAACAGGATCAGGGTCGGGATGCCCCGGATGCCGAACTGGCTCGTGGTCCCGGGATTGGCGTCGATGTCGAGCTTCGCGACCGTCAGCTTGCCGGCGTAGTCGCGCGCCAGGTCCTCGAGCACGGGCGCGATCATCTTGCACGGGCCGCACCATTCGGCCCAGTAGTCGACCAGAACCGGGGTCTGCGATTGCAGGACGTCCTTCTCGAAGGTGGCGTCGGAAACGTGCTTGATTTGGTCGCTCATGGATTCCTCGTGAATTGCGCGCGGGCTTGCGGGTCGTTCGGGCGGTCGCCGTGGGGACGGGACGCGGACAGGAATCTACGGTAGCCCAACCCTTCCGCCCGTGCAAGCTCTGCCGATACGTTGCCCAAGCATGGGGGCGCGCTTTGCTAAAATCAATCCTTTGTCGCAGGCTGGGATTCGGTCGGGCTTCTGACATGACCTACGTCGTCACCGAGAGCTGCATCCGCTGCAAGTACACCGATTGCGTCGACGTGTGCCCGGTCGACTGTTTCCGCGAGGGGCCGAACTTCCTCGTCATCGATCCCGACGAGTGCATCGACTGCACGCTGTGCGTCGCCGAATGCCCGGTCGAGGCGATCTTCGCCGAGGACGACGTGCCCGACGACCAGAAGCAGTTCACCGCGCTCAACGCCGAGCTCGCCAAGGTCTGGAAGCCGATCATCGAGCGCAAGCCGGCGCCCGCCGACGCCGACGAGTGGAAGAGCGTCAGGGAGAAGCTCAAGTACCTCGAGAAGTGACGGCACGGGTCCGTCGTGACATTTGACCCGGCCGGCACGCAGCCCCTAAAATCGCGCAGCTTTTTTCGCGCGGCACGCGGATTGGCGGCACGGCGAATCACCGTGCCCGAAGCGGTGGAATCCCCATGACGAAACAGCAGAATTGGATGGCGGCGGCGCTCGCCGCCGCGTCGCATTGCCGCGGGTCCTGCGTTCGCGCAGGACGCGGCTGCGCGGCAACGCGATGGCGGGCGCGCAGAAAGTCCAGATGTGCCAGGGTTGCCACGGCATCGAAGGCTGGCGCACCGCGTTTCCCGAGGTCTACCCAGTGCCGCGGATCGCGGGCCAGCACGAGGCGTACCTCGTGAAGGCGCTGCAGGAATACAAGAACGGCGAGCGCAGCCATCCGTCGATGCGCGCGATCGCCGCGTCGCTCTCCGACAAGGACATGGCCGACGTCGCCGCGTACTACGCGCAGTCCGGCCTGTCGACGAAGGTGAAATGATGATCCGGCGCAACCTCACGCTCGCCGCCGCGGCGCTGGTGCTGGGCATGACCGCCGCGCACGCGGCGAACCTCGAGGCCGGCAAGGCGAAGGCCGCCGAGGTGTGCGCCGCGTGCCATGGCGCCGACGGCAACAGCCCGTCGCCCGATTTCCCGAAGCTCGCCGGCCAGCACCGCGACTATCTCGCCAAGGCGCTGCGCGACTACAAGTCCGGCGCGCGCAAGAATGCGATCATGCAGGGCTTCGCTGCCGCGCTCACGGCGGACGACATCGACAACCTCGCCGCGTACTACTCGGCGCAGCCGGCGGTCGTCTTCGCCCGGTACTGATCTGCGTGAATGGGGCGCTTCCTGCGCGCCCTTTGCTGCTGGCCGGTGTCCTACCGGCGGCCCGCGCGATGCGAGATCTTCACTTCCGGCGGCCGGCACAGCGTTTGATAGACGACGCAGTAGCGCTCGGTCAGGCGCAGCAGCGTGCTCAGTTGTTCGTCGGCCGCATCCGTGTCCAGATCGAAATGGAGCCGGATGCGCTGAAATCCGACCGGCACCCCCTTGTCCACACCGAGCGTCCCTCGAAAGTCGAGGTCGCCTTCCGCCTCGACCGTGCCGTTCCGAACGACGATGCCCATCGCCGTGGCCACCGCATTGAGCGTGACGCCTGCGCACGCCACGAGAGCCTCCAGCAGCATGTCGCCCGAGCACGCGGCGAGGCCGCTGCCGCCCGTCGCTCGGTGCAGCCCCGCCTCGACGAGCGCTCGGCCCGTCTGCACGCTGCAGGTGACGCCTTCGCCGAGTCGCCCCTGTGCGCGCGAGGGTGACCAGCGCCGCGCCGGGATCGGATTTGTATCGCTCTTTCACGGGCGCCTGGAGCGCGCGAAGTTCCTCGGTTTTCATGGTGAACCCTGTTCTCCGGACTCTGGCCCGTTAAGGTTACACTGAGCGCCCTTTGTCGGGAACGAAACCTGTGGAGACGCCGGGCGCACGCGCGAAGGCTGGCAGCGATTCTCGCGGCTGACATGGTCGGCTACAGCCGGCTCATGGAAGCCGACGAGACGGGCACGCTCGCGCGGCTCAGGACCCACCGGCTCGAGCTCGTCGATCCGACCATCGCCAAGAACAACGGACGCATCATCAAGACGACCGGCGATGGAATGCTCGTCGAATTCCAGAGCGTCGTCGACGCCGTACAGTGCGCCGCCGAAATCCAGCGAGCGCATGGCGCGACGCAATGCGGACGTGTCGCCGGCGCAGCTGGATCCAGTTCCGCATCGGCATCAACCTCGGCGACGTGATCGTCGAGGACGGCGACATCTTCGGCGACGGCGTCAATGTCGCGGCGCGTCTGCAGGAGCTGGCCGTGCCGGGCGGCATCTGCGTTTCCGCCGCGGTGCACGATCAGGTCGGCGACCCGCCTCGACGTCGCGTTCGAGGACCTGGGCGAACAGAACGTCAAGAACATCGTCCGTCCGCTTCGCGTCTTCCGGGTGTTGCTCAAGGGCGAATCCGACTCCGGCGCCTCAGGCGCGGCTGACGAAACGGGCGTGGCCATCAAGCCGTCGCTCGTCGTGCTGCCGTTCGTCAACATGAGCGGCGATCCGGAGCAGGAGTTCTTCGCCGACGGTTTGACCGAGGACATCATCACCGAGCTGTCGCGCTTCCGCGAGCTCCTCGTCATCTCCCGCAACTCGGCGTTCGTGCACAAGGGCAAGACGGCCAAGGTCCAGGACATCGCGCGCGAGTTCGACGTCCACTACGTGGTCGAAGGGAGCGTGCGCAAGGCCGGCGACCGCGTCCGCGTCACCGTGCAGCTCATCGATGCGGAGACCGACCGGCATGTCTGGGCCGAGCGCTACGACCGCAAGATCGAGGACATCTTCGCCATCCAGGACGAGGTGACGCGCGCGATCGTCGGCACGCTCCCCGGGCGAATCGAGGCGGCCGGGCACGACCGCGCGAAGCGCAAGCCGACGCAGAACATGGCGGCGTACGAATACGTGCTGACCGGCAAGGTCCTGCATCATCGGTCGACGCCGGACGACAACGCGGAAGCGCAGCGCATGCTGGATCGTGCGATCGCCCTCGACCAGAAATACGCCCATGCGCACGCGTGGAAGGCCTGCGTACTTGCGCAGACCTGGGTGAATGATTGGTGCAAGGACCGGCGAGCGACGTGGCAGCGAGGTCATCGACGAGGCCCGGATCGCGCTGACGCTCGACGACCACGACAGCGACGTGCACCGGATTCTCGCCGCGGTGAATCTGGCGCACGACGATCACGAGAAGGCGCAGTATCACCAGGAGCGCGCGCTCAGCCTCAATCCCAACAACGACCTCATCCTGGTGCAGCAACGGCGAGTTGCTCACGTGGCTGGGCCGGCCCGAGGACGGCATCGAGTGGATCAGGAGGGCCATGCGGGTGAACCCGTACCATCCCGAGCGATTCTCGAGTCACCTCGGCCGCGCGTACTACACGGCGCGGCAGTACGCCGAAGCGATCGAAACGCTGAGTCGGCTGACCCGGCCGGATCACACGCACTATGCATTCCTTGCGGCCGCCTCGGCGCAACTCGGCGACAAGACGGCAGCGGCCGCGCATGCGCAGCAGGTGCGAAAGCAGGTGCCGCGATTTTCGATCCGCCGCCATCTCGCGACGCTGCACTATCGGCAGGAGAGCGACCGCGAACACCTGCGCGCGGGGCTCCTCGAGGCCGGGTTGCCGGAGTAGTTAGAGGCGCCCTAGCGCTGCCGCTCGAGGCACGCGAGGTAGAGCGCCGCATCCGGCGGCGTTCCGTGCCGTTGCGTGGACCAGACCACCTCACCCAGGCACTCGAGCACGGCGTGCAGCGCCGCGTGCTCGTCGCCGCGCAACGCGCGCAGCCGCTCGAACTGGGCTCGAATGCCGGGCGGCTGATCGATCCCGAGTTGCTCCGCGACCGCCAGGTGGAGCGCGAGATGCAGGAACGGGTTCGCCTCGCCGCCCTCCGGGCCGAAATCGCGATCGACGTAGCGCTCCGGATGCTCGACGATCGGATGGTATTCCGGGTGGAGCGCGATCAGGCGCGCGGCCATGTGCTCGAGTGCGGAGAGCGGCGCGCCGGCGCGATGCTTCGCCCATGCGTCGACGAGAAACCGCCGCGCTTCGTCGCGGGTCGGCGCGAACATGGCGTCAAAGATCGAACATGGCGTCAGAGGTTCTTGTGCCGGTATTCGCAGAGGTCGCGGATGCCGCACTCGCCGCACTTCGGCGCGCGCGCGGTGCACACGTAGCGGCCGTGGAGAATGAGCCAGTGGTGCGCATGAAGCTTGAATTCGTCGGGCACGACCTTCAGCAACTTCTGCTCGACTGCCTCCGGCGTCGTCGCGGGCGCGAGACCGGTTCGGTTCGCGACCCGGAAGATGTGGGTATCCACGGCGATCGTCGGCTCTCCAAACGCGACGTTCAACACGACGTTCGCCGTCTTGCGGCCGACCCCGGGCAGCTTCTCCAGCGCCTCGCGCGTCGCGGGAACGCTGCCGCCGTGCTCACGCAGCAGGATTTCGGAGAGCGCGACGATGTTCTTCGCCTTGTTGCGGAAGAGGCCGATCGACTGGATGTAGGGGATGAGCCCGTCGACGCCGAGCTTCGCGATCGCCTTCGGTGTGTTCGCGGCGGGAAAGAGCTTCTCGGTTGCCTTGTTGACGCCCTTGTCGGTCGCTTGCGCCGAGAGCACGACGGCGACGAGGAGTTCGAACGGCGTGTGGTGCTCGAGCTCGGATTTCGGATGCGGGTTGGCGGCGCGCAGCCGTTCGAGCATTGCGAGTCGCTTCTGCGGATTCATTTCGCCGGAGCCCTTCCAGCGGCGATCGCGCCGAGCCGGGCGAGACGCTGCGGCTCGCTCGTGGCCAGGCCCGGATCGGCTTCGAGCGCCGCGCGCGCCTTCGCCGCCCACGGCTGCGCGGCCTTCGCGTCGCCGCGCGCGAGTGCGATCTCGGCCAGTTCTTCGTAGACGTAGCCGTCGGTCTCGCCCGCGCGCTCGAGCTCCGACGCGAGTGCCTGCTGTATCGCCTGCGCCTCGTCGAGCCGGCCGACCGAGCGCAGGCCGCGCGCGACCGTCCATCGTGCTTCGCGGATGCGGCGGGTGTCACCGGCAGCCTCGCGCGCCGCGAGTGCCTTCTCCCAATACGCGAGCGCCGTCGCGGCGTCGCCCCGGTCGTGGTACGTCCACCCGAGGTTGTGGTAGAGCGACGCATCCCAGCGGCGCGCGCGTGGGTCCGCGGCGGCCCTGGCGAGCGCGAGCGCCTTCAGGTTCCAGTCGAGCCGCTCCGGTGCCGGTGCGGCGATGCCCAGCATGTGCGCGGCGTCGATCGCGTAGTACTCGTCGCCGGCACATTCGGCCAGCGACAGGGCTTCGACGAAGAGGGGCACGGCGCGCCCGCGCGACCCGGCCGAGTTGAACACGCGTCCGCGCTCGAGCAGGTAGCGGACACGCACATGGGACGACACCCCGTCGAGCTGGGCTGCCACGGCGTCGAGCGTCGCGTGCGCGTCGGCGAACTGGCGCCGCAGCCCCTCGGCGCGCGCGATCTGCGTGGCGACGATCAGCGCCTGCGGCTCCCCCGCGCCCCACTGCGCGACCACGGCGCGAAAGCGCTGCTCCGAAAGTGCGGGGTCGCCGAAGTCCCACTTCGCATCGAGCTCCGCCGAGAATGCGGAAAGCGACTCGATCGCGGCCGTCGCGCTCGCGGCGAATCCCAGCAACGCAAGCACGACGAGCGTAACGCGGGCGGGCATCATCGAGTCCGGCCGCGGGCGGCGGAAGCAGCGCGACGCGCGCGCGCGCGGGCGAGCGCCGCGGCGATCGCTTCCGCTTTGGACGGAATGCCCGCGGCCGCGGTTTCCGTGCGCTTCCGCGCAGCGGCCGTCGCCGGCGCGGTCCGTACGTTGCGTGCGGTGAAGCGATCCCGCGCGGCGTCGGCGTCGGCGGGGCTCCAGGCGCGCCCTGCCGGGTCCATGTCGATGCAGTCGACGGGGCAGGGCGGCAGGCACAGCGCGCAACCCGTGCACAACGCGGGCAGCACCGCGTGCATCCGCTTCGCCGCGCCGATGATCGCATCGACGGGGCAAGCGGCAATGCATAGCGTGCAGCCGATGCACCATTCTTCGTCGATTCGCGCGACCTCGAGCGGTACGTGCTCGCCGCACCCCCGATCGAGCGCTAGCACGGGGCGACCGGTCAGCAGGGCGAGCGCGGCGATGACGGAATCGCCGCCCGGCGGGCAGCGGTTGATCGACTCACCCTCCGCGACGGCCCGCGCATACGGCAGGCAGCCGTCGTAGCCGCAACGTCGGCATTGGGTCTGCGGCAGGAGCGCGTCGATGGCTTGCACGAGCGTTGGGCGCGCCACCGTTTCCATAGCGGCATTCTAGCGTCGACCGCGGGAAGGTGACGGCACGTTTGCTAGACTGCAAATCGATTCGCCCGCTTCGCGCCGCTTGCGCCCTTCGCCTTGTCCGCCGAGCTGCCCGGCTTCCCGCCCGCTCCCGTCGTCGACCGCCCGCGAGTGCCGGGGCTGCTCCCGCGTTTCGCTGCATGGACCCTGCGCGCCGTCGGCTGGGCGATCCGCCTGGCGCGTCCCGTGCCGGAGAGGTGCGTCGTCATCTTCTATCCGCACACGTCGAACTGGGACACGATCATCGGCCTCCTCGCCAAGGCGGTGATCGGCATCTCGATCGGCTTCATCGGCAAGGACACGCTGTCCCGCTGGCCGCTTGCGGCGCTCCTCGTCCGCTGGGGTGGGATCCCTGTGAACCGCCGTGAGCCGCGCGGCTTTGTCGAGCAGATCGAAAGGGAGTTTGCCGTCCGGCGGGAATTCCGCCTGGCGCTGGCGCCCGAGGGTACGCGCAGCCGTACCGACCACTGGAAATCGGGCTTCTACCGGATCGCCCTCGCAGCGCGCGTTCCCGTGGCCTTGGCCTACATCGACTACCCTGCGCGCGAGATCGGCGTCGGCGCGTATCTCGAGCTCACGGGCGACGCCGATGCCGACATGGCGTTGATACGCGCGTTCTACGCCGGCAAGCGGGGCTGGCATCCGGAGAACCAGGGAGCGGTTCGATTGCACGAAGCCTCTGGAAACTAGCGTGCACGGGTTCCGGCCGGCGGAGGCGGTCCGATTGCGGTTCGCGTGCGCGCGACCGACAATTGACGCCGGACATTGCTTGCCACGACGATGACCAGCGCTTCGCACGGATCGCGTTCGAACGCCTCGCACGGCCACGAGCACGGGCCGCGTAACGGGCACGCACACGCCAGCACCACGGTCCGTGCGTTGTGGATTGCGCTCGCGCTCACCGCCGGATTCGCCGGGGTCGAGGCGATCGGCGGCTGGCTCGCGGGCTCGCTGGCGCTGATCTCGGATGCGGGCCACATGGTGACCGACGCCGCGTCGTTCGTCGTGGCGCTGATCGCCGCCGCCGTCGCGCGGCGGCCGCCGTCGCGTCGCGCGTCCTACGGGTACGCGCGGGCCGAAGTCCTCGCGGCGTTCGTCAACGCGCTCGCGATGCTCGCGCTGGTGGTCTGGATCGCGGTCGAGGCCGTGCAGCGCCTGCTCGCGCCGACGCCGGTTGCGGGCCCGTGGTGATGGCGGTCGCAGTGGCGGGCCTCGCGATCAACATCCTCGTCGCGTGGCTGCTCGCGCGCGCGGGCGGCGGCATCAACGCCCGTGGGGCGCTGCTCCACGTGTTCGGCGATCTCCTGGGATCGGTGGCGGCGCTGGTGGCAGGCGCCGTCATCTACGCGACCGGATGGACGCCGATCGATCCGATCCTGTCGCTCGCGGTCGCGCTCCTGATCCTGCGCTCGACGCTCGAGCTCCTGCGCCAGTCGACGGGCGTGCTGATGGAGGGCGTGCCGGCGCACCTGTCGTACGAAGCGATCGGACGCGCGCTCGCCGGAATCTCGGGCGTGACCGGGGTCCACGACCTGCACGTCTGGCACATGGGCGCGGAGCGCGTTGCGCTCTCCGCGCACGTGACGCTCGCAGAAGGATCCGCGTGGCCGCGCGTGCTCGCGACGGCGCAACGATTGCTCGCGCGCGACTTCGGCATCGGACACGTGACATTGCAGCCGTCGTGGCCCGCGCCGCCGCCGAACGCGCGGGTCATTCCGCTCGCGCCGGTGGAGCGTGGCGGAGCGGGCGGGGACCGCCACCGGCACTGACCCGCGTGAAGTGGCGGGGGCGCGGGCTTCCCCCCGAATCGACTTCTGGACCGATCAATCGGCCTTGGCCTTGTCCCGCATCGCCGCCTGGAGCTTCTTGATGTCCTCGGGCGACAGTTGAGGGCGGTCGACCTTGATCGTCAGCTTGTTGAGCTTGGCGGTCAGCGTGAACGGCGGCTGGTAGTCGGCGTCGTTCACCCCCGTCAGCGTGTCCGAGCCGACGTCGAAGCTCTCGTCCCACTGCAGGATCATCGGCAGCGTCTTCTCCATCCGCTTGCTCGCGACCTCCTTGCCGTCCACCTTCAGCATGCCCGTGCCGGGCCGACCGAGGCCGCTGAAGTTGTTGAATGCGAGCGTACCCGCGCCGATCCCTTCGTACTTGAAGCCGAACTCGACCGTGTGCCGGCCCGGCGGCAGGGCCTCGGCACCCTCCCACTTGAGGCGCTCGAGGTCGACCAGGTTCCACAGAAACACCGGCTTGCCCTTCAGGAGGTAGAAGCCGTAGCCGCCGAAGCGCCCGCCCGAGGTCAGGATCATGCCCTCGGCGCCGCCTTGCGGCACGTCGATGTCCGCGGTGATCGTATACGAGGCGTTGAGCAGCACCGGCGAGTCACCCTGCGGCAGCCCGGTCATCGGCCGCGTGTAGACGAACTCGGTGCGCCCGGCCGTGATGTTCGGGCGCGGCGCAACGATGCGGGCCGCCACCGAGGCATCCATCGGGAAGACCTGGTACTTCTTCGCTTCCGCGACGAACATCTGCCGCATCTCCTTCACCTTCTGCGGGTTCTGGGCCGCGATGTCGTCGACCTGGCTGAAGTCCTTGTTCAGGTTATAGAGCTGGAGGACCTGGTTGTTCAGCGGATCCGGGTTCGCCGGACCGAAAGCCTCCCAAGGGGCACGATTCACCTTCGTGCTCATAAACCATCCGTCGTGATAGAGCGCCCACTGGCCCATCATCTCGAAATACTGCGTGCGATGGCGCGACGGCGCCTTCGCGTTCGCCGCATCGAATGTGTAGGCGAAGCTCGTGCCCTCGATCGGCGCCTGCTTGATCCCGTCGACATACTCTGGCGCGCGCATGCCGGCGGCCTCGAGGATCGTCGGCACGACGTCGATCACGTGGATGAACTGCTCGCGCAACGCCCCCTTGTCCTTGATGCGCGCCGGCCACGACACGACCATGTTCTGGTTGGTGCCACCCAGTCTCGACGCGTTCTGCTTGAACCAGTCGAACGGCGTGTCGAACGCCCACGACCAGCCGGCCGACATGTGGTTGTACGTCTGTTCGGTGCCCCACACGTCGTACCACTTCATCTGGACGTTGACGGGCATTTCCGAGATGCCGTTGAAGAACGCCACTTCGTTGGGTGTGCCGAGCGGCCCGCCCTCGGCGCTGGTGCCGTTGTCGCCGTTGATGTAGATGACGAGCGTGTTGTCGAGTTTCCCCAGGTCCTCGAACGCCTGGATTACGCGACCGATCTCGTGGTCGTTGTAGGCCGAGTACGCGGCGAATACCTCGACCTGCCGGATGAAGAGCTTCTTCTCCTCGGCGCTGAGCTGGTCCCACGGCTTCAGCATGTCCTTGGGCCAGGGCGCCAGCTTCGTATCTCTGGGGATCACGCCGAGCCGTTTCTGGTTCTCGAAGATGCGCTCGCGCAGCTTCTCGTAGCCATCGTCGAACAGGTGCATCGCGCTGATCTTGTCCACCCATTCCTTGGTCGGGTGGTGCGGCGCGTGCGTGGCGCCGGGCGCGTACTTGATGAAGATCGGCTTCGCGGGGTCGGTCTGATGGATCCGAGTCATGTAGTCGATGGCGTCGTCGGCCATCGCGGTGACGAGGTTCCAGGTTCCGGGCGGCTTGCCCAGAAACGGGTAGATCTGCGTCGTGTTGCGGAAGAGGTTCGGCTCCCACTGGTTCGCGTCGCCGCCGACGAAACCGTAGAAGTACTCGAAGCCCATGCCGGTCGGCCACTGGTCGAACGGACCCACCTGACTGGCGGCGAACGCCGGCGTGTTGTGGTCCTTGCCGAACCAAGATGTGGAATAGCCGTTATCGAGAAGGATGCGGCCGATCGTCGCCTTGTCCTTGCCGATGATGCTGTTGTAGCCGGGGAAACCGGTCGACTGCTCGGAGATCACGCCGAAGCCGGCCGAGTGATGATTGCGCCCTGTGATCAGCGCCGCGCGTGTGGGCGAGCACAGCGCCGTGGAGAAGACGCGGTTGTAACGCAGACCTTCCTTCGCGATACGGTCCATCGCGGGCGTCGGGATCACGCCGCCGAACGTGCCGGGCACGCCGAAGCCCGAATCGTCGGTGATGATCAGTAGCACATTGGGCGCACCCTTGGGCGGCACGACGCGCGGCGCCCACCAATACTTAGACTGGAGCGCGTCGTCCTTGATCACGCCGCCGAACGCCGGGTCGGGCGGCGGCAGCTGTTTGCCGCTGAGCGTCGTCGTGGCGCTCGGCGAGCCGGGCACGCCGGTGATTTGCTGCGCCTGTCCTGCACCACTATTGAGCAGAAGGGCGGCCCAGAGTAGCGGACCGGCGACGATGCGAACAATTCTCATCGGAAGATCTCCATGGCACGGGGCGGCGCAAAGCGCAGAATTATGCTCACCCGAAATCGGCCGTGCAAGCCCGCGCTACAGCCAGCGGATGCGCCGGAACCAGGCGAATAGCGCGATGTCGACGACGACCATCAACCCGAGGGAATAGAGATAGCCGAACTGCCACTCGAGCTCGGGCAGCACCTTGAAATTCATTCCGTAGATGCCCGCGATCAGGGTCGGTACGCCGATCAGCGCCGCCCAGCCGGCGAGTTTCTTCGTCACTTCAGTCTCGTTCAGGTTGATCATGCCGAGATTGACCTGGATCGCCGTCGTCAGCATTTCGCGGATCCCTTCGATCGTCGCGTGGATCCGGACCAGGTGGTCGTAGACGTCGCGGAAGTAGTCCTGCAGCCCCACGCAGAGCTGCGGCACGCGGCCACCGAAGAGCTTGCCGATGGCCTCGATCGTCGGATCGACCACGTGCTTCAGCACCATCAGCTGCCGCTTGAGCGCGTAGAGCGCCTCGATGTTCGACCGCGCCGAGTTGCGCACGAAGATCTGCTCCTCGATCGACTCGAGCTCCGTCTCGAGCGCGTCCAGCACGGGGAAGTAGCGGTCCACGATCGTGTCGAGCAGCGCGTAGAAGACGTACCCCGAGCCGTGCTTGAGCAGCTCGGGCTCGCGCTCGGTCCGCCCGCGCACGTCCGCGAAGCCCTTCTCCGTGCGGTGCCGCACCGACAGCAGATAGTTGTTGCCGACGAACATCGCGACCTCGCCGACGCGCAGCCGCTCATCGGCGCCCTCGGGCGCCTGCTCGACCGTGTGCACCACCGCGAACAGCGAATCGTGGTATTCCTCGATCTTCGGCCGCTGATGCCCCTTGCGCGCATCCTCGACGGCGAGCGGGTGCAGCGAGAACTCCTCCGCCATCTGGTCCAGCTCGGTCGGGGTCGGATCCTTGAGCGCGACCCAGACGAAGCAGTCGGGCCGCGAGACGTACTCGCTGATGTCCTCGACGGGGATGTCGCCGAGCTTGCGGCCGTTCTGGTACGCGACGCAGTTGACGAGCATGGGCACGCGCGGGAAGGAAGGCGGCCCGATGATAGCGGTCCCGGCCGCGAGGCGCCACCGGTGAGCCGCACGCGGCATGAGGTGTCGCCTGCGTGCTATAGTCGAACGACGCCGCGCCGGCGTGCCCGACGCGGTGCCGGCCCGCCGCTCCGGCGACCGCGATGGCTTCGCCTTCGAACGATCCCGCTCTGCCCGGCCCGCGCCCGCCGCGGCTCGCGCGGCACGAGCTCGCGCTGCTCCTGACGCTCGCGGCGGTGCAGTTCACGCACATCGTCGATTTCATGATCATGATGCCGCTCGGGCCACAGTTCATGCGGCTTTTCGCGATCGATCCGCACGCGTTCAGCCTGCTTGTCTCCTCCTACACGTTCGCCGCAGCCGCGAGCGGGTTCGTCGCTGCGTTCTGGATCGACCGCTTCGACCACAAGCGGGCGCTGCTCTTCCTCTACGGCGGCTTCATCGTCGCGACAGCGCTTTGCGGGCTCGCGCCGGGCTACCCGCTCCTGCTCGCGGCGCGGATCATCGCGGGTATCTTCGGCGGCGTGACGGGCGGACTCGTGCTCGCGATCGTCGCCGACCTCGTGCCGTTCTCGCGCCGCGCGACGGCGACGGCGATCGTCGCCGCGTCGTTCTCGCTCGCTGCCGTCGCGGGCGTGCCCGCCGGCCTGTGGATCGCGGCGCACTACACGTGGCGCACGCCGTTCCTCGCGCTCGCCGTGCTGAGCGTCGGCGTCGGCATCGCCGCGGCGCGGCTGCTGCCTCCGCTGCGGTCGCACCTTGCGCACGCGACGCGCCGGCGGCCGCTCGCCCAGCTGCGCGCGATCTTCGGCGTGCGCAATCACCTGCGGGCGTTCGCGTTCACGCTGACGCTCATGTTCGCGGGGTTCACGGTGATCCCGTTCATCGCGCCGTACAACGTTGCCAACGTCGGGCTCGCCGAGACCGACCTGCCCATCATGTACTTCGCGGGCGGGCTCGCGACGCTCGTCACGTCGCCGCTGATCGGCCGGCTCGCCGACCGGTACGGGAAGAAGCGCATGTTCGGCATTGTCGGCATCCTGTCGATCGTCCCGATCCTGATCACGACGCACCTGACCGTCGTGCCGCTGTCCGTCGTCGTAGCCTGCGCCGTACTGTTCTTCGTGCTCGTGACCGGCCGCTTCGGCCCGGGCATGACGCTCGTCACCGGCAGCGCCGCGCCAGCGCTGCGCGGCTCGTTCATGAGCTTCAATGCGTCGATCCAGCAGCTCGGGTCGGGGCTCGCTGCGCTGACTGCCGGGCTCATCATCGGGCGTGACGCCGACGGCGCGCTGACCGGCTATGGACTCGTCGGTTGGGTCGCGACCGGTTGCACGCTCCTGGCGATCTGGCTCGCGCACCGGATCCGGATCGTCGACGAAACGGCGGGCCACTCCCGCGACGCGGCCATGGCCCCACCCGGCCCGAACGGGTAACATCCGCACTCTTCCGAGGAGAGGCGGCGGCCGCGAGGGCGCCGCCGCCCCGCCCGCATGATCATTCCGTCGCTGCTCGACACCGACCTCTACAAGTTCACGATGATGCAGGTGGTGCTGCATCATTTTCCGGGCGCGCAGGTCGAGTACCGGTTCAAGTGTCGGACCGAAGGCGCCGATCTCACCCCGTACGTCGACGAGATCCAGGACGAGGTTCGCGCGCTGTGCGGGCTGCGGTTCCGGCGCGACGAGCTCGACTACCTGCGCGGCTGGCGCTTCATGAAGAGCGACTTCGTCGACCTGCTCGGGCTCTTCCAGCTCGACCAGCGCTTCATCACGATCCGCCGGCTCGAAGGGTCGGACGGCGACATCGACATCACGATCAAGGGGCCGTGGCTGCACACGATCCTCTTCGAGGTGCCGGTCCTCTCGATCGTGAGCGAGGTGTACTTCCGCAACACGCAGCCCGGAGCGTCGCTCGCGGAAGGGAGACGTCGGCTCGCGCGCAAGATCGAGCAGATCAACGCGGTGGCCGATCCTGAGTTCCGCATCGCCGACTACGGGACGCGGCGACGGTTCTCGCGCACGTGGCAGGAGGAGGTCGTGACCACGCTCAAGTCCGGCATCGGCGAAAAGTTCGTCGGGACGAGCAACGTCCTCCTCGCGCTCGAGCACGGGCTCACGCCGCTCGGCACGATGGCGCACGAGTACCTGCAGGCGTGCCAGGCGGTCGGACCGCGGCTGCGCGACTCGCAGGTCTTCGCCTTCAACACGTGGGCGCGCGAGTACCGCGGCGACCTCGGAATCGCGCTGTCCGACGTCTGCGGCATGGACGCTTTCCTGCGCGACTTCGACCTCTTCTTCTGCAAGCTGTTCGACGGCGTGCGCCACGACTCCGGCGATCCGTTCGAGTGGGGCGAGAAGCTGATCGCGCACTACCAGAAGATGCGCATCGACCCGCACACGAAGACGATGGTGTTCTCGGACAGCCTGAACGTGCCGCTCGCGATCCGGCTGTTCGAGTATTTCCGCGGCCGCATGCACACGGCGTTCGGCATCGGGACCAATCTCACGAACGACCTCGGGTTCGACCCGCTGCAGATCGTGATCAAGATGACGCGCTGCAACGGCCAGCCGGTGGCCAAGATCAGCGACGAGCCGTCGAAGTCGATGGACTACGATCCGTCGTACGTCGCCTACCTGCGCGAGGTGTTCCAGGTGCCGGAGACGCCCGCCGTGCCGGAGCGTGCGGCCAGCTCGCGCTCGTAGACGGCGAGCACGTCGGTCCCGAAACAGGCGAAGATCGCCTCGGTCAGCGTCGCGTCAGTCCCTGCGAACGCCGCGACCTCGTCCACGGCGATCGCGGTCGCCGCCGCGAGCGGATACCCGAACGCACCACAGCTGATCGCGGGGAAAGCGATGCTCGTGCAACCGTGCGCGGCGGCGAGCGCGAGCGCGTTCCGGTAGCACGACGCGAGCAGCGCCGCCTCGCCGAACTGTCCGCCGCGCCAGACGGGACCGACTGCGTGGATAACGTAACGCGCTGGCAGGCGGTAGCCGCGCGTGAGCTTCGCTTCGCCGGTCTCGCAGCCGCCGAGCGTCGCGCATTCGGCAAGGAGCTCCGGCCCGGCGGCGCGATGGATGGCGCCGTCGACACCGCCGCCGCCCAGCAGCGACGCGTTGGCCGCATTGACGATCGCATCGACGGCGAGTGTCGTGATGTCGACAACCCGCGCGATGAGGATGGCCGGCACGCCGGGTTCTTCAGTACCGGCCGGGCCGGGTCCGGACGGGCGGCGCGCGCGGCCGCGCCGCCTGCTCGGCCTTCGCCTGCTCGTACAGCGGCAGGATCGCAGGGATCTGCGCCTCGATCTCGTCGATGCGGCCGGTCCACACCGGATGGAGCGCGAGAAAGCCGGGCGGTGTGGCACCTCCGGCGCGGGCGATCTTGCGCCACGCCTCGACTGCGGGCTGCGGGTCGACGCCGGCGCGCGCCAGGAATTCAAGGGTCAGCGTGTCGACCGCGCGCTCGGTCGCCATGTCGTGCGGTGTGGCCAGCACGAGCTTGCCCAGAATGTCCGCGAGCTGCAGGGCACGGCGATTGGGGTCGGGCGACTCGCGCATCTCTGCCAGACGTGCCGCGGCCTCTGTCGCATCGTGGCCCGCGAGCGCGTGCGCGATCGCGTGCGCGATCACGACGGTCAACTCATCCGGCGTAAGCCGCGTGCGATCGACGAGTGCAGTGGACAACATGATCTTGCCGCCGGGAAGGCAGTAGGCGACCGGCTCCTCGCGTGTCTCGACTTCGACCGCCCACGACCAGCGCTCAGCGTCCGACACCAGCATCGGCGCCGCCTCGATCAGCAGGTTCGATGCCCGGCGCGCCATCGCGAGCTTACTGCGGTCGGTGCCGAGCGTCCGCTTCGCGCGCGCGCGGTCCTGCTCGCGCGTGAAGAGGATCTCCGCCGCGCGATTCATCACCTCCGGCGGGACGACGGTGCCTTTCGCCGGCTGCGCGCGGCCGCCGCCGGCGAGCGGCAGGCATGCCGCCGCGAGCGCGACGGCGAGGACCGTGCGCCGACGCGAAAGTACAGAGATCCGGGAACGCATGGACGACGAATGCAACGGGAAATGTGGAAGACGCAGACGAACGCGACGAGGCTACCGCCTTCCGTCCGGCCCGTAAAGGCCCGGCGCCCCTTGCGCATCCCGGGAAGTGCCGGGACGGCGCGGCCGTTGGGCGATTCGGAGGGCTGGTGTAAGCTACGTCGATGCCCCCTTCGACTCCGGCCGCCACGCCCGCGGCCCGCTCGACGTCTGCGCCCGCGCTGCAGCGCGCAGGATCGGCGCCTGCGACTCGAGGACATCCTGAAGCTGATGGTGGCCGACGGGCTCGCCACCGCGACCGATGCCGACAAGCTCGCCCGCCACCGCGGCTCGCGCGGCGATCATCCGCTCGAGCTCATCGCGAACCAGAAGTGGAAGTCGGCGGCGCCCCCGCACGCGACGCTGACGCTCGAGTGGCTCGTCGAGTGGCTCGCCGGCAAGCTCGGCGTGCCCTATCTGCACATCGATCCGCTGAAGATCGATCTCACGGCGGTCACGCAGACGATGTCGAACGCCTACGCCGAGCGCTACCGGATCCTCCCGGTCGAGGTGACGCGCAGCACGCTCACGGTCGCGACCAGCGAGCCGTTCATCCGCGGCTGGGCCGACGAGCTCGAGAAGATCCTGAAGCTCGAGGTGAAGCTCGTCTTCGCGAATCCGGTCGACATCCGGCGCTTCCTGGGCGAGTTCTACAACCTCGCGCGGTCGATGAAGAAGGCCCAGGAGACCTCGAAGGGCCAGCTGTCGCTCGCGCGGAGCTTCGAGCAGCTGGTCGAGCTGGGCCAGAAGGGCAATCTCGACGCCAACGACAGCCACGTCGTCCACATCGTCGACTGGCTGTGGCAGTACGCGTTCGAGCAGCGCGCCTCCGACATCCACGTCGAGCCGCGCCGCGACGTCGGCCTCGTCCGCTTCCGCATCGACGGCGTGCTGCATCAGGTCTACGCGATCCCGATCCCGGTGCTGATCGCGATGACGTCGCGGATCAAGCTCCTCGCGCGGATGGAGATCGTCGAGAAGCGCCGGCCGCAGGACGGCCGCATCAAGACGGTCACGCCGGAGGGCAACGAGGTCGAGCTGCGGATCTCGACGATGCCGACCGCGTTCGGCGAGAAGATCGTGATGCGGATCTTCACGCCGGAGGTGCTGGTCCGCGACTTCACCGAGCTCGGCTTCACGTCCGACGACGAGGAGCGCTGGGAGCGGATGATCAAGGAGCCGAACGGCATCATCCTCGTCACCGGGCCCACCGGTTCGGGCAAGACGACGACGCTCTACTCGTCGCTGAAGCAGCTCGCGACGCCCGAGGTCAACGTCTGCACGGTCGAGGACCCGATCGAGATGATCGAGCCCGCTGTTCAACCAGATGCAGGTGCAGCCCTCGCTCGGCGTCGACTTCGCGCACGGCGTGCGCACGCTGATGCGGCAGGATCCGGACATCATCATGGTCGGCGAGATCCGCGACCGCGAGACCGCCGACATGGCGGTGCAGGCGGCGCTGACCGGTCACCTCGTGCTGTCGACGCTGCACACCAACGACGCGCCGACCGCGGTCACGCGGATGCTCGATCTCGGGATGCCGCCCTACCTGCTGAGCTCGACGCTGCTCGGCGTGATGGCGCAGCGGCTGGTGCGAACGCTGTGCCCGCATTGCAAGAAGCCCGGCGAGCCGCCCGACGACGAGACGTGGAAGGCGATCACCGCGCCGTGGCGCGCCGAGAAGCCGGCGCAGGTGATGGTGCCGGGCGGCTGCCTCGAGTGCCGGATGACCGGCTACTACGGCCGCATCGGACTCTACGAGATCATGCTGATGACGCCGGGCATCCGCCGGCTCGTCGTCGCCGACACCGACGACGTGCAGGCTGCGCGAGCAGGCGTTCAAGGACGGCATGAAGCCGCTGCGCGTGTCCGGCGCGATGAAGATCGCCGCCGGCGTCACGACGGCAGACGAAGTGGTGAAGGTCGCGCCGCTCGCGTGACTGCCGCGCGGCCGACGACGTCGGACCCTGATCAGGCTTCCTTCGCTACCCAGGGCGTTTCGGTCTTCGCCGCGACGTCGAACTGCGAGCGCCCGGTGTGGTTGATGTGGCGTCCGTACACGTGCAGCGACAGCGCAACGTTCGAGCCGACGTTGGTCACGCTGTGGATCGCGCCCGGCAGCATCTGCACGACGTCGCCTTTGCGACAAACCCGCTCGGAGACCTTCTCGAGCTCCGCATGGCCCGGCCGCTGGCGATCGTCGACGCGGCGCCAGTACTCGTTCAACTCATCGCCGTCGACGCCGACGACGATCGCCCAGGTACCGTGATCGTGTGGCGGCGTGCCTCGCCCGGGCAGCCACGCGAGCGCCATGACGGCGAGATCGTGATTCGGCTCCTCGTGCAGGAGATGGATGAGAAAACCCTGCTCCGGATCCGTCCGGTAATGGTCCACCGAAAGCCACGCGCGGTCAGCGGCGAGCCGGACCGCGTGCGGCCGCACCCGCGCCAGCGTCTCGGCAGGCGTGCGCGCAGTCGCAGCGGCGGCGCGCAGGTCGGCGACGAAGGCTTCGAGCGTGTAGGCGTCGGCCATGTTCCGGCGGTTCCCGCAGCGCAGACTACCACCTCTCGGCAAACATCCGCCTTGGGGCCGCGGCCGAACGCCGCGCCCTGCGTCTAGGGGCCGGCGCCCCATGGCGCGAACCGAAAGCGAAGGTCTGGCAGCCCTCGCGTTCAGTGCAACGTCACTCTCTCCGGCACCGCCCGTGGGCCGATGTACAGCACGAAGACCCTGTCGCCCGGTCTGGCCGGTGGGGAATGACGAAGGCCACGTCAGGCTGAGGCGCGTCTACGCCTTCAAGCCCGCCTGAAAGCGGGCCGTCGATAGCGCATTCAGGCCTGCGCTGACCAACGGAATCGGTGGTGCACGCAACGCTCATGCGATGCATGCAACTTGAAATACCCATATAGAAAGCGTAGGCTTTATCAGTTGCGGGAGCAATCGGCCTAGGCCGATCGGCGCAACGGGTTGCTCAGCGAATCTCCGGGCGTGCACGAGACGCACCTCCAAGCGTCCCGCCCCTCCACCCACTGGTCCGGCTTGACCGCGCGGCTCCCGCCTCGCGACGTGGTTCGCGTGCAGTACGAACTATCGTCGGTCCTTCAACAAAAGGGGCAGACCATGAACAAGCGCATTATCACTTCAGGGTTGATCGCGGCCGCATATCTGGCGGTGGTCGGATGCATGACCGCTGGGCAAACCGTCCCAGGCAAACCCGAGTACATGGTGGTCGGCATCGACAATAAGGTTACTTGGGGAGACGACGGCAAGGTGCAGAACCTTGCGCCTGGCAAGGACGCGGTGACGATCGTCGACATCGGTACCGATCCGGCGAATCCGAAGATCGTCGCCAACCTCCCGTTGATGAACTCGGTCTTCGGCCCGCCGACCAACCTTGCGATCACGCCAAATGGGCAGCTCGCGCTGGTGGCGAACTCGATGGACTGGGCCGCTGACGGGCCCGGTTGGAAGGGTTCGCCCGACAACAAGCTCTATGTCATCGACCTGACGACCAATCCGCCCACCCGCATCGACACGGTTGCGGTCGGCAAGCAGCCCTCGGGCCTGGCGATCAACCGCGCCGGCAATCTTGCGCTCATCGCGAACCGCGCCGATAACTCCATCAGCGTGCTCTCGATCCAGGGCAAGCAGGTGAAGCTCATCGACACGGTGACGATCGGAGAACAGGTCGCGCACGTCGCGTTCACGCCGGACGGCAAACGCGCACTCGCGGTGAAGTTCCCCGGCCACAAGGTTGCGCTGCTCGAAGTCGATGGCCAGAAGGTCACCTACACGAAGCGCGACCTCGCCGTCGGACTCTGGCCCTATAACCTCGACATCACGCCCGACGGCAAGCTCGCGCTCACCGCGGACAACGGCGCCGCGGGCTTTTCCGACGGCAATGTGGATACCGTGTCGGTCATCGACCTCGAAGCGAGCCCGCCGCGGGTGATCGACAAGGTCGTCGTCGGCGATGGCCCCGAGGGCTTCGCGATCAGCCCGACCGGTAGGCTCGCCGTCGCCGTGCTGCTGCGCGGCGCGAACAGTGCGAGGACCGATTGGTTCTACAACCGCAACGGCAGCATCGCCGTCCTGAAGATCGACGGCAAGAGAGTCAGCAAGGTCGGCGAGGTCGAGGTGCGCAGCCTGCCGGAGGGTGCGGTATTCAGCCCGGACGGGAAGTGGCTGTACATCGGCAATTTCATGGACTCCGACATCTCCGTGCTGCGTGTGGACGGCGACACCGTCACCAACACGGGGATGCTGCTCAAACTGCCAGGCACGCCGGCGTCGATGCGTGGGAGGACGCAGTAGTCAATCTCGGCGTCAAGGGCGGGTCGGCGCTCGTCTGCGCGGCGAGCAAGGGGGCTCGGGAAACCTGGGCGCCTCCATCGGAGGGTGGCCACTGGTCGCGGGGGCTCATAGGGCCGGTTATCAGAGGTGGCATGCGGTTAACGGCGCTCCTTCTCCTCCTAGTGGCCTTCGACGCGCTGGGCTCGAATGCAGTTGGGGAAATGGTGTGCGGGGACCTGCCTGTGACGGCAATCGGGTGGACGCGCGAAGATGCTTTGCAGGTGTGCTCCGCGGTGCAGGATTCACTAGGCTGGCTTCGCACGATGGAACTGACGCTCTCGGAAAGCGTGACCGTACGTCCACTCGACGATCAAGGCGCCATTACTGACACGCATCGGCTCGGGCGCTACGATGCCCGAACCAAGGAGATCCAGATCCTGCCCTTCGACGCAGCGTTCAAAGCATCGATCGAAGAACCCCCTGCGTTCGGGGTGCGCATGACCCGGGATCTCTGGCGCAGTTACATCGCGCATGAGATGGCGCATGCCGTCGCAGACGCGTACTTTGCGTCCGGTGCTTCGCACCTGACTCCGGGGGAATACATCGCGGGCGTCGTTCAACTCATGGCGCTCCCGGACGGGGCGCGGGAAGAGGTGCTCGCAAACTACCGGAAAGTGGCCGGATGGGAATCGGCGAGCGAGATCAGTGCACAGTATTACTTCATGGCTCCAGGCGCATTCGCGATAAAGTCCTATAAACACTTCACTGCCCTCACGCCGAGTGAGCAGCGCCGTTTCATCACCCGACTGACGCGGGAGAGGTTAAGCGACTGACAACCAGCGATCACGATGCAGGGTGAATGGCAGGCAGGACTCTCGTCCTTTCTCCGTGTCGTTGACGCTGCTTGGGTGCTGACTTTGGCTCCCCGTCCCGCAGGGGCTGAGCGCGCGGATAGGCTCGCGTGGCCGCGGGCCGAAGCGATGCGACTTTGCGTCACATTAAGGACCGTTCGGACCAAGTCACGGGGGGCGCGCAAAGTTATCCTTGCGCCACCGGACACAGAGCATGAGTGCCACGGATCGGGCGCTGCATCGATTCAGGAAGCTGCGGGCGTGCGTGCGGCCAGGCACCGAGGATGCGGCCCTGTGCTACTTTCCCCGACGGCCGAAGCGCATGCGGCGGGAGTCTTACGCCAGAATCAAAGCGAAGGCGCTAGCCTCACTTGACAGGAACTACACCAGTGTGGACGCCGGCTTGTATCGTCTTATTGGGATAAGCCGTGCTGCCCGCATGTCTCCAACCCCCTAGCCACGCACGGGCATGTCGCTAGGCGAAGAATAGAATCGTCAACAACGCGAAGACTGGCAAGAGAATCGCTGCGGACCACGCCACATAGCCGAGGAAGCTCGGCATCTTCACGCCACGTGCCTCAGCGATTGACTTGATCATGAAGTTGGGCGCGTTGCCAATATAGGTCATCGCCCCCATAAACACCGCGCCGGCAGAAATGGCCGTGAGTGTGGTTGCCAAGGGCCCCATCAGCACCGCTGGATCGCCTCCGGCGAGGTTGAAGAACACGAGATAGGTGGGAGCATTGTCGAGAACACTGGAGAGTGCCCCGGTCAGCCAGAAATAGAGAACATTGTTCGGAGCACCGGCCGGGTCCGACACAAGGGCAGCGAGGGGCGCCATGACTCCGGCGTTGCCTGCTCGCATAATGGCGATGGCCGGGATGATGGTGAGGAAAATCGCCGCGAACAGCTTGGCGACTTCGATCATGGGCGCCCATTCGAAATGATGGGCTCGACGCACGCTCTGGGGGGTCAGGCGCCAGGAGACCCAAGCGATCCCCAGCAACGTGAGATCGCGCAGTACGTTCTGCAACTCGACCGCTGTGCCGTAGATCGTGATCGCGAGGTCGGGCTTCCATAGGCCCGAGATCAGCACGGCACCAAGTATTCCCGCGAGCAGCACGAAATTCAGCCCGCCTTGCACGGATAGTGGCGAGTCGGGTGTGGGATCGAGTCGTGGTGGACGTTCCTCGACGCCTCGTGCGAAAAGCCAGCGGTCGATGCCGTAAAAAAGCGTCAATAGCACGAGCGCCGCCGTGAGCGTCGGCCAGAACATGGTCTTCGTCGTCCAGAAGAAATCGACGCCTTTTAGGAAACCAAGGAACAAGGGTGGATCACCCAGCGGTGTCAGCGCCCCGCCCACGTTGGCGACCAGGAAGATGAAGAACACCACCACGTGCGCTTGGTGACGGCGGTTGTCATTGGCGCGCAGCAGTGGCCGGATCAGCAGCATTGCGGCACCCGTCGTGCCCATCACGCTTGCGAGGACGGTACCAAGCGCCAGCAAACCGGTGTTGAGTGCCGGCGTGGCGTGGAGGTTGCCGCGTATGTGAATGCCGCCAGCGACCGTGAACAGTGCCAGCAGCAGAATCATGAACGGCAGATACTCGAGCAACAGCGTGTGGACGACTTCGTGCAGAGCCAGATCGACACCGAATTGCGCGGCAAACGGAATTAGGAAGGCGAGCGCCCAGAAGGCGGAGGTCTTGCCGAAATGGTGGTGCCAGAAGTTAGGCGCCGTGAGCGGGACCAGGGCGATCGAGAGCAGGACGCCCAGAAAGGGAACCATCCATACCGGCGACAACGTTGCGCCGGGCAATGGAGACAAACCGTCGACGGCAGCCGCGGCGGGGGGCACGAACGCCAGCACGGTGCCGCCGACGCTGATGCGCCACCGCATTGTCATCCGCCCGCGTTAAGAAACGACCGTGACAGCTGGAGTTGCTGCCGACCACCGTGGAGCAGTTGCCGAAACTAACACGCGATCCACATCAGTTCTGTGCAGCGCTGCTTCAATTTCCGCGGGTGCGTTACCGACTACGACACGCGCGTGAAAGGGAACGTTAGCCGCCTGCAACAGAGGTCCGAGTCTCGCGATCCAGCACACCGCGGCCGCACGCGCCACTTCTTCACCGGTGCGGGCCGAGACGAAACGGCGCACGGTGGTTAGGTTAGGCGGTTCAGCGATGGCTAGCAGCTCGACTTCGAGCGGACCTGCGGGAGGCTCCTCCAGCAAGCGGCGTAGCGCACGCTCGGCGCTATCGGGATCAGTAAATGGAACGAGTACCTTGATCATCGCGCACCTCCGCACTGCAAGCGGGGTACACGAAATGTCCGTACAGCGGTCCCCGCTCAATGCAGCATAGAGATGAACCGGATACCCGAATATTCGGGAAAACGCGTGCGATGGTCCCTTACGGGATGCCCTTATGACCCGTTGCGCCCGGAGGAGGGATCCAAATCAAGCGCAATGCGGATCAAATCGGGCAACCGATCGACCTGCAGCTTGTCCATGACACGCGCCTTATAGACTTCAACCGTGCGCGGACTGATGCTGAGCTCAGCAGCGATCTCGCGGTTGTGCCGGCCGTGGACGACGAGGTCTAACACCTCGCGCTCGCGCGGAGTGAGCCGGGCAAGTTTGGCTTGCAGGACCGTCTGCTGGTCGGCGCGATTGCGCGTCTCCAGATCGCGGGTAAGCGCTGCCTCGATGGTTGCGCGCAGCAGGGAATCGTCGATTGGTTTTTCGAGAAAATCGAAGGCGCCAGCCTTGAGCGCAGCGCGCGTGGTGGCGACATCGCCGTGCGCCGTCAGGATGATGATTGGCACCTTGATCTCGCGGGCTGCAAGCTCTGCCTGTACTTCGAGACCGTCCATGTCCGGTATGCGCAGATCGAGCAGAATGCAGCCACGTGCGCTGCGATCAACGACCGACAGAAAGTCCTTACTGCGCGCAAAGCCGCGCGTTGCATAACCACGCAGGCCGAGCAGTAACCCCAGCGAATCACGCACAGCGTCATCGTCATCGACGATAAAGACGACGGGGCCAGGCATGGCGCTACTCATGGCGTCGCGCCCGAGGTGGGCAGGGTGAAACTGAACATGCATCCCCGCTCGATGACTTGTAGCCACAGACGGCCCCCGCGGGCCTCGACGATCGATCGGCTGATGGCGAGTCCGAGGCCCATACCCTCCGGCTTACTGGTAGCAAACGGGCGGAAGAGCTGAGCCGCAATCTGGTCTGGAATGCCGGGTCCGCTATCGACTACGCTGATGCGTACGAAATTCGGGTCGTCGAGAGCGGCGGAGAGCACAATCTCGCGCCGCTCGTCGTCGGCCAACTTCAAAGCATCAATTGCATTCGAGATGAGATTGTGCAACACGGTTTCGACTTGAATCCGGTCCACGAGCACCGGGGGAAGCGATACTGCGCAGTCGAGCCGCCGGGCCACGTGGTGTCGTTCGAGCCGTGGATGGGCCGTGTCGAGCGCGCTTTGCAGGAGTCCGCGCACATCCACAGGTGCGATACGACCGGACCCAGTGCGAAAGAAGTCGCGAAGCTGTCGCACGACATTGCCTGCACGGGTAACCTCGACGACGACTTTGTCCATGGTGTCCTTGAGCGCGGTGGGCGCCGGTTGTTCCCCACCACTTATCATCACTTGGCACGCGCGCACGTAATTGCCGATCGCCGACAGCGGCTGGTTGAGCTCGTGGGCAAGCGCCGAGGCCATCTCGCTTGCCCCGGTCAGCCGCAGACTGCGGTCGAGCTCGAACTGCTTGTCGCGGAGCTGCAGTGCGATCTCCCGACGTTCCGATACCGTCAGGCCAAGGAACAGGCCCGTCACGGCAACCGCAAGCAGCAGAAATTGAAATTCCGCGACGACGCCGGCGCCGTAATCCCCGAGCCACATCGCTACGATCAGGCCGATTTGGATAACGACCGTCGCAATCGTAGTGCCTTCGATGCCATGGCGCATTGCAATCCACACCAACGGCAGGAACAGGATGTAGAAGAGCTTGAGTTCCTCGAACCAACCCGAGCCGAACACCACCCAGAGCGCCGCGACCACTAGGCTCAGCTGCATCATTGCCTCCAGCGGCGTTACCTGAAGGCGCGGGACACGGGCGCGGGTGAACACAAGCAGTAGTGGCGTCGTCACCACAATGCCGATCAGATCACCAATCCAGTATTGCGCAACGCCTTTTGCAAACGAGGCAGCCGGCAAGATCGCAGCGAACGTCAGGACGCCAACGAAGCTGACGGCGAGCAGTCCGGTCACGACAGCAGCAGTTGCGACAAGGATCACTGCGTCGCGCAGGGAGGTGAAGTCCGGATTGAGACGTAATGGGCCACGCAACGTCGCGGCGAACAGCGTGTAAGCCAAGGTGGGTAGGACTGACGCGACTGCTAGCAGGGGCAGCGGCAAATGTGGGCCGCGCACCAGCAACTCGGCAGCAAATGCCGCCACGAACAACCACGGTGCGTTACCCAGGCCGGTGCGCAACAACAGCGCGACACTCAATCCAGGCGGCGGATTCCAAGGGGTGATTGCGAGTGGTGGAGCGACCGGGTATAGATAGCTCACCCAGTCCAGGGCGACATATCCGCACAGATAAGCAATGATGAGCCACACGTAGCCCCGTTTGGGACGTCGCAAGAATGACTGCCTCATGGAAGAGGACCCGCGATTCTCGTGCGGATTCGCGAACGAACAGATGAATATCGCCAGAGTACCGAAGCCGTGATCGCGAGCCTGTGCCAGCCTCTTCACGTTGGTGGTTAAAATGGTGAAAACAAATCAAACATAAACAATTGTAACTAATTGATATTACGAGCATACGTGGCGGATGGGGTGGGATTCGAACCCACGAAGGGCTTGCACCCTTGCCGGATTTCAAGTCCGGTGCATTCAACCACTCTGCCACCCATCCGGATGCGGCCCGGATTGAATTCCGCGTGCAACGCCCGATATTATGGGCGTTTCAGGGTGGGCGCTGGGCGCGCAGGAACCTGCCCGGTTTCTGCTACTCTAATGGAGTCGACGTCCCTTGGGGGACGCTGGAGGAACCATGGAATCCAAGTTCGAACCCGTCATGTCCGGAGGCAGGCCGGCCCCGCTGCCGCCGGTCGCCGCGCCGGCACCGGTCGCGGTCGATTCGAGCCGGGTGCTGCGCAACACGTATTGGCTGCTTGCGCTGTCCTTGCTGCCGACGGTCGCCGGCGCGCTCGTCGGGACGCAGCTCAACTTCATCGGGCTCTTCAGGGCGGCGCCGATCATGACGCCGCTGCTGATGCTGGCCGTCATGCTGGGCTCCCTGTGGGTCGTCACGCTGCTGCGCAACAGCGCGTGGGGCGTGGCCGCGCTGTTCGGCTTCACCTTCATTTCTGGGCTGATGCTGACGCCGATCCTGAGCGTCGCCGCGGGTTTCCGCAACGGAGGACAGCTGGTCGCGCTCGCGGGCGGGCTCACGGCGGGCGTGTTCTTCGCGCTCGCGGCCTACGCCACCGTGTCGAAGCGGGATTTCAGCTTCCTGGGCAAGTTCCTGTTCGTCGGCGTCGTGCTCCTCTTGATCGCGATGGTCGCGAACCTGTTCTTCCAGGTGCCGGCGGCGTCGCTCGCGCTGTCCGCGATCGCGGTGATGATCTTCTCGCTGTACCTGCTCTTCGACCTGAGCCGGATCGTGCGCGGCGGCGAGACGAACTACGTGATGGCGACGCTCGCGCTGTTCCTCGACCTGTTCAACATCTTCGTGAACCTGCTGAACCTGCTGCTTGCGTTCTCGGGGCAGCGCGACTGACCGTCAGCTCAGCGTAGACGAACGAGGGCGGCCCGCGGGCCGCCCTTTTCGTTGCGCCCATGACATCTCAAGCGAACAGGTTCAGCACCGCGTCGAACCCGCAGTAGTTGATCGCATATGTCGCCTGCGCGCGCGCGGCCGCGCGCTGTAGGCGATGGAGACGTCCGCGAGGCGGAGCATCGGCAGGTCGTTGGCGCCGTCCCCGATCGCGAGGTCCATGCCGCCTGGCGCGACGGTCGCGAGAGGGTCCGACTTTAGGCGCGCGGCTTGACGCGCCGCGCGCACTCCTTCGCGCGCTCGCGCGCCGTGTCGACGTCGGCGGCGGTGGCGAGCGCGACGCCCATCCGCCGCCGCTTGTACGCCTCCGGCTTGCCGAAGAGGCGCAAGTCGGAGCACGGCACCGAGAGCGCGTGCGCGACGTCGTCGTAGCGGATGCCACGGGCCTCGACGCCGCCATAAACGACCGCCGAGGCGCCGGCCGCGATCGTCCGGACATCGACGGGAAGCCCGAGGATCGCGCGTGCGTGGAGCTCGAACTCGCTCTGCGCCTGCGTGCACATCGTGACCATCCCGGTGTCGTGCGGGCGTGGGCTCACTTCGGAGAACCACACGTCGTCGCCCTTGACGAAGAGCTCCACGCCGAAGATGCCGCGACCTCCGAGCTCGCCGGTCACGCGCGCGGCGATGTCGCGCGCGCGCTCGAGCGCCCGCGCCGACATCGGCTGCGGCTGCCAGGACTCGACGTAGTCGCCGGCGACCTGCACGTGACCTACCGGCGCGCAGAAGTGCGTCTGCACGACGCCGTTCTCGTCGTTGGCGCGGACGGTGAGCAGCGTGATCTCGTATTCGAAGTCGATGAAGCCTTCGACGATGACGCGGCTGCCGCGAACGCGCCCTGCGCTCTCCGCGTACTGCCAGGCCGACGCGACTTCCGCGGGCGTGCGCACCAGCGTCTGACCCTTGCCCGACGACGACATCACGGGCTTCACCACGCACGGGTAGCCGATGCCCGGCGTGGTCTCGATCGCGGTGCGGAGCTCGTCCAGGCTGTCCGCGAAGCGGTAAGGCGAGGTCGGCAAGCCGAGATCCTCGGCGGCAAGCCGGCGAATCCCCTCGCGGTTCATCGTGAGTTTCACCGCGCGCGCCGTCGGAATGACCTCGACCACGCCATCGCGTTCGAGGTCGACCAGGACGTCGGTGGCGATCGCCTCGATCTCGGGGACGACGAGATGCGGGCGTTCCTGCTCGATCAGCCGACGCAGGGCGGGCCCGTCGGTCATCGCGATCACGTGCGCACGGTGCGCGACCTGATGGCCCGGCGCGTTCGCGTAGCGGTCGACGGCAATCACTTCGACGCCGAGACGCTGCAGCGCGATGATCACTTCCTTGCCGAGCTCGCCGCTGCCCAGCAGCATCACTTTGGTCGCGGAGGGGGAAAGCGGTGTTCCGATGGGAAGGGGATGCGGCTGGCGTCCGTCGGGCATGGTCATGACCTCGATTGGTTGCTGCCATTCTAGCAGCGCCGAGCCTTGGAAATGTTGCGCCGCACACAATTTGTATATTGTTTGCATCATATTGATTAAAAACGACAATAATACACCGCGCCGGCATGGGCGGTGCCTGCGGGAAGCGGCGCGACAACGGGAGCGGATCAGCGCCGCGAGCCGCGCTTGCCGGTACGCTCGCTGCGCGAAAGCGGCTCGCTGTAGGCGGGGCGAGCCGGCGGGCCGGCGTCTTCCGCGAGCGTGAAGTCGATCTTCGTCGTTTCGAGGTCGACCCGCGCGACCTTGACCCGAACGCGGCCGGCGAGCTGGAACACTCGCCCCGTCCGCTCGCCGATCATCGCGTGGCGCCCGGCGTCGAAATGAAAGTAGTCGCGCCCGAGCTCGGTGACGTGAACGAGGCCATCGATGTTGAGGTCGTCCAGCGTGACGAAGATGCCGAAGCTCGTCACTCCGCTGATCGTGCCGCCGAAGCTCTCGCCGACCTTGTCCTGCATGAAATAGCACTTGAGCCAGTTCTCGACATCGCGCGTCGCGTCGTCGGCGCGCCGCTCGGTGAACGAGCAGTGCACGCCGAGCTCGGCCCACGAGGCGCCGCCGGGCTTGTACTCGGTGCCCGCGAGCACGGCCTTGATCGCGCGATGGACGAGAAGGTCTGGATAGCGCCGGATCGGCGACGTGAAGTGCGCGTACGCCTCGTACGAGAGGCCGAAGTGGCCGACATTGTCGGGCCGGTAGCGCGCCTGCTGCAGCGAGCGCAGGAGCACGGTCTGCAGGAGCGCGTAGTCGGGACGATCCTTGATCGCGAGGAGCAGCCGAGCGTAATCGGCCGCGGTCGGGTCGTCGCCGCCCGGCAGCGACAGCGCGCAGCTCGCGAGGAAATCGCGGAGCGCAACGAGCTTCTCTGGCGTCGGGCCTTCGTGCACGCGATAGAGTGCGGGATGTTTGTGCTGCTCCAGGAACTGCGCGGTGCAAACGTTGGCCGCGAGCATGCATTCCTCGATCAGCTTGTGCGCGTCGTTGCGCGCGACCGGCACGATCCGGACGATCTTGCCCCGGACGTCGAACTCGAGCTGCATCTCGACCGTGTCGAAGTCGATGGCGCCGCGCGCTTCGCGAGCCGCCTTGAGCGCGTGGTAGAGCGCGTAGAGGACTTCGAGGTGCGGCAGCAGCGCCTTCGCCTCGCGCGGCGCGGTCTTGGGGTTGGAGAGCCAGTCCCAGACCTGCGTGTAGGTGAGCCGGGCCCGCGAATGCATCACCGCCGGATAGAACTTATAGCTCGCGATCTCCCCCGACGCGCTCACGTCCATCTCGCAGGCCATGCACAGGCGGTCGACCGCCGGCTTGAGCGAGCAGAGGTCGTTCGACAGCGCTTCGGGCAGCATCGGGATCACGCGGCGCGGGAAATAGACCGAGGTGCCGCGCTCGCGCGCGTCGCGATCGAGGACATCGCCATCGCGCACGTAATGCGAAACGTCGGCGATCGCGACGATCAGCCGGAATCCTTCGCCCTTGCGCTCGCAATAGACGGCGTCGTCGAAATCCTTCGCCGTCTCGCCGTCGATCGTGACAAGCGGCAAGGCGGTCAGATCGACGCGCCCTTTGTGCTCCGCCGCACGCACTTCCTTCGGGAGCTTGTCGGCCTGCTTCTGGGCGGCCGCGGAAAATTCGTGCGGCAGATCGTGCTTGCGCAGCGCGATCTCGATCTCCATGCCGGGGTCGGTGTAGCTCCCCAGCACCTCGATGACGCGAACGATCGCCTCGCGCTGCGGCGAGGGCTGCTCGACGATCTCGACGACCACCACGTCGCCCGATTTCGCGATTGCGCGCTCGCCGGGAGGCACGAGCAGGTCCTGGTTGATCCGACGATTCTCGGCGACGACGAACGCAATCCCGCGCTCCTCGTAGAAACGGCCGACGATGGTCTGGTTGGCGCGCTCGAGGACGTCGACGATCTCGCCCTCGGGGCGGCCGCGCCGATCGGTGCCGATGCGCCGCGCGGTGGCGCGATCGCCGTGCAGCACCTTGTGCATCTCGCGCGGATCGAGGAAGAGGTCGGCACCGCCGTCGTCCGGCACGAGGAATCCGAAGCCGTCCGGATGGCCCTGCACGGTGCCCGTCACGAGATCGAGCTTGGCGACGACGCAAAGCTCGCCCTTGCGGTTCGCGAGCAGCTCGCCGTCGCGCTGCATCGCGTCGATGCGGCCGAGGAACGCATCGCGCGCACGCCGATCGATCGCCATGGCGCGCGCGAGGTCTGCGGGCGGCAACGGGACGCCGGCCTCACGCAGCGCGGCCAGGATCGCGGCGCGCGACGGCAGGAGCGACGGGTCGATATCGGCGGTGCGTCCGCGCGGCGTGCGCGCGGGGCCGGTTCCGCGCTCGCGCGCGGCGGCGGAAGGGCGTGGCTTCTTTGACAAGGGTGCGGCTGAAAAGTAGAATTATCGGTTGCGGTCGCCCAGGTGGCGGAATTGGTAGACGCACTAGGTTCAGGTCCTAGCGGTGGCGACACTGTGGGGGTTCGAGTCCCTTCCTGGGCACCATCAGACCGCAAATCCGAAGACTGTATTCCGATCGACAGGCGCGCCGCGCCTGTTTTTTTTGCGGCTTCCGCGCAAGGGTCAGCGAATGAATCGGCCGTCGCGCCCGATCATCGACAGGTCGACGTACTGCGAGCCGTTGTGGTTGTCGGGCGCGAAGCGCACCGCGAAGCCGCCGATCTCGTAGTTCGACATCGATTCCATCGCGGCGACGAATTTCTCGCGCGTCGGTTCCTTGCCGGCGCGGCGCAGTCCCTCCGTCAGCACCTTCGCGGCGATGAAGCCCTCGAGGCTCGAGAAGTTGACGTCGACGTTGCCGGAGCGTTTCACGAGATCGAGGTATTCCTTGACGATCGGCGTCAGCGGGCTCCACGGGAACGGGACGACCTGCGAGATCATCACGCCGTAGCCGTCCTTGCCGAGCGCCTCGGCGAGCGCCTTGCTGCCGACGAACGAGACGTTGAAGAACTGCGAGACGCTGCCGGCCTTCTTCATCTGCCGCACGAACTCGGCGACCGAAGTGTAGGCGGAGATCATCACCGTCGCCTCGGGCTCGGCCGCGTTGATCGTCTTCACGGCCTCGGCGACGTTGGTCGTGTTGCGTTCGACCGTTCCCGTCGCGGCGATCTGCATGTTGCGGCGCGCGAGCGCGCGCTTGACGCCTTCGAGCCCGGCCTGTCCGTACGCGTCGTTCTGGTAGAACACGGCGAACTTGCGGACGCCGGTGCGGGTCAGGTGCTCGACGATCTTCTCGGTCTCGTCGAAGTAGCTCGCACGGACGTTGAAGATGTAGCGGTTGAACGGCGCGCGCAGGAGCTCGGCGCCGGTGAACGGGGCGACGAACGGCACGCGCGCCTCGGTGAAGATCGGCAGCGACGCCTGCGAGGTCGGCGTGCCGACGTAGGCGAAGAGCAGGAAGACCCGGTCCTCCTCGATCAGCTTCTTCGTGTTCTCGGCGGCGAGCTTCGATTCGTACTTGTCGTCGCGCGACCGGAGCTCGATCTTGCGGCCGTTGACGCCGCCCTGCGCGTTCACGTAGTCGAACCAGAGCTTCGCGCCGTCGCGCATCTGGATGCCGAGCTGCGCGGCCGGCCCGGTGAAGGCCGCCGACTGCCCGATCAGGATCGAGTTCGGGGTGATGCCGTCCTGCCCGCGTGCGCCCGCGACCGCCGCGCAAGCGCAGATCGCGGCGAACAGCGTCAGAATCCGCTTCATCCTGTCCCTCGTCGTCCTTCGTGCGTTGTGGGGCGTAGGCGCTCGCGCAGCCTAACGCCAACGCTTCGGGCAAGCAATCTTCGGGCCCGGAACGCGGTCGCGACCGCGGAATGACCGTTGCACGGCCGCATCAGCGGCCGGGGAGGCGCGCTGCGGCCCCGAGCCGCGCGCGCAGGGCGTCGGGACGCAGCGTGTCGTAGACCTCGAACGGCTGGTGGATCCAGGGGTTGTCGGGCAGGTGGTCGACGTAGATAGTCGGGCTTGACCACGGAGCACGCCTTCCACCAAAGCACGGCGGTCCTGAGCGCCGTGATGTGCGGAAAGCGCTTCGGCAGCTCGGCGTGAACCGCCGCGAGCGTGTGACCCGAGTCGACCATGTCGTCGACGAGCAGCACCTTGTCGCCCAGCCGCGGCCTCGTCATCGTCATGTGCTCGGCGATGACGAGCTCGCCGCGGATCGTCCCGCCCTCGGCCGCATACGAGTGCGTGGAGAGGATCGCGAGGGGTTGCTCGTAGATCCGCGACATCACGTCACCCACGCGGAGGCCGCCGCGGGCGATGCAGATGATCTGGTTGAAACGGAAGCCGGACTCGTAGACCGTGAGCGCGAGCCGCTCGACGAGCGTGTTGTACTGGTCCCAGCTCACGTGCAGGTTCGGCATGCGGATTCCCCCGAGTCTGCGCGCTACCGGAACGGATGGTGGAGCAGGATCGTCTCCGACCGGTCGGGGCCGGTCGAGACCATCGCGATGGGCACGCCCGTCAGCGCTTCGATCCGCTGCAGGTACGTGCGTGCATTCGCGGGCAGCGCGTCGAACGATTTCACGCCGACGGTGCTCTCCTGCCAGCCAGGCAGCGTCTCGTAGACGGGCTCGCACTCGGCGACCGCGTCGGCGCCCGTCGGGAGAAGGGCGAGCGGTTGCCCGCGTACGAGGTAACCCGTGCCCACGCGAATCTCCGGGAGACCGTCCAGCACGTCGAGCTTCGTGATGCAGGTGCCGGTGACGCCGTTCAGCGCGAACGAGCGCCGCAGCGCGGCGATGTCGAGCCAGCCGCAGCGCCGCGGGCGGCCGGTGACCGAGCCGAACTCGTTGCCGCGCTTCGCGAGCCGCGCGCCGACGTCGTCGGTGAGCTCCGTGGGAAACGGCCCCGTGCCGACGCGCGTCGCGTACGCCTTCACGATGCCGAGCACGTAGTCGAGGAATTCCGGCCCGACGCCCGCACCGGGCGCGGCCGCGCCGGCGAGGCAGTTCGACGAGGTCACGTACGGATACGTGCCGTGGTCGACGTCGAGCAGCGCGCCCTGCGCGCCTTCGAAGAGCAGTGAATCGCCGCGTGCGCGCGCGTCCTGCAGGAGCGCAGCGACGTCGGCCGTCATCGGGCGCAGCGCGTCGGCGAGTGCGAGCGTCTCGTCGCGCGTCTTCGCAAACGCCACCGGCTCGCGCTTGTAGTAGTGGACGAGGACGAAGTTGTGGAACTCGAGCAGCGGCTCGAGCTTCGCCGCGAAGCGGTCCGGATAGTAGAGGTCGGAGAGCCTGATCGCGCGGCGGGCGATCTTGTCCTCGTAGGCAGGGCCTATGCCGCGGCCGGTCGTGCCGATCTTCGCGTCGCCCATCGCGCCCTCGCGCGCCTGGTCGAGCGCGACGTGGCACGGCAGGACCAGCGGGCAGGCGGGCGAGATCTTCAGCCGCGAGCGCACCTCGATGCCGGCTGCCTCGAGCTCGTCGATCTCCTGCAGGAGCGCCGTGGGCGAGACCACCACGCCGTTGCCGATGTAGACGGACACGCCCGGATGGAGGATGCCGGACGGAATGAGCCGCAGCACGGTCTTGCGTCCGCCGATGACGAGCGTGTGCCCCGCGTTGTGGCCCCCCTGAAAGCGGACGACCCCTTGCGCGTGCTCGGTCAGCCAGTCGACGACCTTGCCCTTACCTTCATCGCCCCATTGGGTGCCGATGACGACGACGTTCTTGCCCATTGCGCGGTGCCGGAGGATTGAGTGAAGGGTGACGAACGATCAGCCAGGCGCTGCGTCGGGGAGGCCGGCCAGCTGCCGCAGGTCCAGCGTGAAGCCCGTCGCCGGGCGCGCGCGGCCGAACGCCTTGCCGATGCCGTCGTAGCGGCCGCCGTTGCCGATCGCCGCGGCTTGCCCGGCCGTGTACACGGAAAAGATCGCGCCGCTGTGGTAGTGGTAGCCGCGAAGGTCGGACAAATCGATGTGCAAGGCGTCGACGCGCGGCGCGCCGGCCTGCGCGAGCGCCTCGAGCGCCGCGAGCGCATTGCGGATCGCCGGCGTGTCGGGGAGCCGCACGCGCGCGGTCGCGAGCACATCGCGTGCCGGACCGTAGAGCGAAGGAAGAGCGACGAGCGCATCGCGCCACGCGGCGGGAAGCTTGGCCGTCAACGCGGCTACGGTCGGCAGGTCCTTCGCGCGGAGCGCGTCGTACAGCTCGGAATCCTCGCCGTTGGCCGAGACCCCGGCGCTCGCGGCGAGTGCGCGATAGACACCGACGTGCCCCAGGTCCAGGTGCAGCGCTCCGACGCCGGCCGCGGCGAGCGAGGAGAGGAGCAGTGCGATCACTTCCGTGTCGCCGCCGATGCCGGCCTCGCCGAACAGCTCGGCGCCGATTTGTGCGACCTCGCGTGTCTGGCCGATGCCCGCCGTCGTGCGCAGCACGCTGCCCGCGTAGCACAGGCGGGTCACGCCGGGCTCGTTCAGCAGGTGCGCGTCGATCCGCGCGACTTGCGGCGTGATGTCGGCGCGCACGCCGAGGAGGCGCCCCGACATCGGGTCGACGACCTTGAACGTCTGCAGGTCGAGGTCGCGTCCCGTCCCCGTCAGGAGCGAGTCGAGGTGCTCGATCAAGGGCGGCTGCACGAGGCGGTAGCCGTGCTCGCGGAAATGGTCGAGCAGGAGCCGGCGCAGCGCCTCGATCCGCTCGGCCTCAGCCGGCAGAATGTCCTCGACCCGCTCGGGAAGGATCCACTTACGCATTGCGCACGAGCCAGACGCCAGCGAGCCCGAGGACGATCGACACGAGGCCGATGAAGCGGAGCTGCCCGTCGGTGAGTTGCACCAGCTTGCGGAAGCTTTCGCGCCATATCTGCGGCGCGAGGAAGGGGAGCAGCCCTTCGACGACCAGGACCAGCGCGAACGCGGTCCACAGCGAATCCGCCACCCTGTCTCCCCTGCCGTCTTGCGCGGCTACTTGGGCGCCTTCGCGCCCTGGCCGCCGGGGCCGCGGAAATAGCGGAAGAAGTCCGCGCTCGGGTCGAGGACCATCATGTCGCTGCGACCGCGGAAGGTCGAGCGATACGCCTCGAGGCTGCGGTAGAACGCGAAGAACTCGGGGTTCGCGCCGTACGCCTGCGCGTAGATCGCCGCCGCCTTCGCGTCGCCCTCGCCCTTCAACTTCTGCGACTGCCGGTAGGCCTCGGCGAGGATCACCTCGCGTTGGCGGTCGGCGTCGGCGCGGATCTTCTCGGACTCGGCCTGGCCGAGCGAGCGGAGCTCGTTCGCGACACGGCGGCGCTCGGACTCCATCCGCGCATAGACGGGATCGGTGACGTCGGGCGGCAGCTCGACGCGGCGCAACCGCACGTCGACGATCTCGACGCCGAAGGTCTTCGCGTCGACGTCGGCCTTCTGCCGCGTCGTCGTCATGATCTTGTCGCGCTCGGTCGAGATGATCTCGTGCACGGTGCGCTTGTTGATCTCCTCGCGCAGGTTCGCGCGAACGGTCGTCGCGAGCCGCTGGCGGGCGACTTCCTCGTCGCCCTGCTGCATGCTGATGTAGAACTGCTTGACGTCGGTGATCCGCCACAGCACGAAGAAGTCGATCAGGAGCGGTTTCTTCTCCGACGTCGTGATGCGGTCGGGCTCCGGGTTTTCCAGCATCAGGATCCGCTTGTCGTAGAACTTGACGTTCTGCAGGAGCGGCCACTTGGTGTACAGCCCGGCGGTCGGATGCGTGTCGATGATCTCGCCCAGCTGGAACTTGATCGCGAACTGCCGCTGGTCGACCGTGTAGAGCGCCTGCGATGCGACGAGCAGCAACGCGACCAGCAGTGCAACGAGCGGCATCGTGAACTTCATCGCGGGTCCCCGGCGCGGTCGCGGCTGCGCAGCGCGTCACGCGAGCGCGACGGGTCGAGCGCAGCCGGCGCTTCGGACGTCGGCCCTGACGGGCGCGCGGCCGGCAAATCCTGGGCGGGCGGCGGCGTCGAGGTCAGTGGGGCGCTCTGCTGGATCAGCTTGTCGAGCGGCAGGTAGAGCAGGTTGCTGCCGGCCTTCTGGTCGACGAGCGCCTTGCTCGTGCTGCCGAGCACCGACTGCATCATGTCGATGTAGAGCCGTTCGCGCGTGACGGCGGGCGCCTTCGCGTATTCGGTCAGCACCTGCCGGAACCGTGACGCGTCGCCCTCGGCCTTCTGCACGACCGACGCGAGGTAGCCGTTCGCCTCCTCGAGGAGCCGCGCCGCGTTGCCGCGCGCGCGCGGGACGACGTCGTTGGCATACGCCTGGCCCTCGTTGCGGAAGCGGTCGCGGTCCTGGCCCGCCTTCACCGCGTCGTCGAATGCCGCCTGGACCTTGTCCGGCGGCTGTACGCTCTGCAGCGCGACCTTCTGCACGAACACGCCAGTCCCGTAGCGGTCGAGCATCTCCTGCATCAGCTTCTCGGCGGACTTGGCAATCTGCTCGCCGCCCTCGTAGAGAACGAAGTCCATCTTCGCCTTGCCGACGATCTCGCCCATCGCCGTCTGCGCGACGAACTGGACGATTTGGTCCGGCTTGCGCACGTTGAACGCGTACGCCTCGGCGTCCTTCAGGTTGTACTGGACCGCGAACAGGACGTCGATGATGTTCTCGTCGTCCGTCAGCATCGGCGCCTCGTTGGCGCGCTTGCCCTTCGGATTGATCCGGTAGCCGACCTCGACGCGCCTGGTCTGCGAGAAATCGACGAGCTCGACCGCTTCGATCGGGAACGGCAGGTGCCAGCGCGCGCCGGGCTGCGTCGTCTCCGTGAACTTGCCGAAGCGCGTGACGACGCCGCGACGGCCCTCGTCGACGATATAGAAGCCGCTCGCGAGCCACACGAGGACCACGAGCGCGATCAGAATTCCCGCGCCGGACAGCGGCAACCCGCGGCCGCGGCCGCCATCGCCGCCGCCGTCCGTGCCGCCGGGCGCCTTGCGGCCGAGGATTTCGTTCAGGCGGCGGCTCGCGTTGCGCCAGATCTCATCGAGATCGGGCGGCCCGCCGTTGCCGCGCTTGCCCCACTGCGGATCGTTGAGCGACATCAGGAATCGTGAATGGAAAGGCGGCGTCGCCGGCTCGCGCGCGTCAGGCGCTCGCGACGGCGGCCGCGCGGGCGTCGGGAAGCGCATCGGAAGCCGGAAACCGCAAGGCGAGCTCGGCGCGCAGCTCGGCGCAACCGGCGCCCGTCAGCGCGCTCACGCGGACGGCGCGCAGTATACCAGACGGGTCGCGCTCGCCGCCCGGGGGCAGGGCTGTCAACTCGACCTTGTTGTAAACGCGCACCTGCGGCACGCGGTCGGCGCCGATCTCCTCGAGCACGGCATCGACCGCAGCGATTTGCTCGTCGCGATTCGGGTGCGCCGCGTCGATCACGTGCAAGAGCAGGTCGGCTTCTGCGGCTTCCGCGAGCGTCGCGCGGAACGCGGCGACGAGGTCGTGCGGCAGCTCGCGGATGAAGCCGACCGTGTCCGACAGCACAATCGGTGCGGCGCCCGGGATCGAGAGCCGCCGCAGCGTCGTGTCGAGCGTCGCGAACAGCTGGTCGGCCGCGTGGACCTGCGCGCCGGTGAGGCGATTGAACAGCGTCGACTTGCCGGCGTTCGTGTAGCCGACGAGCGCCACCGTGCGCACCGCGGCGCGCCGTCTGGTGCGACTTTGTGTTGCCCGTTGCCGCGCGACGTGCGCGAGGCGGCCGTTCAGCACCTTGACGCGCGTGCCGAGCAGCCGGCGGTCGGTCTCGAGCTGCTTCTCGCCGGGGCCGCGCAGCCCGATGCCGCCCTTCTGTCGCTCAAGGTGCGTCCAGCCACCGACCAGGCGGGTGAGCTGGTGGTTGACCTGCGCGAGCTCGACCTGGAGCTTGCCCTCGGCGCTGCGCGCGCGCAGCGCGAAGATGTCGAGGATGAGCGCCGTGCGGTCGACCACGCGGCACTCGAGCGCGCGCTCGAGGTTGCGCTGCTGCGCGCCGGACAGCGCGTGGTCGAAGATGACGACATCGGCGCCGCCCTCGGCGCGGCGCGCCGCGATTTCGTCGACCTTGCCCTTTCCAGCGAAGAGCGCGGCGTCCGGCCGCTTGCGGCGTCCGGACACGGCGCCAACGACAGTCGCGCCGGCCGACACCGCCAGCTCGGTCAGCTCCGAGAGCCGCTCGTGCGGATCGCCGGCGCCCAGATCCAGGGCGACCAGCAACGCCCGGTCACCGCCTGTGGGCCTGCCGAACCTGTCTACGCGCATGCGACGGCGGCGAGTTGGGCGCAGTTCAAGGCGCGAGCCCGACGGCATACCGGGAGTATGGCGAGGGCGAGCAACGCCGAAATGCTCCCAACTCGCCCCGTCCCTTCGGGTTGCCGCCAAAAAGCGCCTCTACTTCGTTGCTCGGCTTGCAAAGGTTCACGACATTTGCTGCGCCTCGCGCCTCGCATCCATCGCTTTTTGGCCGAGCAACGCGTGCGCGTAGACAGGTCCCGCAGGCCCCTTGGCGCTCGAACATGCAGCCGGACGGGCAGGTGGAGGCCGGGCGGTGGGGCCCGCCGGACGGGAAAGCAGGGTATCAACGCGCGATCAAGCGTCCGCGTCGGCTGCGGGCGCGTGGTGCGGCATGGTCACCGAGCGCGCCGGGACCACGGTCGAGATCGCGTGCTTGTACACCATCTGCGTGACCGTGTTCTTGAGCAGGACGACGTACTGGTCGAACGATTCGATCTGTCCCTGGAGCTTGATGCCGTTCACGAGATAGATCGAGACCTGAACGTGCTCCTTGCGCAGCGTGTTCAGGAACGGGTCTTGTAGCATTTGCCCTTTGTTGCTCATCGCGTGGCTCCGCGTTTGTTGTTGGCGCTGGCGTTCCGGGGCGAGCCCCGAGGCCGGTCGCTCCACCCCGACATGGGGGCGGTGGGTGGCGGCCTCAACGCCCTCGGCGGTGGGCCGGGGCTCCCGCGTACGGGTTGGCGGCGGTCTTGAATTGTATCCTAAGGGGCGTACCGCGAAGTTGGAACGCCTCCCGGAAGAAATGTTCCAGATACCGCCGGTAGGTGGCCGGGACGTGGCGCAGCGCCGTGCCGTGGATCACGATCAGCGGCGGGTTCTGCCCGCCCTGGTGCGCGTAGCGGAGCTTGGGACGGCCGCCCCCCGCCCGCGGGGGCTCGTGGGCCTGCACGGCCGCGGCGAGTGCCCGCGTGAGCTTGGGCGTGGGCAGCTTCGCCATGGCCGCGGCGTACGCGGCGTCGACCGAGCGCAGCAGCGCCGGAATGCCCGTGCCGTCGCGCGCGGAAATGAAGTGCATGTGCGCGAACGCGAGAAAGCCCATCTTGCGATCGAGGTCGCGCTTCACGTCGTCGCGGCGGCCGGCCGGCACGCGGTCCCATTTGTTGATGCCGACGACGAGCGCCCGGCCCGCCTCGAGGATGTGGCCGGCGAGGTGCGCGTCCTGCTCGGCGATGCCCTCGTCGGCGTCGAGCAGCAGCACGACGACGTTCGCGTCGTCGATCGCCTGCAGCGTCTTCACGACCGAGAACTTCTCGACCGACTCGAACACCTTGCCGCGCCGGCGCACGCCGGCCGTGTCGATCAGCGTATAGCGCCGTCCGGCCCGCTCGAAGTCGAGGTAGAGGGCGTCGCGCGTCGTGCCGGGCTCGTCGAACGCGATCACGCGCTCCTCGCCCAGGAGCGTGTTGACGAGCGTCGACTTGCCGACGTTGGGGCGCCCGACGATCGCGACCTTGATCGGCGCGCCGGCGGCCGGCGTCTCGTCGTCCAGCGACCCTTCGGGCACCGCAGCCAGCGCGAGCTCGGTGAGCGCGTCGACGTTCTCGCCGTGCGCCGCCGAGATCGGATAGGGCTCGCCCAGCGCGAGCTCGTGGAATTCGGCCGTGACGCGCTCCGGCGCAAGGCTCTCGGCCTTGTTGACGGCAACGAATGCCGGGCGCCCGCAGCGGCGCAGGAGCCGCGCGATGCTGCGATCCTGTTCGGTCAGTCCCTCGCGGCCGTCGACCAGGAACACGACCGCGTCGGCTTCCGCGATCGCCGCGCGCGTCTGCTTCGCCATCTCGTGCAGGATGCCGCTCTTCGCGACCGGCTCGAAGCCGCCCGTGTCGACGACGATGAAACGCCGGCCGCCGGCGCTGCCGCGCCCGTACTGGCGGTCGCGCGTCAGGCCCGGGAAATCGGCGACCAGCGCCGCGCGGCTCCGCGTCAGGCGGTTGAACAGCGTCGACTTGCCGACGTTCGGGCGGCCGACGAGAACGAGGATGGGGAGCATCGGGATCGCGCCACCACGGGCGGCAAGGCCTGCACCACGGCGGCGTTCAGGGGCTGCGGTTCGCCGTCGCGCTCTATCGCCCGTTCACGGCGTAGAGCGTTCCGCCTTCCGACTGCCACACGGCGTTGGGGCCCGACACCGCGGCCTGAGCGGTGGCCGGCGTGCCGTCGGTCGGCGCGCGACCGACGAGTTGGCCGTCGTTGCGGTCCAGCAGGTAGACGTATCCCTCGATATCCAGGACGAGCAGGAAATCGCCGGCGACCTGCGCGCCGGCGGCGCGTCGCGACGCGAGCTTGTCCTGCTTCCAGGCCGAGGCGCCGGTGACCTTATCCAACGCATGCACCGCGCCTGCGTCGTCAGCGACGAAGAGGAAGCGGTTGTCGATCGCGAGGCCGGACAGGCTCGAGACATCGCGCGTCCAGACGGGCTCGCCGCGCAGGATCTCGAAGCACGCGATGCGACCCTGATACGCGACCGCGCAGACCTGACGATCCTCCACGACGGGCAGCGACGTCACGTCGGCGATGCGCTCGAGTTCGGTCGCGCCCTTGGGCGTGGCGACGTTGCCCTCCCAGCCAATGTTGCCCGTGCTGAGATCGAGCGCGAGCAGCTTGCCGCCCGCGGTGCCCGAGAACAGTCCGCCGCGGCTCGTCGTGCCGCCCGCATAGTTGCGGATCGTGAGCGGCGGATTCGTCCGCTGGTAGACCCATTTGGTCTTGCCGTCGGCCGCGGTGAGCCCGTGAATGCGGCCGTCGCCGGTCCACACGACGACGATGCCGTCGGCGACCCGCGGCGGCCCCAGGACCTCGCTCGACACCTTGGCCTGCCACTGCGCCTTGCCGTCGGTGTCGAACGCGTAGACGTCGCCCTTGTCGGTACCGACGACGACGAGCGTCGTGTCCGCGCCTACGCCTGCCGCGAGCTTGCGCGCCGCCTCGATGCGCCAGACCACCGCGCCGCTCGCCGGATCGACGCGCACGATCGTCCCGCTGCTCGTCGCAGCGTAGATCGCGTTCGGAGTGACGGCCGGCGCGAGGCCGGGCGCCGCCTTGCCGAGCGCGACCTGCCACACGATCTGCGCGTTCGCGGTCGTCGGGAAGTCGGGCACGGGTCCCAGCTTCTTGCCGCCGCCGAACATCGACGTGAGCCAGCCGAACGATGGCGCGGGAATCGACGGGATCCACGATTGCAGCGACGCACAGCCGCCGCACGCGAGCGTGAGAGCGGCGATCGCCGCGAGCGCGAGGCCGCGCCGGAGCCCGGAGCGCGCCGAGGTCATTTTGCCGGCGCGGGTGGCGCGGGAGGCGCGGCAGGCGCCGCTGGTGCGGGAGCGGGCGCAGGCGCGTTTATCGGGGGGTTCGGCACGACATTGCCGGCGGCCGGTGCGAGCGGCCCGCCGATCGCGTCGAGTTTCGCCTGCACGAAGCCGTAATACGCGCCCTTCGAGTCGAGCTTCGTGAGCGCGGTCTGGTAGGCGGTGCGCGCCTCGCTCGCCCGGCCCGCGGCCGCGAGAATGTCGCCACGCAGATCCTCGTAGACGCCCGCGAACGGCGCGTCGTGCCGGGCGTCGAGCGTGCGCAGCGCGTCGTCGTACTGCTTTGCGTCGAACTGGATCGAGGCGATGCGCACCCGCGCGATCTGCTTCAACTCGTCCTCGGCGCCGCGGTCGAGCACGAAGTTGAGCTGTGCCGTCGCGCCCGCGGTGTCGCCGGAATCGAACAGGAGCTTCGCGACGAGGAGCGCCGCGCGCGGCGCGTAGCCGGTGCCACCGAACTTCTCCTCGAGCTGCGCGACCGCTTCCTTCGCCTTGGGTACGTCGTTCGCTTTCGCCGCGGCACTCACGGCGTTGAACAGGACCGACGCCTGCTCCGCCTGGCGCCCTTGCCACCAGCGCCAGCCTTGCACGGCGAAGACGCCGAGCGCCATGGCTACCGCGACGCCGGTGATGAGGTTTCCCCACTGGTTCCACCATGCCTTGAGGTCGTCGAGCTTTTCCTGTTCTTCGAGATCGTAGACTGCCATGCTCTTCTTTCGTCGGTTGGGCCGGCCCTTGGGCCGGCGTGATCAATGGCGTGCCGCCAGTGCGGCCGCGACCTCGGCGATGGGGACGGCGACCTGCTCGCCACCGCCGCGCAGCGACTTCATGCTTACGGTGCCCGCCGCCGCCTCGTCGTCGCCGATGATGAGCGCGAACTCGGCGCCGCTCGCATCGGCCTTCTTCATTTGCGACTTCATGCTGCCGCCGCCCGCGTTGACGACGATCGCGTTGCCCGCGTCGCGCAGCATCTCGCCCACGCGCGTGGCAAGCCTGGCCGCCGCGTCGCTCGTGTGAACGACGTAGGCGAGCGGGGTGGCGACGCGGGCGACGCCCGCGTCCTGCAACAGCAGGATCATGCGCTCGATGCCGATGGCGAAGCCGGTGGCCGGTGTCGGCTTGCCGCCCAGCTGCTCGAACAGGCCGTCGTAGCGCCCGCCGCCGGCGACGGTACCCTGCGCGCCCAGACGGTCGCTCACCCATTCGAAGACCGTGCGATTGTAGTAGTCGAGCCCGCGCACGAGCCGCGGATCGATTTCGAACGGGATGCCGGCTTCGGTGAGCAGCGCCTGCAGCTCGGCGAAGTGCGCGCCGGCCTTCTCGCCCAGGCGGTCGACGAGCTTCGGCGCGCCGGCGACCAATGCCTGCAGCGCCGGATTCTTGCTGTCGAGGATGCGCAGCGGGTTCGTCCCCAGCCGGCGTTGCGAGTCATGATCGAGATCCGCCTTGTGCTTCGTGAAATACGCGATGAGCGCGCTGCGGTGCTCGAGCCGCTCGTGCGGGTCCCCGATCGAATTCAAATGCAGCGAGAGGCCCTCGAGGCCGAGCGCTTTCCACAGCCGCGCGAGCATGACGATTTGCTCGGCGTCGACGTCCGGTCCGGCAAAGCCGAGCGCCTCGACGTCGTACTGATGGAACTGGCGGTAGCGGCCCTTCTGCGGCCGCTCGTGGCGGAACATCGGCCCCGCGGTCCACACGCGCTGCGGCCGCTCGTAGGTCAGGTTGTGCTCGATTGCGGCACGGACGATGCCGGCGGTCGCCTCGGGACGAAGCGTGAGGCTCTCACCGTTCAGCTTGTCCTCGAACGTGTACATCTCCTTCTCGACGATGTCGGTCGCATCGCCGATCCCGCGGACGAAGAGGGCGGTCGGCTCGACGACGGGCACGCGGACGTTGCGGTAGCCATACTGGCGGAAGACGTCGCGGGCGGCGTCGTCGAGGAACTCCCACGCCGCCGCCTCGTCGGGCAGCACGTCGTTCATTCCGCGGACGGCTTGCAGCGGGGCCGGCATGGCGCTACACCACGGCCTTGACGGCGATCGATTTCCGCTCGGGATCGAGATGCGCGACGCGCGGCTCGCCTCCGTAGGTCGCGCGCACGTAGTCGTCGACGATGCGCTGGAAGTCCTCGGCGATGCGCTCGCCCTTGAGCGTCACCGTCTTCTGCCCGTCGACGTACACCGGCGCGACGGGCGTCTCGCCGGTGCCGGGGAGCGAGATCCCGATGTTCGCGAGCTTCGATTCGCCCGGGCCGTTGACGACGCAGCCCATCACCGCAACCTGCATCGCCTCGACGCCGGGATAGCGCGCGCGCCATGCCGGCATTTGCGCGCGCAACCACGTCTGGATCTTCTCGGCCAGCTCCTGGAACGTCGTGCTCGTCGTGCGGCCGCAGCCCGGGCATGCGGTCACCATCGGGGCGAACGAGCGGAGCCCCATCGATTGCAGGAGCTCTTGCGCGACGACGACCTCGCGCGTGCGATCCCCGCCCGGCTCCGGCGTGAGCGAGACGCGGATCGTGTCGCCGATGCCTTCCTGCAGCAGCACCGCCATCGCCGCCGTCGAGGCGACGATGCCCTTGCTGCCCATTCCCGCTTCGGTGAGCCCGAGGTGCAACGGATAGTCGCAGCGGTGCGCGAGCTCACGATAGACGGCGATCAGGTCCTGCACGGCCGACACCTTGCACGAGAGCACGATGCGGTCGCCGGACAGGCCCAGCTCCTCCGCGCGCCTCGCGCTGCCGACGGCCGAGACGACGAGCGCCTCGCGCATGACGGCATCGGCGCTCGCAGGCTCGGGCCGCTTCGCATTCTCGTCCATCATCCGCGCGAGCAGATCTGCGTCGAGGCTGCCCCAGTTGACCCCGATGCGCACGGGCTTGCCGTAGCGGATCGCCTGCTCGACCATCACGGCGAACTGCGGTTCGTGCTTGCTGCCCTTGCCGACGTTTCCAGGGTTGATCCGGTACTTGGCGAGTGCGCGCGCGCAGTCGGGATGCCCGGTGAGGAGCTTGTGGCCGTTGAAGTGGAAGTCGCCGACGAGCGGCACCCGGCAGCCCACAGTGTCGAGGCGCGCCCGGATCGCCGGCACGGCCGCGGCTGCTTCGGCCGTATTGACCGTGACGCGCACGAGCTCCGAGCCCGCGTCGGCGAGCGCCTTGACCTGTGTCACGGTCGCCGCGACGTCGGCGGTGTCGGTGTTGGTCATCGACTGCACGACAACGGGTGCGCCGCCACCGATCGCGACGCCGTCGACCATCACGCGACGTGTCGCGCGGCGCTCCAGGCGGGGGGACTCGGTCATTGCTGGGCCTCGCAATTCGCCGCGGCCTCCGCACCGCTGAACTTCATGCGCTGCCGGACAGGGTCGGCCGCCATCCACGCTCGCAGACGCGCCCTGCGGTGCGGCCTCCGCTCCGTTGGGCTCTGTTCGTAAATGTTCATCGTTGGCCGGCGCCCGCGCTCGCGGACACGAGCTGCGCTCCTTGGCTTCGCCCCGCTCGCGCAGGCGTCCGTGGCTTCGCCCTGCTCGCGTGGACGTCCTTGGGACGGCCCGGCGGCGCTCATGTCGGCGGACGGAGCGGTCATTCGAGCGTGAGCCGCGCGACGTTCTGCCGCGTGTACGGCGCGAGGTCGACGCGCCGGCCCTTCCACGTAAGCGTCACGTCGACGGCGTTGCCGATCACGACGTCGAGCGGCGGCGAGCCCGAGATCGCCTGCGTCGTCCTGCCCGGATTCATCCGCGACAGAAGCACGCGGCCCGAGCGGTCCTTGACCTCCGTCCACGAGAAATCGCGGAACGCGAGCGTCAACGGCGCCTCGGGTATCGGTGGCGCGGCAGCGACCGACGCGCTCGCGGGCGCCGCCTCCGCAGTCGCTGCCTTCTCGGCCGCCGGTTCAGTTGAGGGAGATGGGGCGGGTGCGACGGCTGCCGGTGTGGGTGCGTCGGATGGCGAGGCCGACAGCACGGGATTCGGCAGTGGCGTTCCGATCACCTCGGGCGCGCGCGATGCGGCTGTGGCGCGCTCCGCCGCCGGCTGCGTGGGCTTGCCCGCGCCGTGCGGCGCCTCGCCCGCCGGGTGCATCCATTCCCACGCCGCGGTCGCACCGATGATCGCGACGAGGGTCAACGGAATCGCCCAGCGCGTCCAGCCGTGTCGCGCGGGCTCGGTCGTGGGCAGCTCACCCATCGTCTGCGCCGTTGCGTGGAGCGCCGGCGAGTCGAGCATTGGCGCCGCGGTCGCGGGCAATGCGCCCAGGACCGCTTCCGGATCGAGCCGAACCAGCCGGGCATAGTTGCGCATGAAGCCGCGCACGAACGTGCGGCCCGGCAGGTGTGTGAAGTCGCCGTCCTCGAGCGCCTTCACCTGCCGCGGCGCGAGCTTCAGTTGCTGCGCAACCGCGTCGATCGACATCCCCGCGGCCTCCCGCGCGGCGCGCAGGAGGGCGCCCGCGCTCGCCGGGACCGGCGGCGCCGTGTCGGCGTGACTCGCGCGGAGGTCGGACTCGGTCATTCGCACACTCCGCCGGGCAGCGCGCGCGTCTCCGCCGAATCGGGATAACGGTTCTTGAGCTGCGACGTGAACGACATCTCGGCCTGCTTGTCGTTAAGCTTGCGCTCGAGGCAGACGCCGAGGTACAGCGCCTCGGGCGCCGGGTTCCCCTGGAGCACCGCCGGCCGCAGCCAGCCGCGCGCCTCGTCGTACTTCCCTGACCGGTACGCGAGCAGCGCGAGGCCGTAAGCGGCGGTCGGGTTGCCCGGCGCCGTTGCCAGCGCGCGCTTGAAGAACTGCTCGGCACCGGCGATGTCGCCGTACGACGCACTGCAGCGGCCGGCGTTGACGAGCGCGATCTCGGGCGTCCGGTACAGCGGGTTCTTCACGGCCTGCTCGAATTCGGCGATCGAGGCCTGCGCGCGCCCGTGCGTGCAGAGGTACCAGCCCCAGTTGTGTCGGATGTCCGAGTCCTGCGGCGCGAGTTGGAGCGCACGCTGGAAATTCTGCTCGGCCTTCGCGTTCTCGCCCATGACCGCGTAGACGAGCCCGTAGACGTTGTAGATGTTCGGGTTGTCGGGGTCGAGCTTCGTCGCCTCGCCCAGCTCCTCGAGGGCGATGTCCATCTGGCCGCGCTCGTAGTAGGCGGCGGCGATCTCCATATGGAGCTTCGCCCGGTCCTTCGGGCTTACCTCGGCCACCTTGGGCGGCGGCAGCTGCGCCGGGGGCTGTGACGGCGCGGGCGCGGGCGGCGTCGAGCTGCAGGCGGCAACCAGTGCGGCGAAGGAGGCCGCGAGCACGAAGCGAAGCATTCTGGACATGACGCCCTTTCAGTGCGCGGTCGAGGCCGGCGTGGCCGGCCGCAGCCGAACGACACGCCGCTTCGTGCGGTCCTGCACGCGGCCCGCGAGCTGCCCGCACGCGGCGTCGATGTCCTCGCCGCGCGTCTTGCGGATCGTCGCGATCAGGCCCGCGTCCATCAGCGTTCGCTGGAATGCGAGGATCCGCGCCCGCGGGCTCGTCCGGAACTCCGTGCCGGGGAACGGGTTGAACGGAATCAGGTTGAACTTGCAGGGGACGTCGCGGACGAGGCGCGCCAGCGCGCGCGCCTGCAGGGGAGCATCGTTCACGCCGTCCAGCATCACGTACTCGAACGTGACGAAGTCGCGCGGCGCATGCTTCAGATAGCGTCGGCACGCCGCCAGGAGCTCGGCGAGCGGATATTTGCGGTTGATCGGCACGATCTGGTCGCGCAACGCGTCGTCGGGCGCGTGCAGCGAGACCGCCAGCGCGACCGGACACGCTTCGCCGAGCCGATCGAGTGCCGGCACGAGCCCCGAGGTCGACAGCGTGACGCGGCGTCGCGACAGGCCGTACGCGTTGTCGTCGAGGAACACCGTCAGCGCGCTTACCACAGCGTCAAAGTTGGCGAGCGGCTCGCCCATGCCCATCATTACGACATTGGTGATCGGCGCGCGGCCTTGCTCGACCCACGGAGCGGTGACCCCGTCGGCCAGGAGCGCGCGGTTCGCGTGCCACAGCTGGCCCACGATCTCAGCCGTCGACAGATTGCGGTTGAAGCCCTGCTTGCCGGTCGAGCAGAACGCGCAGTCGAGCGCGCAGCCCGCCTGCGACGAGATGCAGAGCGTCCCGCGATCGTCCTCGGGGATGTAGACGGCCTCGACCGCGTTGCCGGCGCCGACGTCGAGCAGCCACTTGCGCGTGCCGTCGGCGGCCGTCGTGTCCCGCACGACCGTGGGACCGCGGATCCCCGCTGCGGCGACGAGTTTCTCGCGCAGCGCCTTCGACAGGTCGGTCATCGCGGCCACGTCGTCGGCGAAACGCTGATGCACCCAGTGCAGCACCTGCTTCGCGCGAAACGGCTTCTCGCCCATGTCGGCGAACAGCGCGGCGAGGCCGGCGGCGTCGAGGTCGAGAAGGTTGGTCATGTTGCAGTCAATGCCGGAAGCGGGAGCCCCGAACGCAGAGATCGAAGCCGATCGTAGCGTGTCGCCCTTCTCAGCGTCCGTAGATCGCGAGCGCCGGAAAGAAATAGGCTACTTCGACCTTCGCGGTGTCTGGCCCGTCCGAGCCGTGCACCGCGTTGGCGTCGATCGACGCCGCGAAGTCGGCGCGGATCGTTTCCGCGGCCGCCTTCTTCGGGTCCGTCGCACCCATCAGATCGCGGTTCTTCGCGATCGCGTTGTCGCCTTCGAGCACCTGGATCATCACGGGGCCCGATGTCATGAAATCGACCAGATCGCGGAAAAACGGGCGTTCCCGGTGCACTGCATAAAACCCCTCGGCTTCGGCGCGGGACAGCCAGCGCATCTGCGCCGCGACGATTCTGAGTCCGTTGGTCTCGAAGCGGGAGTAGATTTTTCCGATGACATTCTTCGCCACGGCATCGGGCTTGATGATGGAAAGCGTGCGTTCTGCGGCCATGCCCCTGACTCCGACTCTATAAATCCGAATAAATTCAAAATTATACCATGCTTGACTGGCGCCTCCAGCGCGCCGGAGAGGCGTCGAGCGACGGTGAGGGGTCCCCGCGGGCGGAAGCGCAGCGGGCGCCGCGGCTCACGCCGGGCGCCCGCAGGACGAGGTGGGAAAGACCCGCGCTAGTGGCTGGGTGTGTAGATACCCACCGCCTTCGGCAGCCAGATCGACAGGTCGGGCCAATAGGTGACGAGAACGAGGAAGACCAGCATCGTGAGTAACCACGGCCAGACCGCCACCGTGAGCTCGGTGATCCCCATCTTGGTGATGCCGGACGCTACATACAGGTTGAGCCCCACCGGCGGATGGCACATGCCGACTTCCATGTTGACCACCATCATGATGCCGAAGTGAACGGGGTCGATCCCGAGCTTCATCGCGACCGGGAACAGGATCGGCGCCATGATCAGCACGATCGAGGACGGCTCCATCACGTTGCCCGCGAGCAGCAGCACGATGTTGACGAAAAGCAGGAATGCCACCACGCCGAGGCCCTTGTCCAGCATCCAAGCGGCGAGCTCCTGCGGGATCTGCTCCGAGGTCATCAGGTACGAGAACATGACCGCGTTGGTGATGATGTACAGCAGCATCGCGCTCATGTTCGCCGAGTCGAGCAGCACCTTCGGCACCTTGGCGAGCGTCATATCCTTGTAGACGAACACGGCGACGAAGAATGCGTAGACGGCGCTCATCGCCGCCGCCTCGGTCGGCGTGAAGATGCCGGTGTAAATGCCGCCGATCACGACGATGATCAGCAGCAGGCCCCAGATGCTCTCGCGGAACGTGGCCCAGCGCGTTGCCCAGTTCGCCTTCGGCTGCCGCGGGTAGTTGTTCTTCCGCGCGCGCCACCACGTGGTGACGCCGAGGAATATTGCGAGCAGGATCCCGGGGATGATGCCGGCGATGAAGAGCGCACCAACCGACGTGTTGGTCGCGACCGCGTACATCACCATCACGATCGACGGCGGGATCAGGATGCCGAGCGCGCCCGACGTCGTGATCACGCCGGCGCCGAAGCGCGCGGGGAAGCCCTGCTTGACCATCGCCGGCAAGATGATCGAGCCGATCGCGACGACGGTCGCCGGCGAGCTGCCCGACACCGCCGCGAACAGCGCGCAGGCCAGCACGCCGGCAAGGCCGAGGCCTCCCGCCCAGTGGCCGACCATCGAGGTGGCGAAATTGATCATCCTCCGCGCGACGCCGCCGTGCGTGAGGAAATTGCCGGCGAGGATGAAGAACGGGATCGCCATGATCTCGAACCTCTCGATGCCCGTGAAGAGCTTCAGCGCGACCGACTCGATCGGCACCGTTGTCATCGTGAACAGGTACGTGAGCACGGTCAGGCCGAGCGAGATCGATACCGGCATCCCGGTCAGCATCAGGCCGAACAGCAGCGCGAAGATGATCCAGGCGTTCGCGATCGGCACGCCGGCGAGCTTCAGCACGACCGGAATGGCGATCAGCACCGGCGGAATGAGCGCCGGCCAGCGCGGCGCATTTGCGGGGACGGGAGCGACGAGCGTGCTCATTTCGTGCCCCCCTCTTTGAGGCTCGCCGGATGGAGGTTATCTGGCAGCGCGTAGGGGTTGATGTCCTGGATGTCCTCGATGCCTTCGACGTGCGCGACGTCGTGATGCGGCAGCTCACCGGTCTTCGCGAACTGCCAGGCCACCTGCAGGAAGCGGAAACACATCAGGTACGAGCCCACCGGAATGCACAGGTAGACGATCCACTTCGGCAGCTCCAGATCGGGCGAGACAGAGTCGGTGTGGGCGATGTCCCAGACGAACGTCGCGCCGAGCGTGCCGACGATGCCGGTGAACACGGCGCCGGCGAGTAGTCCGAACAGCACGTAGGCTTTGTGTGTGCCCCCCGGCAGCCGGTTGATCATCACGTCGACGCCGACGTGGATGCCGGTGCGCACGCCGTAGGCGGCGCCGAACTTCGCCATCCAGACGAACATATAGATGCACAGTTCCTGCGCCCACGACAGGTCGATCTTGAGCAGCGCGTCCTGGACGCCGGGAATCGGCATGCCGGCAGCGTAGCGGTGGACGACGGCGACGAAGATCAGCAGCGTGGCCGCGCCCATCAGGAACGCGATCAGCCACTCCTCGAGATGGTCGAGTATCTTCACGCTTCCCTCCCCTCTAGGCTCTCTGCCTTCGTCCTGAACATCCGTCCGGCGAATGAACCGGCCTCGCGTGCCACTCCCATTCGCCGGCCCCGAATTAACCGGCGCGGCCCGCGCCGGTTGAATTCGGGGAATACTCAACCCAACAACGAGCTAGGGCTTGAAGTCCGTAGCCTTGTAGACGTCGGCGATCGTTTCCTTGCCGACGCGCGACTCGTTTTCCTTGTGCACCACGACCAGCGCCTTTTTCATCGCCGCCTTCTGTTCGGGCGTGAGCTTGATGATTTCGGTCTTCCCGCTCTTGCGCACCGCCTCGATCGCGTCGTCGTTCTCCTTCTGCGCGATGTCGTTCGCGTACTTCGTCGCGTCCTTCATCGCGCCTTCGAGCGTCGTCCGGATGTCGGCGGGCAGCCCGTCCCAGAACTTCTTGTTGACGATCACCGCATAGCCGAGGTAGCCGTGGTCGGTGAGCGCGAGGTACTTCTGCACCTCGTTCATCTTCTGCGTATAGAAGTTCGACGGCGGATTCTCGGTCCCGTCGACCACGCCGGTCTGCAGCGCCTGGTAGACCTCGGAGAACGCCATCACCTGCGGGATCGAGCCCAGCGCCTTCATCTCGTCGCCCAGCACCTTCGACGACTGGATCCGCATCTTGAGGCCCTTGTAATCGGCGGGCACGCGGATCGGCTTGTTCGCGCTCATCACCTTGAAGCCGTTGTCCCAGTAGGCGAGACCGACGATCCCCTTCGGCTCGAGCTTCTTCAACAGCGCCGCGCCGACCGGCCCTTGCGTGACCTTGTGCAGCTCCGCGGTGTCGTCGAAGATGTACGGCAGGTCGAACACCTCGAACTCGCGTACGCCCAGCGGCCCGAACTTCGCGAGCGAGGGCGCGAGCATCTGCACCGAGCCCAGTTGCAGCGCCTCCATCTCCTCGCCGTCCTTGAACAGCGAGCTGTTGGGGAACACCTCGATCTTCACGCGGCCCTTCGTGCGTTCCTCGGCCAGCTTCTTGAAGTACTCGGCGCCCTTGCCCTTCGGCGTGTCGACGGCGACGACGTGACTGAACTTGATGACGATCGGCTGCTGGGCGGATACGGCGCCCGCGGCCACGAGCAGCGCCGAGGCCGCGACGGCGACGGCAAGACGGAACTTCATGTAAACCTCCTCGAGATGCAGCGATGTACGGCTGCAGTTGAATCGACGCCGGCGCTTCGAACAGCCTGCTCGGTGGCGCCAGATTACGCCCTCATCCGCTCAATGTGTCAATCGCGGACGAGCGGCGCACGCCGATGCGCCGCCCGCGCGCCGCTCGGGCAGTCGCGGGCCAGAGCGTATCGGCGCCCCGGCGGCGCGCCATTGACAGGGGTCAACCTTTGCCGTGGCGCCGGGCCCCGCCGGCGGGTGCCGGATGCCAGCGGATGTCGAATCCGCGTTCACCCGGAGCCGCCGCGAAGGCCGTGTCCACGCCGATCCCGGGGACGACGGCCAGCGCGTCGCCGCACCAGACGAGGGGCAGCGCATCGCGCTGCCAATGCGGGACGTCCGCGGCCTGCAAGAGGCGCTTGACGGCCTGCCGCGGCCGGTCCGGCGCAACGCGGATGCGCTCGCCGCCCGCGCGCGGGCGCACGACGACCGGCGCGCGATCGAGTGCCGCCGCAGCGAGTCCCGCGCCGGCGGTGGCCGCGAATTCGAGCGTGCCATGCGGCAATTCGAGCGCCGCCTCGCCGCGCCACGGCGCGACGAACGGCGGTGTCGCGGGCGGATGGACCAGGATCCGGCCGCGGTGGATGCCGATCTCCGCGCCGTCGTGCGCCAGCCTGACGCGCGCGTCGGCCGCGGCGCCGGCGAGTTGCCGCTGCATCGCGTCGAGACGTGCGGCGGACGGCGCGCGCAAGCCGTGCTGCCGCAGAAACCAACGCAGAAGGTTGCGCGCGCGGTGCGGCGTCCGTGCGGCGAGCGTCGCGAATGCGCCCCGGTCGAGGACGGCGCCGGACTCGTCGCCCGTGTTCGCGGCGGCGGCATCGCACGCGTCGATGGCCGCGAGCTCGTCCAGCAATGCGGCCGCGTCCGCCTGGAGGCCAGCGGCGCGCGCGAGCGCGGCCGGATAGCCTGGAAAGGCCGCGCCGAGGCGAGGCGCGATCTCGCGTCGCAGGAAGTTGCGCTTGAGCGTCGTGTCGGCGTTCGATTCGTCCTCGATCCACTCGAGCCCGCGCGTGCGCGCGTACGCATCGATCGTCGCACCGGGCAGCGCGACGAACGGGCGCAGGAGCGCGACCGAATCGTGGAGCGGTCGCAGCACCGGCATCGCCGCGAGCCCGTGCGGTCCCGCGCCGCGCAGGAGTTGGAGAAGCAGCGTCTCCGCCTGGTCCTCGGCGTGGTGCGCGAGCGCGACCATGTCGGCATCGGCCGCCGCAAACACCGCGTAGCGCGCGGCGCGTGCCGCGGCCTCGATGCCCACACCGCCGGCGCGATCGACGCGCACGCGATGTACCGACAGCGGGATCCCGCGCCCGGCGCACGCGGCCGCGCAGAACTCGGCCCATTCGTCGGCGTGCGGCGAGAGTCCGTGATGGACGTGAAGGGCCGACAGCGCGACGCCGTGCCCCTGCGCCGCGGCCGCGAGCGCATCGAGGAGGGCCATGGAATCGCGCCCGCCGGACAACGCGACGGCGATCGCGGGCACGGTCGCTTCGCGCTTCGCTCGTCGCGCGTGGTACGCCGTCGCTTCTGCGAGCGCGGCGTCGATCGCGCGCGACACCGGCGTCACGGCGGGAGCGGGCATCGGCGGGGGCGCGGCGGATCGCGCGGACGGGACGCAACGGCGCGCGTCAGCCCGCCGTGATCTCCTTGTACTTGCCCCAGGAGAGGATCTTGTCCTCGCGCGCCTCGAGCAGCGCGTCGATCGGCTGCTCCTGCGCCTGTCGCAGGGCCTCGGTCAGCGCCTTGCGCAGCGCCACCATCATCGCCGCCTGGTCGCGGTGTGCGCCGCCGAGGGGCTCGGTGATGACCTTGTCGACGAGTCCCAGCTGCTTCAAGCGCGGCGCGGTGATGCCGAGCGTCTCGGCCGCCTCCGCGGCGAAATCGGCGGACTTCCAGAGGATCGATGCGCATCCTTCGGGCGAGATCACCGAATACGTCGCGTACTGGAGCATCAGCGTCACGTCGCCGATGGCGATCGCGAGTGCGCCGCCCGAGCCGCCTTCGCCGATCACGGTGACGATGATCGGCACGCGCAGGCCGGCCATCTCGTAGAGGTTGCGGCCGATCGCCTCCGATTGGCCGCGCTCCTCGGCGCCGATCCCCGGATAGGCGCCGGGCGTGTCGACGAACGTGAAAAGCGGCAGGCCGAACTTCTCGGCGAGCTTCATCAAACGCAGCGCCTTCCGGTAGCCCTCGGGTCGCGGCATGCCGAAGTTGCGGTAGATCTTCTCCTTGGTGTCGCGGCCCTTCTGGTGGCCAACGACCATGCACGGCTGCCCGTTGAAGCGCGCGAGCCCGCCGATGATCGCGGGGTCGTCGCCGTACGTGCGGTCACCGTGCAGCTCGCGGAAGTCGGCGAACATCCCGGCGATGTAGTCGAGCGTGTACGGCCGCTGCGGATGGCGCGCGACCTGCGCGATCTGCCACGCGGTGAGCTTCGAGTAGATGTCCTTCGTGAGCTGCTGGCTCTTCTTCTGCAGCCGCGAGATCTCGTCGGAAATGTCGACGGCCGAGTCCTCGTGGACGTAGCGGAGCTCGTCGATCTTCTGCTGCAGCTCGGCGATCGGCTGCTCGAAATCGAGGAAGGTCTGCTTCATGGCCGTAGCGGCACGTGGCGCCGGGGAGCCATCATAGCAAAGCGTCGTCCGCGCGGCCGGTTCGGCTTCCGCGCCGACGGCTTGTATCGTAACGCGGGCGGTCGGCCTCCGAACGCGCTCCCGAGCGCTCGCATCCCCAAGCAAGTTAAGGGCCCCTGCTCGCCGCTCGCGTCGCCGCGCCTTCTCAGTGCGCGAGCGCGTCCCACACGAGCTTTGCTCCGGTCGCGAAGAGGAGAGCGTAGCTCACCTGGTAGAAGGCCCGCTCGGAGACGCGCCGATGCAGCCACACCCCGAGCCAGATGCCGAGCGGCGCGAGCGGCGCGAAGGCGAGTGCGGCCGCGAGGTTGCCGCCGTTGAGCTGGCCCAGGATGTAATAGGGAACGAGTTTCACGTAATTCACGACGAAGAAGAAGATCACCGACGTGCCGACGAAGAGCGTCTTGTCGAGTTTCTGCGGCAGGAGATACACCGCGAACGGCGGACCGCCGGCGTGGGCGAGGGTGCTCGTGAACCCCGAGAGCGTGCCCCAGAACATGCCGGCGATGGGGCCCCGCCCGACACGTCCGGCCGCGAGGCGTGCGGCGATGCGTTCGGAAAGCGCAAACCATTGGTTCAGCGCGAAGGCGATGGCGATTGTGCCGATCACAAGCCGGATGACGTCGACCGGCAGCGTGCCGAAAGCGAGAGCACCGAGCGCGATGCCGGCGAGCGCGCCCGGCAGCAAGGCTTTCAGATGTTCACGCGACCACTGCCTGCGATACGCGTGCAGGCCGAAAAGGTCCATCGCGCACAGGATCGGCAGCATGATCCCGGCCGCCTCGGGCGGTGCGATGAAGATCGACATCAGCGGCACGGCGACGCCGCCTGCTGCGCCGAACCCACCCTTCGAGATACCCGTCAGCAGGATCGCGACGACGGCGACCGGATAGAACGCGAGCGGGAAGTCGGGCCAGAGCATCGATGCGGCGCTCGCGGTACGCGCGGGCCGGCGCGCGGCTTCAGGGTCCCGGCGAGAGCAAAGGCGGCGCTTCGCCGCCGCGCCGTTCCGCCCGCGCGCCGCGCCAGGCGGCGAAGCCCTCGTTCGCCACGACCGCGGTCAGCACAATCGCGCCGCCCGCGAGCGCGGCGTGGCCCGGCGCCTCACTCATGAGCGCCCAGACCCACAGCGGTCCGAGGATCGGCTCGAGCAGCGCCAGGAGCCCGAGCTCGGTCGCCGACAGGTGGCGTGACGCCGCTGTCGCGAGCAGGCAGCCGGTGCCGAGCTGGACGCAACCCATCAGCGCGAGGAATCCGAGATCGCGCGCGGACGCCGCGAATGGCGGCGCGAGCACCCCCGCGACGACGAGCGACACGATGCCCGCGACCATCACCTGCGGCAGCATGTCGACATGCGCGTGGTACTTGCGCAGCACGGTGACCTGGCCCGCGAAGCAGCACGACACGCCGAGCGCGAGCAAGTTGCCCGACAGCCGGCCCGCGTCGAGCGAATCGGCGAACATCACGACGATGCCGGCGAACGCGACAGCCATCGCGGCCCACGTCCGCGCCGGGACCTGCTCGTGCAGGACGATCCGGCCGGCGATCGCGGCCAGGAACGGCGAGACGCTCATCAGCACGAACGTGTTTGCGACCGTCGTGCGCGTGAGCGAGCCGATGAAGAAGAAGAACGTTCCCGCGAGGAAGAGTCCCGCGACGAGTCCGGGCCAGCCGACGGCGACCACCGCCTGCCGCATGCGCCGGCCGTGCAGTACGAGGAGTACGCCGGCGACGAAGAGCGTCATGAAGAGCGAACGCCAGAACACGATTTCCCAGGCATTGGTGATCGACAGCGCGCGCACGAGGACGCCCCCCGACGACCAGCAGACGGCGGCAACGATCATGTACGCGATGGCGCGGCGGTGGCGAATGGCGGGCGTCACGGCGGAGGCGGGGTTTCCTAGGAGCCTGTCGGGCTACAACGAAAACGCCGGGCGGAGCCGGCGTTCGGGGAGAGGTTGAATTTTATCACGCCGTCACGTCGCCGCCCGTCGCTGCGGCGCACGCACCATGTCGACGTGCGCGATGCCGTCCTCCAGGTACGCGTCCGTCACCGTCTGGAATGCAAGGCTCGCGTAGAACGCCTCGAGCCGCTGCTGCGCGGCGATCCGGATCGGCCTGCCCGGCCACGCGGCGTCGCAGCGCGCGAGGCCTTCCACCATCAGCGCACGACCGAGCCCGATCCGGCGATGCGGCGGAAGGGTCAGCACACGACCGATCGAGGGCTCGGCGTATTTCGATCCGGGATCGAGCACGCGCAGATAGGTGACGAGGACGGGCGGTGCGCCGTCCGAGGCCCAGCCGAGCAGGTGCCACGCGGCGAGATCGTAGCCGTCTGCATCCTGGAAGGCACAATGCTGCTCGACGGCGAATACCTGCTGCCGCGCCGCGAGCACCGCGTAGAGCTCCGCCGCGGCGAGCCCGTCGAGTCGCGACCACTGCCAGCGAAGCGCGGGGCGGGCAGGGGATGCTGTGGTCGTCGGCGCGGATTCCATCGCGCCGAACATAACGCAACCGCCCGCCAGCCGTCGAGCTAGGACTCCCCCGGAAAGTCGGTCGCGAAGGAGCGTCCCATCGCAGCGGCGATCAGCGCGAAGTCCGCCGCCGGGACACGGACGACGCCGTAGCGGAACGCTCCGCCCCAGTGCGACTTGGAGCGGATGAACGACAGCTCGGGCACGAGCGGCTTGACCGGCGTCGGCACCGCGGCGAGGTAGTCGACGTCGAGCCGGAACGGGCGGAAGCCGTCGTCGCCTTCGGCCTGGTAGACGGTTCCCGAGCGCACCCGGCCGATCGCGGTGAACGCTTGAAGCGGCGCGCCGTCCGGATAGCTCGCGCGCGGCGAGTAATACGCGAAGCCGTCGCCGGCGCGCATGCGCTCGAGCGGCCCGGCCTTGCCGTGATTGACCTGCGCGAACCCGCCCGCTGCCGCGCGCTCGACATGATCCTTCGACACGACGCCGATCCAGTACTTGCGCTCTCCCATCAAGGGCCTCCGTTGAATCAAGTCCCGTGCGTGGCGAGCTCCGGGGGGTGCGTGACCTCGATCCGGTCGGTCGCCGCGTTGCGCGGAATCACGATGACGCGCGGCACGCCCACGCTTCGGCGGAGCAGTTCGGCGCACAGCACGCCAGCGGCCATCACGGCGAGGCCGGCGTTGAGCATGGGGCGCGCGGTCAGGATCGTGGTCAGCCGCTGCTCCCCAGCGAGCAGCGGGACCACGCCATTGAGGAACGCGCCCAGCACGAACACGACCGCGCCGGCGAGTGCGAGCGCGACAGCCCAGCGCGGCAGGCCGCCGAAGCGCGAACGGCCGCGTTGCCGATGACGGAGCAGCGCGAGGCCGGGAAACGCCAGCGCCAGCGCGCCGCCCCCGATCGCTGCGAGAGCCGTCGTGACCTGAACGACACCGAGCGCGCTTCCCGCGAAAGCGCCGAACGCGACGCCTTGCTGCAGCGCCTGCGCGAGCGGCGGCGCGAGCTCGACCGCGAGCGCGATCTGCAGCGCGACGAGCGTCAGCTGATAGAGCCATCGCACCATGCGCAATCCTTCGAAATTGCTCCAAATTGCTTTTGTCGCGGACGTGAGGCGTGCCGCGTCGCATGTCGACACTCTAGGTCGTGTGCCCGCTACCCGCCATCCGACGAATGGACGAACCGGCTCACGCCGCGTTCCATCGCATCGCCCGGATCGCCGCTTCCGGACCGCGAGCTAGAATATCGAAACGACAGGAGCGGACGATGACAACGCATCGCATTGCGGTAATTCCGGGCGACGGCATCGGCAAGGAGACTGTCCCCGAGGGGCTGCGCGTGCTGGAGGCGGCCGCGCGCCGCTTCGGCCTCGAATTCCGGTTCCAGGAGTTCGCCTGGGACTGCGATCACTACTTGAAGCACGGGCGGATGATGCCGGAGGACTGGTTCGAGATCCTTTCCCCGCACGACGCGATCTTCTACGGTGCGGTGGGCTGGCCGGCGAAGGTGCCGGACCACGTGTCCTTGTGGGGCTCGCTGATCCCGTTCCGCCGGCGCTTCGACCAGTACGTGAATCTGCGGCCGTGCCGCCTGATGCCCGGCATCCCGACGCCGCTCGCGAACCGCAAGCCCGGCGACATCGACTTCGTCGTCGTCCGCGAGAATACCGAGGGCGAGTACTCGTCGGTCGGCGGGCGCATGTACGAAGGCACCGACCGCGAGATCGTGTTCCAGGAGTCCGTGTTCTCGCGCAAGGGTGTCGACCGGATCCTGAAGTTTGCGTTCGAGCTCGCCGCGAAACGGCCGGCGAAGCACGTCACGTCGGCGACGAAGTCGAACGGCATCTCGATCACGATGCCGTACTGGGACGAGCGCTTCAAGGAGATGACCGCGCGCTATCCCGGCATCAGGACCGACCAGTTCCACATCGACATCCTGACCGCGCATTTCGTGCGCTTCCCCGACCGCTTCGACGTCGTCGTCGCCTCGAACCTGTTCGGCGACATCCTGTCCGACCTCGGGCCCGCCGTCTGCGGGACGATCGGCATCGCGCCCTCGGCGAACATCAATCCGGAGCGCGATCACCCGTCGCTTTTCGAGCCGGTGCACGGCTCGGCGCCGGACATCGCGGGCAAGGGGATCGCGAACCCGATCGGCCAGATCTGGTCGGGCGCGCTGATGCTCGACCACCTGGGCCACGCGGACGCCGCGGCCGCCATCGTGCGCGCGATCGAGGCGGTGCTGACCGATCCGAAGGCGCCGCGCACGGCCGACATGGGCGGCAAGGCGCCGACGGTCGAGCTGGGGAAGGCGATCGCCGCGGCGATTTGAGGGTCGGCGTGAACACCGACCTCGACGTTGTCGGGCATTACAGCCGAGGCAATCTCCGCGAGCGTCTGTACGCGGCGCTGGCGGAGGATGGGATCGAACTCCGTCATGCCAGCATCGACGCGCTGGCACCGTACGACCAATTCCATGGCCGCGGACTGGAGGCCACGGCGGAAATCGCCGATCAGCTTCGGATCGACGCCAGCGATCACATCCTGGACATCGGCAGCGGAATCGGCGGGCCGGCGCGCTACTTCGCGCATCGCTTTGGCTGCGCGGTCACCGGGATCGACCTGACGGCCGAATTCTGCGACGTCGCTCGCGATCTGACGCGAACACTCGGTCTCGAGGGACGAGTGACGTTCGAGCTCGGCAACGCCTCGGCCATGCCGTTTGCCGACGGCAGCTTCGACGGGGCCTACTCGATGAACGTCTCCATGAATATCGCGGACAAGGGGGCGTTCTACCGCGAGATTCACCGAGTGCTGAAGCCACGCGGCTGGCTGATGCTGTCGGAGGTCGCGCAGGTCGCCGGTGGCGCCCCGGACTATCCTACGCCCTGGGCCGGCAGCGCACGTACGAGCTTCCTGTCAACACCCGAGGAAACGAGAAGCGGCCTCGCGGCGGCGGGATTCGATGTTATTCGGCTGCACAGCACGCTCGAGCGGGCGCTGGCCTTTGGCGCTCGCTCCCGTGCCATGGTCGAGCGTGGCGAGAAACCCCCCCATCGTGCCGTCCAGCTGATTCACGGCGAATTGGCGACTCAGGTCATGGCCAATATGGCGCGCGGCCTCAGGGAGTCGCAAATCGTGCCGATCGAAGTCCTGGCCACGAAGCGCCGGCACCAAGATGTTGCCGGCACGTAGCCCGCATTCGATAGACGTCTCGAGCCGACTGGCCCTCAGGCACCCGACGTCCGCGGCGCGACCGAATATGCCGGATTTCTGCATTTCACTCCTCCCGGCGCGCATTGTGTCTCGCCGCGCTGGAGCGGGGGATCCGCCTCCCGTATCTTGCCCCGTGAAGAGCAGGCGACCCGAGGGCAACCAATGAGTACTGATCAACCCATGCAGGGCATCGACAACGCCACGACTCGCGGCAAGGGCGATCCTGCCGCGCGGCTCACCATCCGGCAAGCCTTCCGCGAGATCCGCAGAGGCATCGTCGTCATGTGGTGGGGTTTCTTCGACTGGGTGGCCGTCGTCCAGTGGAAGGCGCTGGTGCTCGTCTCGTTCCTGGGTCTGATCATCGGCGGCGGCATCCTGAAGCTCCCCACTCTGAGCTTTCTGATCATCGTCTCCGCCTTCATCATCAAGATCGTCGCCGGTGGCAAGCGCAGGGCGGAAGCGACCGCCAACGAAGCCACCAAGCGGGCCCAGACCGAGCAGCTCGAGCGCACCGTGCTGGAAGCGCGCATGGAAGCGCTGCAGGCCCAGATCGAGCCCCATTTCCTGTTCAATACCCTGGGCAGCATCGACCAGCTGATCCAGACGGACCCGCCGCGAGCCTCGAAGATGCAGCAGAGCCTGATCCGCTACCTGCGTTCGGCCATGCCGCAGATGCGCGAGGGCAGCCGACCCACGCTCGGTCAGCAGGTCAATCTTTCCAGCGCATTTCTGGAAATCATGGCGGTGCGAATGGAAGGACGGTTGCAGTCGGTCGTGATCGTGCCGGAAGGCTTGAAATCGGCGGTCTTCCCCTCGATGATGTTGCAGACGCTGGTGGAAAACGCCATCAAGCATGGTCTGGAACCGAAACCCGAGGGTGGCCTGCTCGAGATCGCCGCCGAAATCGTCGACGGCCAGCTGGCCGTCCACGTGCGCGACACCGGTGTCGGCTTCGTGCCGAAGGCCGAAGGCGGCGTCGGACTGGCCAACGTCCGTGAGCGTTTGAAGGCCTTGTACAACAACCGCGCCGAGCTGATCATCTCCGTGCCGTCCGCGGGCGGCACCTGTGCCACCATCAAGGTGCCCTACGAGATCGCCCCCGCCGCCGACTGATTGAGCGAGTAATGGGGCCTGTTCACGCTATGTCCGCAAGTGCGTTGCGCGGCCGAAAGGGCCAGGCGCGAGGCGCAAAACGAAGCCGGGCCGGATGCCCGGCGAGGCTTTGCAACAAAGTGCATGGCCCTTTCGGCAGCAACCCGAAGGGAACGGACGCCCTGGGGCGCCACTCTGCGTTGCTTTCCTCGCCAAGACACCCGGTCTTGGCTTCGTCAAGCGCCTTGATTGGCGCCCCATGCCAGCCGTTCGCACTTGCGGACATAGCGTGAACAGGCCCTAACATGCACGCTTTGCCCGCCCCCACCGCAGTCGTCGCCGACGACGAGCGCCTGATGCGCGATCAGATCGTTGGCCGCCTGAAAGACGCGTGGCCCGAACTCTCGATCGTGGGGGAGGCGAGCAATGGCAGCGAAGCGATCGCCCTCGTGCGGAGCCTGGAACCCGACGTCGTCTTTCTCGATATCAGCATGCCGGGGACTGACGGCATCCAGGCGGCTCAGGCGCTGGCCGGCCAGGTCCATGTGGTCTTCGTCACCGCCCACGACGAATTCGCCATCCGCGCCTTCGAGCAGGGAGCGGTCGATTACGTGCTGAAGCCGGCGGAGCCGGAGCGGCTGGCGGTAACCTGCCAGCGCCTGCGCGCACGGCTTCAGCAAGCGCCGGATCCTATGAATGACCTGCTGGCGAAGCTATCGGAACGACTCGGTGCCGGCGGCGTGAAACCGCGTGACTACATGCGTTGGGTGCAGGCGAGCGTCGGCGCCAACATCCGGATGATCCCGACAAGCGACATCCTGTTCTTCCGTGCCGAGGACAAATACACGCGAGTGCAGACCCAGGGTTTCGAGGCGCTGATCCGCAAGCCGATCAAAGACCTGATCGACGAGCTGGACCCGAACGAATTCTGGCAAATCCATCGCTCGACCGTGGTGCGCGTCGACGCGGTCGAGCAGGTCAGCCGCAACTTCCGGGGCAATCAGGTCGTGCATGTCAAGGGCCGTGACGAAAAACTCGAAGTGAGCCGCACCTTCAATCATCTGTTCAAGCAGATGTAGGGACTGACAGCGTCACATCACCAGCACCTTGACGTCCGGGTAACCCATCAGCTTCAGGATGAAGTAGTTGGCTGCGGCCTCGCCCGCATCGTCCGAAATACTGATGATCTCGGCATATCGCGGGACGCCGGCTTTCACGAGCGTGTTCCAGATGTCACTTGCGGGTTTCGGCGTTCCGTTGGCATTCAGCAACTCGGTGTAGGGCACGTGGATGACTTTCCCGTCCGGCACTTTGGCGGGAAGCGACTTGCCTGAAGCGATATAGACCTTCGGGTACAGCCCTTGGGCGCCTTGGGGATCGCTGGTTACGATGCCCGCGCGAAGATTGACGCGGTATGCCGTGGGAGCGATGAGACCCTGCGATGCCTTCTTGGGGTCTGCCGCGTCGGTCTCCTTGGTCAATGGGAAGCCTGCAAATCCCCAGTCGTCCAGGGAATCCGCGAAGACGGAGATTCTCTTCTGTCCCAGCTTTTCGAGCAGCAGGAAGGCCAGGGCCGAATCGGGGTTCAATCCTCCGTCGGAAACGATCACCGCTTCGTAAGACGCGTCGACACCGGCTGTACCCAGGACTTCCGCGAGCTTTGCGGGCGTGGCGAGATGGCTCTTGAATACGTCCGCGGGGATGTTGATGGCAAACGGCACGTGGGACTGCTTGAACGCTGGCGCCGGGCGCACATCGACGACGCTCAGCTTTGAGACGCCGAAGCTGCGTAGCATCGGGTTACCCCACCCGTTCAGCCAGGTCTTGTCGCGCGTCAACTGGGGCGCGTCGTAAGTCCAGAACGGCAGCCCTCTGTCGTCGCGCAGCCATTCCAGTTGCGATTCCTTGTAGAGCTTGACCTTGGGGTAGTCCAGCATGAACTTCGCGGCGAAAAACGGCACGCTGGCGGCGATGCCGCCGCCACAATGCGTGTAGACGTTCTGGTCGGGCTTGACGCCAAGGTAGGCCAGCATCCGCTGGATCTCCTCACGGGACTTGAAGGTCTTGTCCGCGTTGTAGAAGTCGGCGGCGGGCATCAGGATGGCATTGGGGACATGGCCGGCGCGATCGAAGAACTTGGCACCCCCAAAGTGTTGACTGGGCTCCAGCGCCTCGACGAGCGCGTTGTTAACCGGGTCTCCCGACGCGACGAGAAACTCCGGCAGCCGGACGCGCACGTCCTCCGTCAGCTTCGCGATGCGGAAGGTCCCCGGCTTCGGAGCAGGAGTTGGGTCTTTCGTCACGGTGCCGCCTTCCGCCTGCCACTTGCCGAGACCGCCATCGAGAACGGCGAGGCCCTCGGCCGGGAATCCGTAGTAGTAGAGATCGAAGAAGAGGCTCGTCGCCAGGTACGTGCCGCCCTGGTCGTAGAGGACGAGCTTCTTCCCGGGACTGACGCCCCAGGACTGGATGCGCCGTTCCATTTCGGCGGCGGGAACCTCGCGGCCGCCGAAGCTGAACAAGTCGACATTCAACGCGCCGGGAATGTGGCCGGCGGCGTGCAGCTTTGCGGGCGAGGCGTCGATCACGAGCACGTCGTCGCGCTGCAGATTCTTTTCGAGCCATGCAACGCTGACAAGTTGGTCTTTGCTGCCTTCCGCCGCCACGGCGGGCTGCGCCATGAACAGGCTGCTGGTAATGACCACCAGGAACCAGTGAGTCAAATCCTTGGCCACGTCGTCCTCCGCTCGGGTTACCCGGGTTGCCGGAACCGCGTTTCTCCGGGCGCGGCGAAACTGGGCCGCGCCAGCCGGTAAGGTTGCTTTGCGGCCGCGCGCGACGCCATCCGATAATGACCAACTGCGTCACCCAATGGCCCAGCCGCAGTTCCGGGGGACGGGCCGCAGGTGAAAGACGGCTCTGCTCCCTGTTGAAACCGTTAGGACTGGTGCTCCCCTGCCTAACAAGGATGCGCTGCTGGAGGGGATGGCGGTCCCGTATCCGTCGCCGCGAGCGACGACTGTCCGCGCGTTTCATGTTGAAACGCCGTGGTGAGATGGTGTACGAGTGCTCGACCGGCGTGCGCACGATCGACGACGACGCGACCTACCAGCTCCGACAGTTCCCCTTCGCGCCCGCGTCGTTCTGCATGTGGGGGTCGCTGTCCGATATCCCGGAATTCCGGCGCTGACGCCGTACGGGCGGCGCGGTGCCGCGACCTACTTCGGCCGCGCCTTCGCCATCTCGGCCTTCACGCTGCGGAACACGGGCCCCCAGACGGGATGGCCGGCCTCGGCGGGCGTGAGGTTGAAATTGCCGTCGGCCTCGAACGCCTTGCGGAACTCGTCGCGGCACGCGCGCTGCTGGCCCGACGCGCAGGCGACAAACGCGAGGTACTTGTGCGCGGTTGCCTGGTCGGGGAAGGCCGGCAGGCCGAGCGACAGCGCGGACTGGAGCTGCCGCGCCGCGCTCTTGTAGTCGCCGTCCTCGTAGCTTTTCACGCCGCGCTCGAAGTCCTGCTCGGCGCGGCTTTTCTCGCGCGCTGCGGCGGCCGGTTCGCGCGGCGCGGCGGGCCGCAACTCGGGAGGCGGCACGGGCGGGGGCGGGGCGGCGCTTTCCGTCGGCGGCGGGCTCGCGGGCGCCGCCGATTCCTCCGCGGCGGGTGTCGCGCACGCCGCGCACACCAGCGCTAGCGCTACGGCGATCGATCCGCGATGCTTGGCGGGCGGGCGGATCGTCATTCGAACTTGTGCTTGATTCGCACGCTGCGGTCCGCGCGCAGGTCGACGGTCTGGCGATGCGGCTGGAAGGTCGTGTTGCGGATCTCGATCGTGTGTTTGCCCGGCGGCAGCCGGATCTCGTTGAGTGGCGGCGCAATGCCCGTCTTGCGTCCGTCGATGTACACCTCGCCCCACGGCGTCACCGCGAAGCTCAGGCGGGCCAGCGCGACGGGCTTCGCTGCGGGGGCGACCGGAGGCGTCGCCACGACCGCGGCCGGCGCGCCGGCGTCCGCCGGCGATTCGCCCGTGGCCGGCGCGGCCGAGGCGGGCGGCATGTCACGCTGCGCTTCGTGTAGCCAGACCGGCGCAACCGGCACCGGGCGCGGCGCCTGCGCCGTGTACATCGCCCATGCCGCGACCGCCACCAGCAGCGCCGCCGGCACGCCATAGCGCATGAACGGGCTGCGCCATCCGCGGCGTGCCCGCGCGGGATCGTCGCCGAACGCCGCCGTCACGTAGCCCTCGGCACCGCCATCCGCCGATGGATCGATCTGCACGGTCGAATCGCCCGGCTGCGTCACGGCCAGGCGCTTCTTTGCGGCCGCCGCGCCGAAGGCGTCGCGCGGACCCACCAGCGCGAGCTGGCGCAGGTCCGCGGACATCTCGCGTGCGCTCTGGTAACGGTCGTCCGGATGCTTGGCCAGCGCCCGCGCGACGATCGCGTCGAACGCCGCCGGTAGGCTGCGGTTGCGGCTGGTGGGCGGATCCGGCGAGAGGTTGATCACGTTGTGCAGGATCTCGTCGAGAGCAGTTCCCTCGAACGGCGGCGTCCCGGTCAGCACCTCGTAGAGCACGGCGCCGAGCGAGAACACGTCCGACCGCGCGTCGACGGGGCGCCCCAGGACCTGCTCGGGCGAGATGTACTTGGGCGAGCCGGCCACGCTGCCGATGAACGAGCGCGAGCCGGTCGGCAGCATCGCGATGCCGAAATCGGTGATCTTCGCCAGTCCGCTCGGGAGCACGACGATGTTCGCGGGCTTGATGTCGCAGTGGATGACGCCCGCCTGGTGCGCGGAGGCGAGCCCGTCGGCGATCTGCGCGGCGATGTCGGCGATGGTCGAGGGCGGCAGCACGACGCCGGAGTCCAGGATGTCGCGCAGCGACTGCCCCTCGAGCAGCTCCATGGCGATGTAGGCCACGAGGCCGCTCTTGCCGACGTCGTAGATGGTGACGATGTTCGGGTGGTTGAGGCGTCCCGCCGAACGCGCTTCGCGGTCGAAGCGCTTCTTGAAGTCCTCGGCCTCGACGCGCGATAGCCCCACGTTGATCGTCTTGATGGCGACGATGCGGTCGATCAGCGGGTCGCGGGCGCGGAAGACCACGCCCATCGCCCCGCGGCCGATCTCCTCGAGGAGCTCGTAGCGACCTAGCGGCTCGACTCGCATAACATATTGGGCATCATGGCGCGCAAGTTCATCGAAGCGGCGGCGGCGACCGATCTGGGAAACGTCCGACAATATAACGAGGACAGCATCGCGATGGATCCGGAACTCGGGGTCGTCGCTGTGGCTGACGGCATGGGCGGCCACCGGGCGGGCGAGGTCGCCAGTGCCATGGCCGCACAAATCGTCCTTGCCGGACTGCGGCAGCGCCTCGCCGAGCTGCGATCAGGCGCCGACCAGCATTCCCCACTGCTTGCCGTTGAGGAGAGCATAAACCAAGCCAATTTGGCAATCTGGGGTGCCGCGCAGGCCCACCCCGGGCAGCTCGGCATGGGAACGACCCTGGCCCTGGCGCTGTTCCACGACGACCGGATCGTGATCGGGCACATCGGGGACTCCCGCGTCTACCGGCTGCGCGGAGGCAAGCTGCAGCTCATGACCCGCGACGATTCGCTGCTGCGCGACCAGGTCGACGTCGGGCTCATCTCGGTCGCGGACGCGGGCGGATCGCACAACCGCGCCCTGGTGACGCAGGCGCTGGGGGTCGCGGAGCGGGTCGCCGCGCACGTGCGCCAAGTCGACGCGGTGCCGGGCGACATCGTGCTCCTGTGCTCCGACGGCCTCAACGACCTGGTGGAGGACGCCGACATCGAGCTGATCCTGCAGGAGCTCCGCGCCAACCTGCGCCTCGCCGCGCACCTGCTCGTGCAGACCGCCAAGGACAACGGGGGCTACGACAACATCACCGCGATCGTCGCGCGTGTGCGAAAGCCCTTCCCCGCGGCGCGTGGATGGCAGCGCCGGCTGCTCGGCTGGCAGCACTGACGATGGCGAAGCTGGTCCTGAGCTCGGGCGGTTCAGTCGTATTCCAGTGCTTCGTCGACAAGGAGCGGCTCGGCGTCGGCCGCGATCCCACCAACCAGATCGTCATCAACGATCCGTCGGTGAGCCGCGAGCACGCGGCGATCGTGGCAGTCGGCAACGACCACATCCTCGAGGACCTGGCGAGCGCCAACGGCACCTTCGTCAACGGCAACCGGATGTCGCGGCGCATCCTGCAGCACGGCGACGTCGTCGAGTTCGGCGCGTTCCATCTGCGCTACCTCAATCTGAAGACCGCGACCGAAGTCGAACTCGACCGCACGATGCTGATCGAGGGGATCGCCGAAGCACAGCCCGGGCTGCCGGCCGCCGGCGCGACGCTTCCCGTGCCGCGCACGCGCGCGACGCGGATCAAATTTCCCAACGGGCGCGTGTACATGTTCACCGGCCCGCGCGCCGGTACGACGATCGAGCTCGACCGCGTCGTCGCCAGGTTCGGCAAGCCTGGGCACCGTTCGGCGGTGCTGGTACGGCGGCCCCACGGCTATTTTCTTGCGCACGTCGAAGGCCGCCGCGCCCCGCGCATCAACGGCCAGCCGGCCGGCAAGGAGGTGCGGCGGGTCAACGACGGCGACGTGATCGAGGTGGCGGACGAGAAATTCAGATTCGCGGTCGATTGACCCGGGCGGTGCCGCCCCGGGAGCGTGTCATACCTCGACGTGCTGGTGCTCCGGCTGAGGTACGTTGGCTGAGTACCCGGCGGCGGCTTCGGATCACGCGCTGGAAAAGCGGACGTTCGCAAACTTCGCTGGATGGCCTCCTTCCAGACTTCGACAACGGATTCTGGAAGGAGCGCGCGACAGCTTCGGGCGTCGAGGCCCGTTACTTGGTTATCAATTCCTGCATGACTTTGTTCCCGAGAATCTCGCGTACATCGCCACGCTTGGTCATCAATTGCACCTGCTTGTCTTCCGAACCAATGATCTTGGCCGAGATGGCGTCGTACTTGGCCGAGATGCCGTCGAAGGCCGCCCAGTTCTTGTATTCATCCAGGATCATCACGTCCCAATCGTCACGTCCCATTGAGTTTCCGGACAGAATGTGGCTCGAGATTACGAGCCCCTGCTTCTTAGCTTCCTCGTCGATTTTCTTGCGCAGCGGCAGGAGATCGCGCATGTAGACATCGAACATGCCGGGTTTCACGCGAATCAAAGTTACCGTCCAGACAGTGCCCTCCGTATACGGCTTGTCCTGCGCAAGCGCTGTCATCGGTGCCGCCATACCCCCACACAGCATTGCCACAGCGATTAGCCGCAGCACGGCGTTGGTCGTTCTTGTCATGTTGTTCCTCTCGGATGAGTTTGCAGTCGGTCCCGCGCGCTGGCGCCAGTGCAACTGACACCCGTCGCGTGGCAACCCGGCAGCACTGTGCCAGAAAACGTGACGATTGTGGGCTACGCAATCGCGCCCACGAGGCGATATGAATGATTGTGGCGATCCCGACATTCGACGGTATGTCGAATGTGCCGCACGCGCGGCAAGACAGGCGAAACGTCGGCCGCGATTCCGTGTGCCAGCCCGCGGCCGTCGCCGCGCTCGCTTAGCGCACGGGCGCGGCGCCGTAGCGGAAATGCAGCAGCGCAGCGCGCAGCGCGTCGATTTGCTCCGGCGTGTCGAGGCGCGCCTGCAATCGGCCGGGGGAGGGCGGCGCGAGCGGATCGAGTTCTGCCTGCACGACGAAGCGCCGCGCATAGCGACGCCAGGCGGCACCGTAGCGGCCGGTCGACGTGTGGCGGAGCAGCAGGTCGAGCGCGACGGCGAGCCTCGCGCCTGCGCCGCTCGCGCGCCACGTGAAATCGAGGTCGTACAGATGGAAACCGTCGTAGGTGTCGGCGTCGAAGCGCTGCGCCTCCCACACGTGCCGCTGCACCGCGAGGAACACGCCATCCAGCACCCGGATGCCCTCGCATACTGGGTCCTGGAAGCCGGCGGCCATCAGCAGCGCGCCGGGGACGTTGGGCGGCGGTGCGTGCAGCACGTGCCCGTGGATGTGACGCTGACCCGCGTGCTCCCATTCGGGACCGGTCACCTTCGAGGCGCCCGCGACGCCTATGCCGTCGTGACGCTCCAAGTGCGCGAGGAGCCTTGCCGCGAAATCGGGCGACACGAGCTCGATGTCGTCGTGCGAGAACACGAGAACGTCGCCACTCGACTGAGCGGCGGCGCGGTTGTAACCCTCGGCGAGCGAGCGCGCGTCGTGCACGCCGACGATTTCGAGCGTGTGGTCGGCGAAGCGCTGCCGGTAACTCGCCGTGACCGCCTCGAACTTGCGCGGATCGATCGAGCAGATCACGACGCTGATGCGCGGCTTGCGTGACGCCACCGACGGCGGCGGAAACGTCCGCGCGACCAGGCCCGGCTGTGTGCGCGACCATGCTAGGAGCGTCTGCAGGTACACGCGATGCGCGGCCTGCCACGCCGGGAATTCGTCGACCAGTGCCCGGGCACCTTCAACGGCGGCTTCGATATCGCGTGCGCGAAGCGCCGCGTCGATGCGCGCGAGGCGGGCATCGCCGTCGATTGTCCTAAGCGCCGCGGCGGCCGACGGTGCGGCCGATTCCCCGCTGACAGCCGGCGCGGTTTTCCGTGCGCACCACGTCCGCCACGCGAGCGTGAGCGCGCGCTCGAGCTCGCGCGCGAACGCGGGGGCGTCGCACAGCGCGCTCGCGCGGAGCCGGGCGGGCAGCGCGGTGCGCAGCGCGGCGAGCGCGACCGGGTCGGCGAGGGCGCGCCGCACGATGGCGGCGTAGTCGTCGGCGTCGCGCGCGATCCAGTCGCCGAGGCCGAGCGCCGAAAGCAGGCTCGCCGTCGAGCGCGACGGCGGCGTCGCGGCCGGCCACGTCACGATCGGCACGCCCTGCCAGAGCATCTCGAGCGTCGTCGTCGCGCCGGAGAACGGCCGCGGATCGAGCGCGACGTCGACCGCTGCCGCCTCGTGCCGGAAAGCGTCGGGTGCGAGCCGCGGGAGAACGCGCACGCGCGCGCCGGCGGCGCCGAGTGCCCTTCGCACGCGGTCCTGTGCACGTCCGTCGGGCACGCCGACGACGACGAGCCGGGCGTCCGGAATCGCCGTCAGGACGCGCGCCCACAGCGCGAGCGTTGCGTCGGTCAGCTTCGAGCCGTTGTTGAACGAACCCAGCGTCGGATGCCCCGCCCCGAGCAGCGGCAGCGGGCCGCGCGCCACCGACTCGCCGGGCGGATTCCAGCACCATTGCGCCGGCGCGAGGCGAACGAGCGTCTCGCTCGAATACGTCTCCGACGCGCCGGGCGGGTCGCTCACCGCATCGGTGATCCGGTAGTCGATCGCATCGAGCCCGGTCGTGTTCAGGTAATCAAGCCACGTGACCTGTACCGGCGCGGGCTTGCGCCCGAACACGCCGAGTCGGTTGTGGCCGGTGTGCCCCGCGACGTCGATCAGGATGTCGATGCGGTCGTCGCGAATCCACTGGGCGACCGTGGCGTCGGCGACGCCCTTCATCGCGCGCGAGGTGACCGGCCCCAGCCGGGCGAGCGTCGCCTCCGGCTGCGGGTTGTTGAAGTAGGCGTAAACGTCGAAGCGCGTCCGGTCGTGCGCGCGCAGCACCGGCTCGACGAAGGCCGGCAGCGCCGTGTGACAGTCGGGCGAGACGTAGCCAATGCGCAGGCGCCGGTCCGGATCTGGCGCATTCGTCGGCGGCACATAACCGGCGTGCCAGCCGAACTCGAACTGCGCGGAGAACGCGCGGTGCAGCGCGCAAATTTCGGCCGGCGAATGGCGTAGCGAAAGCTTGGTCGCGGCGAGCAGGTTCGAAAAGGCCGGCGCGAAATCGGGCGCGGCTCGCCGGGCCGCCTCGTACGCGGCGAACGCGTCATCGGCGCGCCCCTGCTCCTTGTAGTGATTGCCGAGATTGTTGAGAACCTCGGCCGAGTCCGGATCCAGCGTGCGCGCGGCTTCGAGCGCGGCGACGGCGCCGTCGACATCGCCTGCCTGCGAGAGCGCGTTGCCGAGATTGACGAGCGTGGAGAGCGCCGACGGATCGAGCGCTTGCGCGCGCCGGTACGCATCAATCGCGTCGCCGATCCGCGCGAGACGCAAGTGCGCGGTGCCGAGGTTGGTCCACACCGCCGTGTCGTCCGGCGCGAGCGCGAGCGCGCTCTCGAGCCAGCGTTGCGCGTCCTCGTTCCGGCCCGCCTCGAGTGCGTAGGCGCCGATGCGCGCCCGAACCGCCGCATTGGACGGGGCGCTTGCGGCGAGCGCGGTCAGCATCGCGACCGCGCGCGGGCGGTCGCCCCGCTGCCACGCCTCGTGTGCTTCCGCGAGCCCGAGCGCGACGGCGTCCGCCGCCGGACCGTCGGGTCGCGCGGAATCACCGGAGGTCGCAGTCATTCGGAAAGGGGATCGCCGCACACCGCGCGGCGTGCGCGGGCGTTCCATATTAAGCGATTCCCTTGCCGAGGCGCGGGCTGCGCGCTGACACTGGACGCGTTACATCGCGCGAAGGACGCCGGTTTGTGGCAGGATTACGTCTGTTCCAAGGCCGGTCGCGGCGCTTGCCGCCCCGGCGCCACCCCGGGGATCCTTCCATGCTGATCGGCATTCCACGCGAAACGCGTTCCGGCGAGACGCGCGTCGCGGCCACGCCCGAAACGGTCAAGAAGCTCGCGGCGAGCGGCAAGCACTCGATCGTCGTTGAAGCAGGCGCCGGCACGGCGTCCGCGATTCCCGACGAACAGTTCACCGCGGCCGGCGCGAAGATCGGCAGCGCCGCCGACGCGCTCGGCGCGGACATCGTGCTCAAGGTGCGCGGCCCGGCCGGCGACGAGCTCGCGAAGCTGAAGCGCGGCGCGATGGTCGTCGGCCTCCTGAATCCGTACGACCAGGCGGCGATCGCGTCGTGCGCGCAGGCTGGCGTGACCGGATTCGCGCTCGAGTGGCTGCCACGAATCTCGCGCGCGCAGTCGATGGATGTGCTCTCCTCGCAGTCGAACATCGCGGGCTACAAGGCGGTGGTGCTCGCCGCCGCGGAGTACGGCCGCTTCGTGCCGATGCTGATGACTGCGGCGGGTACGGTGAAGGCGGCGCGCGTGCTGGTGATGGGCGTCGGGGTCGCGGGGCTGCAGGCGATCGCGACGGCGAAGCGGCTCGGTGCCGTGATCGAGGCTTCCGACGTCCGCCCGTCGGTGAAGGACCAGGTCGAATCGCTCGGGGGCAAATGGATGGACGTGCCGTACGCGAATGACGAGGAGCGCAAGATCGCCGAAGGCGTGGGCGGCTACGCGCGGCCGATGCCGCCCGAGTGGATGGCGCGCCAGGCGGGCATCGTCCACGAGCGCTGCAAGCAGATGGACATCGTGATCACGACGGCGCTGATTCCGGGCCGTCCGGCGCCGAAGCTGATCAAGGCCGAGACCGTCGCCGCGATGAAGCCCGGCGCGGTCATCGTCGACCTCGCGATCGAGCAGGGCGGCAACGTCGAAGGGGCGGAGCTCGACAAAGTCGTCGTGAAGAACGGCGTCAAGATCGTCGGCATCCCGAATCTCGCCGCGACCGTGCCCGCCGACGCGAGCGCGCTCTACGCCCGCAACGTCCTCAATTTCCTGTCGCTGTCGCTCAACCCCAAGACAGGCGACTTCGCGATTCCGAAAGACGACGAGATCATCGTCGGAACGCTCGTGTGCGAGAACGGGCAAGTCGTCGCGCGCAAGTAACCGGAACATCATCCCCGAAACGGAGCTCAGCATGGCCACCGGCGTCGATCCGCATGTCTTCTACCTGATCGTGTTCGTGCTCGCGATCGTCGTGGGCTACCACGTCGTCTGGAGCGTGACGCCCGCGCTGCACACGCCGCTGATGAGCGTCACCAACGCGATCTCCGGGATCATCCTCGTCGGCGCGATGCTCGCGGCCGGTCTGGAATGGACGAGTTTCGACTGGGGCGGCTGGGTCGGCTTCGTGGCGGTCGCGCTCGCGTCCGTCAACGTTTTCGGCGGCTTCCTCGTGACGCAGCGGATGCTCGACATGTTCAAGAAGAAGGAGCCGAAGGCGCCCGCTCCCGACAAGCACTGACGGCGACCGGGGAGAACCTGTCATGAGCGCCAATCAAGTCGCCCTCTGGTACCTGGTCGCGTCGGTCTCGTTCATCCTCGCGCTGAAGGGCCTGTCGCACCCGTCGACCGCCCGGCGCGGCAACGTGTTCGGGATGATCGGGATGGCGATCGCCGTGGTCGTCACGCTCGCGCTCGTCTTTTCCAACACGAAGAACATCGCGATGATCGTCGCGGGCATTGCCATCGGCGCCGTGGTCGGCACCGTCATCGCCCGGCGCGTGCAGATGACGCAGATGCCCGAGCTCGTCGCCGCGTTCCACTCGCTGGTCGGCATGGCCGCGGTGCTGATCGCCGTGTCCGCGGTGCACAACCCGCAGTCGTTCGGGCTGCCCGCCGAGATCCCGACCGGCAACAAGCTCGAGCTCTTCCTCGGCACGTTCATCGGCGCGATCACGTTCTCGGGCTCGGTGATCGCGTTCGCCAAGCTGTCGGGGCGGATGTCAGGTGCGCCCATCGTGTTCAAGGGCCAGCACCTGCTGAACCTCGCGATCGGGATCGCGATGATCGGCTTCGGTATCGCGTTCTTCCTGGGCGGCGGCTGGATGCCGTTCATCGTGATGTCGGCGCTCGCATTTCTGCTCGGCGTGCTGATCATCATCCCGATCGGCGGCGCCGACATGCCGGTCGTGATCTCGATGCTCAACAGCTACTCGGGCTGGGCGGCGGCGGGCATCGGCTTCTCGCTCAACAACCCGATGCTGATCATCTCCGGCTCACTGGTCGGCTCCTCCGGTGCGATCCTGTCGTACATCATGTGCAAGGCGATGAACCGGTCGTTCTTCAGCGTGATCCTCGGCGGCTTCGGCGCGGAGGAGGGCGCGGCCGCTGCCGACGCCTCGAAGAAGACCGTGAAGTCGGGCAGTCCCGACGACGCGGCGTTCATCATGGGCAACGCGGAGACCGTGATCATCGTCCCCGGCTACGGCCTTGCGGTCGCGCGCGCGCAGCACGCGGTCAAGGAAATGGCGATGAAGCTGAAGGAGAAGGGCGTGACGGTCAAGTACGCGATCCATCCGGTCGCGGGCCGCATGCCCGGCCACATGAACGTGCTGCTCGCCGAAGCCGAGGTGCCGTACGACCAGGTGTTCGAGATGGAGGACATCAACGGCGAGTTCGGTACCGCCGACGTCGCGCTGATCCTGGGCGCCAACGACGTCGTGAATCCGCTCGCCGAGCAGAAGGGGAGCCCGATCTACGGGATGCCGATCCTCGAGGCGCACAAAGCGAAGACCGTCATCGTCAACAAGCGCTCGATGGCCTCGGGCTACGCCGGCATCGACAACCCGCTGTTCTACATGGACAAGACGATGATGGTGTTCGGCGACGCGAAGAAGGTTGTCGAGGATCTGGTCAAGGCGATCGAATAGTCCCTCCGTGGGCTCGATGCGCAGGTGCCCTTGGCTGCGCTCGGAACCCATCGTATGAGACCCGGCCCATGGATGCTTCCCGCACGCTGACGGCGATCGTCGGAGTGCTCGTTGCTGTCAGCGCACCGGGCGCATTCGGGGCAACCATTCGGGTTCCCGGCGACCAGCCGACGATCCAAGCGGCCATCGCAAGCGCAGCGGGCGGGGACACCGTCCTCGTCGCTCCGGGACTCTACATCGAGAACGTCGACTTCTTGTCGAAGTCCGTGGCGCTTCGCTCGGAAGCCGGGCCCGCGTCGACGATCATCGACGGGAATCTCAGCGGCCCCGTCATCTACATGCAGGGCGTTCCGGCGACGGCAGGCGTCTACGGCTTTACCATTCGCCGCGGCCGGGGTCCCTTCGGATCCGGCATTTCCCTGTTGGTGGCAAGCCCGCGCATCAGTGGAAACATTATCGCGATGAATCCGGAGGAGATCGGCTACTATGGCGCAGGGATAGGCGGCAACGTCGCCTCGCCGGAGATCGACAACAACGTCTTCTACGGCAATAGCTGCGACTCCCAGTTCCTGGCAGGCGTCATCGCATTCGTCAACGGTTCGTCGCCGAAGATCCACGACAACGTGATCCGGGACAACGACTGTCGCGGCATCAGCATGACGCTCCCGGTCGGAAACACTCCGGTCGTCTACAACAATACGATCGTCAGGAACAGGGCGGGGATCTATATCGACGCTCGCATTTCGAATGCCGACCAGACGTTTCGGAACAACGTTGTCGCGTTCAACAACATCGGGCTCGAGGTCGTGCTTAGCTTCGGTCCGTTTGACGCGGTCTGGCGCAACAATCTGTTCTTCGGCAATGTCACCAACACGTCCGGCGCTCTCGATCCGACGGGCACGAATGACAATATCAATGCCGATCCACGCTTCTTGAATGCAGCCGCGAACGATTTTCGACTGGGGCCGGGATCCGCTGCGATCGATGCCGCAGACGCGGCGGGATTGAGCCTGCCCACCGCTGACTTCGCCGGAGCCCCCCGACTGGCAGATGGCAACGGTGATGGCGCCGCTGTCCTCGATATCGGAGCGTTCGAGGCGCCGCCACCCGCAGTGGCCGTGGCCGTGCCCGTACCGGCGACGGAGCCATGGACGACCGCGCTGCTCTCGGCGCTGGTCGTTCTGTTGGCGGCGATGCGACTTCGCCGCCGCGCGGCGACGTGAAGAAGGTCGTCGAGGGTCGGGTCGAGGCGATCGAGTAGATCGCGGAAGAGGCAAGGCTCGCGCCGCGCGTGCCCGGCGCGCATGCCTGATGTGATCCGGGTCGCACAGGGGGACCGCCATGCCGGTCATCCGCAAGCTCGTCGCGGTAGTCGCGGCCGACGTCGTCGGCTACTCGCGTCTCATGGAGCGCGACGAGGCCGGCACGCACGAGCGGCTGCGCAAGCTGCGCGACGAGCTGATCGATCCGAAGATCGCCGAGCACGGCGGCCGCACGGTGCACACGTCCGGCGACGGCATGCTGCTCGAATTCCCGAGCGCGACCTCGGCGCTGCGCTGTGCCGTCGAGATACAGCGCGAGCTAGGAGCGCGCAATCTATACGTCGCGGCCGACGAAAAGATCGAGGTCCGGATCGGGATCAACCTCGGCGACATCATCGTCGAGGGCGACGACATCATCGGTGACGGCGTCAACGTCGCGGCGCGCCTCGAGACGCTCGCGGAGCCCGGCGGCATCTGCGTCGCCTCGGCGATCTGGGAGCAGGTGCACGAGGACCTCGGCGTCGAATTCGTCGACGGCGGCGAGCAACACGTCAAGAACATAAGCAAGCCGGTGCACGTCTACCGCGTGTCGGTCGGCGACGGTGCACCCGCCGCAACCGGGGCGCGCAGACTGCCGTCTGCGTGGCGGGTCTGGCTGATGCGTCGGCGTGGGGTCATCGCCGCCGCCGTCGTCGTGTTGGCGCTGGTCGCCGCGGTGGCCGGACTGCTCACGACACGCGAAACGCCCGTCGACGACGCATCGCTGTCGATCCGCGTCGGGGCGTTCGCCGCCCCGGCCGGGGATGCGCGGCTTGCATCGTTGGCGGAAGCGCTCGGCGCGGATCTGGCGCGCGCGTTGGCCGATACGGTGCGCGATGCCCGCATCGTGCGCGAGGGCGCTGCGCGCTACGTCGTCGATGGCGACGTCAAGCGGTCCGGCGACGAGATCGCCGTACGCTCAGGCTCGTCGTCGACGCTGACGCCAGGCAGGTCGGCAACGACCGCGTAACGTTGGCGCTCATCGATGCGGAAGCCGATCGCTCGCGACTGGCGGGCCGTGCGCTGCTCGCGACGCGCGACCTGATGGACGTCGCCGAAGTGAGGCGGGTGCTCGCGCTCAAGCATCCGCCGTCGACGCCGCGGGAGCTTTCGGCCAAGGCCGCGTGGCTCACCTTGCAATCGACCGTCGCGTCGATTCAAGAAGCCCGAAAGCTCTACGACGAGGCGCTGCGCCGCGATCCGACGTTCGTGGACGCGCTGACGGGCCGCGCCCAGACGTACAACTCCGAGTTCTGGGTCAACTACACGGCCGACCGCGAGGCCTTGGTGACGGCCATGGAGCGGGATGCGCTCGCCGCGCTCGCGCTCGAACCGCGAGACGCGACGGCCTGGTTCATGCGCGCGAGCGTCTTGACACTGCAAGGGCGCTACGATGCGGCGTTCGACGCCAACGACCGGGCACGTTCGATCGACCCGACACGGTACTTCGCTCAGCGCATCCTGCTCCATACCTACACCGGGCGCGCGGAGGAGGCGGTGCGGGTGGTCGAGCAGCGCGCGGCGGCCGTGGGCGGTCAGAGCGATACTTGGTTTCGCATGTTGCGGTGCGATGCCTATATCCACCTCGGCCGCTATGCGGATGCGATCGCCGATTGCGAGCGCGCGGCGGCCGGCGAGACCTACTATTGGGTATGGCTCGACCTGGCCGCGGCTTACGGTCAGACCGGTGATTTCGAGAAGGCCGCAAAAGCCAAGGACGAATTGTTGCGACGCGTGCCGACGTTCACTATCTCGCGCCTGGTGGCAAAGCGGATCTCCTCCCATCCGGCCTACCAGCGCGCGATGCAAGAGCATTTCTACCCGGGCCTTCGGAAGGCCGGAGTGCCCGAGTAGCGCAGAACGATTAGACTGCGAGACGGTCGGCGCTAGGGGAGGAGCGGCATGCCGGTCAACCGCAAGCTGGTAGCTGTCGTCGCCGCCGACGTCGTCGGCTATTCGCGTCTCATGGAGCGCGACGAGGCCGGCACGCACGAGCGGCTGCGCAAGCTGCGCGGTGAGCTGATCGACCCGAAGATCGCCGAGCACGGCGGACGCATGGTGAAGACGTCCGGCGACGGGATGCTGCTCGAGTTCCCGAGTGCGACCTCGGCGCGCTGCGCTGCGCGGTCGAAATCCAGCGTGAAATGGGCGCACGCAACCTCTACGTCCCACCCGACGAGCGTATCGATTTCCGCGTCGGAATCAACCTCGGCGACATCATCGTCGAGGGCGACGACATCATCGGCGATGGCGTCAACGTGGCGGCGCGATTGGAGGCACTCGCGGAACCCGGCGGCATCTGCGTGGCATCCGCGATCTGGGAGCAGGTGCACGAGGATCTCGGCGTCGAGTTCATCGACTCTGGAGAGCAGCACGTCAAGAACATCTCGAAGCCGATCCGCGTCTATCGGATCGCGCTCGGCAAAGGCGCGCGCCCCGGCGCCGATGCCGCGGCGGCCGGCGCCAGTCTCCGCTGCAAAGCGACTGCGTCAGTCTCGGGTGGTGGTCGCGGTCGCTGTGCTGACGCTGCTCGGTTCCGGCATCTGGTATTACACGCAGCGCGCGGCGGTGTCGCCGCCCGCCGCTGCGACGGCCTCCGGTCCGCCGCCGCGCTCACTTATGGTCGTTCCGCTCAGCGCACCGGCGGACGACGCGGCGCTGGGGGCTCTTGCCGACTCGCTTACTGCCGACATCACGCGCGCGCACGCCGACGGCATGCGCGATGTCAAGGTCGTCGCGCCGAGTTTGGCCGCTGCCTCAAGGGGCGGTCGGGCGACCCGCAGGCGACCGCGCGCGATGCCAACGTGCGCTATCTCGTCGAAGGCGAGGTCGTGCCGGCGGGCGACGAGATCGCGGTGACGGTGCGGCTGGTCGACGGCGCGACGGCCAATCAGCTTGGAAGCGAACGGCGCACGGTGGTGCGCTCGCGCCTCGCGCAGGACCAGCGGCTCTTGCTTGCCCGGCTAACTAACGCTTCGCTCATGATGTTCTGGACCGCGGAGATGCGGCGCGCCGCATCCGAGTCGGCGCCGCCGGTGACGGCTCGGGACCTCGTCGACCGAGCCAACTGGCTCCTCTTTAGCCTTGACCGCGCGCAGCAGCGCGAGGCACGCGAGCTCTACGACGAGGCACTGCGCCGGGAACCTTCGCTCGTGGCGGCATTGTTGGGCCGCGCGAATTGGTTTGACGCGGAGCTCTGGATCTGGACCCCCTTCACCGCCGAGCGCGATCCGTTGCTCGCTGCAATGGATCGCGACACGATACGTGCGCTGACGCTCGACGATCGCGACCCGGATGCCTGGCTCGCGCGTGCGATAGCGCTCCAGAATCAATGGCGTTACGACGCGGCCTTCGAGGCGCTCGATCGCGCGCGGTCACTCTCTCCCACTCAATTCTTCGCGCGCCGCGCGGAGCTGCTCATCGTCACCGGGCGATCCCGGGAGGCGTTGCAGGTCATCGACGAGCGCGCGTCGATGTTCGGCACGATGGATACAGTTTTCCGCGGTCTCGCCTGTGATGCGCATGTTCATCTTGGAAACTACGAGCGCGCCCTCGGCGAATGCGAGCGCGCGGCCGCAGGCGATGATGGGTATCAGATCTGGATGCGCTTGACTGCCGCCTACGCGCAAACCGGCGATATGACCAAAGCCGCCGCGGCGAAGACCGAGCTGCTTCGGAGCATGCCGACGTTCACGATCTCCCGGTTCGAGGCCAGGCAGTTCTCGAACAATCCGATCTGGGTCAAGGAGGTCCGCGAGCATTTGATACCGGGCTGGCGCAAGGCTGGCGTTCCCGAATAGCTCGCGGGCGGGCCAGCTAGAATGGCAGCCTGAGGAGAATCCCATCGGAGCCCATGCATCGAGGAGCCGGAGCCGCTTGCGTCCAGGAGGCTGGACGCGCTGGGCCCGGCTTGTCTGCCTTGCCTGTGCGGCGTGGACCGGGAGCGCGGTTGCGGACACGTACCTGGTCCTGTCGCTGCTGGGCGATCACCTCACCAAGGTCAATGAGGTGCCGTCGAGCGACGGCCGCGTCGACGCGAACGGCTACGAGATCACTCCGCTCTCGGGTCACGCGCTCGACGACTTCCTGATCGGTACGACCGGCGCCGCGATCGAGAAGGCGGTTCCGGGGGCCACGGTCACGCTTCTGCGGGCCACCGATCCTGCGCTGTACGGGTCCGCCGACGGCTGGCTCGACGTCGATGCGGCGCTGATCCAGCGCCTCGCGTCGTTCGTCGCGAAGGCGGCGCCGACGGGTTCCGATGCGCGTCTCGTGCTGATCGCGCCGTACCGGGCGCAGCCGAGCTTCACGCTGGGCGCAGCGAAGCGCGGCAGCGGGAGCGTGGCCGGGCTCGGGTTCTACGTCGGAAGGCCCAGCGTCGACGGCGATCCCGCCTCGGGATTCCTCGGCGTCTTCGCGCAGTTCCAACTGCTCCTGATCGATCTTCGCAGCCTCGCGATCGCAAACCGGCAGCCGGTGGTGGTCGGCATGGCATACCCGGCGTCGGATGCGCCGGACAAGACCGCGTGGAACGCGCTGACGATGCCGCGGAAGATTGCGGCGCTGCAGGAGCTCACGCAGGACGAGATCAGGCGCCTCATTCCTGGCATGGTAGGCTCGCGCAAGCGCTGAGTCGGCGGGCGCCGATTGCGGAACCAGGGAGGGTACCGCGATGACGAACCGGAACGGGTCGAGGAAGCGTTTTTCGTCATGGGCCGTTGTCGCCGGCATCGCTTTTGTCGCGTGGACGGCAGCGGCGCGCGCCGACACCTACCTGATCATTTCGCTGGTCGGCGATCACCTGACCATTGTTACGCCGATTCAGTCTGTCGGCAGTCACGGCGACACGAATAAGTACGAAACCGTTCCGCTGGGCAATAGCGAGCTCGACGACTTCGCCGTCCGGACCGCCGGTGCCGTCGTCGGAAAGGTGCGTCCAACCGACAAGGTCGAGATGCTGCGGGCGGTCGACCCGGCCTTGCGCAAGATGAGCGGCTCCTGGCTCGATGCCGGCTCGATCAACGTGCAGGCCCTGGTGACCCTCGTCGCGGACCTGTTCAAGCCCCCGTCCGACAGTCACTTGCTGCTGATCGCGCCCTTGCGCGGGGAAATGGAACTGAAAACGCAGCAGGACTACCGGGGCCAGGGCAAGGCAGCCGGATTGGGCTTCTACGTTGACGGGGCCACGCGCTTGCAGAGCTCGGAGACGGGCGAGATGGGCACGGGATTCCTTGGCGTCTTCGCGAATTTCCAGCTGCTGCTCGTAAGCATCCACGACAGCAAGCTCGAGGGGCAGCAGCGCGCGGTGGTCGGCACGACGGTCGCGGCGGCGAGGGCGGCGGACAAGAATCCGTGGAACGCGCTTACCGCACCCCAAAAGGTCACCGCGCTCGAATTCCTGATGAAGGGCGAGATCGAGCGCGTGCTGCCGGGCATGCTACGCTTGGCGAAGCCATAGATTGCTGGACGGTCAAGGCGCCTGCGCGGCGGCGGGCCGACGTGTCGTCGCGGGAGGGGGATGGCGGTCAATCGCAAGCTGGTCGCAGTGGTCGCGGCCGACGTCGTCGGCTACTCGCGGCTCATGGAGCGCGACGAGGCCGGCACGCACGAGCGGCTGCGCGCGCTCAACCGGGACCTGATCGCCCCGAAGGTCGCCGAGCACGGCGGCCGGACCGTCAAGACGTCGGGCGACGGGATGCTGCTCGAGTTTCCGAGCGCGACCTCGGCGCTGCGCTGCGCGGTCGAAGTCCAGCGCGAGTTGGGGGCGCGCAATCTGTATGTCGCGGCCGACGAGAAGATCGAGCTTCGGATCGGCATCAACCTCGGCGACATCATCGTCGAGGGCGACGACATCCTCGGCGACGGCGTGAACGTTGCCGCGCGCCTCGAGACGCTGGCGGAGCCCGGCGGCATCTGCGTGGCGTCGGCGATCTGGGAGCAGGTGCACGAGGACCTCGGCATCGATTTCGTCGACGCCGGCGAGCAGCACGTCAAGAACATCTCGAAGCCGATCCACGTCTACCGGGTCGCGCTGGGCAAGGGCGCGGCTCCAGGCACGGCCCTCGCCGCGCCGACGCGCACCGCGCCCTGGAGCCGACTCGGCGGTCGGCGCGCCGCGATCGCGGCCGCCGTGCTCGTCGCCGTCACGGCGCTGGGAGCGGTCATCGGGCTCTGGCTTTCGCGGCAGCCGCCCGCGACCCTCGCGACCGCGGTCGACGAGCTTCCGTTGCGCTCGGTGTTGATCGTTCCGTTCGAGGCCGCGGCTGGCGATCCCACGCTTGCGGAAACGGCCCGGCGCTTGACCGTCGATGTCACGCGGGCGCTGGGCGACAGCATGAGCGACGTGCGCGTCGCACCCGCCACCGTCGCCGCCGAATGGGCCGGCAAGTCGGGCGACGCCCGCGCGACGGGCCGCGGCGCCAACGTCCGCTTCCTGATCCAGGGCGACCTGCGGCCTTCGGGATCGCAATTCGCGGTGACACTGCGGCTCGTCGACACCCGCGACGGCCGGCAGATCCAGACCGAGCGCCGGACGATCGCGCGCGACCGACCTCGACGACCACGACGCTCTCGTGCGCCAGCTCACGTCGATCACCCGGGTCATGCTGATCGACGCCATCTCCGCCGCGACGACCGCTGCCGGGCCGGACCGCGGTGGCAAGTGCACGGGACCTGGTCGATCGCGCGCCTTCGGCTATCACGAACAGCGATCCGCTGGTCGAGGCGCAGGAGCGGCGGAAGCTCGCCGACGAGGCGATCAAGCTCGATCCCAATTTCGCCGCTGCGTGGACGATGCGCGCGGTCAGCGAGCCTCCGAATTCTTCCTGTTCGACTTCAGCGCGGACCACGATCGCGTCCTGGCCGAAGCCGACGCGGACTCGCTGCGCGCCGTGACGCTCGACCCGCGCGATGCGCTCGCCTGGGCCAGTGCGCGGCAGGGTGCTCGGCTTTCGCGGCAACTCGATGCGGCTTTCGCGGCGAACGATCGCTCGCGCGAGCTCGATCCCACGCGCTTCTTTCCGGTGCTGTCTGCGCGGCTTCTGTTCGTGCAGTCCGGCCAGCCCGAGGAGGCGCTGAAGATCGTCGAGACTCGTGCAGCGCGGCCTCGGCACGCTCGAGCCGGAGTCGCTACGAGCTCGCCTGCAACGCCCACATCGCGCTGGGCGCTTACGACGCGGCGATCGCCGCTTGTGAGCGCGCGGCGACAGCCACGGAGAGCCTGGCCGCTCTTCGCGAACCTGACGGCTGCCTACGCGATGCGCGGCGACGCCGACAAGGCCACGCAGGCGAAGGCGCGGCTGCTCAAAGCCCAGCCCTCGTTCACGATCGGACGTTACGAAGCGAAGCGCTTTTCGATCCGACCCCTCGGCCGCGACACTGGACAAGGCGCATCTGATCGCGGGCTTGCGCAAGGCCGGCGTGCCGGAGTGATCGGCTAGAATCGCGGGCCGCGGCGCTATCGCCGCCCGCCTGGCGTTCGCGATGTCCGGCCCGCTCTCCCATCTCACCGTCCTCGATCTCTCCCGCGTGCTCGCGGGCCCGTGGTGCACGCAACTCCTGGCCGACCTCGGCGCGACGGTCATCAAGATCGAGCGCCCGCACACGGGCGACGACACGCGCGCGTGGGGTCCGCCGTATCTCGGGACGCGCAAGGCAACGAGACGAGCGAGGCCGCGTACTACCTCTGCTGCAATCGCGGCAAGCTCTCGGTCGCTGTCGACTTCACGACGCCCGACGGGCAGCGGATCGTCCGCGATCTCGCCGCGACAGGCCGACGTGCTGGTCGAGAACTACAAGGTCGGCGGCCTCACGAAATACGGTCTCGATTACGCGAGCCTCGCGCCGTCGAATCCGCGGCTCGTCTACTGTTCGATCACAGGCTTTGGCCAGGACGGCCCGTACGCCGACCGCGCGGGCTACGATTTCATCGTCCAGGGCATGTCGGGATTCATGAGCGTCACCGGTGAGCGCGACGACGTCGAGGGCGGCGGGCCGCAGAAAGGCGGCGTGGCCATCACCGACCTGATGACAGGGATGTACGCGACGGTCGCGATCCAGGCCGCGCTCGCGCATCGCGATCGGACCGGTCAGGGACAGTGGATCGATGCCAGCCTCCTCGACTCGGCGGTCGCACTGATGGCGACCATGTCGCACAACTATCTCGTCACCGGAGTGCCGCCCGGGCGCATCGGCAACGCGCACCAGAACATCGTGCCCTACCAGACCTTTGCGTGCACCGACGGCCACCTGATCCTCGCCGTCGGTAACGACGCGCAGTTCGCGAAGTTCTGCGCGGTCGCCGGCCAGGCCGAGTGGGCGACGGATTCGCGCTTCGCGAAGAATGCCGATCGCGTGCGCAACCGCCACGTGCTGGTGCCGCTGATCGCGGCGGTCGTGCGCACGCGCTCGCAGAAGGATTGGCTCGACGCGCTGGAGCCGTTGGGCGTGCCGTCCGGCCCGATCAACCGAATGGACCAGGTGTTCGCCGATCCGCAGGTCGTCGCGCGCGGCATGAGAATGGACCTGCCACATCCAGCGGCCGGGTCGGTGCCCCAAGTGCGCACGCCGCTCGGATTCTCGGCGACGCCATTGGGCTACGATCGGCCGCCGCCGCTATTGGGTGAGCACACGGCGGCGGTGCTGCGCGAACGGCTCGGCCTCGCCGACGACGCGATCACCGCGCTCGCGCGGCGTGACGTGATACAGATTCGATCATGATTTCTGTTTCTTTGTATCATATTCCATGACGGCGACCGCGCTGACGCGCCGCCCGGCGTTCTGGATCGCCTACGCGGTCGCGGCCGTGATCGCGGCCGCTATCGCGTGGCGGCTCTTTCCGCTCGCGATCCCGCTCGTGGAGCTCGATATCCGGCTCGCACGGGCCGAGTCCATCGCGCAGGCCGAGGCGATCGCCGCGAGACTCGGGCTCGCGCCGCGCGATGCGCGCGCCGCCGCGCGCTTCGCGCACGACGACGCGGTGCAGAACTACGTCGAGCTCGAGGGCGGCGGCAAGTCGGCGTTCGCGGCGCTGGTCGCGGGGGAGGTCTATTCGCCGTACCGGTGGGAGGTCCGGCTGTTCGCGCCGGGCGAGCCGACCGAGGCCTTCATCCGGTTCCGCCCCGACGGCGCGCCGATGGGATTTGCGCTCAGGCTGCCGGAGACGTTCGTCCCCGCGGACCCCGCGGGTCTCGCGCTCGACCGCCGTGCGGCGCAGGCGCTGGCCGAGCGCGACGCGCGCGCCGACTGGGGGGTCGACTTAGGCGTGTACCGCCTGCTCGAGGCGACGCTGCAGACGCGCACGACCGGACGCGTCGACCACGTCTTCGTCTACGAGCGAACCGAGGGCCACCTCGCCGACTCGCGCTTCCGGCTGCGTCTCGCGGTCGCGGGCAACGTGCTCTCCGAAGTCACGCCGTTCGTGTTCGTCCCCGAATCGTTCGAGCGGCGCTTCCGCGAGTTGCGCAGCGCCAACAACGCGATCGCCGGCGCGGCCAGCATCGCCGCGGCGCTCCTCTACGGCATCGGTGGGTGCGTGCTGGGTGTTCTGTGGCTCGCGCGCCAGCGCTTTCTGCTCTGGCGTCCCGCGGTGGCGGCAGGGTTCGCGGTTGGCGCCTTGCTCGGTGCCGCGTCGCTCGCGGACGTGCCCACCGCGTGGTTCGGCTACGACACCGCGCAGTCGGTGGCGACCTTCTGGCTGCGCGAGGTGGGCAAGGCGGCCGGCCTCGCGTTCGCCGGCGGCCTCCTGCTCGCGCTCGCATTCATGGCCGCCGAGAGCCTGTCGCGGCGCGCGTTTCCCGCGCATCCACAGCTATGGCGCGTGTGGTCGCGCGAGGCCGCGCCGACGAAGTCGGTGCTCGGGCGCACGCTGGGCGGCTATCTGTTCGTCCCGCTCGCGCTCGCGCTGATTGCCGCGTTCTACTACGCGACCAACCGCTATCTCGGCTGGTGGCAGCCGTCGGAAGCGCTCACCGATCCCGACATCCTCGGGAGCGCCGTGCCGGCGCTCGGCCCGATCGCGATCTCGCTGCAGGCGGGCTTCATGGAGGAGTGCCTGTTCCGCGCGGTGCCGCTGTCGCTCGCCGCGCTCATCGGCCAGCGCTTCGGCCATCGCAACGCCGCGATCGCGATCGCGGTCGTCGTGCAGGCGCTCGTGTTCGCGGGCGCCCACGCGAGCTATCCCGGCTTCCCGTCGTACTCGCGGCTCGTCGAACTGTTCGTGCCGTCGATCCTGTGGGCGTTGATCTTCCTGCGCTTCGGGCTCGTGCCGACCGTGCTCCTGCACGCGCTGTTCGATCTCGTGCTGATGTCGATTCCGCTCTTCCTCGTCGACGCGCCGGGTGCGATGGCGTCGCGCGCGCTCGCGATCGCCGCGGGGCTGGTCCCGCTTGCCGTCGTCGTCTTCCGCCGACTCAAGCGCGGCGCGTGGGGCGAGCTGCCCGACGCGTTGCGCAACGGCGCATGGCAACCGCCCGCCGCGCCGCCGCAACGCGCTGCCGCGCCCGCGGCGGCGGACGTCGCACTGCCGACGTGGGTCGCGCGCTTCCAGCGCGCGCTGCCACGTCCTTGGCGCTCTGGGTCTCGGTGCGTGGATCGCGGCCACGCCGTTTCGCGCCGACGTTCCGCCGCTGCCGCTCGATCGCGGGCAAGCCCTGACGATCGCGGACGCGGCGCTCGCCGCGCGCGGCGTCGCGCTCGGCCCCGAGTGGCGGCGCCTGGCCGCGGTGCGGCTCGCGCCCGACAACCCGGCGCGCTGGGAAGGGCATGTCTTCGTCTGGCGCGAGGCCGGCCGCGACGCTTACGCGCGCGTCGTCGGCGCGACGCTGCCGCCGCCGCTGTGGGAAGTCCGCTACGCGCGATTCGAGGGCGACGTCGCGGCGCGCGCGGAGGAGTGGAGCGTCAGCGTCGACGGGCGCGGCGCCGTGCGGCAGATCCGGCACACGCTGCCGGAAGCGGCGCCCGGCGCGCGTCTCGCCCGCGAGGAGGCGCGCTCGCTCGCGCAGCGGACGATGCGCGACCGCTTCGGCCTCGATCCCGCGGCGTTGACCGAAGTCGCCGCCGAGGAGCGGCAGCAGCCTGCCCGCGTCGACTGGACGTTCACCTTCGCCGAACCCGCAGTCGAGGTCGGTCCGGGTGGCGAGGCGCGCGTCGTCGTGTCCGTCGCGGGGGACGAGATCGCGGGCTACGGCCGCTACGTGCACGTGCCCGAGGTCTGGCAGCGCGCCGAGCGAGAGCGCGATGGCCGCACGCTGGTGCTGCGGATGGCGCTCGCCGGCGTGCTGGGTGTCGCCGCGCTCGCCGCGCTTGTCATGGCCGTGATCGACTGGACGCACGGACGCCGCGACCGGCGCGCGCTCTTCGGCACGGCCGCGCTCGCGTTCGCGCTCGGCGCCGCGACGACGGCGAATGCGTGGCCGCTGCTCGCGATGGACCTGCGCACGACCGAGCCGCTGCTCGTGCAGGCCGCGCAGGCGCTCGCGCTCGCGCTGGTCGGCGTCGTCTTCGGGGCGCTGGTGCTCGGGCTCGCCGCGGGCGTGGGAGCCTTCGCCGCCGCGCACGCGCGGACGCGCTCGCTCGCGACGCGCCTGCCGGCGTGGGCGGCTGGCATCGCCGCCGGCGCGTTCGTCGCGGGCGTGGGCGCGCTCGCGGCGGCGCTCGTACCGCGGTCGGTCCCGCTGTGGCCGACGCTCGGCATCGAATCGCTCGCGCTGCCGCCGCTCGGTGCCGCGCTCGCAGGGACGCGGGCGCTCTATGCGACCGTCGTCGCGCTGTTTCTCCTGCAGTGGATGAGCCAGTTGACCGCGGGCTGGCAGCGCCGCGGCTGGCTCGTCGCGGCAATCGCGATCGCGCTCTTCGCGACGCTCGGCCTCGCCGGCGCCCGCGACGCGCCGGTCGCGGCGGTGGCCGGCGCGCTCGCCGGCGTCGCCGTGATCGTCGCGGTGTACGGCCTCCTGCGCTTCGACGCGCTCGCCGTGCCCGCGTTCGTCGCGACCGGGAGCGCGCTCGACCTCGCGGCGGGCGTGTTGCGCAAGGGCTACGCGGGCGCGCTTCCCGACGCGGCGCTCGCGCTCGCCGTCGTCGCGCTGATCGCGTGGGGCGTGACCCGCTACCTCGCGTGGGCGCGCACGTCCGCCGCCGGCACGCCGTGGACTACTGGATCGTCACCCAGTACGGGATGACGTTGTTGTCGGCGCGGTGCACGGCAGTCACGTTGCTGCGCGTCGCCCACGGAATCACCTGGCGGTGCAGCGGCAGGTGGTTCACTTCCGCGTTGTGCGCGAGCAGCGCTTCGTGGATGTCCTGCATCCGTGACTCGGGTTCCATGTTGACCTTGATCTTCGCCAGCAGCTCGTCGAGCTTCGCGTTCGAGTACCGCCCGTAGTTGTAGTCGCCGTCGCCCTTGCCGGAATACGTCGCCAGCACGGGCTGCAGGATGAAGATCGCGTCGGTCGTGCCGCCGCCCCAGCCCAGCATGTACGCGCTCGTCTCGTGCTTCTCGAGCTTGGGGAAGTAGGTCGCGCGCGGCATTGCGTTGACCTTCGTGGTCACGCCGATCTGGCTCCACATCGCGGCGAGCGCCTGGCAGATCTTCTCGTCGTTGACGTAACGGTTGTTCGGGCAGTCGAGTGTCAACTCGAAGCCGTTCGGATAGCCCGCTTCGACGAGCAGCTTTTTCGCGCGCTCCTTGTCGTACGGAAGCCGCTTCTCGATCTCCGGGGTCGTCTGCAGCGGCGCGGGCAGCATCGCGCCCGACGGCTTCGCGAGGCCGCGCATCGTGTTCTTCTGGATCGCGTCGATGTCGATCGCGTGGTAGAGCGCCTGCCGCACGCGCTTGTCCTTGAACGGGTTCTTGCCCTTGACGTTCGAGTACAGGAGCTCGTCGCGATACTGGTCGAGCCCGATGAACACGATCCGATTCTCGGTACCCTCGAGAATCTTGATGCCGGACGTCTGCGCGAGGCGCGGCACGTCCTGCGGCGGCGGGTCGTTGACGAGATCGACCTCGCCCGAAATCAGCGCGGCCACGCGCGTCGCGTCGGAGACGATCGGCGTGTAGATCACCTCGTCGGCATTGCCTTCGAAGCGGCCGTCCTTGATGCCCCACCAGTTCGGATTCTTGACGAGCACGGTCTTCACGTCAGGCTCGCGCGCCTTCAGCATGTAGGGTCCCGTGCCGTTCGCCTGGCGCGCGGTGATCATGTCCTCCTTCTGCGTGTAGTTCTGCGGCTTGGTCGCCCGGTTCTTCTCGCACCAGGCCTTGCTCATGATGTTGATCGTGCCGATGTGCTCGAGCTCGATCGGGTTCGGCCCATTCGTCGTGAACTCGACGGTCAGGTCGTCGATCTTCTTCGGTATTCCGGAGGCATTCGCGTACACGCGGAGCTGCGAAGTGTCGGAGCGCGCGCGCTCGAAGCTGAACACGACGTCGTCGGCGGTGAACGGCGTACCGTCGTGGAACTTGACGCCCTGGCGCAGCTTGAACCGCCACGTCGTCGGGTTGACCCGCGTCCACGATTCGGCCAGCGCCGGGATCTGGCCCAGCTTCTTGTCGCGGACCAGCAGGAATTCGTAGACGAGCTGGTTGATGTTGTTGGTCAGGTTCTCGTTCTGCGAATGCGGGTCGGTCGTCTGCATGTCGCCGCGGCCGGCCCAACGCAGCGTCTTCGCATCGGCGGTAGGTGCGGCGAGGGCGAAGGCGGCGGCGAGCGAGACGGCGAGCGCCGCGGTGCGAATCGATCGGGTCATGGGCTCCTCCTCAAGTGACGTCGGACCGGCGGGGCATGTCGCCGCCGCCTTTCGAATGGCCGCGATCATAACCCCGCCGCCCCGCGGAAGGTAGAATCCGGTCGCCCCCGCCGCATGCCCGCGCCTTCTCCTGCCGCCCGCCTGATCGCGCTGCTCCCCGAAACGATGGCGGCGGACGCGCAGGTGCTCGCGCGCCGGATCGAGCGCGCGCGCCGCGGTCCGGCGGCCGCGTCCGAGTGGGCGCGGATCGAGGCGACGGTCGCGCGCTCGGTCGAGCGGCGGCGGGCGCGTGCGGCGCGACGTCCTGCGGTCTCATATCCCGCGGAGCTGCCGGTCGCGCAGCGGGCTGACGAGATCGCGGCGGCGATCCGCGCGCACCCGGTCATCATCGTCTGCGGCGAGACGGGCTCCGGCAAGACCACGCAGCTTCCGAAGATCTGTCTCGCGCTCGGCCGCGGCGAGCGCGGTCTCATCGGCCACACGCAACCGCGGCGCATCGCCGCGCGCGCGGTCGCCGCCAGAATCGCGCACGAGCTCGGCACGTTGCCCGGCGAGGCGGTCGGCTACAAGGTTCGCTTCGCCGACCACACGAAGCCCGACGCATTCGTCAAGCTGATGACTGACGGCATCCTCCTCGCGGAAACGCAGGGCGATCCGCTACTCGTCGCCTACGACACGATCATCGTCGACGAGGCGCACGAGCGCAGCCTCAACATCGATTTCCTGCTGGGCTACCTCAAGGAGCTGCAGCCGCGGCGGCCCGACCTCAAGGTCATCGTGACGTCGGCCACGCTCGACGCCGACCGCTTCGCGCGCCACTTCGGCACGGGTGACGCGCCCGCGCCCGTGATCGAGGTGTCGGGCCGCGTGTTCCCGGTCGAGGTCCGCTACCGCCCGCTCGCGACCGGCGACGTCGAGGCGGACGACGAGGAGGAACTCGAGGATGCCGTGGTGTCCGCCGCGGAGGACCTGTGGCGCGAGGGGCCTGGCGACATCCTGGTCTTCCTGCCGGGCGAGCGCGAGATTCGCGAGACGGCGGCGCTGCTCGGCAAGAGCCTCGCGCGCCGCCCGTACGCGTCCGCGGTCGAGATCCTGCCGCTCTACGCGCGCCTCACGGTCCCCGAGCAGCAGCGCGTGTTCGCGCCGTCGCGCGGGCGCCGGATCGTGCTCGCGACCAACGTCGCCGAGACCTCGCTCACCGTCCCCGGCATCCGCTACGTGATCGACTCCGGGCTCGCGCGCGTCAAGCGCTACTCGCTGCGCAACAAGACAACGCTCCTCATGGTCGAGAAGATCGCGCAGGCCGCGGCGAAGCAGCGCGCGGGACGCTGCGGGCGCGTCGCCGCGGGCATCTGCGTGCGGCTCTACGGTGAGGACGATTTCGACGCGCGTCCGCCGTATACCGACCCCGAGATCCTCCGGAGCTCGCTCGCGGCGGTGATCCTGCGGATGGCGGCGCTGGGCCTGACCACCGTCGACGCGTTCCCGTTCGTCGAGCCGCCGTCGCCGCGCGCGATCGCCGACGGCTTCCAGCTGCTGCAAGAGCTGGGCGCGGTCGACGAGCTGCGCGCACTGACGCCGCTCGGGCGCGAGCTCGCGCGGTTGCCGGTCGATCCGCGCGTGGGCCGGATGATCGTCGCCGCGCGCGACGGCCACTGCACGGCCGAGGTGCTCGTGATCGCGAGCGCGCTGTCGGTCCCCGATCCGCGCGATCGTCCGCTCGCGAAGCAGCAGGCGGCCGACGAGGCGCACCGGCTGTTCCGGGACGAGCGCTCCGATTTCCTCGCGTTCCTGGCGCTGTGGGAGTTCTTCGGCGCGCGCCTCGCCGAGAAGCTCTCGCACCGGCGGCTCGTCGACGCGTGCCGTGCGCAGTTCGTGTCGTACCTGCGGCTCACCGAATGGCGCGACGTCCACGCGCAGCTCGCGCACGAGCTCGCCGAGCTGGGCTGGAGATGGGAGGCGAAGCTCCCGACAACGATCGACGCCGCGCGCTACCGCACAATCCACGAAGCGCTGCTCGCCGGGCTCCTCGGCAACATCGGCACGAAGGACACCGACGGCGACGGCTACCAGGGCGCGCGCGGGACGCGCTTCCACCTGCACCCGGGCTCCGGGCTCGCGAAGAAGGGCCCCAAGTGGGTGCTCGCGGCCGAGCTCGTCCAGACCTCGCGCCTCTACGCGCGGTGCGCGGCCCAGGTGGATCCCGAATGGATCGAGAAGGTCGCGGGCGACCGGGTGACGCGCGACTACTTCGAGCCGCGCTGGGACGCCGAGCGCGGCGAGGTCGTCGCGAGCGAGCGCGTCTCGCTCTACGGACTCACGCTCGCGCCGCGGCGCCGTGTGTCGTTCGGACGCATCGATCCGACGGCCGCGCGCGAGGTGTTCATCCGCGAGGCGCTCGTTCCGGGCGCGCTCGCGACGCGCGGCAAGTTCCTCGCCCACAACCGCGCGCTCGTCGCCGAGGTCGCGGCGCTCGAGCACAAGGCGCGGCGACAGGACGTGCTGGTCGACGACGCGGTCATCGCGAACTTCTACGCCGAGCGGCTGCCCGAGGGCATCCATTCGCTCGCTTCCTTCGAGCGATGGCGCGAAGCCGCCGAGCGCGCGGATCTGCGCACGCTGTACGTCACGCGTGAGGTCCTGATGCGCCACGCCGCCGCGCACGTGACCGAGGCGCTGTTTCCGGAATCGATCACGATGGCGGGCACGACGCTGCCACTCAAGTATCGCTTCGCGCCGGGCCATCCGCAGGACGGGCTCACGCTGACGGTGCCGCTTGCGCTCCTGAACCAGGTCGACGCGGCGCGGCTGTCGTGGCTCGTGCCAGGCATGATCCGCGAGAAGGTCCTGCTTCTGCTGAAGGCGCTGCCCAAGAGCGTGCGCACGCGCCTCATGCCGCTGCCGGAGTCCGTCACTGCGTTCCTCGAGGCGGAGGCGCCGGGGACGCGGTCGGTTCACGACGCGCTGCGCGCGTGGCTTGCGACACGGTTGCGCGAAACGCTGCCGGCCGACGTCTGGAGTGCGTCCGCGCTGCCGCCGCACCTCGCGGTCAACGTCCGCGTCGTCGACGCGGCCGGCACCGAGCTCGCGAGCGGACGCGATCTCGCGCTACTGCGCGCGCAGCTGGGTCCCGCGGCCCAGCTCTCGTTCGCGCAGGCGGGCCCGCCGGTCGAGCGGCGCGGCCTCAAGCGCTGGGACTTCGGCGACCTGCCCGAGTCGCTCACGCGCGAGCGCGGCGGCCAGCGGATCACGGGCTACCCCGCGCTCGTCGACGATGGCGATTCCGTTTCGATCGCGCTGTCCGACACGCGCGAGGCCGCCGACGCCAGCACGCGTGCCGGCGTCGTCCGGCTGATAGGCCTAGCGACTGCGGATGCGCTCAAGCGTTACGAGAAGGGCGCAAGCGGCTTCGGGCAGGCGGCGCTGCAGCTCAAGACGTCGATAGCGACCGATGTGTTGCTCGCGGACGTCCTCGCCGGGGTGCGCGATCGCGCCTTCGTCGGTGACGACGCGCTGCCGCGGTCCGAGTCCGCGTTCGCGCTGCAAGTGAAGCGCGCGCGCACGCGGTTACCCGCCGTCGCCGAGGGCGCGTTCCGACTCTTGGGCGAAATCGCCGCGGCGCACCACGCGCTCTCGCAGCGCATCGCGAGCCTGCCGCCCGCGCTGTCGAGACTCGCCGCTTTCGCGCGGGCGCGGCGCGATGCGCTGGTGCATCCGGGCTTCGTCCGGGCGACGCCGTGGGCGCAGCTCGGCCACGTGCCGCGCTATCTGACCGCGCTCGACCGCCGCCTCGCCAAGGCACAGGAACAGCCGACGCGCGACGCCCGGCACGCCGGCACCGTCGCCGAGTGGTGGCGGCGCTACGACGAGCGCCTCGAGCGCAATCGGGGGGCGGGGCGCTCCGAGCCCGGGCTCGAGGCGTTCCGCTGGCTGCTCGAGGAGCTTTCGGTGTCGCTCTTCGCCCAAGAGTTGCGGACTCCGTTCCCGGTATCCTACAAGCGCTTGGAACGGGCTTGGGCCGAGATGGATCGGTGAAGCGGCGCGAGCGGTGAGCCGGGGCCCCGGGCGCGAAGCGCCAAGTAACCGTCTGGCGTGTCAAGCGTGAGCGTGAGCCGGATCGAACTTCGTGCGCGTCTTGGCCATGGCGTTGAGGATGGCCAGCAGCTTGCGCATGCAGGCGATCAGTGCGACCTTCTTGAGCTTGCCGGTGGCAAGCAGGCGCTCGTAGAACGCGCGGATGGCCGGGTTGTGGCGGGTGGCAGTAAGCGTGGCCATGTAGAGGGTGCGGCGCAACTCGAAGCGCCCGCCGGCAATGCGTCGTCGGCCACGGTGTTGGCCTGAGTCCTTGGCGTAGGGCGCGACGCCGACCAGCGCTGCGATCTGGCGGCGGTTGAGCCGCCCCAGTTCCGGCAGGTCGGCGATCAGGCTGGCGGCGGCGATGGGGCCGATGCCGCCGGCCGATTGCAGCAAGGCGTCCAGTTCGGCGTAGTGCTGGCGGACGTGGGCCACCATCTGGGTTTCGATGTCGTCGAGCTGTTGGCGCAGCATCGCGATGACGGCCTCGACACTGGGGCGCACGACGGCGATGGCCAGGCGCAGGCGCTGGCGCTCGGAGAGCAGCATGGTAACGAGTTGGCGGCGCCGCGTAACCAGTGCGGCAAGCTCCTGCTGCATTGCTTCGGGCAGCGGGCGAACGAACCGCGCCACGTCCGCCCGTCGCGCCAAGACTGCGGCCAGCTCGGCCAAGGTTTGGGCATCGACCCGGTCGGTCTTGGCCAGGCGACCCATGGCACGGGCGAAGTCGCGCGCCTGACGGGGATTGATCACCGCCACCTTCAGCCCCGCGGCTTGCAGTGCGCAGGCCAGCGCCGCCTCAAAGCCGCCGGTGGCTTCCATCACCACCAGCGTCGCTTGCAGGCCGGCCAGCGCATCGGCCAGAGCGCTGTGTCCCTCGGGGTCGTTGCTGTAACGCGCGAGCGGCACCACGGCGCCGATCGCGGCCACATCGACGTGCTCGCTGGCCACATCGATGCCTATCATCACGCATGAGTCGGACATGATCTTCGGATCCCTTCCTTGTAAATGCACGCTCGGCACCGCCGGCGGCCGTAACCGTTCGGGCTTCGTGAAGACCAACGCGGAGTCCGTGCGCGATCCACTTGGCGACGGGCTCAACGGCCCAAGGGGGTATCAGGCTGCACGGTCCGGTCCGGGTGCCGCAACGGCCATCGAACTTTACCGCGCCGGTCCGGGCTTACCATACAAGGGGGAGCGAGCGATCGCGAGTCGCCGCAGCGGCCGACAGCTCCGTGCGATGATCCATTCCGGCCGTGAGGAGGCCGCGGCGATTTCCGCGGTTTGGCAACCCGAATAGTCCCGTGCTACAGTAACTTAGCGAAAGTTCGTTCGTAAATTTCGAGGTCCGGGGTCCCCGACCGGACGCTCCACCGGAACGCCGAGCCCGAAAGACCCGGGCGCGGCAGTGCAGCAACGCTCGGCACCACGAGGATGAACGCACCGACGACCCACACGGCCGCCCGCCGGCCCGTGTCGCGCGAAATGTCGAAGATCCTGGCCGACTGCCGGGATCTCGCGATCCATCGCCTGCTGCAGACGTTCGCGACGCTGCTCGACAAGGTCGGCGACATGCTGATGGACCGCGCCGGCCGGACCGACGTGCGCGATGAGCAGCAGATGCTGATGGACGCGCGTCTCTCGCTCAAGGCCGAGCGGTCCTCGCTGATGGCCGAGTTCGAGCGGCGCCTGCGCACGCACGTCAACGACACCATCTCCGGCAAGGAAGCGGCGAAGGCCGACTTCTCCAAAGCGGGGGCCGACAACTTGACGCTCGTCGACACGTCGGTGATGGACGAATCCGTCATCCTCGGCAACATCACCCGCATCGTCGAGAACACGTGCTACGACGAGCTGCAGACGCTCAATCGCGCGATCGGCCACCTGCTCGGCCGTCCCGACCTCGAGACGGGCCAGAATCCGCTCGCGCCGGCGACGATCGTCGCCTCGTTCGCCGAGGCGCTGAAGACGGTCAAGTCCGAGGAGCGGATGAAGTCCGCGGTGCTGAAAGAGTTGAACCAGACCTCGCTCGCCGACATCAACGCCATCTACGCCGATCTCAACAAGCACCTCGCGGGCCTGCGCGTCATTCCCACCGGCGCGCGGGGGACGATCATCAACCGCGGCAGCCCCGGCGACCGGGCGCGCGGCGGGCATCCGCAGCCACCTGCCGCGCACGCGATGCCGATGACGGCGCACGAGCCGGCGCCGGTCGCCGAGGTCGACGTGATGTCGCTGTTCCGCCGCATGTTCGCGGGGCAGGCGGTCCCCGCGCGTCCCACGTTCCCGCCGATGTCCGGTGGGCCGGAAGCTCCGCCGGGGGGATTCGGAATGCCGCCGGCGGGGTACCCGGACATGGGGGGTGGGCCGGCGCCGGCGCCAGGCTTCCTCGACGGCGCCGGCGGCGCCGCCGATTTCCCGCAGATCGACATGGGCGCCGCGCCGAGCGGTGCGCGCTACATTCCGACGGGCCCGCTGCCGCCGACCCCGTCGGGCTACGTGCCGGGCGCGCCGATCATCGCGACGCCCGCGTTGGGCGAGGGCCTCGCGCGGTTGCAGGCGGGCGAGACCGGGTTCGATCTCGGCGGCGGCACGTTCGTCCAGTTCTCCGGGATCCCGCAGGGCACGCACAACGTGCTGCGCGACCTCCAGGAGTCGCCGCTCGGCAAGAAGGCGAACCAGCTCGAGTCGATGACGATCGAGCTGGTCGCGATGCTGTTCGACTTCGTCTTCGAGACCCGCGACCTGCCCGACGGCATCAAGGCGTTGCTCGCCCGGCTGCAGATTCCCGTGCTCAAGGCGGCGATGCTGGACGGCGCGTTCTTCGCGAAGAAGTCGCACCCCTCGCGCCTGCTCGTCAACGCGCTCGCGCAGGCGGGGCTCGGCTGGTCGCCGGTGATGGGCCAGGAGGATCCGCTCTACCGCAAGATCGACGAGATCGTCCACAAGATCCTCGACGGCTTCACCGACAACCTCGAGATCTTCGACGAGCTCCGCGACGACCTCGAAGCCTTCCTGGCCGAGGAGGAGAAGGCGGCCGAGGCGAACATCCAGTCGACGGCCGAGGAGATCAACCAGAGCGACCGCCGGCAGATCGCGACGGGCGTGTCGAAGTCCGAGATCGAGCGGCGCATCGAGCAGTACCCGATCCCCAACTTCCTCGCGATGTTCCTGCGCACGCAGTGGCACGCGGCGCTCGAGCAGGTGTACCTACGGCACGGCGAGGAGAGCGAGCCGTGGGCGCAGGCGGTGGCCACGCTCGAGGACCTCGTGTGGAGCGTCCAGCCGAAGAAGTCGAACGAGGATCGCCGGCATCTCGTCGCGCTGCTGCCGTCGCTGCTGAAGCGAATGTCGGCGGGGATGCACGATGTGCCTTGGCCGCCGGAGAACCGCGAGCGGTTCATGACGAACCTGGTCGAGGCGCACGCCGCTGCGGTGAAGCCTGCGCTCGCCGCCGTGGCGCTGCCGACCGTGGCGGTGGCCGAGCAGGCGAAAGCCGAGGCCGAGATCGCGAAGGCGTCGGGCGACGAGGCGGCCGCGGCGAAGGCGGAGCAGCTCGCCGCCGCGATGGAGCAGGCCGAGCCGGCGCCGCCGGAGCCCGTGCCGGAAGTCTTCGACGACCAGTTCCTCGAGATCGCGCAGAGCCTCGAGCGCGGCATGTGGATCGAGTTCGAGGACGAGAGCGGCCAGCTCGCGTTCGCGAAGCTCGCGTGGATCAGCCCGCTGCGCGGCACCTACCTGTTCACGAACCGCCAAGGGCAGAAGGCGTTGTCGATGACCGCCGAGGAGCTCGCCCAGCGCTTCCGCGCGGACCGTGCCCGCCTGGTCGAGGCCGAGCCGCTGATCGATCGCGCGTTCGGCTCGATGATGCAGCAGATCGACGATCAGTTTCCGACGGCGGAAGTGGCGGCCGATTGACGGGCGCCCGGCCGGGCCGCGCCACGCCTGGACGCGCGCGGCGGCCGAAGCGAGCGACGTGCCTTCTCCCTGCATCGGCGCGCTGATCATCGGCGACGAGATCCTGTCCGGCAAGCGCGCGGACCGGCATCTCGTGCACGTGATCGAGACGCTCCGCGCGCGCGGGCTCGCGCTCGCGTGGGCCCGCTACGAGGGCGACGACCGCGCGCGGCTCACGGCCGCGCTCGCCGAGTCCTTCGCCCGTGGCGATATCGTCTTCGCGTTCGGCGGCGTCGGCGCGACGCCCGACGACCACACGCGGCAGGCGGCGGCGGCCGCGCTCGGCGTGCCGCTGGTTCGCCATCCCGAGGCGCTCGCGGAGATCGAGGCACGGTTCGGCGCGGAGGCGTACCCGCACCGCGTGCTGATGGCCGACTTTCCGGAAGGCGCCGCGATCATCCCGAATCCGGTCAACCGTATCGCGTCGTTCTCGCTGCGCGACCATCACTTCTTCCCGGGCTTCCCGCAGATGGCGTGGCCGATGCTCGACTGGGTGCTGGCGACCCGCTATGCGACGCTCGCGGCGCCACCGTCCGTCGAACGCGCGATCGTCGTGTACGGCGCGGGCGAGAGCCAGCTGCTGCCGGTGATGAACGAGAACGTCGCGCGGTTCCCCGGTCTCCGGCTGTTCAGCCTGCCGTCGTTCATGCCGGATGGCGGGCGTCGGATCGAGCTCGGCGTGCGCGGCGATCCCGCGCAAGTCGAAGCCGCGCTCGCGCATCTCGTCGCCGGGGTCGAGGCGGGCGGCTTCCGGTGGGAGCCGTTCGCCGCGACGGCGAAGGAAGGCGGCGGATGAGCGCCGTGCTCACCGCGCTCGCCCGCGCGGTCCCGCTCGTCGCCGACCGGCGCGTGCTCGGTCTCGTGTTCCTCCCGTTCGTCGGCGCGATGGTGCTCTGGGTCGTCGCGTGGATCGCGTTCGGCGATCCGCTGTCCGGCGCGATCGCGGGGCTCATCGCCCGCGGGCTCGCGTTCTTCGGGATGGACCCGCGCCCCGGCGCGTTCGCATCGGGCTTCGGCGCCGTCGCGGCGTTCGTGCTGACGACGATGGTTGCGGGCGCGCTCGCGCTCGCCGCGATCGCGGTTTTCGCCGGGCCCGTGTTCGTGCGCGCCGTCGAGGCGCGTCACTTTCCGGCGCTCGAGCGCAGACAGGGCGGGACGATCCTGGGGAGTCTCGTCAATGCGGCGGTCGCGCTCGCGGTCTTCCTTCCGCTTTGGCTCGTCACGCTGCCGCTGCTGTTCTTCCCGGTCGTCGGCGTGCCGGTGTCGCTCGTGCTCGGCGCCTGGCTGAACCAACGGCTCTTCCGCTACGATGCGCTGGCCGAGCACGCGAGCGCGGACGAGCTGAGGACGGTCGTGCGCAGTGCGCGCAGGCGGCTCATGGGCCTGGGCCTCGTCGTCGCCCCGCTCGCGCTGGTGCCCGTCGCGAATCTCGTCGCGCCGCTCCTCGCGGGGCTCGCGTTCACGTCCCTGTGCCTGGCGGAGCTCGACGCGCTGCGGCGGGCACACGCAACGGGAGGGGCACGGTGAAGGCCGGACTCGGCATGGACCAGAGCGGAGAGTGGTACGAGGACGTCGCGATTGGGGACACGTTCAACCGCACGATCACGATTACCGACACGCACCTCGTGCTGGGCGCGGGGCTGATCGGCGACTTCAACCCGCACCACGTCAACGACGAGTACGCGAAGGGCTCACGCTTCGGCACCCGGATCCTGCACGGGATGATCACCAGCGCGCTGATGGGTGCGCCGGTCGGCATGCATTTCCACGGCACCGCCATCGCCTACCTCGAGCACGCCGCGCGGTTCAAGGCGCCGGTGCGCGCGGGCGACACGCTGACGACGACGTGGACGGTCACGGCTCGGGACCCCAAGCCGCACCACGGCGGCGGCGTCGTCACCCTGGCTGGCGTCTGTCGCAACCAGCGCGGCGAGGTCGTCGCAGAGGCCGACGGCAAGATGCTGGTAGCGGCGCGAGCGGCGAGCCGGGGCCCTGGGGCGCGGAGCGCCACGGGGGAGCGAGCGAACGCGAGTCGCCGCAAGCGGCCGACCCCTCGGCGGGGCGATTCGCACTGACCGTGCGGAGGCCGCCGCGCGAGCGGCGAGCCGGGGGAACGCGCGAGCCGCGAAGAGGGGCCCCGAGCGCGGAGCGCGCAGGGGATCGAAGCGATAGCGAGCGCGTTCGGAGGCCGACGGCAGGGCATCATCATTCGCGTTGCTGGTGCGGAGGCCGAACCGGGACGCGAAGCGCGGCGCGAGCCGAGGCAACGCGCGAACATACTCGCCTACTGCTTCGCGTAGGAGCCGGAGAACAATCCCGCCGTCGTATTGCCGACCAGCGAATTGCCGCCGCCGGTCAAGAGCGTGCTGTTGCCGCCCATACGCAGCACCCCCGTTCCGTTGTTCGCGATGAGGCTGTTGGTGACGCGCGCGATCGAGAACATGCTCAGGCTGGTGTTCTCAACTACGATTCCGATGTTGTTGCCCGAAATCGTGCAGCCGTCGATCGAAACGTCCGAATCTTGGCTTGCGCGAATCCCCCAAAGCGTATTGCCCGAAAACGCGCTGTCGCGGACCGTGACGCGGGCGTCACCGTTGATCGACAGGCCCACCGTATTGTTGTCGAAGCGCGAATGCTCGATCGACGCGTTGATCGTACCGTTTACGCCAACCCCGGTCGGATTTTCCCGGAATTCGGAATCACGGACGTAGAGCTCGCCATCGGTCAGGAACAGGATCGCGCCGCCCCCCGGGATGCCGCTGACGACGACGTTCTCGACGTGGAGTGCGCGGCCCGAGAGGAATCGGATTCCGGCACTGCAACAGGTGGGAGGCGTGCCGTTGATGGCGAGCCCGCGGACCACGACGTCGTCGGTCGCGCCGGCAGCGACCGTAATGCCGTCGTCGCCGGTGGGAACGGTAATCCCGGCGTGGATCCCCGCGGGCGCGATGAGGGCGACCGCCTTGTTGATTGCCACGGTGCCGAAGCCGCCGGAGTCGAGCGCGACGATCTCGCCTCGGGGATCGGTCACGCCCAGCGCGACGGAGAACGACCGGCAAGGCGCGGCGCGCGAGCACGGATTGGCGTCGCTTCCATACGTCGCGACGAACGTGCGGGGCGCGGCCTCCGCGGAGACCACGAACGGGACGGCGATGGCGACCAACACAAGGCTCCAGATTCTCATGCGATTCTCCCGGCGGTGACAACCGCGTCGCCTTCATCCGTTGCAGCCCCGCGCCAGTGTAGCGTGCGGCGCTGCACGTCGGCGCCCCCTGGTCAGGGGGTAGCGAGCGCCTGTGCACACTCGGCGACGAGACCCGGCCCGCGATAGATCAATCCGGTGTAGATCTGCACCAGCGTCGCTCCGGCGTCGATCTTCTCTTTCGCGTCGGCCCCGGAGAGGATGCCGCCGACGCCGATGATCGGCAGCGCGCCGTCGAGCGCCCGCGCGAGCGTGCGAATCACCGCGGTCGCCTGCGCGCGGAGCGGGCGCCCGGAGAGGCCGCCCGCCTCGTCCGCATGGCGCATGCCCTTGATCGCGTCGCGTGCGACCGTCGTATTCGTCGCGACCACGCCGTCGATGCGGTGGCGGACAAGCAGCTTCGCGATCCCCGTCACGGCCGCAGGGGTCAGGTCCGGCGCGATCTTGACCGCGAGCGGCGTGTACTTGCCATGCGCGTTCGCAAGCGCCGCCTGCTCCCGCTTGAGCGCCGACAAGAGCGCCTCGAGCGCGTCGTCGGCCTGCAGCTCGCGCAGCCCCTTGGTGTTGGGCGAGCTCACGTTGACGGTCACGTACGAGGCCCGCGCGTGGACCGCCCGCAGGCAGGCCACATAGTCGTCGATCGCATGCGCGTTCGGCGTGTCGAAGTTCTTGCCGATGTTGAGCCCGAGGATGCCCGCCCATGACGCGCGCGTCGCGTTCGCGACAAAGCGCTCGACACCATCGTTGTTGAAGCCCATCCGGTTGATCAGCGCCTCGGCCTCCGGCAGCCGGAAGAGCCGCGGCTTCGGATTGCCCGGCTGCGCCCGCGGCGTCACGGTGCCGCACTCGACGAAGCCGAACCCGAGCGCGCCGAGCGCATCGATGTGCGCCGCATTCTTGTCGAGCCCCGCGGCAAGTCCCACGCGGTTCGGGAACGAGAGCCCCATCGCGGTGACCGGCGAATCGGGGACGCGCGGAGCGAATGCCCGTGCGAGACCCGTGTGCGCCGCCGCGTCGAGCCCCGCGAACGTGAGATCGTGCGCGGTCTCGGGATCGAGCGCGAACAGCAGCGGGCGCAACAGCGGATACATCTGCGGCAACGATGATACCATTCGCGCGCTTCGCTCCTGCTTAATCGATGCGCCGCGCCTCCCGCCTCACGCTCCTCGCCTGCGCGACGCTCGCCGCATCGTGCCCGTGCGCCATCGCCGCGCCAACAGGGTACGCGGAGCGCGCCGACGTGCGCGCCTTCATCGACGAGATGGCGGCGGTCGATCGTTACGATCGGGCGACGCTCCGGCATGCCTTCGCCGAGGCGCGCTACCGGCCGAAGATCATCGCGGCGATGCAACGGCCGCTGCTCGAGCCGCCGAAGTGGTTCGACTACGCGCCGCCGCTGCTCTCGCCGGCGCGCATCGCCGGCGGCGTGGCATGGTGGAACGCGAACGCGGCCGACCTCGCGCGCGCGGAGGAGCGCTATGGCGTTCCGCCCGAGGTGATCGTCGCCATCGTCGGTGTCGAGTCGTACTACGGCCGGAATACGGGCTCGCACCGCGCGATCGATGCGCTCGCGACGCTCGCGTTCGACTATCCGCGCCGCGCCGCGTTCTTCCGCGGTGAGCTCCGCGAGTTCCTCCTCCTCGTGCGCGAGCAGCGCATCGCGCCGACGGAGCCGCGGGGATCGTTCGCCGGCGCGCTCGGCGTGCCGCAGTTCATGCCGGGCAGCTATCGCGCGTTCGCCGTCGATTTCGACGGCGACGGCCACATCGATCTCTGGGGCAGTCCCGCGGACATCGTCGGGAGCGTCGCCTCATTTCTCGCGCGCCACGACTGGCAGCGCGGCCAGCCGGCGCTGCTGCCGGCCGCTATCGCCGAGGACAGCCTGCCGGCGGTGCGGCGCCACCTCGATGGCGGGATCAGCGAGCGACGCATGCTGGACGCGTGGGCGGCCGATGGCGTGGCCCCCGCCGGTGCACCGTGGGATCTCGCCGCAGACCCGGTCGGCGTGCTGCTCCTCGAGGAACGTGACGCGGACGGCACCGAGGACGCGAGCTATTGGATCGCTTGCCAGAACTTCTACGTGCTGACGCGCTACAACCGTAGCCGACTCTACGCCGCCGCAGTCAACGAGCTCGCGCGCGCGATCAAGTCCTCGCGCTGACCCCTGGAGTGACGGGCAACGATTCGTGCCCGATTGCCGGCGCGAGACGGGGCGGGCATAGTGTGCACTCGCCCGCCGACGGTCCGCCGATGTCCTCCGCGAAACCCGAGCTTCACGTCGAAACGCTCGCCGCCCAAGGCATGGGACGGATCGTCGATCCGTACCGTGACGTGGTGCCCCCGATCTACGTCTCGACGACCTACGAGCGCGGCGCAGACGGCACGTACCCGGGTGGACGTGTCTACAGTCGTGCCGACAATCCCAGCTACGACCGGGCCGAAACGCTGATCGCGACGCTGGAAGGTGGTGCGGCCGCGATGCTGTTCGCATCGGGTCAAGCCGCGGCGGCGGCGGTGTTCCAGTCGCTTTCGCCCGGTGATCTCGTGCTCGCGCCACGCCACATGTACTGGGCGCTGCGCAAGTGGTTGCTGGAGGTCGCGGTGCCGTGGGGGATCGCGCTCGAGTTTTACGAGAATTCGTCGATCGACGATCTCGCCGTCAAGGCGCGGGCGCGTGGGCCACGCCTGATCTGGATCGAGACACCCGCCAACCCGACGTGGGACATCACCGACATCGCGGCGGCCGGCGAAATCGCGCGCACGTGCGATGCGATCGTCGCCGTCGACTCCACCGCCGCGACGCCGCTCCTCACGCGCCCGCTCGAGCTCGGCGCTCGGCTCGTGATGCATTCGGCGACGAAGTACCTGAACGGTCATTCCGACGTGATCGCCGGAGCGCTCGCAACGGCTGAGGACGACGAGCGGTGGCAGCGGCTCCGCTATCTGCGCAGCGCCGGCGGCGCGGTGCTAGGACCCTTCGAAGCCTCGCTGCTGCTGCGCGGGATGCGCACGCTGCACCTGCGCATGGCCGCCGCATGCGACAACGCCCACGCGATCGCGTTGCGCTTCCAGAACCATCCACGGCTGTCCCACGTACTCTATCCCGGGCTTCCCGCGCATCCGGGGCATACGATCGCCGCGCGGCAAATGCACGGCCGCTTCGGCGCGATGCTGTCGCTGCGTTTGCGCGACGGCGAGCAGGCCGCGCTGGGGTTCACCGCCAGACTGCGCGTGATCAAGCGCGCGACTTCGCTCGGCTCGGTCGAAAGCCTGGCCGAGCATCGCGCGAGCGTCGAAGGACCGGGCACGTCGTGCCCGCCGGATCTCGTGCGGTTGTCCATCGGCGTCGAGCACGTCGACGACCTGATCGAGGATATCGAGCAGGCGCTCGTATAGTCGCCATCTGATCGAGCGCCGTCGGCGCTCGCGCCACCTCGCGCCTCAGCTCCGCGTCCGCGCCGCGAGCATGCGCGCGTGGGCGACGAGTCCGCGCGTCGACGCGTCGGTCGCCTCCGGCAGCGGCGCCTCGGCCGCGAGTGCCGCGACGATCGGCGTGGTGAGCGTCTTGCCGAGCTCGACGCCGAACTGGTCGAATGGGTTGATGCCGGCGAGCACGCCCTCGACGAACGTCCGGTGCTCGTAGAGCGCGAGCAGCTGGCCCAGCCGGTGCGCGTTGAGCTCGGGCATCAGGATCGTCGTCGACGCGCGGTTGCCGGGGCACACGCGCGCCGCGACCGCGGCGTCGAGCGCGGCGCCGGTCAGACCCTTGGCGAGAAACTCGGCGCGCAGCGCATCCTCGTCTCGCCCTGCGAGCAGCGCCTGCGCCTGCGCGAGCGCGTTGGCGACGAGCAGCGTCTGCTGGTCCGCGAGCGGATGCGTGGCGCGCACCGGCACGATGAACTCGACGGGCGCCTCGCGTGTTCCCTGGTGGAGCCACTGGAAGAACGCGTGCTGGCCGTTCGTGCCCGTGTCGCCCCAGAGTGCCGGCGCGCTCGGGCCCGCGAGCGGACCGCCGTCGCGCGCGACGCGCTTGCCGTTGCTCTCGAGGACCACCTGCTGCAAGTACGCGGGGAGCCGTGCGAGCGCCTGCGCATACGGCACGACGACGCGGTCGGGGTGCCGAAGTTGCGCCGCGTTCCACCAGCCTGCGAGTCCCAGCACGACGGGAAGATTGCGCTCGAGGGGCGCCTCCCGGAAGTGCGCATCGACGGAGGCCGCGCCCGCCAGGAGCTCGGCGAAGCGGTCGTATCCGAGTTTGAGCGCGATCGTGATCCCTGCCGCGGACCACAGCGAGTAGCGGCCGCCGACCCAGTCCGGCAGCGGCAGGATGTCGGCCCGCGCGATGCCGAACGCCACGGCCGCTGCCGCGTTGCCGGTGACGCCGATGAAATGCGCGCCGACGTCGGTGCCCTGGCCGAGCGCGCCGGCGAGCCACGCCTTCGCGCCGGTCGCATTGGCGAGCGTCTCCTGCGTGGTGAACGTCTTCGACGTGACCACGAAGAGCGTCGTCGCCGGGTCGAGCGGCGCCAGCGCGCGCGTGAGGTGCTCGGGATCGACGTTCGAGACGAACGCGACGTCGACGCCTTCGGTCTGCGGCCCTGCGGCGTCACGCGCGCGCGGCGGCTGCGCGAGCGCCGAGCAGACGAGCAGCGGCCCGAGATCGGAGCCGCCGATCCCGAGATTGACGACCGCGCGAATCGGACGTCCGGTCGCGCCGACGCGCACGCCGCCCCTGACCTGCACGGCGAGCGCCTTCATCCGTGCCTGCGTCGCACGGATGTCGCGCACGATGTCGTGGCCGTCGACGGCGAGCGGGGCGTCGCCCTGCTGCCGGAGCGCCATGTGCAGCGCGGGCCGGCCCTCGGACAGGTTGACCTTCTCGCCGGCGAAGAGCGCCGCGATCCAGCCGGGCAGGTCCGCGGCGTGCGCGTGCTCGATCAGGAGCGGCAGCGTGTCGCGCGCGAGGCGTTCCTTCGACAGATCGACGAGCCAGTCGTCCCAGACGAACGACAGCCGCGAGAAGCGGTCGGCATCGCGCGCGAAGAGTTGCGCGAGCGGGATGCCGGCGAGCGCACGGCGGTGCTCGGCGAAATCGGCGATTGCGGGAAGGGCCATCGGCAGCTCGAGCGAGACGCGCTCACGCCGCGTCCGCACCGAGGATAATGGATTGCGCGGGCCTTGCCTACACTCTCGGACGTGCCGCGGGCGCGCGCGACGGCGGGCGATGGTCGACCGGCTATAATCGACAGACCGATGCGCCGGACGACGGATCCGGCGCCGTGACGATTTCCGCGCTCCGATGCGCATCCTCCTCTCCAACGACGACGGCTACTTCGCGCCGGGCATCGAGCGACTCGCGGCCGCGCTCGCGCCGCATGCCGACATCGTCGTCGTCGCGCCCGAGCGCGACCGGAGCGGTGCGTCGAATTCGCTGACGCTCGATCGTCCGCTCACCGTGCGCACCGCACCCAACGGCTTCCGTTTCGTCAACGGCACGCCGACCGACTGCGTGCACCTCGCGGTGACGGGGCTCCTCGACACGCTGCCCGACATGGTGATCTCGGGCATCAACCTGGGCCCGAACATGGGCGACGACACGATCTACTCGGGCACCGTCGCGGCCGCGACCGAGGGCTACCTGCTCGGAATTCCGTCGATCGCGATCTCGCTCGCCTCGAAGACGGCCGCCCATTTCGACACCGCGGCGACCGTCGCGCTCGAGCTCCTCGAGCGCCATCGCGACCGCGCGCTCGGCGGCTGGCTGCTCAACGTGAACGTTCCCGACGTGCCGCGCGGCGAGCTCGGCGGCTATCGGATCACGCGGCTCGGACGCAGGCACAAGGCGGAGAACGTGATCAAGACGAAAAGCCCGCGCGGCGAGACCGTCTACTGGGTCGGCGCGGCCGGCGCGGCGGCCGATGCGGGGGAGGGCACCGATTTCCAAGCGGTCGAACAGCGCTTCGTGTCGATCACGCCGCTGCAGATCGACCTTACGAACCGCGATCAGATGACGCCGGTTGCGGCGTGGCTTCACGGCTGAGGCGGGGTCGCGTCGGGCGCGGTGCGCGCCGGCAGGAGGAGGGATGGCGACGCAGGGGGAGAAGCTGACGGGCATCGGCATGACGTCGACGCGTACGCGCGCGCGCATGATCGAGCGGTTGCGCGAGCAGGGGATCCGCGACGAGGTCGTGCTCGCGGCGATGAACGCGGTGCCGCGTCACATCTTCGTCGACGAGGCGCTCGCGAGCCGCGCCTACGAGGACACGCCGCTGCCGATCGGCAGCGGGCAGACGATCTCGCAGCCGTGGGTCGTCGCGCGGATGACGGAGCTCGCGCGAAATGGCGGGCCGCTCGCGCGCGTGTTGGAAGTGGGCACCGGCTGCGGCTACCAGACGGCGGTGCTCGCGCAGGTCACAGACGAGGTCTACACGGTCGAGCGGATCGGCGCGCTGGTCGCGAAGGCCCGGCGCAACCTGCAGGCGCTCAAGGTGAAGAACGTGCGCCTGATGCACGGCGACGGCGCTGCCGATCTGGGCGAAGCGCTGGTCGTCGACGCAATCGTCGTGACCGCCGGCGCGACGCACGTGCCCACGTCGCTGCTTGCGTATCTTCGGCCCGGTGGCCGGATGGTGCTTCCGCTCGCGAAGGGCGGTGACCCCGGCGAGCGCGTGCAGATGCTGACGGTGATCGAAGCCGCGCCCGGCGGCTTCCGTGAGCAGACGTTCGATGCGGTAAGATTCGTACCGTTGCTGCCCGGCCTCGCGTGAGGCCGCACGCGGCGCCCTCGAACGTTCGATGTCGCGCACCGCTTCCGCCAAACCGACCTCCGCATCTCGCTTCGCACGCCTCGTCGCCGTTGCGCTCGCGGTCGTCGTCGCGGGATGCGCGTCGCGCAAGCCGGCGCCGGTCGAGGAGCGCGCGACGCCGCCGACGCGGCCCCCGCAGATCGCCGCGCCGACGCCTGCCCCGGCGCCCGCGCCCGAGCCCGAAGTGCGGCCGCAGACCTACACGGTGAAACGCGGCGACACGCTCTACAAGATCGCGCTCGACAACGGTCTCGACTACCGCGAGCTCGCGACGTGGAACGGGATCGACAACGTAAACCTGATCCGCGAGGGACAGACGCTGCGGCTCGCGGCGCCCGGCGAGACCGCGCCGGCCGCGGCCGGCGTCACGACGATGCCGCTGCGCAGCGCGCCCCCGCTCGTCTCGGGCGATGCGCGGCCGCCGCCGTCGCCGCCGGCCACGCCGCTCGTCGTACCCGGTGCGCGCAACACCGACAACTACAAGACGCAGCCGAAGGCCGTGAAGGAGCCGTATTCGGAGCAGGCGCTACGGGACGTCCAGCGGATGGCCGCTGCCGCGCCTCCACCACCGCCGGCGCCGGAGCCCGCGCCGCCGCCGGTCGTCGCACGCGTCGAACCCAAGCCCGAGCCGAAACCGGTGCCGCCGTCGCCTCAGGCAGCGAACGACGACGACAAGCTCGCGTGGATGTGGCCCGCAACCGGCAAGCTCGTCACCGGGGGCTCGGAGAATCCGAATCTCAAGGGCATCGACATCGCCGGCCGCGCGGGCCAGCCCGTCGTCGCGAGCGCCTCGGGCAAGGTCGTGTACGCGGGCACCGGCATCCGCGGCTACGGCAAGCTCGTCATCGTCAAGCACAACGCGACGTGGCTCTCCGCGTACGCGCACAACCGCGAGATCCTGGTGAAGGAAGGCCAGCAGGTCGCGAAGGGCCAGCCGATCGCCGAGATGGGCAACACCGACGCCGACCAGGTGATGCTGCACTTCGAGATCCGCCGAAACGGCACGCCCGTGGACCCGCTCAAGTTCCTGCCGCCGGCATGACATGAGCGCCGTAGGGCCGCTCAAGAGGCGCTTCGCCGCGGCCTCGACTTCGCCCTGCTCGTGCAGGCGCGCAGCGGCGACAGCCGCGAGCGCGGGGGCACTCTGATGGTGGGGCGCTCGCGCCGCGACGCCGACCCCGAGCTGCCCGGCCTCGAGCAGGTCGATGCGCCGCCGGCCGAAAGCGATGTCGAAGACCCCGCGGCAGCCGCGGCGCCCCTGCCGGAGCCGGACCGCTGGAGCGGCGAGCTCCCGCTGGCCGAGCCCGAGCCTGGCCTGTCGTCGGACTTCGTCAACGACATCGCGCAGATCTACTTCAACGAGATCGGCCAACACACGCTGCTTACCGCCGAGGAGGAGCTCGCGCTCGCGCGCGCGATGGCGAACGGAGACTTCGAAGCGCGCCAGAAGCTGATCGAGCGCAATCTGCGCCTGGTCGTCAGTATCGCGAAGCATTACACGAACCGCGGGCTCGCGCTGCCGGACCTGATCGAGGAAGGGAACCTCGGGCTCATCCACGCGCTCGAGAAGTTCGATGCGGAGCGCGGCTTCCGGTTCACGACGTACGCGACCTGGTGGATCCGGCAGGCGGTCGAGCGCGCGATCATGAGCCAGTCGCGGACGATCCGGCTGCCGGCGCACGTCGTGAAGGAGCTCAACGTCGTGCTGCGGGCGTTACGCTACCTCGAGATGCATGGAATGCCGGACGGGCGCGACGTGACGATCGACGACGTGGCGCACCTCCTCGGCAAGCCGGTCGAGCAGGTGCGCCGCGTGCTTCGCTACAACGAACACGTAACGTCGCTTGACGCGCCGCTCGACCGCGACGGTGGCGTCTCCGTCGCCGAGGGCGTCGCCGACGACGGCGCGCTCGCGCCGGAGCTCCTCCTGCACAACGCCGAGATCGAGGCGTGGGTGCGCCTGTGGCTCTCGGAACTGAACGAGCGCCAGCGCAAGGTGATCGAGCGCCGCTACGGGCTGCACGGCCAGGACGTCGCGACGCTCGAGGAGCTCGCCGGCGAGCTCGACGTCACGCGTGAGCGCGTGCGGCAGATCCAGGCGGAAGCGCTCGAGAAGCTGCGCGCGCGGCTCGCGCGCCGAGGCCTCGACCGCGACGCGCTGCTCTAAGAGCTTGTCCGTTAATAAATCACGCGTGCGAACGCGGCAGGTTGGGCCGAGGGCGCGAAGCGAGGTGCAGCCTTGGGTGGGCCCCAAGGCAAGCCGAGCGACAAAGCCATCGGCCCAAGCTGCCCGTTCCCGAAGGGCTTTGCCACAATGCGCGGTCTGCTTTGTCGGCCGACTCGGGCGTGGGGCCTGCCACGCCCTTCGCCGTCCTTCGCGCATCCCATCGCATTGTGGCAAAGCGCATCGCGCGATTTATTAACGGACAAGCTCTAAGGGGACAGACCACGTTTTCCGCTGTGGGTATCGATCCCGGCAGTTACCGGAAAACGTGGTCTGTCCCCTACGCTACTGCAGCGCGCGCAGCGCCGCGGGTGCGGGCAGCACCTCGATCGCACGTGCGAGGTGCGCGAGCGCGGCCTGCCGTCTGCGCTGAGCGCCGGGTGTCGCCGGCGCGGGACCATAGCGCAGCTGCGCGTACGAGTCCGCGATCACGTGGAACGCGACGGCGAAGTCCGGCCAGCGCGCCGAGGCCCGCGCGCCATAGGCGAGCGGGCCCTCCGGCGGCTGCCGGGGCAGCCCCGCGTGCGCAAGCCGGCGGCAGAGCGCGTCCCACAGCACGCGTGCGCGGTCGCTGTTGCGGCGGCGCCACCACGCGAGCACGCCGAGGGTGACCGCGCCCCACACAGCCGCCAACACGGCGACGAGCGCGGCGATCACGGCCCCGGGCAGCCGATCGAGGTCCCAGTCGCGCCAGAGCGATCGCTGCTTCGCGTAGTTGAAGCCGACGACGTGGCGACGCCAGTCGTAGTTGAACGCGTCCCATGCGAGCTGCAGGTCCTTGAGCAGGCTGCGATCGAGCCGCGCAAAGAGCGGGACGAATTCGCTCGCCGGTAGCGCCGCGCCGAGTCCCCGCTCGATGCGCGACGGCGCGACGGCACCGGTGGGGTCGAAGCGTCGCCACTGCCCGCCGACCAGCGCCTCGGCCCACGCGTGTGCGTCCGACTGGCGGACGATCATGTAGCCGCCGGTGGGGTTGACCTCCCCTCCCTGATACCCGGTGACCACCCGTGCGGGAATGCCGGCCGCGCGCAGCAGCACGACGAAGCTGCTCGCGTAGTGCTCGCAGAAGCCGCGCCGGCTGTCGAACAGGAAGGCATCGACGGGATCGGGCCCGCGAAAGGCCGGCGGTGCGAGCGTGTAGTAGAACGATTCCGTGCGGAAGAATTGCAACACCGCGCGGATATAGCTTGCGTCGTCCGACTGTTCGGCGCGCAGCCGGCGCGCGAAGTCGAGCGTTTTCGAGTTGGGCTCACGCGCGAGGTTCGGCAATTGCAGGTTCTCCTCCCGCTCGGATTCGAGAGCGGCGCCGGTGGCGGCGGCGTATCCGTCGGCGAGGGCAGAGGTCATCCGATAGCGGAGGGGCTGGGTGATCGGCGCGGCAGCGACCAGGCGCTGGTCATCGGTGACCATGCCGAGCGCCGAAGACGACCCGCCCACGCCGCCTTCAAGGTCCGACGCCGGAGCGCGCGCCGGGAGCTCGAGCGCGAAGAGCCACGGCTTCCAGTGCGGTTCGAGCGTGACCCAATACGAGATTGTCCGGCCCGCCGGACGCGGCACGCGCGGCGCGCGACGTTCGAACGCCGACCATTCACGGCCGTCGAAGCGCGCGAGCACCGGCCCGCGCCAGTACCGCTGCGCCTGAGGCGGAACGGCGTTGTCGAATTCGACGCGGAAGGCGACCGAGTCGTCGAGCGAAAGCTCGCTGATCGAGCCGGGCGCCATCCGGTCCGAAAGACCCGAGCGCGCTCCGGCATCCGCGGGCAGGCCCCACAACGGCCCCGCGAGCCGCGGGAAGAGCACGAACAGCACGGCCGCGAGCGGGATCCCCTGCGCGAACAGCCGTGCCGTGCGGGCGAGCGGCGCCCGCCACTCGGCAAGTGGCAGGTCGGAAAGCGCCGGCTGGGCCAGCACCTGCAGCGTGATCCCGAGCACCGCGAGCGAAGGCAGCGCCGCCAGCGCAGCCAGCACCGACTGGCTGTAGAAGAACGGGGTGACGACCTCGAAGCACGCGAGACAAACGAGCAGCGTCCCGTCGCGCGCGGTCCGCGCTTCGAGGTACTTGATCCCGGCCAGCACGAAGAGGAACGCGACGCACGGGTCGCGGCCGAGGAAGACGCCGAACGATTGGCGGATCGCAAAGCCCGCGGCCACCGCGAAGAGCGCGAGCGCCCACGAGGGAATCCGCGCGGGCTTGGCGTCGGCGCGGCTGCGGTCGCGATGGAGGAAGGCGAGGCGCAGCCCGACGAGCATCATTCCGAAGCCCGCCACCCACATCGGGACGAACGGGACCTGCGGAACCTGCGTCGTGAACAGGAACACGCCGAGCCAGCGGATCTGTGCCGGCGACAGCGCCGCGCGCGGCGCCGCGCGACCCGCACGTCGTGCGCGGCGCCTCATCGCGCCCCCTCCGGGAGCAGCGCGAGCAGCGTGAGCGCCGTGCGCCGATGCTCGCGGCCCTGGCCCGCGGGCAGTGCGATACCCGGCGCCGACAGCGCAAACGGGCGGGCCGCGCGCTCGGCGGCCAGCACCCACGCGGAAAGCCGCGCGATCCGCGCTTCGGCGTCGAGCGCGCGTGGCAGGAGGCGCCACGAGAGTTCCGCCGGGCCCGCACTGCCGCCGCCCTCGAACTGCTTCGTGTGCCACCCCGCGCCGCGCGCGACGGCCTTCCAGGCGACGCGCTGCATCGGGTCGCCCGGCTGGTAGCCGCGCAACCCGGACAGGTCGGCGTCGCCTTCGCGCGATTCGCTGTGCGCGTCCTCGCCGGCCTGGCCCGCAGGCAGCGGCGGGGCGCCCGGCTCCGGCGCGGGAAACACGACGCCCGCGAGTGGGAAGTGCACGTAGGCCCAGCCGCGCCACAGTCCGACCGGAAAGTCGGACGACAGTGTCACGCGCCCGAGCGCGACGCGCCCCCGTTTCGGTGCCGGGATCTCGAGGGTGGCGGGGAGCGCCGCGTCGGGGATCACGTCCACGGTAACCGGCGCGCCGCCGCCGGCCGCCAGCGTGATCGCGCGGCGCGGGGTTGCGCCGCCCGCAATCGCGAGCGTGAACGGCAGCGTGCCGCCGGCGAACGACTCGCCGGCCGCGAGCGGCGAGAGCTCGATTCCGGCGAGGTTGCGGAACGTGTGCAGGAGCGCGGCCGCCGCGAAGCCCGCGAGCAGGAACGTTGCCGCGAATCCCAGCGCCAGCGCGTAGTTGAGCGACGTGAAAAGCATGATCGCGATCGTTCCGAAGACCGCGAGGCCGCGCCGTGTCGGAAGGATGTAGATCCGATGGTGGCGAAGCACCACGGTGTCGCGGTCGCCCGGCTTTGTCCGGAAGAGCCGCTGGCGGAGCCGCGCGCGCCACGACCCGCGCCCGTCGGACTGCAGGTTCACCGAGCGGCTGGCGGCGGACATCGGGGAAGTTCGTGCGGCGAGGCGCGGCAGGCGGGGTGCCGCCCCGCGCGAGCAACCCTACGGAAGCGCGATCGTGCGCAGCAGCGACTGCGCCTGCAGGGCGCCGGTGCGCGCGCCGCCGGCAAGCCGATGTCCGGCGACCGAAGGGAACACCGCTTGGACATCCTCGGGTACGACCATCGGGCGGCCGGCAAGCAGCGCCCACGCCCGGGCCGCGGCCAGGAGCAGCAGTCCGGCGCGCGGCGAGAGGCCCCGGCGCGCTCCGGCGTCGGCGCCGCTTCCGACGTTGCCCCGGGTGGCCGCGAGCAGCGCCTGCACGTAATCGAGCAGCGCCGGCGCGACGTGGACGTTGGCGGCTTCGCGCTGCCATTCGAGGAGCGTCGGCGGATCGCCGAGCGGGGACAACGTGGCGATCTGCGCGCGCCGGTCGCCACCGGTCAGCAGTTCGCGCTCGGCGGCGGGGTCCGGGTAGCCCAGCTCGATCGCCATCAGGAAGCGGTCGAGTTGCGACTCTGGTAGGGGATATGCGCCGATCTGCTCGACGGGGTTCTGCGTCGCGATCACGAAGAACGGCTCGGGCAGTCGGCGCGTCTCGCCGTCCTGCGACACCTGCCGCTCCTCCATCGCCTCGAGGAGCGCGCTCTGCGTCTTCGGCGGCGCACGGTTGATCTCGTCCGCCAGCACTACCGAATTGAAGACAGGGCCCGGATGGAACCGGAACGACTGCGACGGCGCATCGAAGATCGACACGCCAAGGACGTCCGCCGGCAGCAGATCGCTCGTGAACTGGACCCGCGCGTACTTGAGGCCAAGCGTCGCGGCGAGCGCGTGCGCGAGGGTCGATTTGCCTACGCCCGGGATGTCCTCGATCAGCAGGTGGCCACGGGCGAGGAGGCAGGCGAGCGCGAGCCTGAGCGGGTCGGACTTGCCGACGACGATCCGCTCCAGTTGCGCGAGGACGGAGGCGAGCCGTTGGGCGGCGGGAACATTGGCTTGGCCGAGGGGGCGGACGGTCATCGAGTGGGGGTCACGGGTAGGTTGAAGGCGGCGGCCAAGGGGGCCCTGGGTTCGGGCGGAGACCGGCAACGCCCGCCATGTTCGCACCGCTACCCCTCACCTGAACAGGCCCTGTTCACCGGGGGACCGGCAACGGCTAAACTGGCTCGCGCGCCTCTCGCCGTTGGCGAGGAGCTTGCCGTTGGTCCTCGTCGCCGTCCGTTAGTTCGAAGCAAGCCCCGTGCCGACCGCCTTCATCACCCATCCGTCCTCGCTCCTGCACGACATGGGGCCGTATCACCCGGAGTGCCCCGATCGCTTGCGGGCAATCGGCGACCGGCTGATCAGCGCGGGGCTCGACGTCTACCTCCGGCACTACGAGGCCCCGGCAGCCACCCACGAGCAGCTCGCGCGCGTACACGGCGAAGGCTACCTGGCGACGATCGAGGCGGAAAGCCCCGCCTCGGGCCTGCATTACATCGACCCGGACACGGCGATGTGCCCGCACTCGCTCTCGGCAGCGCTGCACGCGGCCGGCGCGCTCGTGCTCGCCACGGACTTGGTCGCGCGCGGCGAGTGCCGGGGGGCGTTCTGCGCGATTCGTCCGCCGGGCCACCACGCCGAGCGCAACCGCGCGATGGGGTTCTGCCTGTTCAACAATGTCGCGGTGGGCGCCGCGCACGCGCTTGCCGCCCACGGCATCGAGCGCCTCGCGGTCATCGATTTCGACGTCCACCACGGCAATGGCACCGAGGACATCTTCGCCGGCGATCCACGGGTGCTGATGGTCTCGACGTTCCAGCATCCGCTCTACCCGTATTCGGGCGTCGACCCGCTCGGGCCGAACATGGTCAACATCCCGCTGGCGGCGGGCAGCGACGGCGACGCGTTTCGCGAGGCGGTGCGCGAGCACTGGTTGCCGGCGCTCGAAGCGCACCGGCCCGAGATCCTCTATATTTCGGCGGGATTCGACGCGCACCGCGAGGATCCGCTCGCCAACCTGAAGCTGACGGAAGCCGACTACGCGTGGGTGACACGCGAGCTCCTCGCGGTGGCAGCGAAGCATGCGCAGGGTCGCATCATCTCGTCGCTGGAAGGCGGCTACGCGCTGTCCGCGCTCGGACGGAGTGTCGCCGAGCACATTCGGGAGCTCCTCGTGGGGGCGTAAGTGGAGACGCGATGAAGCGGAGGCAATTCCTCGAATCGTGCGCGGCGCTCTCGGGTGCCGCGGGGGTCGGTGCGCTGCCGGGCGCGTGGGCGAGCACTTCGCCGCGCCTCTACGAGCGCACGCGGCTGGTCGACATCCACGGCGCGCCGCTGCGCGCCGGCGCCCTCGCGATCGAGACGAACTACGTGTTCCATTATCCTTTCGCGGGCACGCCGTGCTTCCTGCTGCGGCTGCCGCGGCCGGTCGCCGCGGAGGCGACGCTGCGACGGGAAGACGGCGCGACGTACGCGTGGACCGGCGGCGTCGGTCCGGCGCGCTCGGTCGTCGCGTTCTCGGCGATCTGCGCGCACAAGCTCGCCTATCCGACGCGCGACATCTCGTTCATCCGCTACCAGCCGCAGAAGTCGGCGACGTCCGACGCGCACGTGATCCATTGCTGCGCGGATCACAGCGTCTACGATCCGGCCGACGGCGCGCGCGTGCTCCAGGGCCCGGCGCCGCAGCCGCTCGCGGCGATCCTGCTCGAATACGAGGCCGCGACCGACGGACTCGTCGCGCTCGGTACCGTTGGCGCCGAGCAGTTCGACCGCTTCTTCGAGAAATACGACTTCAAGCTCGGCATGGAATACGGGCAAGGCAAGGCGAAGGCGCGCGTCGGCGGCACCAGTGTCGTGCGCGAGCTCTCGCAGTTCTGCAAGCAGACGGTGCAGTGCTGAGCGACGGCACCTATGGAACGTAGCCCGGGATGGCGCGTTCGTCGACCGCGTCGATCTGCGCGGAGTCCATGAATTTGTGCGCGTAGTCGAGGTAGACCCGGCGGCGCACGAACACGTCGAAGAGATCCGGGTCGACGTGCCCGTTCACGCTCATCCGCCCGAGGATCGCGAGCGACTCCGACAGCGTCTTCCCGGGCTTGTACGGCCGGTCCGGCGCCGTCAGCGCCTCGAAGATATCGGCGATGCCCATCATCCGCGCCTGCCACGACATCTGCTCGCGCGTGAGGCCGCGCGGGTAGCCGCGTCCGTCCATGCGCTCGTGGTGCCCGCCCGCGTACTCGGGGACGCGGGCCAGGTGCCGGGGCCACGGCAGCGATTCGAGCATCGCGATCGTCGACTCGATGTGCCGGTTGATGACCGCGCGCTCCGCGTTCGTCAGCGTTCCGTACGGGATCGTCAGGTTCTCGAGCTCGTCCTCCGTGAGAATCGGGCGCGGCGCGCCGTCGGGACCGGGATAGGAGCGCTCGCCGATGCGTCGCACGCGCTCGAGATCGGCGGTGGCCATCTTCTCCTGGCCGATGTTCGCGTGGCGCAGGAACTCGAGATCGGCGGCGATCGCCTGCAGCTCGGTCGCGAGCGCCGCGTCGGTCGTCGCCGCGTCCGCGCCTTCGAGCTTGCGCTCGAGCGCGCGCCGGCGTGCGTCCTGGGCGAGCGCGTCGAAGCGGGCCGCGACCAGCTCGATCCGGTCGACGATCGTCTCGAGCTTCGTTGCCTTGTCGACGACATGTACCGGCGTCGTGATCTTGCCGCAGTCGTGCAGCATGCCGGCCAGCTTGAGCTCCGCGCGATCACGCTCGGTCATGCTGAACGGGGCGAGCGCCCCGTCGGTCGTCGCGTGCGCCGCCTCGGCCAGCATCATCGTGAGCTCCGGCACGCGCTGGCAGTGGCCGCCCGTGTACGGCGACTTCTCGTCGATCGCCGTGTTGACGAGCGCGACCAGGCTCTCGAACAGCGTTTCGAGCTGACCGATCAGGAGCTGGTTCGAGAGCACGACCCCGGCGAGACCGGTCAGCGCTTCCGCGAGCCGCTGGTCCGCCTCGCAGAATTCGGCGGCCGCCCCCTCCGCGTCCTGCGCGTTGACGAGCTGCAGCACGCCGATCAGCTCGTCGCGGTGGTCCTGCATGGGTACGGCGAGCAGCGAACGCGTCCGGTAGCCGAACTGCGCATCGAAGCGCTTCGCCGCGGCGAAGTCGTAACCCGCGACCGCGTAGACGTCGGCGATCCGTACGCACTGCCGCGTGAGCGCCGCGTGCGCGACGACGGCTTCGTGGTTGGGCCGGCCGTCGGGCAGGGCGAGCGGCACCCGGGGCAGCGCGAGATCGGCCGCGCGCGCCCCGCCGTCGCCCCAGCCGAGCGAGCGGTTGCGCACGATGTCGAATGACAGCGTCCCGGCTCTGGCATCGAGCCGGTAGAGCGCGCCCCCGTCGGCGCGCGTCAGGCGCATCGCGGCCGCCACGATGATGTCGAGCAGATGCGACGCGTCGCGCTCACGGGCGAGCGCGCGCCCGACCTCCGCCAGTTGCTCGAATCGCGACACGGGCTCGTCGATCGGTGGCGTCTGCATGGCGGCCGCTCCGAACACGGGGGCAACGAGTCTACCGGATGCGCGCCCGGAGCGCCCGGGCGGCGGTGTCCGCTACAATCGCGGCTCGCGTGCACGCGCACCCCTCGTGCCGCGCCGACCCGCCGCGCCACCCGCGCATGGACTCCGCCGCCATCGTCGTCGCCGAACTCCGCAAGTCCTACGGCAAGGTCGAGGCGGTCAAGGGCATCTCGTTCGCGGTTCGCCGCGGCACCACGACGGCGCTGCTCGGCGGCAATGGCGCCGGCAAGACGACGACGCTCTCGATGCTCCTGGGCGTGCTCACGCCGACGGCCGGACGCGTGAGCGTCCTGGGCGCGGAGATGCCGCGGGAGCGGCACCGCGTGCTGCCGCGGCTCAACTTCACTTCGCCGTACGTCGACCTGCCGAAGCGGCTCACCGTGCGCGAGAACCTCGCGGTGTTCGCCGATCTCTACGGGATCCGCGACGCGCGCGAGCGCATCGATGCGGTGGCCGCCGACTGCGATCTCGGCGGCCTGCTGAAGCGTCCGTACGGCAGCCTATCGGCGGGCCAGCGCACCCGCGTGTCGCTCGCGAAGGCCGTGATCAACGAGCCCGACGTGCTGCTCTTGGACGAGCCGACCGCGTCGCTCGACCCGGACATCGGCGACCGGATGCGCACGTATCTGGAACAGTACCAGCGGCGCACCGGTTGCACGATGCTGCTCGCTTCGCACCACATGGGCGAAGTCGAGCGGATGTGCGACGACGTGATCATGCTGCGCGAGGGCCTCGTCGTCGATCAGGGCTCGCCGCAGGCGCTCCTTGCAAAGTACGGCCGCGCGAACATGGAGGAGGTGTTCCTCGACATCGCGCGCGGCCGCGGGGGCGAGCCCGTCGCGGGCAGCGCCGCCGAAGAGATCACCGCGTTCTGATGAAGACGACGGCGACGCTCGTGCGGGACGAAGGCGCCGTGGCGTCGCTACGCCGCATCCGCGCGATCCTGCGGCGGCACGCCTACCTGATCGTGAAATCGTGGACGCGCATCGTGTCGATGATGTATTACCCGACGGTGACGATGGTGGTCTGGGCCTTCGTCACGCTCTACCTCGCGCCCACGAACAACTTCCTCAAGGATGCGCCGGGCTTCTTCATCGGCGCCGTGCTCCTGTGGGACGTGCTCTTCCGCGGCCAGCTCGGCGTGTCGCTCACGTTCATCGAGGAGCTCTACGCGCGCAACCTCGGCAACCTGTTCGTCTCGCCGCTGACGCTGCCGGAGTACATCGCCGGCCAGCTCGCGATGAGCGTGCTGCGCGCGCTGATCGGCGTCGGCGGCGCGTGCTTCTTCGCCTGGCTCCTGTTCCGCTACTCGATCTTCTCGCTCGGATTCCCGCTGATCGCGTTCTTCGCGAACTTGCTCGTGTTCGGCTGGGCCATCGGCCTTGCGATGTCGGGCATGATCATGCGGCTCGGGCTCGGCGCCGAGGAGCTCGCCTGGGCGGCGATCTTCGTCGTCGCGCCCGTGTCCGGCGTCTACTATCCGATCGGCGTGCTGCCCGGATGGATGCAGGCAATCGCCTGGGTGACGCCGTCCGCGCATGTCTTCGAAGGGATGCGCGGCGTCCTGCTGCAAGGCATTTTCCGCTGGGACGCCTTCTGGATGGCACTCGCGCTCAACGCTGTCTACCTCGTGCTGGGCGCACTCGTGTTCGCATGGTCGGTGCGCTGGGCGCGGGTGCACGGCACGCTCCTGCAGATGGGGGAGTAGCGGCGCGAGCGGCGAGCCGGGGCCCCACGGCGTGGTATGCCGTGGGGGAGCGAGCGATCGCGAGTCGCCGCAGGCGGCCGACAAAGCAGCGCAACGATAAGTCGAGACGGAGCGGAGGCCGCGGGCGGGGCGTGGAACGAATTCTGCTCGGCGATAGGCAGAGCGCCGCAGCGGCTTCCGTGCCGTCGGGCACCTTTGTCATCGGATTGCCTCCGCGCCAGAGTGCCAACCCGAAGCTCGGGATCGTCTGCGGCGCCATGGTGCGCGCGTCGCGCGACGCGCGTCTTTGAAGGATTTGCGAGGAGAAATTACATGGGCGACGCAACGAACCTGTCGCGCCGCGGCGTCTTGAGGGTCGGAGCGCTCGTGGCGGGCGCCGGGCTCGCGGCGACCGTGCTTCCGGCGCGGGACGCGCTGGCGCAGCAGAGGGCATCGAAGGAGTCGATGAAATACCAGGACAAGCCCAACGGCGATATGAAGTGCAGCAACTGCAGCCAATTCGTGGCGCCGGACGGCTGCAAGGTTGTCGAAGGAAAGATCAGTCCCGAGGGCTATTGCATCGCCTGGGTGAAGAAAGCCTGAATTCGCCGGCTTGGCGTGGGTCGCTTCCCGGCGCGATGCCGGAGCGGCAGCGGTGGATTGAACGGTCTTGACGCGCTGGGTGGCGCGACGGCCGAGGCTGTCGTCGGCACGGCGGTGTTGGCCGCGCTGCAGTCGCGGACCGGAGCCTGACCGTACGACGCGTGATGGGGGGCCCGAAGGCGGCGACGGCGGCGTTTCCCCGAATCCGCGAGGACGTCGGCGTGCATCCAATGCATCGCCGTCCCCATTTTCCGCAGGAGTCGCCATGACCGCGTCCCGCAATTCGCCCTTATCGTCCCGTTGGGCTGCGTTCCCGGCTGCTGCGGTACTCGCGTTTCTAACCGCCTATGGGATCGGTCAGGCGTGGGCCGGCGAGCACATCAAGGGTTCGGGCGTCGTCCGGACGGAAACGCGCGACGTGAACGGCTTTCGCGGCGTCGCGCTCGACGTGCCCGCGAACGTGACCCTGCGCCAAGGCGCGGGCGAGGGCGTGTCGATCAAGGGCGACGACAACGTCGTCCCGCTGGTCCAGACGGTGGTCGAAGACGGCACGCTCAGGATCCGCTGGGTTCGCCGCAACCTTTCAATTGACTTCACGTCGCTCGACATCGTCGTCGACACGAAGAGCATCGATGCGCTCGCGGTCCGCGGCTCCGGGCAGCTAAGAGCGGCGCAGCTCAAAGCGGGCACTCTGCACGCGGCGGTCGACGGCTCGGGCAGGATCACCTTCGACACGCTGGACGTGGATTCACTCGATGTCGCCATCCGCGGCAACGGCCGACTCGCGGCCGCGGGTCGCGCGGATGCGCTCGATGTGGCCATTGCCGGTTCGGGAGACCTGGTCGCTGCCAAGCTCCATTCGCGGCATGCCCGGGTCTCACTCATGGGTTCGGCCAAAGCCACGGTGTGGGCGCAGGATGCCCTCGATGCCACGATCGCCGGCTCGGGCGAGATCAAGTACCACGGCAAGCCGCGGCTCACGCAGACCCTGGCAGGTTCGGGCCGCATCCGGCCTGCGGGCACGTCAATCTGACGCAAGGCGCTTCGACTGCGCCGGTTCATCCCTGAGCAGGCGACACACGTCGCCTAATTCGGTTAGCCTAGGCCGCCATGCGACGGCCTATCAGCGCTTCGCGGCGACGCGCAGCTGCTTGCATACCGTTTCAGACGGAAGGCCCGTTGCTTCTTCCGCCCCGGAGAACCCAATGAACGAAGCGCAAACCCATCCCTACGCCACGTTCCTCGACGTTCTGCATCCGGCGCTCAGCATTGTCGACGTCCCGTCGCTCGTTCGCGCCTGCACCCACCGGTGGTACAACCAGACGCTGTGCAAGGTGAACGACTCCGTCATCCGGCTCGGCGTGTTGCAAGGCGAGTATCACTGGCACAAGCACGACAACGACGACGAATTCTTCTTCGTCCTCGACGGTCACTTCTTCGTCGACCTGGAAGGGCGCGTGGTCGAGCTCGCACCCCAGCAGGGCTTTGTCGTCCCGAAGGGCGTTGTGCACCGTACGCGAGCGCCGGAGCGAGCCGTCGTACTCATGGTTGAAACCGCGGCGATCGTTCCCACGGGCGACACTTGACCGGGGATCGACTCGCAAGCCGCGTCGCCGCGGCTTCTGACTCGTTGTGCGAGATCAGCGCGCCGTCGCGCGGACGTGCGGAGGATAATTGCGGTCGCCCGTGCCCCGGATCGCCGCACCTTTGCCGCAACGTCGCCACAGGGCGGCCACCGAGCCCTCGCTCGCGCAGTGCCTGCTGCTGTCGGTCCTGCTGCACGTGCTCGTCGTGCTGGTGTTTGGCACGGCCGAAACGGCGGCGGCGCGAAAGGAGGAAGGGGTGCTCGCGCTCCGACGCTGACCGTCACGCTCGCGCCCGCAACCCCGCAGATCGTGATCGCGCCGGGCCCGTCGCGCGCGAGTCCCGCACCTGCGCGCACGCCGCCGCGAACGACGCGAGCTGCCCCGTCACCCGGCGCACGGAAGAGCGCACCGGCGACACCGCCGGCCGCGAGACGTGCGCCAGTGGAGTCGGTCGAAAGCGCGGCACCTCCCGCGACATCGGCGGAGCCGCGGGCGCCGGAAGAGTTGCCCCGCCTCGATCCGGGTGCACCGGAGGTGGTCGACAAGGCGATCGCGCCGGCGCCTGCCGAGACCGCGCCAAGCGAGGCGACGACGGAATCGGCGCCGCGCGCCGAGCCGGAGATCGCGCGAGAGGTCGCGCCCGCACCTCCGGTCGCTGCGCCTCGAGAAGAAACCGCACCCCAGCCGCCGGCCGCGCGCCCCTCGCCCGAAAAGACCGCGCCGCCCGTCGAGCCGCCATCGGCGAAAGTCGAACTACCTGCGATCGCGCCGCCGGTGCTCGAGCGAACGGCGCCGGTCGAGCCCGCGCCTGACGTCAAGCCGGCCGGACCGCCGACGGTCGATCTCAAGCCGACACGCCCAGCGCAAATTGCGCCGCCGCCAGCGCCGCTGGAATCGTTGCCGCCTTTCGTTCCGGCGCCAGCACCGCCGCCGCTTGCACCGGCGCCACCTCCCCCGTCCCCCGCGCGCATCGCGCCGCCGCCGGCTCCGCTGGAATCGTTGCCGCCTTTCGTTCCCGCGCCGGCACCGCCGCTCGCGCCAGCGCCGCCTCCCACGGCCCCCGAGCGAATCGCGCCGCCGGCGGTTCCGGTGGAGCCGCTACCGCCTTTCATTCCCGCGCCGGCACCGCCGCTGGCGCCCGTGCCGCTGCCCGCACCCGAGCACGCGATTCCCGGGCCGCCGCCGATCGCACCAGAACCGAAGGCACCCACCGTCATGCCCGAACCTCCTGCGCGTGTCCCCCCGGAACCTGCACCTGTCCTCGCGCCGCCTTCTGCCGCTCCCGGTGCGCCGTCGGTCGCACCCCCAGCCGCAGGCGAGGCGTCTCGACCGGCCGCGCCCGCTCCGGCGCCGAGCGCGTTGCCGCAACCGTTGCCCGGTGAGCGAGTGACGCCGCCTGCGAGTCCCGCGCCGAGCCGCTCCGCACCTGCACGTGAGACGCCGCCCGCGGAGCCGAGGCTCCGCTTCGGAACGCCGCCCTCCCCGGAGGAGGAAGTCTTCAAGCCGCGCAAGCCGGGATCGGAAGTCGATTCGGTGATGCCGATCGGCAAAGCGCCGCGCCTCGATTTCAAGGACGAGAAGGGCGCACCCGTCGCTGGCCGTTCCGATTCGCGCAAGGGCGTCCTTAATCTGTTCCCGCCACCGCCGGAGAAGGAGCCGAAGCTCGCGCGCGACATCCAGAAGGCGGCGCAGCCGGATTGCCGCGATGCATACGCGGGCCTGGGCCTGCTCGCCGTACCGTTCCTGCTCAAGGACACGCTCACCGACACCGGTTGTAGGTGGTAGCGGCGTGGTGTCATCTTTGCCACGCGACCGGCGTCCGGAGTACGCTCTGCGCCTGCCATTCCCTGCCACGAGACTGCGTGTCATGAGCGATGCCGCTGCCACCAACGACGCGTTCACCACGTTCTGGAACGACGTCCTCGTCTCGAAGTTCGAGCGGTTCCGCAACATCCTGCTGGACGGGCTCTCGTATCACAGCCGCATTCCGTTCGAGACACTGGACTTGCCGCGCGGATCGAAGATTCTCGACGTCGGCTGCGGCTGGGGCGACACAGCGATCGAGCTCGCGCGCAAGGCCGGTCCCGACGGGTCGGTGCTCGGGCTCGACTGCTGTGACGCGTTCCTGGAGAAGGGGCGGCGCGACGCGCGCGCGGCGGGCCTCGCGAACGTCCGCTTCGTCGAGGCAGACGTCCAGACCTACAAGTTCGAGCGCGACTTCGACCTTTGCTTCTCGCGGTTCGGGATGATGTTCTTCTCCAATCCCGTTGCGGCGATGCGCAACATCCGAAGCGCGCTCGAGCCCGGAGGCCGGCTCGTCTTCATCACATGGCGGACTATCGATGACAACCCATGGGCCGGCATGCCGAAGCGCGTCGTGCTGCAATTCCTGCCGCCGCCTGGCGAGGATGCGGCGACCTGCGGTCCTGGACCATTCTCGATGGCGAATCCGGACGTCGTCCGCGCGCAGCTCGAAGCAGCCGGCTTCGTCGACGCTGGCTTCACGCGCGTCGACGGACCGGTGATGGTCGGACGCGACGTCGAGCAGGCGGTGGATTTCCAGATGGCGTTGGGTCCTGCCGGCGAGATCGTCCGCGAGGCGGGCGCGGGAGCGGAGCAGCGCAAGGACGAGATCGAGCGCGCCTTGCGCGCCGAGCTCGCGCGCTACCGGCAAGACGACGGCTCGATCGTTCTGCAGTCGAGCTCGTGGACCGCTACCGCGCGCAACCCGGGATAGACGTCATATGGCCGTCCGCTCCAGCCGCACCGTGCGCGCCCGCCCGGGCGAGCGCTTCTCCTCCGAGGTGACGCTCACGCCGGAGCAGGTGGCTTCGTTCGCACGCGTCGTCGGCGACGACAATCCGGTCCATCACGATCCCGCGCACGCGGCGACCACACGCTTCGGGCGGGTGATCGCGAGCGGGCCGCATACCACCGCGCTGCTGCTCGCGCTGACCGCCGCCCACTTCTCGAAGCGCGGCGCGATGCTCGGGCTCGAGTTCTGGCAGAAGTTCCGCCGGCCCGTGTTCGCCGACGAGACGATCCGGCTCGAGTGGATGGTCGTGAAGGTGACGCCGAACGCTCGCCTGAAGGGCGACGTCGTCGAGTTGCGCGGGCGGATCAAGGGCGCCGATGGCCAGACCGCCGTCGGTGCGAAGGGACGCGTGCTCGTCACCGACGCGCTTTGACCGCGCGTTCGCGCGCGTCGGTGCCAGACCGGGGTCTGACCCGGGTCAGACCCCGGTCTGGCACCGGAGGTGCTCAGCCGATGATGAGCGCCGCGACGACCTTGCGGCCTTCGGCCGCGAGGATGTTGAACGTGCGGCACGCGGCCGCCGTGTCCATCACCTCGAGCCCGATTCCGGCCTCGGCTAGCGCCCGCGTGAGGCGCGGGTGTGGAAAACGCAGCGACGCGCCCGTACCGAGCAACACGATCTCCGGTGCATGCGCGAGCAAGGCCGCGAAGTCCGCTTCGGTCAGCGCGTCCAGGCCCTCCGGCGCGAAGCCTTCGACGACCGCGTCGGTCAAGAGCACGATCGGCGCACGGTATTCCTGCGCGCCGATGCGCACCCAGCCCTTGCCCTGCGCGGTGACGACGTTACCCGTCGGCGTCGAGAGGTGGAACTTCATCGATCGAAATGTGGCACGAAGGGCAGTAGGGCAAGAGCCGGTCGCAGTACTCGCGATTCGAATACATCGAGTGGGCCGATCTCATTTTCAGCGTTGAGCGGCGCGCCTTTGGCGACGCTTCAACGCGAAAGGGGATCGGCGTAACTTGGTCAGAATTGATGCATTGCGGTAAGTAGTTAAATCAGCTAGGATTCTAGCGGGTTCTCCCTGACGTCGCTCGGACGGTTCCGGGCGCTTACGCCGAAGGCTCCGCATGTCCCCTTCCCCCGGTACCGAGTTCGAGCGCCTCAAGCGCCTGCCCCCGTACGTCTTCAATATCACGACCGAGCTCAAGATGGCGGCGCGCCGCCGGGGCGAGGACATCATCGACTTCGGGATGGGCAATCCCGACGGGCCGACGCCCAAGCATATCGTCGACAAGCTGATCGAGACGATCAGCCGTCCCGACACGCACGGCTACTCGGTGTCGCGCGGCATTCCTCGGCTGCGGCGCGCGATCTGCCACTGGTACCAGCGCCGCTACGGCGTCGAGTTCGATCCCGAGACCGAGGCGATCGTCACGATCGGCTCGAAGGAGGGCATTGCGCACCTCGCGCTTGCGACGCTCAATCGCGGCGACACGGTGCTCGTGCCGAACCCGAGCTATCCGATCCACATCTACGGCCCGGTGATCGCGGGCGGCGACATCCGTCACGTGCCGATCACGCCCGACGGCGACTTCTTCGCCGAGCTCGAGACGGCGATCCACACGAGCTTCCCGAAGCCGCGGATGCTGATTCTCAACTTTCCGTCGAACCCCACCGCGCAGTGCGTCGAGCTGCCGTTCTTCGAGAAGATCGTCGCGCTCGCGCGCGAGCATGGCATCTGGGTGGTCCACGACCTTGCTTATGCGGACATCACGTTCGACGGCTGGAAGGCGCCATCGATCATGCAGGTCGAAGGGGCGCGCGAGGTCGCCGTCGAGTTCTTCACGATGTCGAAGAGCTACAACATGGCCGGCTGGCGGATCGGCTTCATGGTCGGCAACAAGGATCTCGTGCACGCGCTCTCGCGGATCAAGGGCTATCACGACTACGGCACGTTCACGCCGATCCAGGTCGCCGCGATCGCGGCGCTCGAGGGGCCGCAGGACTGCGTCGCCGCGATCGCGATGAACTACCAGAAGCGACGCGACGTTCTGGTCAAGGGACTGCACGAGGCCGGCTGGGCGGTCGATAGCCCGAGGGCCTCGATGTACGTCTGGGCGAAGATCCCCGACGCCTACCGCGAACTGGGCTCGCTCGAGTTCACGAAGAAGCTGCTCGCGCAGGCCAAGGTTTCCGTGTCGCCGGGCGTGGGCTTCGGCGAGTTCGGCGACGACTACGTCCGCTTCGCGATGATCGAGAACGAGAACCGGACGCGGCAGGCCGTGCGCGGCATCAAGGACATGTTCCGCAAGGATGGGCTTCTCTGATGGCGAACGCACCGATGAAACCGCTGCAGGTCGGTCTGCTCGGGATCGGCACCGTCGGTCTCGGCACGTGGACCGTGCTCTCGCGCAACGCCGAGGAGATCGCGCGGCGCGCGGGAAGGCCGATCCGAATCACGTGGGTCGCGGACAAGGCCATCGACCGCGCGCGTGCCCTTACCCGCGGCGCGGCCGGCGTCAACGTGACGGGCGACGCAGCGACCGTGCTCGCGCATCCCGACATCGACATCGTCGTCGAGCTGATCGGCGGCATCGAGCCCGCGCGCACGCTCATCCTGCAGGCGATCGCCCACGGCAAGCACGTCGTCACGGCGAACAAGGCGCTGCTCGCGCGGCACGGCAACGAGATCTTCGCCGCCGCACACGCGAAGGGGGTGATGGTCGCCTTCGAGGGTGCGGTCGCCGGCGGCATCCCGATCATCAAGGCGCTGCGCGAGGGCCTGACGGCGAACCGCATCGAGTGGATCGCCGGGATCATCAACGGCACGTCGAACTTCATCCTCTCCGAGATGCGTAGCAAGGGCGAATCGTTCGATGCAGCGCTCAAGGACGCGCAGGCGCGAGGCTACGCCGAGGCCGACCCGACGTTCGACATCGAGGGCATCGACGCCGCGCACAAGCTCACCATCATGTCGGCGATCGCGTTCGGCGTGCCGATGCAGTTCGACAAGGCCTACACCGAGGGAATCTCGAAGCTCACCCGCGAGGACATCCGCTACGCGGAGGAGCTGGGCTACCGGATCAAGCTCCTCGGCATCACGCGGCGGACGAAGGCGGGCATCGAGCTCCGCGTGCATCCGACGCTGATCCCCGCGAAGCGCCTGATCGCGAACGTCGAGGGCGTGATGAACGCCGTGCTGGTCAAGGGCGACGCCGTAGGCGCGACGATGTACTACGGCGCCGGCGCCGGCGCCGAGCCGACGGCGAGCGCGGTGATCGCGGATCTGGTCGACGTCACGCGGATGCACACGGCGGACCCGGAGCACCGCGTGCCGCATCTCGCGTTCCAGCCCGACCAGCTCTCCGACACGCCGTTCCTGCCGATCGGCGAAGTCGAGACGAGCTACTACCTGCGCATGCGCGTGCAGGACCGTCCCGGCGTGCTCGCCGACATCACGCGGATCCTGGCCGACCGCGAGATCTCGATCGACGCGATGATCCAGAAGGAGCCGCCCGAGGGCGAGGAGCAGACCGACATCATCCTTCTCACGCATCGGACGATCGAGAAGCGCGTGGTCGACGCGATCGCGAAGATCGAGGCGCTGCCAACAGTCGACGGCAAGGTCGTGCGGATCCGGTTGGAAGAGTTGAATTAGACGTTGCCCCGATGCGCTACGTCAGCACCCGCGGTGCCTGGTCCGACAATCCGCAGCCGTTCTGCGCGATCCTGCTCGAAGGGCTCGCCCCCGATGGCGGACTCGCGGTGCCTCAGGCGTACTCCGCGCTGACCGAGCGCGAGCTTGCTGCGTTGCGTCCGTTGAGCTACCCGAAGCTTGCGTTCGCCATCTTGTCCCGGTTCATCGACGACATCCCGCCGGCGGATCTGCGGGCGCTGGTCGAGGGCACCTACACGGCGGCGACGTTCGGCAGCGCCGACATCACGCCGGTCAGCGCGCTCGAGCCCGGCGTCCACCTGCTACATGCGGCGAACGGACCCACGCTCGCGTTCAAGGACATTGCGCTGCAGCTGCTCGGGAACCTGTTCGAGTACGTGCTCGGGCAACGCGGACGCGCGCTCAACATCCTCGGCGCGACCTCGGGCGATACCGGCAGCTCGGCGGAGTACGCGATGCGCGGCAAGCGCGGCATCGCGGTGTTCATGCTGTCGCCGCAGGGGCGGATGAGCCCGTTCCAGACGGCGCAGATGTTCTCGCTCGCCGACCCCGACATCCACAACGTCGCGATCGAAGGCGTGTTCGACGACTGTCAGGACATCGTGAAAGCGGTGGGTGGCGACGCGGCATTCAAGGCGCGTCACGCCATCGGCACGGTCAATTCGATCAACTGGGCGCGGATCGCCGCGCAGATCGTCTACTACTTCAAGGGCTACTTCGCCGTCGCGCGGGCCGTCGGCGACCCGGTCGACTTCGCCGTGCCATCCGGCAACTTCGGCAATATCCTCGCGGGCCACGTCGCGAAGCGGATGGGGCTGCCGATCCGGCGACTGATCCTCGCGACCAACGAGAACGACGTGCTCGACGAATTCTTCCGCACCGGCCGGTACCGACCCCGCGGCACCGCGGAGACGCACGCGACGTCGAGCCCGTCGATGGACATCTCGAAGGCGTCGAACTTCGAGCGCTACGTGTACGACATCGTCTTGGGCGATCCCGCGGTCGTTCGTAGGCTATGGACGCGAATCGCGGAGGAGGGCGGCTTCGATCTCGCCGGCACGCCGCATTGGCCGCGCGTTGCGGCGTCCGGCTTCGTGTCTGGAACGAGCACCCACGGCGACCGGATCGCGACCATCCGCGACACCTACGCGCGCTGCAAGGCCGTGCTCGACCCGCACACGGCCGACGGCGTCTGCGTGGGCCGCCGATTCCGCGATCCCGAGGTTCCCCTCGTCTGCATCGAGACCGCGCTGCCGGCGAAGTTCGCGACGACGATCCGCGAGGCGCTCGGCCGCGATCCCGAACGGCCGGCCGCCTACGCCGATCTCGAGTCGCGCCCGCAGCGGTGCGACGTGCTCCCGGCCGACGCGGCGCGCGTGAAGAACTACATCGCGGCGCACGCGAAGGCGGCCGCCTGACGCTGCGGCCGTCGCCGCGTGGCACCGCCGCCGCGCGCCGCGTCCATCATCGCCGATGAGCCACCACCTGCGCAGCCTCGGCCGCAACCTGGTGTCGGGCTTCCGGCTCGCGCTGTTCATGCCGGTCGCGCGGCTCGCGTTCCGGATCGATCTGCCGCAACTGCTGCTGCTGTTCGTCGCATCGGCGGTGCTCGATGTCTTCACGGACTGGATCCAGGTCGGTGAGGACGCACGGTTCACCTGGTTCGGCGCAGGCGGCGAATTCTTCACCGCGGGCCTGCTTCTCCTTACGGCGGTCGCGCAGGCGCTCCTGTTCCGCGAGCGCGCATTGGCGCTCGCGATTCCCGTGCTGGCGCTTGCGGCCTACCCGGTCATCCAGTTCGCCCACACGGCACCGCAGGTGTACCCGTCGCTGTTTGCGGACTCGCCGCCGTGGGCCACCGATGGGTTCGACATCGCGCTCGTCGTCTGGGCGCTCGCCGTGTTCGTGCGCGTCGTTGCGATCGCGCTTGGACCGGGAACGCGGCGCCGAGTGCCGATAGCGCTCGCGGGCGGGCTCATGCTCGCGACAGGCCTGGCACTCTCGCCGGCGATGCTGTCGACGCAGGGATGGTGGCACCCGGGCTCCGTGCCCGCGGACGGCCGCTACCCCAATCCGGCGTCCGAGCCGGTGCTCGCGGCGCAGGCGACGCTTCTCGACGACGCGCTGTCGAACCTCGAAGACGAGACGCAGGGCGAGACGGATCTCTACTTCGTCGGCTTCGCGAGCGACGCGCGCGACGAGATCTACCGGCAGGAGGTGCTCGCCGCGCAGCGCATCATGGACGAGCGCTGGGACACGCGCGACCGCTCGCTTGCGCTGATCAACAGCCCGGCGACGGTGCTCGACACGCCGATGGCGACCGTCACGAACCTGCGCGAGACGCTGAAGGAGATCGCCGCAGCGATCGACCCGCAGGAGGACGTGGTGATGCTCTACCTCGCCGGACCTTCCGATGGCGATGGCGCGCTCGCGGTCGCGCTGCCGCCGCTCGAGCTCGTGCCGCTGGCGCCGGCCGTGCTGCGCGCGCTGCTCGACGAGGCGGGCATCGTCTGGCGCATCGTCGTCGTGTCGTCGTGCCGGGCCGAGGGCTTCGTCGACGCGCTCAAGTCGGAAACGACGATCGTGCTCGCGGCCGCCGGCGACGCGACGGGCGGATGCGCGCGCGCACGCGACGCGACGCGGCTCGGATCCGCGTTTTCCCGCGATGTGCTGCCGCACGCGGAGTCGCTGCAGCAGGCGCTGGAGGCGGCGCAGGCAGGTGCGGGCAAGGACAATGGCGGTGCGCCCGCCGCGCAGCTCTTCATCGGGACGGACATCGCGGCCAAGATCAAGGAGCTCGACCGTAAGCGCGCGACGCGAGGCACGAACCGCACTGTATAGGAGCCTGTCGGACTTGTTTTCGCGCATGCGACGGAGGCGAGTTGGGTGCAGTTCAACGCGCGAGTCCGAAGACATACCGGGTGTACGGCGAGGGCGAGCAACGCAGAAATGCGCCCAACTCGCCCCGTCCCTTCGGGTTGCGGCCAGAAAGCGCGTCTGCTTCGTTACTCGGCTTGCCAAGGTTCTCGACATTGGCGGCGCCTCGCGCCTCGCATCCATCGCTTTCTGGCCAAGCAACGCATACGTGAAAGCAAGTCCGACAGGCTCCCAGCCGATTGACCCCGCGCCCCCGCGTGCGGAAAATGGCCGCACCACGCGCCCCGCTTCGAGGGTGCGGCCCTGCGGAGGAATCCATGCGTCGCTTCACCGTCTTCGCCGCGGCCATCGCCGCCTGTCTCGCGTTCACCGTCCCCGCGCTCCATGCGCAAGCCCTGGAGAAATCCAAGGTCGTCGTCGGCGTCGGCGGCAAGACGCTGTTCTACTACCTGCCTCTCACGATCGCTGTGCAGAAGGGCTATTTCAAGGCCGAAGGGCTCGAGGTCGAGCTCCAGGATTTCCCGGGCGGGGCGCGGGCGCTGCAGGCGCTCCTGGGCGGCAGCGTCGACATCACGTCGGGCGCCTACGAGCACACGATCACGCAGCAGGCCAAGGGGCAGAACCTCGAGGCGATCTTCCTGCAGGGCAAGTACTCGTCGATGGTGCTCATCATGAACAAGGCGAAGGCGGAGAAATACAAGTCGCCCGCCGACCTCAAGGGAATGAAGATCGGCGTCACGGCTCCCGGTTCGTCGACGAACATGATGGTCAACATCCTGCTCGCCAAAGTCAATCTCAAGCCGGACGACGTGTCGATCATCGGCGCCGGCGCAACGGCAGGCGCGGTGGCGATCATGCAGCGAGGCGAGCTCGACGCGCTCGTCAACCTCGATCCGGTGATCGCGCAGCTCGAGTCGCAGGGGTTCGTCCCTGTCGTCGACACGCGCACGGCAAAGGGCATGCAGGACGTCTACGGCGGGGCCTATGCGGCCGGCTCGATCTACGTCCCGGTCGATTTCCCGAAGAAATATCCGAACACGACGCAAGCGTTCGTCAACGCGATGATGCGCGCGCTGCGCTTCATCCAGACCTCGACTCCCGACGAGATCGTCGCGACGGTGCCGACCGAATACTACGCGGACAAGGCGCTCTACAAGGCGGCGCTCGAGAGAAATCTCGAATCGTTCAAGCACGACGGCGTCATCGGCATGGAGGCGGCGCGCAACGTCTACCGTGATCTCAAGTCGTTCGATCCGGGCGTGCAGAACGCGACGGTGGACCTCGCGAAGACCTTCGACTCGTCCTATGCGCTGAAGGCGGCCCAGAAGTACAAGTGATGACGCTCGCGTCAGGAGCGGCCGCGGCGCTGGCGCTCGACGGCGATCACCTGCACGTTCGTCGCGAGGCCGGGCGCGAAGGGCGCCGCGGCCGGGCGCTACACGGCGGTTCGGGACACGTCGCTCGCGATCGCGCCCGGCGAGTTCGTGTCGGTCGTCGGCCCGACCGGCTGCGGCAAGTCGACGCTCCTGAACGTCGCCGCGGGATTGCTCGCGCCGACGACGGGCCGCGTGTTCGTCCACGGTGAACCGCTCGCGGGTATCAACGCGCATGCGGGCTACATGTTCCAGTCCGACGCGCTGATGCCGTGGCGAAGCGCGCTTGCAAACGTGACGGCCGGGCTCGAGTTCCGAGGCCAGACGAAGGCGGAGGCGATGCCGCATGCTCGCGAATGGCTCGCGCGCGTCGGGCTCGCGGGCTTCGAGGATCGCTTTCCGCACCAGCTCTCCGGCGGGATGAGGAAGCGCGTCTCGCTCGCGCAGATGCTGATCCTCGACCCGGGCATCCTGCTGATGGACGAGCCGTTCTCCGCGCTCGACATCCAGACGCGGCAGTTGATGGAGAACGAGCTGCTCGATCTGTGGAGCGCCAACCGCAAGTCGGTGTTGTTCATCACGCACGACCTCGAGGAGGCGATCTCCTTGTCCGACCGCGTCGTCGTCCTTTCGGCCGGGCCGGAAACGCGGCCGATCGGCGACTATGCGATCGACCTGCCGCGCCCGCGCGACGTCGCGGAGATCCGGATGACGCCGCGTTTCGTCCAGTTGCACGGCGCGATCTGGCACACGATGAAAGCCGAAGTGTTGAAGGGCTATGCGCAGAGCCGGCACTGAGCCGCGTTGGCGGCTCACGCTCTACCACCTGCTGCTGCTCGCGGCCGGATTCGCGTTCTGGTACGCGATGACGACGCCGGGGCTGGTCTCGGAGGCATTCGCCAAGAACACCGCGTTCTTCTTTGGCCGGCCGCTCGAGGTGCTGAAGGTGATCTGGATCTGGTTCTCCGGCGGCAAGATCTATCCGCATCTGTGGGTGACGCTCGTCGAGACGCTGCTCGCGTTCGCGGCGGGCAGTCTGCTGGGGCTTGTCATCGGGCTGTGGCTCGCGCTGTCGCCAACCGCGTCCTCGCTCGCGGACCCCTACATCAAGGCGGCCAACGCGATGCCGCGCGTGATCCTGGCGCCGATCTTCGCGCTCTGGTTCGGGCTCGGGATCACCTCGAAGGTCGCGCTCGGCGTGACGCTCGTCTTCTTCATCGTGTTCTTCAACGTCTTCCAGGGCATCAAGGAAGTGAGCCCGACGGTGCTCGCGAACGCGCGGATGCTGGGCGCATCGCGGCAACAGCTCCTGTCGAGTATCTACCTCCCGTCGGCGACATCGTGGGTGTTCTCGAGCCTGCACACGTCGATCGGCATGGCGTTCGTCGGCGCCGTGGTCGGCGAGTACCTCGGATCGGCCAAGGGCGTCGGCTACCTGATCGTGCAGGCCGAGGGCGTCTTCGACATCAACACCGTGTTCGCCGGCATCCTCGTGCTGACCGGCTTCGCGCTGTTTCTGGACGTCGTCGTCACCCAGGTCGAGAAGCGCCTGCTGGTGTGGCGGCCGCGCGCCGCGGAGACCGAGGCGCTGTAGGTATGCCAGAGCCGCTTTGCGGTGCAGTCCTCGCCCGGTCACCTCCTAGCTTGTAGCCCACACCCAGAGCTACGCCGGCGGCAGGTCGGGATGCATCTTGCGACGGGTCCCGCCGGAGCGCCCCGGCGACAAGAACACCGCGGCAGGGCCTGACCCATCGACGGTACGAAACCGCCGCCGCGTGTGAAAAGCGCTCGCCGCGCCGTCCCCCACGTGTCGGCAAAGCTTACGACTTTGGCAGGGCGCAAGGGTCGCCATTTTCCCAGCCCAATGGAATTGCTGGGAAAAGTTAGAACGGCACAAGTTGTGCTTTACAAGACAAGTCCGGCGTCGAGTGTCGGCGCGAGTACGGACGCAGGCAACCGAGCCGCTATCTCACGCCGCCGGCGCCGCCGGCGACGATCCGGTTCCCAGCCCCGACGTCGCATTCGCAGAGACCGCGCCTCGGCGCGTGGCGGGCGACCCGCCCTCCCGGGTATTCCTTGCAAAGGACGTTGATCATGGCCAAGAGCAAATCGAATGGCGGCGAACGCGATCGCGACCAATACCAGCTGGAGCTGGTCGGCTTGCAGGCAGGAGGCGAACGCCCGGCGATCGTCGTGCAGGCAGTGGACGCCAAGGGCGCGGTGCTCCACTCGCAGGAGGTGGATGCGACCGGCGCGTTCAAGCTGCCGGGCGATACCCTGAAGCGCGCCAACCGCATCGTTCTCGGCGCGCCGGACGGACGCGAAGGCGTCGCGGCAGAAGGCGCGGTGATCTATCGCGCAAGCGAGTTCGCGGCGCAGCTCAAGGACAATACGCTCGCTCTTGCGGAAGGCGTCTGGTCGCGGCTGCACCTGCACTGGACCTGCGTAAGCGGGAGCGTGCGTGTCTGTCGCCGTCGGCCGTGGTGGTTCGACAGCATCATCACCGCAGCGATATCGCCGGCCGTCAAGCTGGCCGCCTCCGCCAGCGGTGCCAACGTCGCGGAATTCGCGTCGGGCCTCTCGCCGCAGCGGTTTGCGCCCTCGCTGAACGATCTGATCGTCTGGCCCTACCGTTGCTTCAGCGTATGCCTCGGCTCGATCGAGGTCTACCGGCGCACCTGCTGCTGCTGGCCGATCGTGTTCGACGATGTTCGCATCAGCGATTTGATTCGGGATCTGGAGATCATCGTCGAGCAGCTTCCCAAGTTCCCGCCGCCGCGGGATGGGTTCCCGCCGCCGCCACCGCCGCCCATCGATCCGCTGAAGACCCCGTTCTTCAAGGGCGGGGCGCTCAACGAGCTTGCCCTGAACGCGCCGAACGACCTGCGCATCCTGCGGTCCGCGAAGGGCGAGCAGGCCGCACAGTACATCAACAGCCGGCCTTACCTGCTGCACAGGATCTGCCGGTGCGGCGTGGCCTCCAAGGTCGCCACCGGGACGATCCAGCCCGATGGCTCGTTCAACATCTGCTGGCTCGAAGGCTGGCATCTCCTGCTGCCCAATTGCTATCAGCAATACGCGTACGTCGTAAAGCAGACCATCGGCGGCACGACCACGACGATCTACGACGGGCTCGCCGCCGGCGCGTGGTACGCAGCGGGAGACAATCCCGTGCTGACGTCCTACAACCACAACGCGTATTCCTGCGGCGAAACCGGGCAAGGCGACGGGCAGGCGTACGTCTACCTGGACCTCATCGGGGACACCGAGAGCCACGAGCTCACGACGCCGACATCGACGGGCTGGGATCGCGTCGCCGCGCCCGGCCCGACGTCCGGCCTTCTCTTCCCGAACCCGACAGGGGCGGGACACCTGCGAAACCTCGGCGGTTCACTCGAGCTGACGCTCAACTTCAGCGAGGGTATGAAGGACGCTGCGGTCGGCGCAAGGTACTACCGTGTGAGCATCTGCACGGCCGACGCTGCAGGCAATCCCACCGGTCCCCGCTATTACTACCAGGACGGGCTCACTTGGCAGAAGGCGGTGATCACGATCACCGGCGTGGACATCGTGCCGGACACTCTGGGTCCGGTGCCGCCGGTGGGTGGCGAGAACTTCCTCTATCGCATCCCGTTCGATTCCGACGCGGACTGGACGGGGTCCGTGCGCTATCACGCGGTCATCAATACGCTCAAGAGCGAGTTCAACGTGCCGGATGGCGCGGATCTCGCGAGCCCCGCGTCGAACCACCTGATCACGGTCGAGGTGTTCAACGCGGCCGGTGAACGACTGCGCCCGCTGGGCACGGCGGCGTCGGGTCAGCCCGGAGTCGAGGTCGCGAAGCCGTTCAAGTACCGCCGGTGGTTCCAGCCGGGCGGCAGTCCCGGCGATGATACGGTGGAGGTTCCGTTCGCGGCGCTCACGCATCTGTTCTGCTGGGACAACCGGGCGCCGGAAGCCGACATCACGCGCCTCGTGATGAACGGGATCGCCTCGGACGCCGAGTGTCAGTTCCTGGCGGGGTCGAACAACTCCACGTTCGGAGTCGAGTACCGGGCGTACGTACCGGACGAACGGTTCCAGTACGCGCACGGCATCTCGTGGCTGCGCGGCCTCAACGGATCGGCAGCGACGGGTGGCGTCGGCACTCTGCCGACCCCGCTCAGCCCGACCAACGTAGGCAAGCCGCCCGCAGCACCCGTCAACAGCGGGACCAACACGTTCGAGCTGATGCTGACCCGCATCAATCCGTTCCCGTTCCCGCCGCAGGTGCTGCAGAAGTGCTCGTTCGCCGTGACGTTGACGACCTATGCCAAGACGACCAACGGCGAGAATTTCAGCTACCCATACGACTCGGAGACTGCGGCGTTCGCGCTGGAAATCCAGTAGGGCGCGAGGTCCAATGCGTAACGCAAGCCTTGTTCGAACGGGGACAACATCAACTTGATCGGCGAGCCGGACTTCTGGGCCAAGCTTGTCCTGGCCGTCCTCGCGACGTGGCGAGTCACGCACCTGCTCGCGTACGAGGACGGGCCGATGGGTTGGATCGCTCGCTTGCGGGCAAGGCTCGGCGGCAGTGCTGCCGGCAAGCTGATGGACTGCTTCTACTGCCTGAGCTTCTGGGTCGCCGCGCCGATCGCGCTGTGGATCAGTACGCGACCGCTCGAATGGCTGCTGGCGTGGCTGGCTATTTCCGGGGCAAGCTGCCTTTGCGAGCGCATCGGCGAACCTCGGATCATCATGCAGTCGATGCCGGAGGCCTCGAAAGGAGACGAGGATGGGATGCTGCGGACAGATGCGCAATGGATATCGCGGCGCGGCTCACCCATCGCCGGGGACGGCGACGACCGCTTCGGCCCATCGAGGCATTGACCCCCCTCTCGCGCGTACGGGGCATGGGTCGGCGCTCGCTGACCGAGGTCGCTCCGTAGCGCTGCGCTATGTCGACCGGGCATCGGTATGGGTGCGCGGACCCGTGACCGGGCGACAGTACGAGTTCCTCGATGGCAATGCCGCGCAACGGGTCGACGCCCGAGACGCCGACGTCCTGTTGCGCACACGCCGATTCGTTCGGGCGTAGCGTCGGCGCCGCGGGCACTTCGAGTCGCCCGGCTTTCGCAAAGGGCGTTGACCCCTGTACCTTTCGTCTGCTCGTTCCCGGTTCGGCAGGTTGTCCGACACCGCGTTCAACGGAGGCGGCAATGCCCGAATACCTCGCGCCCGGAGTTTATGTCGAGGAGATCGATGTGGCGCCGCATCCGATCCCCGGCGTTTCGACGTCGACCGACCATGCGATGGCGCAAGCGCTGATCGACAGCTTGAGACACGTTGTGCCTCCCGACTGGACCGGGTTCAACCAGTCCGATCCCGGCATTACGCTGATCAATCTCTTCGCGTTCCTCACCGAGAACCTGCTCTACCGCAGCAATGTATCGGTTTCTCGTCGCAAGGCAGCGCAACGGGTCTTCCTGCCGCTGCTGACGGCACAGGACGCCCCGGCGTGCGGCCCGCTGACGCGCCCGCACTTCTTCGCCGGACGTCTGCTCGACGCGGCAACGCTCGAGGCCGAGCAGAACTACCAGCGCGACAAGCTCAGGCGCCACACCCTTGCGCTGCACGGCGTCGGCATCGTCAGCGGCCTCGCTGTGCAGATCGACGCGAGCGGCGACGCGCCGTGCGTGACGATCGACCCAGGATATGGTGTCGACCCGCACGGGGGAGAAGTAGGGCTTTGTGAGCGTGCGGTCGTGCGGCTACCCGCCGCGGCTCGCGAGGTGTTCGTCTCGCTTCGCAGGTGGGAGCGGCTCTGCGATCCTGCACCCGGACCGAATGGACCCGAGGCGACGCGGATCGAAGAAGCGAGCATCATCGCGATCTCCGCGAGCGTTCCCGAGACCGCCATTGCGCTTGCGCGACTGACGCACGATTCGACCGGTTGGTCGATCGATTCCAGCTTCGCGCGCTCGATGGCGCGTTCGTGACGTTGCTGACCTATGACTGGGCCGGAATTCTCCAACCCATGCGCAACGTCCTGCTGGGCGAACGCGGCGGTTGACGCGAAATCACCCTCTGCGCTATACTTTTCGATCAATCGCGGGGTGGAGCAGTCTGGCAGCTCGTCGGGCTCATAACCCGAAGGTCGAAGGTTCAAATCCTTCCCCCGCAACCAAACAATTCAACGGCTTGCCTTCGGGCAGGCCGTTTTCGTTTCCGGCCGGGGTTACGCCCGGGTTACACAGAGCGGGATTTCGCCGACGCCTCGCGCGCGTGCGCGTACCGTCGCGCCGGCTTTCAATTGCCGCATTCGTGTAGCGGCCGTGGATCGGCGGACGGCCACCGGTTCAACCCGGAAGCGCCCGCTGAGACGGATGACCGAGTTCGACCCGTTCCCGCCGTTCGCCTTTCTTGTTAGCGGACGCCCATTAGCTGGCCGGCGTCAAGCGAGTAAGCGATTCCATGGCGGCGATAGCCGCCGGTTGTTCCTCTCCCCTTACTGCGTCTGCAGCGAGCTGATCGCGCCCGTTTCTTCAACGAATGGCTACGACGAATCGCGCCAGACACCCATCAGGATCAAGCGGGCGGCGATGACTTGCCGGTCGCCTTGGCGGCCTGGCCGCCCCAGAAGAACGTTGGTACCGCAGCGCGTCCAATGGGTTGAGCACATTCCCGTGGCTGCCGATGCCTTGGCGCCAATCCGTGGCTGGCTCGCGTTGCGGGCGATCCGCGTTTACTGCAAATCGGTGACGGCGACACGGCATCCAATTCATTCGCGTTGGCTGTGGCTCCAGTCCGCTTTCCTGGCTTGCCGGTCCCCGTCGTTGGTCATGCGAAGCAGCGCGTCACGTCGAATGGCGTGCGCTCCTTCAGAATGTGGAAGCATGCTCGAGCGAGTTTGTGTGCCAGCGCCTTGATCGCCAACGCACGGTTGGCCTTCGCCTTCTTGCGTTCATAGAACCGTTTGGCTTCGGCGCAGTAGCGCAGGGCGAAGTTCGCCGCCTCGACGAAAGCCCAGGCGAGATACTTGTTGCCATTCTTGGTGTTCCCTTCACCCTTCTTCTTGCCATTGCTCAGACGCTGACTATCGACACAACGAGCATAGGAGGCAAAGTTGCCGGCGGCCGCGAAGCGGTCGATCGGCCCGGCCTCCAGCAGGATGGTGGTCGCCAGCACCCGACCAATGCCTGGCACACTGGTGAGGAGACCGTATTCGGGTCGCTCCCCCATCATCTTCTGCAGCCGCTTTTCCAGCAGCTCGATCTGCGCCGAAAGCGTCGTGATCACCGCCACGTTCGCCTTGATGGCCAGGGCCACATCTTCCGGTAGCGGCATCTGTTCAATCGCCGCAGGAGTGAGGCTCTTCACTTGATTGCTGCTGATCCGCGCGCCATGCTGACGTGCCGTGATGTTCTCCACCGCGAGAACGTGCGTGGTGCGACTGCGTACCAACTGCATGCGCTTTCGCGCCAGATCACGCACAGCGCGCTGGTCCGGCGGCAGGATCGTGCCCGTCGGCAGGATTCCCAAGCGCAAGAGGTGCGCGAGGTAACGCGCATCCGCTTCATCTCCACTGTGCTTGAGCCCATCGTACTTCTTGATCGCCGTGGTATTGGCCAGATGCACCTTGAACCCCGCCCCCTGCAGACCATCAACCAGCCAGTACCAATTGAAGGTCGATTCGACGACCACCCCCGCCAACTCCTCTCGCCAGGGACTTAGCAACCCGATGATCTTGCCAAGATCGTTCGGCAGCCGCTTCTCCGCTACCACCCGATCTTCCTCGTCCGTCACCGTGACTAAGCTGTTGTTCGAGTGCAGGTCAATTCCGCTATATTTCATCCCAACCTCCCACCGGTTAAAGCAGTTCGCAAACTCACTTTAACCTCGCCGCCACTACGACGGCGGTGGGAGGCCAGCTAGATGATTTTCATTCGAGCTAGTCACGAAGCGCGTGTCGATCACTCGATGACCTACGTCAGTGTGCTGCAGATGTGCGTCCTCTTCGTCCTCCGCCGCAGGAGAACCGCCGATGACATGGAGGCCATTGGAACACCATAAGGCAAAGATGAAGACATGTGGCCTAACGGCCAGAAACTATCGAGGCAGGCCGCCGCACGTTAGCGGCGGCCCCGGCTGTCATCTATTGCGGCGGCAGTACGCAGAACACCGGCGGGATTCGATCTAAGCGGTCGAGTTTTTCGGTCAACCTCCAGGAAGCTTCCCTCGGCGAGTCTTTCAACAGAATAGGCCGTTAGCAGCCGTTGGCACAATCACTTCCACGGACTGAGCGCCGCGGCCGACGAGTACCGATCAGAGCCTGACCCCTACCCAGTCGACCAGATAGAAGCACGCCGTCGGAGCGGTCTGGTCGACGCGAACGGTGGCGGTGAAGCCGCCCGGCGTGAACGTGCCGGCGATCGTAATCGTGAACTGGCTCCCGCCGCCGGTGAAGACCTTGGGCTGGGTCGAGAACCGCCCGTCGTCCTCGATGGTCCCCGTGTACGTATTGCCCGCGTGTGTGAGCGATAGAACGTGCGATCCCGGCACATGGGCGACGGTCGTGACGGCGTTCATTACCGTGACGCTACCGCACGTGTTCGCGCCCGGCACGAGTGAGGCCGTCGTCGGGTAGGAGCCCCCGACAGACAACGGCACGCAGCCCAGCGGTACCGGACCGATTCGGCTCAACGCAATCGTTCCGGACGCGCCGGCGCTGCTTCCACCCGTAAACGTGAAGTTCAGCGTCGCGCTCGCGCAACTCAGAAACGCGAACGTCCCGGTGCCCACCGCTGCGATGTGCGGGGCGGTCGGAGTATCGAACGTGCCACCAATGGTTTCGTAGATCGTCACGGGAATCGAGCGCGAACCGGGGGTAAAGGCGGCAGTACTGCTGCCCGTATACCAGCGTTGTCCGGCGGCGCCGGCGCTGGCTCCGCTCGGCGCGTACGTGTACCAGGCGAAGAAAAGCAGCCCCGAACTCGGATTGACTTCGACGGAGAATCCCTGACCTGACAACGTCGATACGTACCAATTTCCGGACAGCGCGAAATCCGCGTTCGTGGAACGCGCGCTCGTGGTCGAGCAGGTCTCGTTTCTCGTCAGGCGGGTCAAGGGAATATTGCCCGAACGTCCCGAGCCGTCGGTAAAGCTGTAGGTAAGCTGACCGCTGGTGCACGAATCGAAGCTGAGCGTTGCCGTTCCGACTGCAACCCCATCGGTGACCGGCGGGGCGTTGAAGTTGCCACCGGTGTTCCGATAGATCGTGAGCGATGCGGGCTGTCCGCTCGCCACCGATCCGCTCAGCGTGTACCAGCGCTGGCGTTCCGCGCCACCAACGACCGTGTCGTACGTGAACCAGCTCACGAAGACCGAACCCGTTCCGGGCCCCACAAAATCGGGATACACCTCGACCTCGAATCCTTGTCCGTCGGTAGCCGGCTCGTACCATGAGCCGGTCAGGCCCTGCTGATTCATGTCGGCTCCAGCCCACGCTGGCGGAAGCGCGACGCACAAGCAAAGCGTAGCGGTCGGGCCTAGAAACGCCCAACGTCTCGTGCATTTTCCCCTACGAAGATCGGTCCTCATCACGTACGGCTCCTCGGTTACCGCTCAATCTACGTGCGGAAGTCCCTGGTGCGTTCGGCATATGTTGCTCCGAGCATGGCCAAAAGTGAATTTGGATGGCGTCGCGGTAGACGCGGGCGGCGACCGTGACCGCCTGCGCTTCACGACCCGGGCGGCGGTGGCGTCTCCCCTTCTGGCCGAGCAGCTTGCCCTTGTTCCACGGTATTGCACGCCCTGAGGTCGCGATAGCGGTATCCATGAACGGCTCCTCTGTTGAGGAAAGGAGCTTCATGTTGATCCCCGCCGACGGGCGCTTGT
>CAWHNE010000024.1:0-116484 GCA_963830485.1 uncultured beta proteobacterium
CTTACGCTGCCACCATCCTTATCGCTTTCATCGTCCCCGCAATGCCGAGTATCTGCATAACCCGCTTCAGGTTGTAGGCGAGTACATGCAAACTCATTTCGGTGCGAACCTTGGCCAGCGTTTTCGTGAGGAAGTGGGTCGAGCCCATCCAATGTTTGAGCGTCCCAAAGATGTGTTCGACCGTGCGTCTACGCACCTTCATCTGATCAGGCTTGCGATCCAGTCGCCGTTGCATGGCATCGAGGACGGCCTCGTGCTCCCATCGCCGCACCCGCCGCTCCTTACCGGTCGTGCACTGGCGCTTGAGTGCGCAACTTGAGCAAGCCGAAGTGTAGTAGACGTTGATCTTCATCTCGTGTTCGACGGTCGAGTGATGCCAGACCAGTCGCTGGCCCGCAGGACAGCGGTACTCGTCATCCCTGGCGATGTAGACGAAGTCCAGCTTGCTGAAGCGACCGGCGGCTTTACTGTTCGACGTCATGGTCCTGGGAACATAGGTCGTGATCCCAGCTTCTGCACAGGCCAGGATTTCTGGCCCGTTGTAGTAACCTCGATCGGCGATCACCTCGATCTTCTTAGTCCCTATCGCTTCATGCGCTTGCGTCGCCATGTTCGATAGCTGATCCCGATCGTGACCCGTATTGGTCACCTCGTGCGCGACGATCAGGTGATGTTTCGCGTCAGCCACCGCCTGAACGTTATAGCCGACGATGCCGGTCCCACGGCCGCTGGTGGCCATCGACCGCGCGTCGGGGTCGGTCAAGGATAGCTGTTCGTCAGGCTGGCGCTGCAGCTCGACTTCTATCTCGCGCAACCGGCGCATCTGCCGCTTGAGTTTCTTCAGCTTCTCCTTCAGATGGGCCGTCTTCGCTTCAGCCTCGGTCGGCTCGGTGCGATCGATCGTATCCAGGGCACTCAGGTAACGCTCGATGCTCTCGTCGACCTGTCGCATCCGCTGCTCCAGCTTGTGCGGCGTGAAGTTCTTGTCGCGGTTGTTGACCGCCTTGAACTTGCTGCCGTCGACCGCCACGATGGCCTGGGTAAACAGCTTGAGCTGCCGGCACATCAAGACGAACCGTCGGCAGGCACTGCGGATACCCTTGCCATTGTCCCGCCGGAAGTCGGCGATCGTCTTAAAATCCGGTGCGAGGCGACCGGTCAGCCACATCAGCTCGACGTTGCGCTGTGCCTCGCGTTCTAGGCGGCGGCTGGATTGGATGCGATTCAGGTAACCATAGAGGTAGATCTTCAGCAGCACCCCGGGATGGTACGAAGGACGCCCCGTCGCCGCCGGTTCCGCGCGCATAAAGCCCAGCTCATGCAGATCCAGTTCATCAACAAAGACATCAATGACGCGTACTGGATTGTCGTCGGCGACATAGTCGTCAAGACTCTCGGGCAGCAACGTAACCTGAGTCCGGTCTTCGCCTTCGACGAATCGCTTCATGCCGCCGCTCCGAAGAAATCACCTTGTTCAATATAGGCAATCCTCCCGTTTCGGCAACCTCCGCGTTTCCACACAGGCTCGACCCTTTGCAGACGGCTGGACTCGTTGATAGCCGACGGTGAGCAGATCAAATTGATGAGCAGTTGTCGCGATTGGCGCCACCCGAGTAGGCATTCGTTATTGGATCACTCGATCCGCACGAATGAGGAAAGTCTGTGGCAGGGTCAATTGCAGTGCCCGCGCCGCCTTGGCATTGACGACCAGCTCGTAGCGCGTGGGCTGATAGATGGGAAGGTCGCCGGGCTTCGCGCCCTTGAGGATCTTGTCGACATAACCGGCGGCACGCCGGAAGTTGTCCTGAACGTCCGGGTAGTAGCTGAGAAGCGCTCCCAGTTCGGCGGTGCCAGGCCAGAAGTGCACAACTGGCAGGCGAAGAGCGGTTGCTCGCTTGATCAGTTCCGCAGCGTGCTCCACGGCCAGCGCTTCGGTCACGATGAGTGCGTCAGCGGGAGACTTTTCGAGTGAATCCAGCGCGTGACCGAGCGAGGCACGATCCTTCGCGTACAGCCACGTAATCTTGAAACCCAGCGCCGGAGCGGCAGCCTGCACGCGCTCCTTGATCTGGGGCGTATTGGGAAACTCCGGGTTGAGGAGCAACACCACTCGCGACGCGTTCGGAAGCGCGGCCTTGAGCAAATCCAAGCGCTTGATCGTGCCTGCGTCACCGAGGTCGGATACGCCGGTGATGTTGCCGCCGGGGCGGGCCAGGTTCTTTACGATCCCCGCATCCGCGAGATCACCCGATGTGGCGACAACGATGGGCACCGTCGTCGTAGCGTCACGGGCGTAGCGCGTGGCGGTGAGCCCGGCGACAACAAGGACGGCCGGTGCCCCTGCGACACTTTCACGGATCAGCGCCCGTAGACGGGCGGGATCGCCATCGCCATACAGCACATCGACTTGGACCGTCTTTCCTTCGATCTGTCCTGCCTCGCGCAGGCCGTCGAGGAAGCTTTCCTTGAACGGGCGACCAACCTCCTCATTCGCACCGCAGAAGCATCACAACCCGAGGCGGCCGGGCCGCGGTTTGGGCCTCTGTTAAGGATGCCGTGGCCGAAAGCAGGGACGCGAGCCCACAAAGGAACAGAGTTCGTCGATCAATCACCGGGTCACCTCGCTGACCATGGGATGGGCTGGCGCAGCCGCGACCGCGCGCAGTTCGTGTTCGCCGCTCTCTTCGCCTGGTCCGCCCTCGAAGAGTGGAAGGCCCTCAGCGCGCTGCCTCCTTGGGCGGGGAGGCGACCGCCGGCACATAGGCATCGGGGTTGGGAGTTGCGCAGCCGCCTGCCGAAGCAAGCAAGAGAAGGACTGTCGCGTAGGCGCATAGCCACCGATTGTTCGGCATGGCCGCCTCTCCCGTTCTTGCTTCTTGTGCGCACGTCGGTATGCGGTCTGGTAAGAAGCTAGCACTGCCACGTAGCTGCGTCTAGTGGCAAGCCGAGTCATGCAACCTCTCCGCGGGCGACCTGTGTAACGTTTGCTTTTGGGAGAGGTGAGCGACGCGACCTGATTTCCGCTTATGGCCCGGAAGTCGACGATTGATCCGCCAGACTGGACTCTCAATACTGCAATATACGGGTTGGAAAGATCTATCGGTTGGAGACGGCGAATGAGAAGCGGGACTCTCGGCACCACCGGCATCACGGTTCCGCGGGCATTCCTCGGCTGCGGCACTTTCGGCGGGATCGGCGGCGTCCGGGATTTGGTCGGCCGCGGCCTCGACCGGAAGGCGGCGTTCGCCGCGCTTGACGAGGCGCTCGCTCTTGGCATCGATGTGCTCGATACGTCGGAACGCTACGCCGACGGCGAGAGTGAACGCGCGATTGGCGAGTGGTTTCGCCAGCGTCCTCGCGAACTGACCAAGGCGGTTCGCATCGCGACGAAGGTCGCTCCGCCGACGACCGACGGTGTCGATGGGACGCGGTTCGATCGCGCGTACATCGAGAGGAAATTGCAGACGAGCCTCGACCGGCTGGGCCTGGAGCGCGTGACCTTCTATCTCTCCCACGAGCCGGACAAGACGACTCCCATCGAAGAAACAGTGGAAGGGTTCGCCGCGGTGATCGACGCCGGGCGCGTGGGGCACGTCGGATGCTGCAACGTCGGAGCGGAAGAGCTGATCGAGGCGCTTGATGCGGCGGAGCGGCTTGGCGTCCCCGGATTCGAGTGGGTGCAGAACGGTTTCAGTCTTTTATCGCCCAACGACGACCGCGAAGTCCGCGCCGTGTGTCGGGAACGGGGCCTCGGCTATACGCCCTTCTCGCCGCTAGCCGGCGGCGTCTTGACCGGAAAATACGCGCGCGGCGAGCCGTTTCCTGAGGGGACTCGTATGGCGCTTCGGCCCGAAGCCCATGCGGAGATGATGACCGACGCGGTGCACGATGCCCTCGATCGGCTCCGGGGCGCGGCAGCGGCACATTCCGTGAGCTGTGGGGGCCTGGCTCTAGCATGGTTGATTGCGCATCCGGATTGCACCGCCCCCGTTGTCGGGCCGTCGCGTGCGGCACCGCATCTGGACCATCTGGCCGAAGCACTCGATTTGGTGCTGGCCCCGGAGGAGCGCGCGCAGATCGCTTCATGGTTCGAGGCGGCAGGCGCGTAGGCGATGTTCCTGCGACCGCTCTCGGGCAAATTGGGCGGGGACACCGACCGACCGCTGCTGGCCGCGAGCGCTAGTCCGAACGACAGCAATCAGGCATCACCTCGATAGCGGCACTCGACCTTGGGCGGTCGTAACGCGATCCCGATGCCAGTTCTTGAGTCGCCGCGGGCCGCTCACGAATGCGACATAATTCGCCATCCCCACAGCCCGGGAGGCCACCACGATGACCAACGACAAGCGCAATCCGGAAAACGCTCTGGCGGCGAAGCGTTTCGCGCCGTGACTTCATCGCTCGCTCGGTAGCTGCGGGGCTGGTTGCGACGGCCGGCCAATCCTTCGCGGCGACGCTTACGGTCGTCGAAACGGAAGTGACGGTGAAGACGCCGGACGGGATCTGCGACGCCGCGTTCATTTATCCGGCATCGGGCGCGTACCCCGGCGTGATCATCTGGGCCGACGCATTGGGGTTGCGCCCATCGATGCGGGACATGGCGAAGCGCCTCGCTGCCGAGGGCTACAGCGTGCTCGTGCCCAATCCGTTTTACCGCATCAGCAAGGCACCGCAGTTCACGACGGCCGCGACCCTCGACTTCAAAAACCCGGACACAATGACGAAGATCCGGCCGCTGATGTCGTCGATTCAGGCAGCCGGCGCCGCTGAGAAGGATGCGATCGCGTACGTTGCGTTTCTCGACACGCAACCGCAAGTCGACAAGACGAAGAAGATCGGGACGCAGGGCTACTGCATGGGCGGCGCGCTTGTCGTGCGGACCGCTGCGAGCGTTCCGGACCGCATCGGCGCCGGCGCGTCGTTCCACGGAGGCGGGCTCGTGACCGACAAGCCGGACAGCCCGCATCTCCTCGCGCCGAAGATCAAGGCGCGCATGTACTTCGGCATCGCCGCGAATGACGATCAGCGGCAGCCTGAAGCGAAGGACAAGTTGAAGGAGAGCTTCACGAAGGCTGGCGTTCCGGCGGAAGTTGAGGTCTATCCGGCGAAGCACGGCTGGTGCGTGCCCGACATGCCGATGGAGGACGGCGCGCCGATCTATGACAAGGCGCAGGCCGAGCACGCGTGGAGCAAGCTCGTCGCGTTGTATAAGGCGCTGGGGTGAGTTGCGCTCGTCCACTGCGACCTATTTGAGTTCGATGTAGCGCCCGTTCGTTCGAACCCTGCGCCGCGCCGCTCGGGCGGCTGCAACGTCAGCTATCAAACGCACTTAGGACTGAGCTCCGACGGCCGCTCATGGCCGAACTCGGCCTTGCCCGCAAAGGCCGCGCTAGAATCAGCCCCATTAGGGAGAGCGCCGTGAGTGCTACTGCAGAAACTCTTGCGCGGAAAAAGACGCCTCGAGTACCCGGACTGCCGTTGCTGGGCAGCCTTTTCGGCATGGTCAAAGGGCCCGCGGACTTTTTCGTTCACTGCTACCGCACTTACGGTCCAGTGTGTCGCCTCAGCATTCTCGGCGAGAAGTACGTCCTGATCTCCGGCGTTGAAGCCGCCAACTTCATGGGCACGCGCGCTGGCAAAGATTGCCTGCGCTCAAAAGAATTCTGGGAAGGCCTGATGGGCGAGTTCGGCGCCAAGCGCATGCTCACCGGCGAAGACGGCGACAGCCACAAGGAACTGCGCGACATCATGCGCAATGGCTATTCCAAGGAATCGATCAAGGGCCGCTACGACGAACTCGTCGCGATCACCGACGGCTCGCTCACGCGCGACTGGTCCGTAGGCAAGGAAGTGCCTGTTGTTGAAGCCATGCAGTACATGGTCGTCGATCAGCTCGGCACTATTCTCACCGGCGCTGCGCCGCTGGAATATGTGAAGGACATCCGCACCGCGATCATTTACATCCTCAACGTGTTGGTCACGCGTCAACGCCCCAAGATCTTGCTAAAGCGTCCTGAATACAAGAAAGCCAAGGGCAAGGTCATGGAGCTGGGCTACAAGATGATCAAGGACGCCAAAGCGCGTTATGCCACGACCAAGCCGGAAGATCGCAACCTGATCGACGACATCATGGCCGCGCACATCGAAACGCCAGAGAAGATGCCTGAGAGCGATCTAATCGTGTCTCTGACTGGCCCCTACGTTGCGGGCCTCGACACCGTCGCCAACACCACCTCCGCCGTCGTTTACTCCGTACTCAAGCATCCGGAAGTCAAAGCGCGCGTGCTAAAGGAAGTGGATGAGCTGTTCGCAGCTGGCGAAGTGGACGAAGAAGGTCTGCTCAAGAAGCTGCCCGCACTCAACGGCGCAATCATGGAAACGATGCGTCTCTACCCGATCGCCGTCGCACAGATGCGCACCGCCAACAAAGACTTCGTGTTCGAAGGCCATCAGATCTATGAGGGCGAGATGATCTACATCGGCACCAGCGTGCCGCACTTCATGGATGAATACTGGCCCAAGGCCAAGACCTTCGACATCGACCGTTATCAGAAGCCACGCGCTGAGCATCTGCAGCCTGGCGTGTACTCACCTTACGGCCGCGGCCCGCACACCTGCTTGGGCAAGAGCCTGGCCGAAGTGCAGATGGCACTGTCGATGGCCCGTGTGTTCCACAAGCTCGATCTGGAATTGGAATCGCCCAACTACGTGCTCAAGACCAAGACTGCGCCAACGCCTGGCCCGGACTTTTTCGTTCACTGCTACCGCACTTACGGTCCAGTGTGTCGCCTCAGCATTCTTGGCGAGAAGTACGTCCTGATCTCCGGCGTTGAAGCCGCCAACTTCATGGGCACGCGCGCTGGCAAAGATTGTCTGCGCTCAAAAGAATTCTGGGAGGGCCTAATAAGCGAGTTCGGCGCCAAGCGCATGCTCACCGGCGAAGACGGCGACAGTCACAAGGAACTGCGCGACATCATGCGCAATGGCTATTCCAAGGAATCGATCAAGGGCCGCTACGACGAACTCGTCGCGATCACCGACGGATCGCTCACGCGCGACTGGTCCGTAGGCAAGGAGGTGCCTGTTGTTGAAGCCATGCAGTACATGGTCGTCGATCAGCTCGGCACTATTCTCACAGGCGCTGCGCCGCTGGAATATGTGAAGGACATCCGCACCGCGATCCTTTACATCCTCAACGTGTTGGTCACGCGTCAACGCCCCAAGCTCTTGCTAAAGCGTCCTGAATACAAGAAAGCCAAGGGCAGGGTCATGGAGCTGGGCTACAAGATGATCAAGGACGCCAAAGCGCGTTATGCCACGACTAGGCCGGAAGATCGCAATCTGATCGACGACATCATGGCCGCGCACATCGAAACGCCAGAGAAGATGCCTGAGAGCGATCTAATCCTGTCTCTGACCGGCCCCTACATTGCGGGCCTAGACACCGTCGCCAACACCACCTCCGCCGTCGTTTACTCCGTTCTCAAGCATCCGGAAGTCAAAGCGCGCGTGCTAAAGGAAGTGGATGAGTTGTTCGCAGCTGGCGAAGTGGACGAAGAAGGTCTGCTCAAGAAGCTGCCCGCACTCAACGGCGCAATCATGGAAACGATGCGTCTCTACCCGATCGCCGTCGCACAGATGCGCACTGCCAACAAAGACTTCCTGTTCGAAGGCCATCAGATTTATGAGGGCGAGATGATCTACATCGGCACCAGTGTGCCGCACTTCATGGATGAATACTGGCCCAAGGCCAAGAGCTTCGACATCGACCGTTATCAGAAGCCACGCGCTGAGCATCTGCAGCCTGGCGTGTACTCACCTTACGGCCGCGGCCCGCACACCTGCTTGGGCAAGAGCCTGGCCGAAGTGCAGATGGCACTGTCGATGGCCCGTGTGTTCCACAAGCTCGATCTGGAATTGGAATCGCCCGACTACGTGCTCAAGACCAAGACCGCGCCAACCCCTGGCCCGGCGATGGACTTCAAAGTTCGTGTGAAGGACTATCGCCACTAGGTGGCATGAAGCAGACACAAATGCCGACTCCATGAGTATCGCGTTGATGGCGAAGCGTGCGACACCACGCGCGCGCTGTGGCTCGGCGCGCCGGTCGCGATCGACCGGCCGATGCTCGAGAGCGGACCTTCGGGAACTTCCGCTCATGGCCGAACTCGGTCCTAATGCCCACCGTCGCAGTTCGACCAGTGATCGGCGCAGCTCCAGAGGCAATTGGCGCACTTGTTTGCTCAGTGCGGAGACCACGCTGGCCGTGTCCTTTCCCTGGACCTTGATCAGCATCGCGAAGCGGGAATGGCGCTCGACCAGCGTCGCCATGAGCGAATTGTTGGCTCCCGAGAGCAGGTCGCCTTCCCAATGGCCGGGAACGGCACGGTCCTCAACTTCGGCGGGACGCTCCCGGATCGAGACCGCATCGACGATCTGGCCGGGCAGCCGGCTTGGCGTGGTGCCGCCTTTCGGATGGCGCATGCGCCGCCCGGCCCGAAGATGATCCATCAGCTCCTTCTTGAGCACGCCACGGGCCTGCACAAACAAACTGCGATAGAGAGTCTCGGGCGACACCTGCAAGCCTTGGTCGGCAGGGAATTCGCGCTTCAGCCACCCCGAGATCTGCTCGGGCGACCAATCGAGCGCCAACTTCTCGGCAACGCACCATCGTAGCTCAGGATAGCGCGCCAGATGACACGGCTTCGGCCGTCGCGCCCACTCCCAGGTTCGAGCGTCCGCCTCGGTGGCGCGGTACGCGCTCGGTCCCCCATGGCGCGCTACCTCCCGGCTCACCGTCGAGGGCGCGCGCCCAAGCTGGCCGCGATGCGGCGAATCGATCGCCCGGCAGCAATCCCGCGTGAAATCTCTTCGCGCTCATCCAGCACCAGCGCTCTCGGACCGCGGCGGCGGGCTACCGGCGCGATGCCTCCCTTGAACGCTAAGACGTGGTGGATCGCGCCCTTGGTCCTCTCGAGCACACGAGCGATGTCGCTCGCGCACTGGCCACTCTTCCACCGCCTCCAGAGTTCGGCCCGCTTCTCCAGAGACAATCCCGGACGTCCAATCCTCGCCATGCATGCACCTCCTCATCCACAAATTAGATCAGAAGGTGTTGCATCGATCAGTTGAACCCGCCACCCAACGCAGACGTTGGAGATCCTGAAAGCGGACATCGAGCGCCTAGTATGAGGGCCCGACCCGATTCGCGATGTGCGCTGTTCCTCTCGGTCTTTCCTCCTCACCGCCCATCGCAACGTGCGCCGCCGTACAGACGGCGATGATGAAGCTGTCCATCCTGCCATGAGGTCTAGACGCAGATTTCACGGCATGTCGCTTGTGCTGTGTCGACCTGACTCGCCATCGCGATTGACCGGCAGCGGATAACGGTTGCTCCAGCCTACGCTGGGCGCTATGTCAACCAACAACCGGGAATGAAGGCGTATACACAGAAGGAGAATGGATAATGAAGCGGATAGCGTTGGCAGTGCTCATGGGAATGGGTCTGGTCGCAGGGCCCGCAAGCGCCGAGAACTACTCCTTCCAGTTCAGCAATGAGGTCAAGCAGGGGGAGCAGCGAGCGGGTTTCACCAACAAGGTGATGGTCAAGACGGCCACGTTTACCGTGGGCGCAGTCGCGGTCAATGAAATCAAGCCGCACCGGCATAACGATGGATCGCATGTGCTCTACGTTGTCAGCGGTGGCGGGACGATGATGCACGGGGACACGACCATCACGCTCAAGCCGGGTATGGTCGTCTACGTCCCGGCGGGCGTGGCGCACGGTATTAAGCCCGATGGCGCGGACCTCACACTGGTGGACTTCGCCCAACCCCCCTTCGATCCGGCCAAGATCGACTGGATCAAGTAGCGGTTGGCAGCGCACGCACTCAGTTCCGTTGTCCGGTATTGAGCAGGAGAGGGCCAGCGCGGACCGCGCCACGACTAGCACGCCCGCGCAGCTAGTGCCGTTGTGGAGGCACGCTACTCCGCAGCGGCGAGACCGTATCCTGTTGTCGCGCTCGTGGCACCACCGGCGGTCACGCGCACCGCGCAGTACTTGAACTCGGGAATCTTGCCGATCGGGTCGAGCACCGGATTCGTAAGCAGATTCGCGGCCGCCTCGTAGAAGCAGAATGGGATGAACACTGCGCCGCGCGGCGTGCCGTTGTCGGCGCGTGCGGCGAGCGTGATCTCGCCGCGGCGCGACGCGACCGTGATCGTTCCGCCGGGGGCGACGCCGAGCTCCGCCAGGTCTTCTGAATTGAGCGAGGCGACCGGAAACGGCTCGATCGCGTCGAGCACCTCGGTGCGCCGCGTCATGCTGCCCGTGTGCCAGTGCTCGAGCTGGCGGCCGGTGATCAGGACGAACGGGTAGTTCTTGTCCGGGCGTTCCGCCGCGGGAATGAGCGCGGCAGGAACGAACCGCGCCCTGCCGTTCGCGGTCGGGAAATCTTCCGTGAACACGACGCGCGTGCCGGGATCGCCTTCCTTCTCGCACGGATAGGTGACCGAGCTCTCGCGCTCGAGTCGTTCCCACGTGATCCCGGCGATCGACGGCATCGCCTTGCGCATCTCGGCAAACACTTCGCTCGGGTGCGTGTAGGTCCAGTCGAGACCCAGCCGGCGCGCCATCTCGACGATGATCGCAAGATCGGGACGGGCCTCGCCCGGCGGATCGAGCGCCTGCCGGCCGAGCTGGACCAGCCGGTCAGTGTTGGTGAACGTGCCGGTCTTCTCGGGGAACGCGGAGGCCGGCAGGATCACGTCGGCGAGATAGCCCGTCTCGGTCAGGAAGATGTCCTGCACGACCAGCATCTCGAGCTCGGAGAGCGCCTCGCGCGCGTGCTGCAGGTCGGGGTCCGACATCGCGGGATTCTCGCCCATGATGTACATGCCGCGGATCTCGCCCGCGTGCACCGCGTTCATGATCTCGACGACGGTGAGCCCGGGCTTCGGATCGAGCGTCGATCCCCACAGCGCCTCGAACTTGTCGTGCGCGCTCGCGTTATCGACGCGCTGGTAGTCGGGGAACACCATCGGGATCAGCCCGGCGTCGGACGCCCCCTGCACGTTGTTCTGGCCGCGCAGCGGGTGAAGGCCCGTGCCCGGCCGGCCGACCTGGCCCGTCATCATGCAGAGCGCGATCAGGCAGCGCGCGTTGTCGGTGCCGTGGACGTGCTGCGAGATGCCCATGCCCCACAGGATCATCGAGCCGCGCGACGTCGCGAAGAGCCGCGCCACTTGACGGATCAGCGGAGCCGGAATTCCGCACACCGGCGCCATCGCCTCGGGACTGTAGCCGGCGACGTTGGCGCGGATCTCCTCGTAACCGGTCGTGCGCGCGGCGATGAACTCGCTCGCGGCGAGCCCCTCCTCGACGATCGTGTGCATCATCGCGTTGAGCAGCGCGACGTCGGTGTCCGGCTTGAACTGGAGGTAATGCTTCGCGTGCCGCGCGAGCTCGGAGCGCCGTGGATCGGCCAGGATCAGCTTCGTGCCCCGCTTGACCGCGTTCTTGATCCACGTCGCTGCGACCGGGTGATTGACGACCGGATTCGCCCCGATGAGGAACACGACCTCGGCCTGCAGGACATCCATCACCGGGTTCGACACCGCGCCGGAGCCGATGCCTTCGAGGAGCGCGGCGACGCTGGACGCGTGGCAGAGCCGCGTGCAGTGGTCGACATTGTTCGAGCCGAAGCCGGTGCGAACCAGCTTCTGGAACAGGTACGCCTCCTCGTTGCTGCCTTTCGCGGAGCCGAAGCCTGCGAGCGCCTTCGGGCCGTGCGTATCGCGAATCTTCGACAGCGTGCCGGCGGCGAGCGCGAGCGCCTCGTCCCAGCTCGCCTCGCGGAACACGTCCTGCACGCGCTCCGGGTCCATCGTGAAGTCCGGCGACTTGGGCACGTCGGCGCGGCGGATCAGCGGTCGCTGGAGCCGTTGCGGGTGGTGCACGTAGTCGAATCCGAAGCGTCCCTTCACGCACAGCCGCTCGTGATTCGCCGGGCCGTCCCGACCCTCGACGCGGACGATCGTGTCGTCCTTGACGTGATACGTGATCTGGCAGCCGACGCCGCAGTAGGGGCAGACCGACGGCACCGTGCGGTCCGCGACCGCGAGATAGGCGTCACGGGCGGGGGCGAGCGCGCCCGTCGGGCACGCCTGCACGCACTCGCCGCAGGCTACGCAGGTCGACGCACCCATCGGGTCGTCGAGATCGAACACGATCTTCGAGTGCGCGCCGCGGAAGCCGTAGCCGATGACGTCGTTGACCTGCTCCTCGCGGCACGCCCGCACGCAGCGCGTGCACTGGATGCACGCGTCGAGGTTGACCGCCATCGCCGGATGCGAGAGGTCGGGCGCGGGCTGCGCGCGCGGCGCGAAACGCGGCTTGTCGATGCCGAGCTTGCGCTGCCAATGCGCAAGCTCCGAGTCGGGTTTGTAGACGCGCGTCGGGACGTCCGCGGCGAGCATCTCGACGACGAGCTTCTGCGCGAGGACGGCGCGCGCACTGTCGCTGCGAACGTCCATGCCCGGCGCTGGTGACCGGCAGCACGACGGCGCGAGCACACGCTCGCCCTTGATCTCGACCATGCACGAGCGGCAGTTGCCGTCGGGCCGCATCCCCGGCTTATAGCAAAGCCGCGGGATCGACACGCCCAGCCGGTCGGCGACCTCGATCAGGGATTCGCCGGGCAGCGCCGACGTCTGCGCGCCGTTGAGCGTGAACTCGATCACGCCGGCGGGCGCGTTCATGTTGCGGCCCCGATCAGTCTTCGCGCGCTCATTCGAGCTCCTGGGGGAAGTACTTCACCACGCACGCGATCGGATTGGGAGCGGCCTGTCCAAGTCCGCAGATCGAGGCATCCGCCATCGCCTGCGAGAGCTCGGAGAGGAGCGCCGTGTCCCATTTGGGCTGCGCGAGGAGGCCGACCGCTTTCTCGGTGCCCACGCGACACGGCGTGCACTGGCCGCACGACTCGTCGGCGAAGAATTGCATCAGGTTGAGCGCGGCGTCGCGCGCGCGGTCGTGCTGCGAGAGCACGATCACCGCCGCCGAGCCGATGAAGCAACCGTGCGGTTGCAGCGTGTCGAAATCGAGAGGCAGGTCGCCCATGGACGCCGGAAGGATCCCGCCGGACGCGCCGCCCGGCAAGTATCCGTAGAACGTGTGGCCGGACAGCATGCCGCCACAGAATTCGTCGATCAGCTCGCGCACGCTGATGCCGGCCGGCGCGAGGTGCACGCCGGGCTTCGCGACGCGGCCCGACACGGAGAACGAACGGAGTCCCTTGCGGCCGCGGCGACCGTGCCCCGCGAACCACGCGCCGCCCTTTTCGAGGATCTCGCGCACCCAGTGCAGCGACTCCATGTTGTGCTCGAGCGTCGGCCGCCCGAACAGCCCGACCTGCGCGACGTACGGCGGGCGCAACCGCGGCATCCCGCGCTTGCCTTCGATCGATTCGATCATCGCCGACTCCTCGCCGCAGATGTAGGCGCCGGCGCCGCGGCGCAAGTGCAGTCTCGGCAGCGGCCCCGGCGGGTCGGCCGAGAGCGCCGCGAGCTCGCGCGCGAGGATCGTCCGGCACGCGGCGTACTCGTCGCGCAGATAGATGTAGACGTCATCGATGCCGACCGCCCACGCGGCGATCAGCGCGCCTTCGAGGAAGCGGTGCGGGTCGCGCTCGAGATAGTGGCGATCCTTGAACGTTCCCGGCTCGCCCTCGTCGATGTTGATCGCCATCAGGCGCGGCGCCGGCTCGGCGCGGACGATCTTCCACTTGCGGCCGACCGGAAATCCGGCGCCACCCAAGCCCCTCAAGGCCGAGGACTCGAGCTCGGCGATCACCGCGTCAACGGCCCGCGAACCCTGAAGACAGCTCTGCCACATCGTGTATCCACCATCGGCGCGGTACTTCGCGTAGTCGATATACGGCGTGGGAGCCGGTTCAACCGCGCCCTGCACGATCGCGCGTTCGACCGTCGCCGCCGTGGCACGGTCGACCGGATTGCGTCCGACCACGACCGCGGGCGCGTGCTCGCAGCGGCCGATGCACGGCGCGCCGATCACGCGCACGCCGTCGCCGCAACGCGCTTCGAGCTCGGCGCGCAACGCGTCCCCGCCCGCCATCCGACAGGAGAGCGTCTCGCACACGCGAACCGTCAGCAGAGGCGGGGGCGCCTCGCCTTCCTTCACGACGTCGAAGTGGTGGTAGAACGTCGCGACCTCGTAGACCTCGGTCATCGCGAGCTTCATCTCCTGCGCCAGCGCGACGATGTGTGCCGCGGAGATGTGGCCGTACGCGTCCTGGATCTGGTGCAGGTGCTCGATCAAGAGGTCGCGCCGCCGCGGCGCGTCACCCAGCAACGCGCGGACCTCGGAGAGCGCCTGCGGATCGAGCGCGCGACCCTTGGGCTGCCCGCGCGCTCCGCGCTTGCGCGAGAGGGCGGAGACGTCGATCGTGGCACGTTCGTTCATCGGGGCCCGGTCACGGTCAATCGAGGAAATCGCAGTGCTTCTCGACGTGCGCAGCGAGGTCGAGCGAGTGCTGGCGGACGAGCCGTTCGGCAAGCTCGGTGTCGCGGCGCTCGAGAGCCTCGATGATCCTCATGTGGTCGACGATCGAGCGCGCCGCGCGGTCGCTCTGCGCGATCGTCATCTTGCGGATCGCGCGGACGTGGACGAACAGGTTCTCGATCGTCTTGCCCATGAGGTGCGAGCCCGAGAGGCGGATGATCGCCTGGTGGAACGCGATGTTGGCCTCCGAGTACTCGTCGATGTGCTCGGCCGGGGTCGACGTGCGGAACTCGTCGAACATCGTGCGCAGCGCGGCGATGTCGGCGTCGGTCGCGTTCAGCGTCGCGAGCCGCGCCGCCATGCTCTCGAGCGCCGCCCACATCTCGATCATCTCGACGATCTGCTTCTTCGTCTTGCGCACGATGAACACGCCGCGGCGCGGCTCGGTACGCAGGAAGCCCTCCTGCTCCAGCAGCGTCATCGCCTCGCGGATCGGCGTGCGCGACACGCCGAGCGCGTCGGCGAGCTGCCGCTCGTCGAGGCGGATCTCGGCTGTCTGCCCGTAGATGTCGGCGTCCTGAATTGCCTGCTTCAGCGCGGCGTACGCCTGGTCGCGGAAACTCACGCTGGCCGTCAGCTTGCGCAGCGCCAGGGGCACGCCGACAGTGTCGACAGCGGTGGCACTCGACATCGTTACCCCCCTTGTTGCGGTTTGCGCGGTCGCGCGGTCGCGCTCGTCCTGCCGCGTGCGGGCCCGCCAGGCAAGTCGCTGATATTTCGCATGAAAATATCCGTTGACCTCCCATGATATACCAAATACATTATGCGAAATATCGGCGGGCCGGGCGGTCTGCGGCCCAGCCTGCATTGTCCTTTCGGGGGTTACAAAACCCGCATCGCCGGACGGCCCGGCATCCAGTCAGGGTGACTTTGCGGCACGCGGCTGACGCGCGCCGGGCGGCCACCTCGCCTCTCGCGCGACACCCACGTCACGGAGCACGCCATGCAAGAGACCGCCACCAAGCCCGCGAAGCCCGCCGCGACGACGGCCGAAGACACGCTGAAAACCGGGAGCGGCGGTGCGATCAATCCCCAATCACAAGAAATCGACGGCTTCCAGCTCGTCATCGATGCCCTCAAGCTGAACGGCATCGATACGATCTTCGGTCTGCCCGGCATCCCGATCACCGACCTGACGCGCAGGTTGCAGGCTGCAGGAATCCGCGTGATCTCCTTCCGCCATGAGCAGAATGCCGGGTATGCGGCATCCATTGCCGGCTTCATGACGCAGAAGCCGGGCATCTGCCTCACGGTGTCCGCTCCCGGCTTTCTCAACGGACTGACGGCGCTCGCCAACGCCACCACCAACTGCTTTCCGATGATCCTCATCAGCGGCTCGAGCGAGCGCGAGGTCGTCGACTTGCAACAGGGCGACTACGAGGAGATGGACCAACTCGCCATCGCCAGGCCGCACGCCAAGGCCGCATTTCGAGTCCTGCATGCCGAGGACATCGGCGTGGGCGTGGCGCGGGCGATCCGTGCTGCTCTCTCCGGCCGGCCCGGCGGCGTGTATCTCGACCTGCCGGCCAAGCTGTTCCCACAGACGATCGACGCGGAAGCGGGGCGGAAGTCGCTGATCAAGGTCGTCGATCCGGCGCCGCGCCAGATCCCGGCGCCCGAGGCCGTGCAGCGCGCGGTCGATCTGCTCCGGACCGCCAAGCGTCCGCTCATCATTCTCGGCAAAGGTGCGGCGTACGCGCAGGCCGACGCAGATATTCGCGCGCTCGTGGAAAGGACCGGCATCCCCTACCTGCCCATGGCGATGGCCAAGGGCCTCTTGCCCGACACGCACGAGCAATCCGCATCGGCAGCCCGCTCGTACGTGCTGCCGGAAGCCGACGTCGTGATGGTGATCGGTGCGCGCCTGAACTGGCTGCTTTCCCACGGCAAAGGCAAAACGTGGGGCGGCGACAGCGCCAAGGAATGGGGCGGCCAGAAGTTCATCCAGATCGATATCTCGCCACAGGAGGCGGACAGCAACGTCCGTATCGATGCGCCGGTCGTCGGCGACATCGGTTCGTGCGTCTCGGCGATGCTCGGCGCCGTCAACGCAACTGCGGGATCGAACTGGCCGAAGCCGCCCGCCGAGTGGCTCGACGCCATCGCGGAGCGCAAGACCAAGAATGTCGCGAAGATGGGGGAAGCGCTGGCGAAGAACCCGACGCCGATGAACTACCACAGCGCGCTCAACGTCGTGCGCGACATCGTCAAGGCGAACCCGGATGCCATGCTCGTCAACGAGGGCGCGAACGCGCTCGACTTCACGCGCAGCATCGTCGACATGTACAAGCCACGCAAACGGCTGGACGTCGGCACGTGGGGTGTCATGGGGATCGGGATGGGCTTTTCGGTCGCGGCGGCCGTAGTCAGCGGCGAGCAGGTGATCGCGGTCGAGGGCGACAGCGCCTTCGGTTTCTCTGGCATGGAAGTCGAGACGATCTGCCGCTACAACCTGCCGGTCTGTGTCGTGATCCTCAACAACAACGGCGTCTACCGCGGCGATGAAGTGAATCCGACCGGAGGACACGATCCATCGCCCTTGGTGTTCGTCAAGGGCGCACGCTACGAGAAACTGATGGAGGCCTTCGGTGGCGTGGGTGTGCTGGCCACGACGCCGGCCGAGCTTAAGAGTGCGATGGAAGAAGCGATCCGCTCGCGCAAGCCGACCCTGATCAACGCGGTCATCGACGAAAAAGCGGGCACGGAAAGTGGCCGCATCACGAGCCTCAATCCGACGGCGAAGAAGAAATCGTGACGGCCTCTCAGGCCCGAGTATCGCTTCCGGAATCACGGCATCGCATAGGGGACGAAATGGGTAAGGCATTAGACGGCGTCCGCATCCTGGACTTCACGCACGTGCAATCGGGGCCGACGTGCACGCAGCTCCTCGCATGGTTCGGCGCAGACGTGATCAAGATCGAGCGCGCGGGCGAAGGCGACATCACGCGCGGGCAGTTGCGCGACATACCCGGCGTGGACAGCCTCTACTTCACGATGCTGAACCACAACAAGCGCTCGATCACCGTCGACGCGAAAAACCCGAAGGGCAAGGAGATTCTCGAGCGGCTGGTGAAGCATTGCGACGTGCTGGTCGAGAACTTCGCGCCCGGCGCGCTCGACCGGATGGGCTTCACGTGGGAACGGATCCAGGAGCTCAATCCACGGATGATCATGGCCTCCGTCAAGGGCTTCGGCCCGGGGCCGTACGAGGAGTGCAAGGTCTACGAAAACGTCGCGCAGTGCGCGGGGGGCGCCGCGTCGACGACGGGCTTCGACGACGGCCCGCCGCTCGTGACCGGCGCGCAGATCGGCGACTCGGGCACCGGATTGCATCTCGCGCTCGGCATCGTCGCGGCGCTCTACCAGCGCAACACGTCGGGGCGCGGGCAGCGCGTGCTGGCCGCGATGCAGGACGGCGTGCTCAACCTCTGCCGCGTGAAGCTCCGCGACCAGCAGCGGCTCGACCGCACGCATGTCATGGAAGAGTATCCGCAGTATCCGAACAGCAAGTTCGGCGAAGCCGTCCCGCGCGCCGGCAACGCATCGGGCGGCGGCCAGCCCGGCTGGATCCTCAAGTGCAAGGGCTGGGAGACCGACCCCAACGCGTACATCTACTTCATCACCCAGGCCCCCGTATGGAAGGACATCTGCGAGGTGATCGGGCGGCCCGAATGGCTCACCGACCCCCGCTACGCCACGCCGAAGGCCCGGCTGCCGCACCTGATGGAGATCTTCGGCGAAATCGAGAAGTGGACGATGACGAAGACGAAGTTCGAGGCGATGGACATCCTGAACAAGCACGACATCCCGTGCGGACCGATCCTGTCCATGAAGGAGATCGCAGAGGAGCCATCGCTGCGCAAGACGGGCACCGTCGTCGAGGTCGACCATCCGACGCGCGGGAAATATCTGACGGTCGGCAACCCGATCAAGATGTCGGACAGCCCGAGCGACGTCAAGCGTTCGCCGCTCTTGGGCGAGCACACCGATGAAGTCCTCGCGGAGCTGGGCTACGGCAAAGATGCGGTCGCGGCGCTGCGCGCGGACAAGGTGATTTAGCGAGCACGAAGGGAACGACGATGGCCACGAACAAGAAGGCAGTGCGGCAGATTCTCGACCGCGTGAAGGCCGATGGCCGCACGGCGCTGACCGCGCCGGAGGGCAAGGCCGTGTGCGACGCGTACGGCATCCCGGTGCCGAAGGAAGGCGTCGCGACCACGCCGGCACAGGCTGCGAAGCTCGCCACCGCGATGGGCTATCCCGTCGTCCTGAAGATCGTATCGCCGCAGATCCTGCACAAGACCGAGGCCGGCGGTGTGCTGGTCGGCCTGCGCACTTCCGCCGAGGTGCGTAAGGGCTTCGCGACCATCGTCGCCAATGCGAAGAAGTACGACCGCAAGGCGCAGCTCCTCGGCGTGCAGGTCCAGCAGATGGTGGGCGGAGGTCAGGAAGTCATCATCGGCGCGGTGACCGACCCGTCGTTCGGCAAGCTCGTCGCGTTCGGCCTGGGCGGCGTGCTCGTCGAGGTGATGAAGGACATCACGTTCCGCCTGGCACCGGCGTCGAAGGAGGATGCGCTGTCGATGCTGGACGGCATCGCGGCGGCGGAGATCCTGAAGGGCGTGCGCGGCGCGAAGGGCGTCAATCGCGGTGCGCTCGCGACGGTGATCCAGAGCGTCTCGAAGCTCGTCGCCGATTTCCCCGAGATCGCCGAGATGGACCTGAACCCGGTGTTCGCGACGGACAAGGGCGCAACGGCCGCTGACGTGCGCATCGTGCTCGACCTGAATCCGCCGACGCCGCGCTTCCGGCCGAAGCACGAGGACATCGTCCGCGACATGAACCGGATCATGAAGCCCGAAGCGGTGGCCGTGATCGGGGCCTCCGACGAGACTGGAAAGATCGGCAACTCGGTGATGAAGAACCTCATCAACGGCGGCTACGAGGGCAAGATCTATCCGATCAACCCCGGGGCCGCCGAGATCATGGGGCGCCAGGCCTACAAGAGCGTCAAGGACGTTCCCGGGCCGATCGACGTCGCCGTGTTCGCGATTCCCGCGAAGTTCGTCGCGGCAGCGCTCGTCGAGTGCGGCGAGAAGAAGATCCCGGGCGCGGTGCTGATTCCCGTCGGGCTTCGCCGAGACCGGGCAACGTCGAGGGCCAGAAGGAGATCCAGGCGATCGGGCAGAAGTATGGCGTGCGGTTGATGGGCCCGAACATCTACGGCTTCTACTACACGTGGAAGAACCTCTGCGCAACTTTCTGTACCGCGTACGACGTCAAGGGTCATGCGGCGCTGTCGTCGCAGTCCGGCGGCATCGGCATGGCGATCATCGGCTTCTCGCGTTCGGCGAAGATGGGCGTCTCGGCGATCGTCGGACTTGGCAACAAGAGCGACATCGACGAGGACGACCTCCTCACGTTCTTCGAGCAGGACGACAACACGCACATCATCGCGCAGCACTGCGAGGACCTGAAGGACGGCCGCGCGTTCGCCGAGGTCGCGAAGCGCGTGTCGAAGAAGAAGCCGGTGGTGATGCTGAAGGCCGGACGCACGAGCCTGGGCGCGCGCGCCGCGTCGTCGCACACCGGCGCCCTCGCCGGCAACGACAAGATCTACGACGACGTGCTACGGCAGTCGGGCGTGATCCGCGCCAAGGCGCTGCGCGAGCTCCTCGAGTACGCGCGCGCGATTCCCGTGCTGCCGACACCAAAGGGCGAGAACGTCGTCATCATCACCGGTGCCGGCGGTTCAGGCGTGCTGTTGTCGGATGCGTGCGTCGACAACGGCCTGAAGCTGATGCCGATGCCGCCGGATCTCGACGCCGCGTTCCGCAAGTTCATCCCGCCGTTTGGCGCCGCCGGCAATCCGGTCGACATCACCGGCGGCCAGCCGCCGAAGACCTACCAGGACACGGTCCGGCTGGGCCTCGAGGATCCGCGCATCCACGCGCTGATACTGGGCTACTGGCACACGATCATCACGCCGCCGATGGTATTCGCGAAGACGATGGTCGAGGTGATCGACGAAATGCGCGCGAAGGGCATCGAGAAGCCGATCGTCGCCTCGCTCGCGGGTGACGTCGAGGTCGAGGAGGCAGCGGAATACCTGTTCGACCATGGAATTCCGGCATACCCGTACTCGACCGAGATGCCGGTGATGGTGCTGGGCGCGAAGTACAAGTGGGCGCGCGGCGCCGGCCTGATCTAGCAGCCTGACACGGTTGACGACGCCCGCATGGCCGGCGGCCCGGCGGGCGTTGTGCTGTAATGGCGGCGGTCGCGCCCCCGCTCGCATGAACGCCAACCTGTACGCTCTGTTTCGCGCCCATTTCGACGAGCGCGCCGGCGAGCCCTGCCTGCTCATCCCTGACGGGCCGGTCATCCACTACGACCAGCTCGACGCGACCTCCGCGCGCTTCGCCCATGCCCTCGCCGATGCGAACTGCGAGCGCGGCGACCGCGTCGCAGTCCAGGTCGAGAAGTGCTGGGAGGCGCTCGCGCTCTATCTGGCCTGCCTTCGCGCGGGCTTCGTCTATCTGCCGCTCAACACCGGCTACCAGAAGAGCGAGCTCGCCTATTTCTTCGGCGACGCAGAGCCGGCCGTCATCGTCTGCCGACCCGAGTCCGCCGCGATGGCGGCTCCTCTGCGCCCCGCCGCGACGGTCATGACGCTCGCGGGCGGCGAAGGCACGCTGCACGAGCGGGCAGCGGACAAGCCGGAGACCTTCGAGCCGGTGGCGACGAAGCCCGACGATCTCGCGGCCCTCCTCTACACCTCGGGCACGACTGGCCGGGCAAAGGGTGCGATGCTCTCGCACCGCAACCTCGGCAGCAACGCGCTCGCGCTGGTCGATGCCTGGGGGTTCACGCGCGGCGACGTGCTCCTGCACGCGCTCCCGATCTACCACGTCCACGGACTGTTCGTCGCCATTCACTGCGCGCTACTGTCGGGAGCGCGCATGCTGTGGCTCGCGAAGTTCGATCCCGCGCAAGTCCGCGCGCTGTTCCCGCGCGCGACGGTTATGATGGGCGTTCCGACGTTCTACACGCGGCTCCTCGCCGATCCCGCGTTCGGCGCAGCGGACTGCCGCACGATGCGGTTGTTCGTGTCAGGCTCGGCGCCGCTCCTTCCCGACACTTTCGACGAGTTTCAGCGCCGCACGGGCCACACCATCCTCGAGCGCTACGGGATGTCCGAGACCGGGATGAACACGTCGAACCCGCTCGCCGGCGAGCGGATCGCCGGCACCGTTGGGCCTCCGCTGCCGGGTGTCTCGGTGCGCGTTGTCGGCGACGACGGGACGCCACTTGCGGCCGAACACGTGGGCGGCATCGAGGTCAAGGGACCGAACGTCTTTTCCGGCTACTGGCGGATGCCCGAGAAGACGCGCGAAGAGTTCACCGCCGACGGTTGGTTCCGCACCGGCGACATGGGCGAGATTCTCGACAACGGCTACGTCAGAATCGTCGGCCGCGCGAAGGACCTGATCATCACCGGCGGCTTGAACGTCTATCCGAAGGAAGTCGAGGAGCGGATCGACGCACTGCCCGGCGTGGCCGAGTCCGCGGTCATCGGTGTGCCGGACGCCGACTTCGGCGAGGCGGTCACCGCGGTCGTCGTACTGCGACCCGGCGAGGCGCCCAGCGAAGGCGACGTGATCGGCGCGCTCAAGGCGGAGATCGCGGGGTTCAAGGTCCCGAAACGCGTGTTCTTCGTCGACGAGCTGCCGCGCAACGCGATGGGCAAGGTGCAGAAGAATCTGTTGCGGGAGAGGTTCTCCGGCGAAGGCTCGTGATCGTGCGAACCACGCGTCGCCGGTTCAGCCTTGCGACGAACTCCAGGCCTTCCACAACATGTACGCCGCGAGCACGTAGAGCAGGACCGCGAACGCGTGCCGCAGCCGCGCGACCGGCCATCGGTGCGCCGCGCGGGCACCGATCGGCGCGCTGATCACGCTGCCGACGACGATCGCGAGCAGCGCCGGAACATAGACGTAGCCGATCGACCACGGCGGCAGATTCGTTGCGCGCCATCCCGCGAGGGCGAAGCCGACCGTCCCCGCGATCGCGATCGGCAGCCCGATGGCCGCCGAAGTCGCGACTGCGTTGCGCAGCTTCACGTTGCACGCACGCATGAACGGCACGGACAGGAACGCGCCCCCGGCGCCGACCATGCTTGAGATAAGCCCGATGCCGCCGCCGACGGCGAAGAGTCCGGGCGTCCCGGGCAGCTCGCGCGTCGGCGCCGGCTTGCGATTGGCAAGCATCTGCGTCGCCGAGACCGCAACGAACACGCCGAAGAACGCCGCCAGGAGTGATGTCGACATCGTGCCGACAATCTGCGGACCGACGAGCGAACCGACGACGATGCCCGGCGCCATCCCGGTGACGACGCGCCACAGCACGGCGCCATGCCGGTGATGCTCGCTTGCCGACGCGATCGACGTGAACAGGATCGTTGCCGTTGCGGTCGCCACGGCGAGGTGCACGACGTGCTCGGCGGCGAACCCCTGCCGGCTGAAGACGATCGTCAGGAGCGGCACCATCGTCATGCCGCCGCCGATGCCGAGGAGTCCTGCGAGAAAGCCGACGAGCGCGCCCAGCGCCACGAAGGCGACGATCAGCGCCGGATCCACGAACCTACGGGCGCCGCTTCGCGAGCTTCACCACGAAGGCCCACTCGGCGGGGTCGACCGGCGTGATCGACAGCCGGTTGCCGCGCTGCAGGACCCGCATGTGCGCGAGCTCCGGGTGCGCACGCAGCTCGGGGAGCCCGATCAGCCGTGTCTTCTCGACGAACTTCACGTCGACGTTGACCCAGCGCGGGGCCTCGCGCGTCGACTTCGGATCGTAGTGCGGATTCTTGCGGTCGAACTGCGTCGCGTCCGGGTAGGCCGGCGCCGAGACCTCGCAGATCCCCGCGATGCCGGGCTCCGGGCAGCTCGAATGGTAGAAGAACGCGCGGTCGCCGACCCGCATCTGGTCGCGCATGAAGTTGCGCGCCTGGTAATTGCGCACGCCGAACCAAGGCGTGGTCCGGTTCTTGGCCGCGGAGAGATCGTCGATCGAAAACTCGTCCGGCTCGGATTTCATCAGCCAGTAGCGCATTGGGCACCCAGTCGTATCCGCGATTATCCGAGAGTCGTGGTCAAGCCAGCATCGTTTGTGGCGAGTCGGGATTTCCGATCCAACCCTCCCCATCCCAACAACGTACGGCCCAGATTGCCGCCACAGGCGCTGTGATAGCCTAAAAGTTTACGCGGATCGCGGGCATCACGCGGCCCACATCGGTTCGGGTCCGGCAGCGCCACGGACGTGATCCGGAAGCCGGCCGACCGGGCTGATCATGAGCAGCGCAGCGCCCGCTAGCAACAGGAACGACAACTCGAGCGCGCGCAGCCGCGCCTCGGCGTTGATCCGCAGGGCTTCGGCAATCTGCTCGGGCGTGGCGTCGATGCCCGTCATCATGTCCTTCAATCGGTCATTGCTGACGAAATTCGCCCGATCGAGGTCGACCTGCTTGATCAGTGCGGGCGGAATGGCGGAATTGTCCACCAGGCTCCGTTCGAAGCCGGCCACCGCGACCGAGTGCGCGACGATGGCCGCGCCGACCGCGGTGGCGGGCGTGTGGAATTCTGCGACGATCCCACCGATGGACACCGGCAGCGCATTGATGTTGAGCGACATCTGCGCCTCGGCCATCGCGATGACGGCCAACGGCAGCCACCATGCGCGGCGATCACCGATGGACGTTCCGGTCACGCCGCCAAGGATAGTGGTCGGGCCGCAGGGAAGCAACCTTCGCGCAGCGGCTGGGCTGCCGGCCCGGTGATGGCAGGCGCGCCGATTCGCAACCGTCGCGACGACGTCATACTGCGCCCCGGTCTGCGGGCACGGTGTGCGTGTGGCCGGCCCTTTTCCGGCATCGGGCCGCTTCGCTTTCCACGCGGTTGCGAGCGAAGCCACCCAACGCAGGCGCCGAATTCCGGTGCGCCTTTGCATCCCGCTCGACATCGGGCAGAATGCGAAGTTGCTGCGGGATCCGCTTGTTCGCACATCGCACGCCTCGCACTACTTCTCTCTCACAATTTACCTTGCGGCCCAACCGCCACCGCGGGAGGGTACCGGAGGTGACATGTGCGCCCGGCGTACCCCTACTTCCGCACTCATTTCCTTGGAACAGTTGCGGTGCCTACATGGCGGCAACGCTGGGCGTGACCACATGGAGCTACGCGCCGTACGCGTCTTTCAGTTTCTTGAGCCCGTCGTTGACCGTCGTCGTCGCGTACGCCGGCATTCGCATGCTGCGCGAAACCCGCGTCAATCCAACCTGATTCCCGGGTGCCGCGACGCCGTCGGCACATCAAGCCATCCGGAGTGACATCGAGGCGCAGACCAGGCGATGACCGAAGAAGCCGGCGACCGCGCACTCCCTCCGCCGTTCGCGGAGGGCACGATCCTTTGCGTCGTGGGTGCCTGCGCCGCCGCGTTCGTTGTCTTCGGCTTCGCGGTCGATGGCGCCGCGCAGGTACTGCACGGCCTGGTCGAGATTGTCACGACGCGCGACGCCCTGCTCACCGATTATTTCGGGATCGGCGGCATCGGCGCCGCCTGCGTGAACGCCGGCCTGCTGACGTTGTGCGCCTGTGTCGTCTATTACGTGGCGCAGGCGAAGATCACGGGTGCGTCGGTGGCCTGCCTGTTCCTTGTACTGGGCTTTGGCCTCTTCGGCAAGAATCTGCTCAACGTCTGGTCGATCGTCCTCGGCGTCTTCCTTTTCGCGCGATTCAAGGGGGAGTCGTTTTCGGGCCATGTCAACACCGCGTTCTTCGGCGCTGCACTGGCCCCCGTCTTCTCGGAAATCCTGTTCAGCACGACGCTGACCGTCGAGCTTCGCGTCCCCCTCGCCATCGGCACAAGCCTCGCCATCGGCTTCATCCTGGTCCCGGCCGCCGCACAGCTCTTCAAGGCGCACGTGGGCTACAGCCTCTACAACATGGGCTTCACCGCCGGCATCGTGGGCACGCTCGTCGTCGCCACGTACAAGTCCTACGGGTTCGTTCCGGACCCGGTCATGATCTGGACGTCCGGCAACAACCGCCTGCTCGGCAGCTTCTTGGCGCTGCTGTTTGCCTCGATGGTCGCCTTCGGCTTCCATGTCGACCGTGCGCTCGCGTCGCGGCTGAAACAAATCATCGCCCAGGCGGGCCAGGCGCCGACCGATTTCATCGAGCTCGCAGGCTTTGGACCGACGCTCGCCAACATGGGATTGACGGGCGCCATCGGCATGGCCTACGTGCTGGCGGTCGGCGGCGATCTCAACGGGCCCGTCATCGGCGCGATCCTTACCATTGTCGGCTTCTCGGCGTTCGGCAAGCATCCGCGCAACATCGTGCCGATCATGCTCGGCGTGTTCCTGGGTTCGCTGTTCAAGCCGTTCACCGCCGCCGATCCGTCGATCCTCCTTGCCGCGCTATTTGGGACGACGCTAGCGCCCATCGCAGGTCGCTTCGGCTGGCACTGGGGAATCGTGGCGGGACTCGTGCATTCGTCCGCGGCGCTCTCCGTCGGGTCGTTGCACGCGGGCCTCAACCTGTACAACAACGGCTTCGCCGCCGGACTCGTGGCCGCGGTCCTCGTTCCGGTGATCATCGCCGTCAAGGGAAAGCGCGAAGGTCGCGCCGGACCGCCCGCGTCGCCCGACTAGCGAGTGCGAGACGTCGGCCCGACGCGCGGGCTCAGCCGTTCGCAGAATCACGGGCGGTGTTGTCGAAGGATGGCCGTGGAAGCAAGAACATCCAAGTCACGAGCACGAAGGGCCCGGTGAGCGCCGGTATGGCGAGCGGCGTCAGCGCAACGTTGAACGCCGCCTGCGCGACCACGGTGAACACCGTTCCCAGCGCCGCGTAGGCCGCAACGCGCAGGCTGGGTGAGTTGAACACAGTACCCAGCGCCACCGCCGTCAGCACCGGACTGAAGCCCAGCAGTCCGCCGGTGATGAGGTCGCTTTCCGCGCCGAGCAAATGCGCGGTGACCACGGCCAGGACCGCGCCGCAAAGAGCGGCCACCGCCGCCGCGACGGAGTTGACGGCCAAGCCGGCGAGGAAGAGCAGCGCCGCGATCGCACTGCCCTTGAGGAACACCTGCGAAATGCTCTGTAGCGTCGCCTGCACGAACAGGCTGGCGTCGACGTGCGTGGCCGCGACCGATTGGAACGGTGCGACCACCCCTGCAGCGGGCAGCGCGCTACCGGAAAGGCCCGCGAACCCGTAGGTCGCGAGCAGCAGCAGCCACGTGACAAGGACGAACGGAAAGGTCAGCGCCGGAATGCTGCAGGTCCTGGCCACGTTGACGGTGGCCGACATGACGACAACCGACACCGCGGCGCCCAGCACCACGTAGGCCCACAGCAGCGGACCAGGCGCGACGAACGTTGCGAGTGCAAGGCCCACGAGCACGCCGTTGAAGCCATAGAGGCCAGCACGCAGCGCCTCCGGGTCGACGCGCAGCCACCGGGCCGTGAGCGTCGCCACGACGATGGCGACCAAGGCACCGAAGAGCACGTGCGGCACGCCTGCGGTGAACGATCCCCAGGCGATGGCGGCCAAGAACAGCGCTCCGCTCAACGGATTATCCTGGAACATCACCTGCCCGACGCCGCGCAGGTTGCTGTCGACGAAGCGCATCGCGCCCGACGCGGCACAGAGCGATTCCCAGCTTGCCAGCAGATTCTTCATAGGACGCCTCCTCCGTCGATCGCGGCAGCCGCGACGGCTACCGCCAGAAGAAAGGGGGCGGGATGGCCGCGCCCGTTATTTCGTGACGCGCCACGGCCCAGAACTCCCGCACCTTGGCCCGCACCTGCGCCGTCTCGCGACCAAGGACCTTGTAGATGAGGCCGGCGTCATTGGGCAGCCGGCACGCGCCGAACGCCACGCCTTCCACCAGATCGACCTCGGCCGTGACGCGCGCGTGAATGCGGTCAGCCACGCGGGCGGGCGTGCACAGGATCACATTGCCGAACACGTCGAAGTCGTCCATCACGCCCGATTGCCGCACGGAAAAGCGCAATGGCTCGATCACCAGCTTTTCGCTGAACAACGGCTGCCCGCCGGGTCGCTCAGCCGCGGTCGCCAGCGACAGCAGCGTCGCGCCGAAGCACTCGTCCGGGTGATGGTATTTGCGTCCCGGCTGAACGATCTCGGAACAGAGCATCGAGGCGGTCGGGTCGATCACGATCCGCGTGTCGTTGGCGAACCGGGCCCGGCGGTGCGGGATGAGGGGATCGGGAAGACATTCAAGGTACGCGCCCTTGTCGACCGTGAAGGACTGGGTCTGGTGCGCGAAATTGGCGTCCATCGAATGGACCTTGGTCGCCGATTGCGTGGTGAGGTGTGCCCTGGCGCCGGGTCCCAGCCTCACCTCAAGCGCCAGGCGGTCGCCCTGCAGGACGCAGCCACCCGTCGTGATCATGAACAGCCACGCCATGTCCGGGAGCGCGTCGTCGCAGTGCAACGCACGCTGCGCGAGAAAAGGCGCACACGAATCGAGATCGGCCAGGATCGTGCGCCCGTCGCGGTGCTCGAACCCCAGCCGCAGGAAGCCGGACTTGCCGACGGCGCCGCTCTTCATCTGCGGCGGCTCGTCGTGGTAAGCCGCGAACTCCGCCGGCGCGCCGCCGGCCACGAGGGCGAGCGTGAATGCCCGCTCGACCGTGCCCATCACGCAGACTGCCCCGCAGGCAGCTTCAGGTCGAACAGCAGATCCTTGCGGATCAGGTCGACGAGCTCGGGAATGCCCTCGCCGGTGCGGCAGTTGGTGAACAGGAACGGCTTGTCGCCGCGCATCAGCTTCGAATCGCGCGCCATCACTTCCAGGCTCGCGCCGACATAGGGGGCGAGGTCGGTCTTGTTGATGACGAGGATGTCCGACTGCGTGATCCCGGGTCCGTTCTTGCGCGGGATCTTGTCGCCGGCGGCGACGTCGATCACGTAGATGAAGAAATCGACCAGCGCCGGGGAGAACGTCAGCGTGAGATTGTCGCCGCCGCTCTCGATCAGCACGACGTCGCCGTCGGGAAAGCGCGCTTCCATGTCCTCGACGGCCGCCAGGTTCATGCTGGGATCCTCCCGCACCGCCGTATGCGGACACGCGCCGGTCTCGACGCCGATGATGCGTTCCTCGAGCAGGATGCCCTTCAACGTGCGCTGAACGTGCTTGGCGTCCTCCGTCGTCACGACGTCATTGGTGATGATGAGGATCTTGATGCCCATGTCCAGCAGCGGCGGCGTGATGGCCTCCACGATCGCCGTCTTGCCGGACCCGACGGGGCCGCCGATCCCGATGCGCGTTATCTTTTTCACGTTTCGTTTCACTCCAGGTCGGGAAATCAGTTCATAAACAATCGCACGTGCGCCTTGACGTGGACGGCGGCCAGGATTTCCGCGAGTGGCGCGAAACCCGCCATGTCGGCAAGGCGGGCCCTCGCCGCGGCGGCATACGCGGTGTCCGCGTCGGCATTGAGCGCATAGAGCATCTGCTGCGTGTCCATGTGGCTGATGCGCATCAGGCGCAGCGCCGCGCCCAGAATGGTCGACGCCACGCCATATTGGTGGACGACGAAGGCGTCCCGTGCGGTCAGGCCCTGGGCGGCGAAGTTGACCGCGAGCGCCACCGGATAGCAGCCGGGCGTCGTGCCGGCGAGCACACGTTGGCGCCAGTTGCGCAGTTCGGGCGCCTCCGTCACGTACGCGCCCATTTCCGTGAACTTCCGGCCCATGCGCACGGACATCGTCCGCGTCTCTCCCGAAAGCTTCCGGGCATAGATCAGCGCATCGATCCGGACGACTTCCTCGATGTCGCCGGCCAACGCGCAGCGATGGGCGCAGATCAGCCCGATGCCGTCGCCGCGACCGGCCTGCTCGACGGCCGTGCGCGCAAAGGCCAGCAGCGTAGCTGGATCGGCGACGACGCCCTTCTGGATGGCGGATTCGAGCCCGCCGGAGAACGCGAAGCCGCCGATCGGAAACACCGAGTCGCCGAACTGCAGCATCCGCGCGAGGTGCGTCGCGGTGACGGGCAGCGCGGCGCCGTCATCGCCCGCATTCACGGAGGAGGTTCCGCGTCGATATGCGGATGGACGTGCGGGTGCGCGCGCACCGGGGAGCGCCCGTGCACGTGGCCGGTGACCGGATCGACCGTGACGTACCGGTCGCCCGTGTGCGTATGGATCGGCCCCTCGGCACCGCCGAACAGCCTCCGCGACTCATGGGGCGCGAGATAGGGAACGATGTCGTCGCCCGGCACGAACTCGTACCGGATGCCTTCGAAACGATGCGTCTTCATCACCGAGGCCATGACCTTGTGGTCGACGGTCAGCGGCACGAATACACGCGCGCCCTTGACCAGCGCCGGCCAGTGCTGATTGCCCAGCGCGTGGCCGAGCTCGAGACACGTGCGCATCGCGTATTCGGGATCCTGCGCCGCCAGCTGGTCCAGGTGGATGATCATCACGTCGCGCAGGCTGATCGTGGCGACCACGCCGCGGGCGGCAGCGGCGTCCCACAGCAGGACGTCGCCGTCGCGCAGGAAGGCGCCGCGGTCGAGCGAAACGGCAATCTCGCGTCCGCTCGCCGTCGTCTTGCGAAAACGGTTCTTCTGCGCCTCCCAGTGGTCGAGGGCGAGCGGTTCCACCGTGCCTGCGGCCAGGCGCGCGGCCCATTCCGGGTCGCTTGCATTGCCCAAGACCTTTTCGATGAGTATCAAGGCGCGCCGCTCAGCTGAAAAAATACCTCTGGTTGAGGGAGATCGTCTTCAGCGGCGGCACTGTCGCGTGCACGCCATCGACGGTGACCGCGAACGTCTCGGCGGAGACTTCGATCTTCGGTGTGCCAGAATTGCGCACCATGTCCTTCTTGCCGATCTTGCGCGTGTTCTTGACCGGGATCAGCTGCCTGCGCAAATCGAGCCGCTCGCCGATTCCGCCGGCGAGCGCCGCCTTCGAAACGAAGGTCACGCACGTCTGGGACGGGAGTTGGCCGAAGGCGCCGAACATCGGACGGTAGTAGGTCGGTTGCGGCGTTGGCAGCGACGCGTTCGGGTCGCCCATCACCGCCCAGTTGACGACGCCGCCCTTCAGCACGATCTTGGGTTTGGCGCCGAAGAACCCGGGCTCCCAGAGCACGAGATCGGCGATCTTGCCGACCTCGACCGAGCCCAGAACATGCGAAATGCCGTGCGCGATCGCGGGATTCATCGTGATCTTGGCGACGTAGCGCAGAACGCGGAAGTTGTCGTTGCCGGGCGCATCTTCCGGCAATTTACCGCGCCCGGTCTTCATCGCGTCGGCCGTCTGGATACAGCGCAGCCAGCATTCGCCGATGCGCCCCATCGCCTGCGAATCGCTCGAGAAGATCGAGATCACACCCATGTCCTGCAGCACGTTCTCGGCCGCGATGGTCTCGGCGCGGATGCGGCTTTCGGTGAATGCCACGTCCGACGGAATATCGGGGCTCAGGTGGTGGCACACCATGATCATGTCGTACAGCTCCGCCTGCGAGTTGACGCCGTAGGGCAGCGTGGGATTCGTCGACGCGGGCAGCACATTCGGCAGGCCCGACACCTTGATGATGTCGGGCGCGTGGCCGCCGCCGGAGCCTTCGGTGTGAAACGAGTGGATCGTGCGCCCCTCGAATGCCGCGATCGTGTCCTCGACGAAGCCCGATTCGTTCAGCGTGTCCGTGTGCATGCACACCTGGACGTCCATCTGGTCGGCCACCGTCAGCGCGGAGCGAAGCACCGCCGGCGTGGTGCCCCAGTCCTCGTGGCACTTGAACCCGACGGCGCCGGCCTCGATCTGCTCGACCAGCGCATCCTTGCCGTGACCGTGGCCCTTGCCGAGGATGCCGACGTTGACCGGCCAGCCTTCGAAGGCGCGCAGCATGTTCGCGATGTTGCCAGGTCCGGGCGTGACCGTGGTCGCATTCGACCCGTCCGTGGGGCCGGTGCCGCCGCCGATCAGCGTGGTCGTGCCGTTGGACAGCGCCGCATAGGCCTGCTGCGGCGAAATGAAATGGATGTGCGTATCGATGCCGGCAGCCGTCATGATGAGGTGATTGCCGGAGATGGCGTCGGTGGCGAGGCCCAGTTCAAGGCCCGGCGTAATGCCGTCCATGGTCTGCGGATTGCCGGACTTGCCGATGCCGCAGATGCGCCCGTCGCGGACGCCGACGTCGGCCTTCACGACCCCCAGGACGGCGTCGATGATCGTCACGTTCGTGATAACGAGATCCGGGGGTCCGCCGGCATACGTCAGCCGGTTGTCCATTCCCATGCCCTCGCGCAAGCTCTTGCCACCGCCGAAGACAATCTCGTCGCCGTACGCGCCGCGCAGGTCGCGCTCGATCTCGACGAACAATCCTGTGTCGCCCAAGCGGATACGGTCGCCGATCGTGGGGCCATACAGCCCGACATATTCGTTGCGGGAGAGGGTTGCCATGTGAGGATCCTCGTCTGGGGAAGCGCGACTGCTCAGCAGGGTCGGGAGCGAAACGGACGGGCCTTCGCGTCACGCCCTCGAGCGGAAGCCGCGCTTCGCCGCGAGCGCCACGGCCTTGGGTCTGCCTGCGTCGCCGGCCCTGCCCGCCGTAGGGCCATCCACGAGATTGTTGAAGCCGTAGACGGCGCGCTTGCCGCCATAAGGCACGAGCTTGACCTCGCGCTCGTCGCCCGGCTCGAAGCGCAACGCCGTGGACGCGGGGATGTTGAGATGCTGGCCGAATGCCTTGGCCCGGTCGAACTCCAGCGCCCGATTGACTTCGAAGAAATGGAAGTGCGAGCCGATCTGCACCGGTCGGTCGCCGGTGTTGCGCACCTTGAGCGTCGTCACCTTGAGCTTGTCGTGGAAGACGATAGGCGCGGCATGGCACACGTAACCTCCCACAGCGACTTTCTTTGTTGCGGGATCGACATCGGCGGCGATCACCGGCCCGGCTTTGACTCCTGCCATGGACATCCCCTTGGGTTGCGCTGACTACTGGATTGGCGTGTGGACCGTGACGAGGCGGCTGCCGTCGGTGAACACCGCTTCGACCTGCACCATCGGGATCAAGTCGGCCACGCCATCCATCACGTCGTCCTTGGTGAGAGCCGCGCGGGCATCCCTCGTGACTTCCTCGATCGACTTGCCGGCACGCGCGCCGTCCAACGCCCGCGCCGAGATGATGGCGACCGCTTCCGGATAGTTGAGCTTGATCCCGCCCGCTTTGCGCTTCAAGGCGACCTCGGCCATCATGTAGATGAGCAGCTTGTCGAATTCCCGGGGTGTCAATTGCATCGCGCCCTCGCCGATGATGCTTCTTATGCAGGCTAATATTATCCTAGCTTCCGCGCAACGTGTCGCGCGCCGCGGAAACGTGATCGATAGAATCCGCGGCGAGCGGGTCAACGAGCGCCTGCCGCGGGACGACGCCAGGTCCGACCTATTGCGCTGCAACACGGCATCGAAGAAAATATTTGGAATGCCGCTAACCAACAGGGGGTTCCCGCGTGCCTGCGATCTCCGCGTTTCAGGAAATCGCCCCATTGCCACGCGCGATGGCGGTTGCCGCATTTGCAACGCTGGCATTGCTTTCGGCCTGTCAGCGTACCCAGGAGCCGATTGCGCCGGAGATCCGCCCGGTCCGCGCGATCAAGATTGAAACGCGCGCCGCCGGCGAGACAGTCGCGTTGACCGGCAGCATCCAGGCGCAGACCGAGATCAACCTGTCGTTCCGGATCGACGGCCGGATGCTCGAGCGGCTGGCGAGCGTCGGCGACACGATCCGGCCCGGGCAACTGATTGCGCGGCTCGACTCGCAGAACGAGGAAAGCAGCGTCCAGGCGGCGCGCGCGCAACTCGCCGCGACCCGCGCGCAGCTCACCGAGGCCCGCAACAACTTCGCGCGCTTCCGTGACCTCGTTGCCGAGAACGCCGTGTCGCGCGCATCGTTCGAGCAGGCCGAGTCGATCATGAAGAGCGCCGAATCGCAGGTCGAGTCGGCGCAGACGCAGGTCACGCTCGGCGAGAACCGGCTCTCCTACACGCGGCTCGTGTCGGACGTGGCCGGCGTGGTCACGGCGCAGGGTGCCGAGGCCGGCGAGGTCGTCGGCGCGGGACGCATGATCGTCCAGGTCGCGCGCGAGGGCAGCCGCGATGCCGTATTCGACGTCCCCGCGCGAATCAAGGACTCCGCGCCGTCCAATCCGGAAATCACGGTGGTGCTGACGTCGGATCCGAAGGTCGTCGCCACCGGCACGGTCCGCGAGGTCGCACCGCGCGCCGATCCCGTCACCGGAACCTTCCGCGTCAGAGTGCGGCTCAACAATCCGCCGTCCGCCATGCGCCTCGGCGCCACAGTCACAGGTCGCATGAAGCTCGCATCGGCGGCCGGCATCGAGATTCCGCCGTCCGCGGTGATCCGGGCGGACCGACAGTCCGCCGTGTGGGTCGTCGATCCGAAGACCGGCGCCGTCGCGACGCGCAACATCGAGATCCGGTCGTCCGATCCGGTCCGGGTCGAAGTCGCATCCGGACTCAACCCCGGTGACCTCGTCGTGACCGCCGGTATCCAGGCGCTGCGGCCCGGCCAGAAGGTCCGCCTGCTCGAGACCAAGCAGTGATCGGCCCGAATCTTTCCGAGTGGGGGCTCAAGCGGCCCTCGCTGGTCGTCTTCATGATGATCGTCGCGGTGGCCGCGGGCGTCCTGTCGTTCCTGCGGCTCGGACGCGGCGAGGATCCGGCGATCACCATCCGGACCATGATCGTCGCCGCCGCCTGGCCGGGCGCGACGGTCGAGGAAACGCTGAAGCAGGTCACCGAGCGTCTGGAGCGCACGTTGCAGGAAACGCGCCATCTCGACCGCGTGCGCAGCTACACGACGGCCGGGCAGACGACGATCTTCGTCGACTTGCAGCAATCCGCGCCGCCGGCGGAGATCGCCGACGTCTGGTACAACGTGCGCAAGAACATCGGCGACATGCGCGGCACGCTGCCGCAGGGCGTCGTCGGTCCGTTCTTCAACGACGACTTCGGCGACACCTTCGGCATCATCTACGCGTTCACCGCCGACGGCTTCACGTTCCGGGAACTGCGCGACTACGTCGAGGCCGCCCGATCCCGGCTCCTGCAGGTGAAGGATGTCTCGAAGATCGAGGTGCTGGGCGCCCAGGACGAGCAGGTGTTCATCGAGTTCTCGACCGAGCGGCTCGCGGGCCTGCGGCTCGACTACCCGACGATCCTCGCGACGCTGCAGGCGCAGAACCTCGTGCGGCCTGCCGGCGTCATCCAGACCGAGCAGGAGCGCGTGTTCCTGCGCGTCACCGGCGCGTTCGACAACGAGCGCGACATCGAGAACGTCAACTTCGTGTCCGGCGACCGCATCTTCCGCCTGGGCGACATCGCGACGGTGCGCCGCGGCTTTGTCGATCCGCCGCAACCCATGTTCCGCGTCAACGGCAAGCCGGCGATCGGCCTCGCAATCGCGATGCGCGACGCCGGCGACATCCTGACGCTCGGGGCCAACATCCGTACCGAGATGGCCGACATCCGTGCGAATCTGCCCGTCGGAATCGAGCCGGTGCTGGTCGCCGACCAGGCGGTCTCCGTGGACGTCGCGATCAACGACTTCATGACGTCGCTCTGGCAGGCGATCGTGATCATCCTCGTCTGCAGCTTCGTGAGCCTCGGCGTGCGGCCCGGCGCCGTGGTCGCGCTGGCGATCCCGTTGACGCTGGCGATCGTGTTCGCCGTCATGGATTTCGCGCACATCGACCTCCACCGCATCTCGCTCGGCGCGCTGATCATCGCCCTGACGCTGCTGGTCGACGACGCGATGACGACCGTCGACGCGATGATCCGTAGGCTGGGCGCCGGCGACACCAAGGACGAGGCGGCGACCTTCGCCTACCGCACGCTCGCGGCGCCTATGCTGATCGGCACGCTGGTCACGATCTCGAGCTTCGTGCCGATCGGCTTCGCGCAGAGTTCGGCCGGCGAGTACACGTTCTCGATTTTTTCGGTGGTCGGCATCTCGCTCATCGTGTCGTGGCTGGTCGCCGTCATCTTCGCGCCCATCATCGGCAAGGCGCTCCTCAAGGCGCCCAAGGCCGACGCGGAAGCCAAGCCCAGCAAGCTGCTGAACGCCTACAGCGCGTTCCTTTCCGCCGCGATCGGCGCGAAATGGGTGACGATCGCGCTGACGCTCGCTGCGTTCGCCGCGGCGATCTTCATGTCGCAGTACGTGCCACGGCAGTTCTTCCCGGCCTCCGACCGGCCGGAGTTGACCGTCGACATGACGCTGCGGCAGAACGCGTCGATCTACGCGACCGAGGCGCAGGCGAAGCGCTTCGAGACGCTGCTGCAGGACGACCCCGACGTCGACCACTTCAGCACCTACGTCGGCCGCGGCGCGATCCGGTTCATCCTCACGTTCAACGTGCAGCTCGCCAACCCGTTCTTCGCGCAGTTCGTCATCGTCGCCAAGGATCTCGAGGCGCGCGAGCGCCTGCAGCCCAGGCTGGAAAAGGCGCTCGCCGAGCAGTTTCCGGACGTCGTCGCGCGCGTGTCTCCGCTCGAGCTGGGTCCGCCGGTGGGCTGGCCATTGCAGTACCGGATCACCGGTCCGGACAAGGACGAGGTGCGGCGGATCGCGCTCCAGTTCGCCGAAGTACTCGCCTCCGATCCGCGATCGCGGCACGTCCATTTCGACTGGATGGAACCGGCGCGGCAGGTTCGCGTCAACGTCGACCAGGACGAGGCGCGCCGGCTCGGCGTGAGCTCGCGTGGGCTGGCCGCCGTCCTCAACGCCGCGGTCACCGGCTCGACCGTCACCCAGCTCCGCGACGACATCTACCTCGTCAACGTGGTCGCTCGCGCGACCGACGAGCAGCGGGTGTCGTTCCAGGCGTTGAGCTCGCTGCAGGTGCCCACGCCGAGCGGGCGCATGGTGCCGCTGCGGCAGTTCGCGACGTTCGTGGAAGAGCAGGAGTTCCCGCTGGTCTGGCGGCGCGACCGCGTCCCGACCCTCACGGTGCGTGCGGACGTCGCCGGTGGCGTGCTGCCCGATGCGGTCGTGGGCGCGCTCGCGCCGAAGGTCGCCGAATTCGCAAAGAAGCTGCCGAAGCAGTACAAGATAGCGACCGGCGGCCTGTACGAGGAAAGCGCCATTTCGAGCGATTCGGTGTTCGCCGTCGTGCCGCTCATGATCCTGCTGATGCTCGCGACCATGATGCTGTTGCTCGTGAGCTTCCGCCGGGTCGCCATGGTCGTCGCGCTGCTGCCGCTCGGGCTGATCGGCGTCGTCGTCACGCTGCTCGTGTTCAACCGCCCGCTGGGCTTCGTCGCGATCCTGGGCATCCTCGCGCTGATCGGGATGATCGCCAAGAACGCGGTGATCCTGGTGGTCCAGATCGAGACCGACCGCGCCGAAGGCAGGGGTGTGCGCGACGCGGTCATGGCGTCGGCGACCGGGCGCCTGCGCCCGATGATCCTGACGGCGATCTCCACGGTGCTCGGCCTCATTCCCATCGCGCCCACGGTATTCTGGGGACCGATGGCCTTCGCCATCATGGGCGGATTGCTCGTGGCGACGCTGCTGACGCTGATCCTGCTGCCCGTGCTGTACGTGGCGGTGTTCGGCAACGAGAAGAAGGCGCCTTCGGAGGTTCCTGCTTGAGCTCGCCGCGGGCGCCGACCAGCGTAGCCCTGGTGCGCGGCGCGACGCTGTTCGCGCTGTGGATCGTGCTCATGCAGAGCGCGAAGCCACTTGATCTCGTGGTGGGCGGGCTCGCCGCGTTCGGCGCCACCTGGGTGAGCCTGCGGCTTCTTCCGCCCGAAGCCGGCAGCGTCCGGTTCCTTTCGCTGCTTGCGTTGGTTCCACGCTTCCTTTGGCAATCCCTGCTGGCGGGCATCGATGTAGCGCGGCGTGCGTTCGCACCGAGCCTGCCGCTGCGTACCGGCTTCGTCGAGTACCGGACCGGGTTCCCCCGCGGGCAGGCCCGCAACAACTTCGCGACTATCACGAGCCTGATGCCCGGGACCGTGCCCTCGGGCGACGGGCCGGACACGATCGAGTTCCATTGCCTCGACACCGGCCAGCCGGTCGCCGCGCAGATGGCCGAAGAGGAGCGCCTCCTCGCGAAGGCCCTGGTGCCCGGAGAGCGTCATGGCTGAGTTCCTGCTCGCCGCAGCGGGGTTCGTGCTGGCGATGGTCGCGCTGGGTCTCGTGCGCGTGCTGCGCGGTCCCGGCGACGCCGATCGCATGATGGCCGCGCAATTGCTCGGCAGCGGCGGCATTGCCGCGTTGCTTCTGGGCGGTGCCGCGATCGGGGATGGTTCGGTGGTCGACGTATCGCTGACGCTCGCGCTGCTCGCGGCGTTCGCATCGATTGCGTTCGTGAAATTCGCACCGCCGTCGGCGGAGGATGCGGACCGGCCATGAGCCTCGTGCTCGAAGTCTTCACTTACGTCACCGTCGGTGCGGGTGCGTTCTTCTTCCTGGCGGGAACCGTCGGCCTGTTGCGCTTTCCGGACACGCTCACGCGCCTGCACGCGCTCACGAAGGCCGACAACCTCGGGCTCGGCTTGATCGTGATCGGCCTGCTTCCGCATGTCGACGGCGTGTTGAACGGGCTCAAGCTGATCGCGATCTGGCTGCTCGTGCTCTTGTCCGGGCGCCGACGCCGGTCAGCTGATCGCGCGCGCGGCGCGGCGCGTCACGCGCCGGAATCCTGCCGAATGATCGACGCCTTCTACGCCGCCCCCGCGCTGCTGATCCTGGCGCTGGGCATCTACACCACGGTCGTGCGGGACACGTTTCCCGCGACCGTGGGCTTCATCGCCTACGGCCTGCTGCTGACGATCGCATGGGTGCAGCTGGGCGGCGTCGACATCGCATTGACGGAGGCCGCGATCGGCGGCGGGTTGACCGGGCTCCTGCTCGTTCGGGCCTCCGCCAGGCTGCGCGCGACCGAAGCCGATGCGCGCATGGAGGCGCCGGGAGCGGCGGTGCGCCTCCTTGCCGGACTCGTGTCGGGATGCGTGGCCGGGGCGCTCGCGGTCGCCGTCCTGACGCTGCCCGAGCCGGCGCCGACGCTCGCGCCGCAAGTCGCCGCGCACATGCCGTCCACCGGCGTCGGCAATCCGATCACCGCGGTGCTGCTGGCCTATCGTGCGATGGACACGATGCTCGAGGCGATCGTGTTGCTGCTCGCGCTGATCGGCGTCTGGTCGCTCGCGCCCGACCGCGTGTGGGGCGGCCATCCCGGTCCGCGCTACAACGCCGATCCCGACGGCATCCTCGCATTCATCGCGCGCGTGCTGCCGCCGATCGGCATCATCGTTGGCGTCTACATCTTCTGGGTCGGCGCCGATCACCCGGGCGGCAAGTTCCAGGGCGCCACGATCGTCGCGGCGATGTGGCTGCTCGTCCTCATGGCCGGTCTCACCGACGCGCCGCCGATCAGCCGGCGATGGCTGCGGGTCCTCCTCGTCGCGGGCCCGCTCGTGTTCATCGCCGTCGGCGTCGCGGGCGCACTGACCGCCGGCGCGTTCCTCGGCTATCCCGACGGCTGGGCAAAGCCGCTGATCATCGTGATCGAGATCGCGCTCATGCCTTCGCTCGCGTTGACGCTCGGCCTCATCATGGCCGGCACGCCGGAACGGGCGGCGGAGCCGTGAGCGGAGCGACGCTCTTCGGACTGGTAGCGGCCGCGCTCGTCGGGGTCGGCCTCTACGGCTTCATCGTCAACCCGCAGCCGCTGCGCAAGATCCTCGCGTTCAACGTCGTGGGCAGCGGCGTGTTCCTCTTGTTCGGCGTCATCGCGCGGCGCGGCGCGGCAGCCGGCATGGGCGGCGATCCAGTGCCGCAGGCGTTGCTCATCACCGGCATCGTCGTCGCCTTCTCGGCAACGGCGCTCGCCGTCACGGTGCTCCTGCGCCTGTTGGAGGAGACCAGGTCGACGACGCTGGCATCGGACTCGCCTCCGCCGGCGGCGGAGAGCGGCCCGGGTCCGAGCTAGCGCGTGGCGGTCGAGGCCATGACCACACCCGGCGGGCTGCTCCTCCCGGCCGCTGTGCTCGTCCCGTTCGCAGGCATGATGATCGGACTCGTGCTGGGCGGGCGCAACGCGCAGCGCGTGGCCATCGTCACGATCGCCGCGGGCCTCGCCATTGCGATTGCCATCGCGGAGACGATGCTGCGGTCGGGCGCGCCTGTCACGTATCTGCTCGGCGCCTGGGCGCCGCCGCTCGGCATCGCGCTGCGTGCCGACGCCCTGGCCGTGGTCATGATGGTCGCCGTCGCGGTCGTCATCGCCGGCATCGCCCTGTACGCGCGCAGCGACTTCGGCACTCCGAGCGGGACGTCCGAAGGACGGGCGCCGCTCGTGTACTGGCTGCTGCTGCTCGCGGTGTGGGGCTCGCTCAATCTCGTCTTCGTGAGCGGCGACCTCTTCACGTTGTACGTCGCGCTGGAGCTCCTCACGTTCGCCGGCGTGCCGCTCGTCTGCCTCGACGGCAAGGGCGAGACGCTGCGCGCGGCCCTGCGCTACCTCATCTACGCGCTTGCGGGTTCCATCCTCTACCTTCTCGGCGCCGTGCTGCTGTACGGAGAGTTCGGCACGCTCGACATCGCGCTGCTGGCGGAGCGCGTGCGTCCCTCACCCGCGGCGTGGATCGCGGTCGCGATGATGACCGCGGGCCTGCTCGCCAAGACCGCGCTGTTCCCGCTGCACTTGTGGCTGCCGCCCGCGCACGCGGGCGCACCGCCCGCCGCCAGCGCCGTGCTCTCGGCGCTGGTCGTGAAGGGCTCGTTCTTCATCGTCATCCGGCTCTGGTTCGATGCCGCGCCCGCGCTTCCCGGTCTGCCTGCGGCACAGCTCCTCGCGGGACTCGGGGCCGCGGCGATCCTGTTCGGCAGCGTCATCGCGCTGCGCCAGGAGCGGTTGAAGCTCCTGATCGCGTACTCGACGCTCGCGCAGATCGGCTACCTGTTCCTGATGTTTCCGCTGGCCTACGATGCGGACTCGGCGAGGTTCGTGTCAGGCGGGGCGCTGAGCGGAGGCATCCTGCAGGCCATTTCGCACGCCACCGCGAAGGCGGCGATGTTCATGGCCGCCGGGCTGATCTACAAGGCCTACGGCCACGATCGCATCGCCGATCTCGCGGGCGCCGCGCGCATGGTGCCGCTCGGCGTGCTTGCCTTTGCCGTGGGCGGCGTCGCGCTGATGGGCGTGCTGCCGAGTGGCGCCTATCTCGCCAAGAAGCTGTTGCTCGGCGCTGCCGACGCGAGCGGGCAATGGTGGTGGGAATGGGTGCTGCAGGCGGGCGGGTTCCTCACGACGAGCTACGTCGTACTGGTGATCGTGCGGACCCTGCGGTCGACGCGCGAGCCGATCGCACCGCGCGCTCCCGTGCCGCACCTGCAAGGCGTGGCGGCGCTCGCGCTTGCGCTGTGCTCGCTGGCGCTCGCGCTTGCCGCCGTCGTCGGACCGGTGCCCGCAGAGCTCCTGGGCAACCCGCTCGCACCCAAGGAGTTCCTCTGGACGCTTGTCACCCTCGCCGGCGGCAGCGTACTGGCGCTGACCCTTGCGCGCCAGCCGCTTTTCGATGGCGCGCTGGTGCGTCCCGCGCGTCACGCGATGGTCGCGATCGGCGACCTCCTGGTGCGCATCGACGCGGTGCTGCGGCAGTGGCCTGTCGCCGGACTATCGCTCCTGGTGCTCGCGTTCTGCTTCGGCATGGCCATGCGGGCGAACGGCTGAACGGATCCACGTGGAAGCGATGCTGATACCGTTTCTGAAGGCACTCGTCCTGATGGCGACCTGGCGCGCGAGCCGCTTCGCAAGCTCGCGGCGGGCTCGGGCGCGCGCGGCGGATCAGAACGATCCGAACACCGTGCCGAGGACGATGACGGCGACGAGCCCGAGTATCGCGCCCACGATGCCGACCATCACGATGTCCATGTAGCTCTCCTTGTGCGTCGACCCACACACGGCGAGCAGCGTGACCACCGCGCCGTTGTGCGGCAGGCTGTCCAGCGTTCCGGCGCCGATCACCGCCACGCGGTGCATCAGCGCGGGATCGATGTGCAGATCCGCGGCCATCTGCATGAACGGTCCGCCGAGCGCCTCGAGCGCGATCGTGAGGCCGCCCGACGCCGACCCGGTCAGCGCGGCCAGGATGTTGGTGGCCACCGCGAGGGAGACGAGCGGTCCGCCGCCTATCGACAATACCCAGTCCCGAACGACAGCGAACGCGGGCATTGCGGCCACCACGGCGCCGAAGCCGACGAGGCTCGCCACGCTCAACACCGGCAGCACGGATGCCGTGGCGCCGGCGTCTACGGTCTCGCGCAGCGCCGGCAGGCGGCGGCGATTGGTCGCGACCAGCGTAACGATTGCGACCGCGAGCGCGACCAGCACCGACCACACGCCGCTGACCGACGTGCCCCCCACCCCGCCCCATCGCGCGTCCGACAGGAAGGTGAGGTCCAGCCGCGGAAGCACGAGCAAGGATGCCACCAGGTTGACCGTCACGACAACCAGCAGCGGCAGCGCCGCGACGAACGCGCCCGGTGTCTCCGCGCTCTGGTGGCCGCGGCTGATCTCCGCCGGATCGAACGCGCTCGCCGTCGTCGCGCGTTCGCGCAGCGGATGGTCCTCGGCGGGACCGGTGGATGACGGGGCGGCGACGCCGAAGCCCTCGCCTGCGCGGCGCGCCGCGCCTTCGGCGCGCGCCAGCCACCACAGGCCGAAACCCAGCATGATGGCGGACGCGACGATGCCTAGGCCCGGCGCGGCAAACGGCGTGGTCCCGAAGAACGGCATGGGAATCGCGTTCTGGATCGCTGGCGTGCCTGGCAGCGCGGACATCGTGAACGTCGACGTGCCGAGCGCGATCGCCGCCGGCATCAGCCGGTTCGGAATGTTCGCTGCCCGGAAAAGCGCCTGCCCCATCGGGGCCAGCACGAAGAATGCGACGAACAGGCTGACGCCGCCGTAGGTCACGGCCGCGCCGGCGAGCACGACTGCCAGCATCGCCCGCTTGGGACCGAGCCGCTCGGTCATCCACTTCGCGATCGCGGCCACCGAGCCGCTGTCCTCCATGAGCTTGCCGAATACGGCGCCCAGCAGGAACAGCGGGAAGAACTGCAGTATGAAGCCGGCCGCCGCGCCCATGAACGTGATGGTCCAGTTCGCGAGCAGCGGCTCGCGCGCCGCGGCGGCGGCGATCAGCGCGGCCGCCGGCGCGAGCACCAGTACGCTCCAGCCGCGAAACGACAGCCAGACCAGCCCGGCTAGTCCAAGCAGGATACCGAGCAGTCCGATGCCCATGGTTTCAAACTCCCTCGGTCAGCGCATCGAGGTCGAGCGTCGAGCGCACGCCGAGATCCTTGCCGTGCGCGTCGAGAAAGGCCGAGGCCGCCTTGCGGCCCTCGTCGCGCAGCATGCAGAAGAACGCCCACTCCGCGATGAGCTTGGACGAATAACCGAGGTCGAGCATCACGTCGCTCGCGATCCGGTGCACGCGCATCTTCGCCCAGATCGCGCCCTCGCCCGTGCCGGGATCGGTGACATGGCGCAGCAGCGCGCCGGCGTGCAGCTCCTTCAACAGCACCGAGTTGAACGCGATCTCGTTCAGGCGGTTGTGGATCTCGCGCGCGGAGCGGGGCGTCCCGGGCCGCTCGATCGGATTGATCTGCACCAGGATCGTGTCCGACGACGTGCATTCGCGGATGAGCGGCGACATCGATGGATTGCCCGCATATCCACCATCCCAGTACGGCTCGCCGTCGATCTCCACGGCCTGGAACATCGTGGGCAGGCACGCGGACGCCAGCAGCACGTCGGGCGTGAGGTCGGCATTGCGAAAGATGTGGCCACGGCCGGTACGTACGTTTGTCGCCGTGACGAACAGCTTGATCGGCGCATTCGCTATCCTCTCGAAATCGACGCTGTCCGCCAGGATCTGGCTGAGCGGATTCGACGCGAAGGGAATATCGTAGGGCGACATCATCCGCGACGCGATGTCGACCGCGGCGAACACCGGCGAGTAGTCGAGCGTCCATGTGCCGGTGAGGATTTCGAGCGGACCGCGACGCAAAGGGCTCATCCGCGCCGCGTCCGACACGCGCTTCCAGAACGCCTCGAGCGCGGCCCGCGCACCCTCCGTTCCGCCGGCGACCAGCCCGTCGGCCATCACCACAGCGTTCATGGCGCCCGCCGACGTGCCGGAGATCCCGTCGTACGTGATCCACGGCTCCTCGAGCAAGCGATCCAGGACACCCCACGTGAAGGCGCCGTGTGCGCCTCCGCCTTGAAGGCCGAGATCGACCGGCACGACCTTGCGCTTCAGGCCCGCGCGGCCGCCCGTGGCACTGCCGGGAGTCGTGACAGCCCGTTTCTTGGGTCGCTTGGGTTTCACCGCACCGGCCTTGGACACTGGTTGCTCCTGTTTGATGTTCTTGCGCGATCGCTCGCTCCGGCGTTGTGCCGACCCGACAGTCCATGTAATGTTGCGGCGCAATAATGCCATGGTTCGCAAGCCTCTGCGAAACTTGATTTACCGAGCGCGCCGCGGCCCGCGCTGCGAAATGTACGATGTCACTTCGCTACGGTGACGCGACCCTCGGGTCGGCACCACCGCATGGAGAATCCAATGAGAACCCGGATACTCGCCGCGCTTGTCGGCTTCACTCTCGCCGGCTGCACGGTTGGCCCCGACTACACGCGCCCCGTCGTCGACACGCCGGCAACGTGGCGCATCGATTACCCCAAGGCAGCCGAGGTTGCGAACACCAAGTGGTGGGAGCAATTCGGCGATCCGGCCTTGAACGAGCTGATCGAAACCGCGCTGCGCGAGAACCGGGACGTGCGCATCGCCGCCGCGCGGGTCGACCAGTTCATCGGCGCGCTGGCGTCGACGCGGGCGCAACTCTATCCGCAGATCGGCTACAGCGCCGATACGAGCCGCTTCCGTTCGAGCCGCGTGGGCGTGCCGGCGATTCCTCCCGGCGCCGATCCCTATTTCACCCTTTATCAGGCGTCGCTGGGCGCGTCATGGCAACTCGACCTCTTCGGCCGCGTGCGCCGCCTGACCGAGGCCGCGCAGGCGCAGGTCTACGCAAGCGAGCAAGCGCAGCGGGGCGTCGTGCTGTCGGTGGTCGCCGGTGTCGCAACCAGCTACATCGCGCTGCGCACCCTCGACCGGCAACTCGAGATCGCGCGGGCGACAGCGAGGAATTTCGGCGAGACCGCGCGAATCTTCGACCTGCGCTTCAAGGCCGGTATCGTGTCGCAGACCGAGGTCTCCCAGATCCGATCGCAGTACCAGCAGGCGCTCGCCGCGATACCCGCGTTCGAGCAAGCCATCGCCGGGCAGGAGAACTTGATCTCGATCCTGCTCGGGCGCAATCCGGGGCCGATCCCCCGCGGGAAGACGATCGACCAACTCGTGGCGCCCCTCGTTCCGGCCGACCTGCCGTCGACGCTGCTGGAGCGCCGGCCCGACATCCTGCAGGCCGAGCAGAACCTCGTCGCCGCCAACGCCAACATCGGCGCCGCACGCGCACTCTACTATCCGACGATCTCGCTCACGGGCGCGCTTGGCTCCGCCAGCACGGCGTTCGGCACCTTCCTGTCGGGCCCCGCGAGTGCATGGTTGATCGGCGCGGGCCTAGCCGGGCCGATCTTCACGTTTGGCGCCATCGAAGGACAGGTGCAAACCGCCGAGGCACAGGAACGGGCCGCCCTCAACTTCTACCAGCAAACGATCCTGAATGCGTTTCGCGAGACGAACGACGCGCTCACCGGCTCGCAGAAGAAAATCGAGGAAGCCGAGATGCAGCGGCTGCGCGTGGTCGAATTGCGCGAATTCGCCCGGCTTTCGCGGCTCAAGTTCGACAAGGGCATTGCGGGCTACCTCGAGGTACTCGTGGCCGACAACGAGCTTTTCGCGGCCGAGCTCGCGGCCGTGAGCCTGCTCGCCGATCGCTATACGCAGCTCGTGAACGTCTATCAGGCAATGGGGGGTGGCTGGGTGGACATCGCGTCCTCCATCGCGCCGCGCCCGCAGGGCGTGGCAGCGGCATCGCGGCAGTGACGCCAGATGCCCGGTAATGCTTGGCGCGCAGCGCGCGCCGGGACGCGGTCGACTCGCTTGATATCCCCAGCGCGGCTTGCCCGGCTCGCCGTCATCGCATCCGCTATCGCCGTCGCGGGTTGCGGCACGCTGCTGCGCAATCCGGTGCCGCCGCAGTGGACGGCGGCCGCGACGATCCCCCATATGCCGGAGGTCCGCGCGCAGGCCGGCTTCATCGATCCGGCCATGGAGCACGATCTCGTCGAGTCCTTCGCGCAGGAGTCGAGCGACGACTTTCCGGTCGGCGCCGACGGCGTCGTTCACTATGCCCACCTGGCGCTGTCGGGCGGTGGTGCCAACGGCGCCTTCGGCGCGGGATTCCTGAACGGCTGGTCGAGCACCGGGAACCGGCCCGTCTTCAAGATCGTCACCGGCGTCTCGACCGGCGCGCTGATGGCTCCGTTCGCCTTTCTCGGCCCGTCCTACGACGCTGCGCTGCGCGAGTTCTACACCACGACGTCGTCGCGTGACATTTTCATCCTGGGCTCGCTGTTCAACCTGGCGCGGCGACTGCTGTTCGACGAGGCGCTCGCTGACACCGGCCCGCTCGCCACACTCATCGAGCGTCACGTGGATGCCGAATTCGTGCGGCGAGTCGCCGCAGCTCACGATCGCGGCCGCAGGCTCTACATCGGGACCGTCGACCTCGACTCGCTGCGCCTCGTCGTGTGGAACATGGGACTCATCGCGAAAAGCGGCCGCCCGGAAGCGTTGATCCTATTTCGAAAGGTGATGCTCGCGTCGGCATCGATTCCGATCGTCTTTCCGCCGGTGTTCTTCGACGTCGAGGCCAACGGCCAGCGCTTCGACGAAATGCACGTCGACGGCGCCGTGGGTGCCCGCGTGTTCTACAACGAGGGGCTCTTTTCACCGGGGATATTCCGCGATCGGGGGCGACGGGGCGGCGCGCGGGGGCGCGAGGACGTCTTCGTCATCCACAACGGACAACTCTTTCCCGACCCGCGGCCGACGCGCAGAACCGTGCTGGGCATCGCCACGCGCGTTCTCGACGCCACGGGGCGATCCGCGGTCATCGGTGACCTGTTTCGCATCTATTCCGTCGCTCTCCGCGAGGGCGCGACCCTGCACTGGGTGACCATCCCCGACGGCATCGAAATGGCCGGCGAGGAAGTCTTCGATCCCGTGGGCATGACCGCGCTCTTCGAAGTGGGCTATCACAACGCCGCCGCGGGCGCCAACTGGGCAACCGTTCCTCCGGGATTGCACGCCGAGCCGGATCAGTGATCGAGCGTGATGATACCGACGGCTCCGCCCTCAGGCGGGTCACGTCGCATTCGCACGGCGATCCGGCTACCAACACGGCGGACGAGGGGCCGCCTCTTCGCCCCGATCGAATGGGGAACTATGCTCCGAACGGGAGCAAATAAGAAACGGTGGATTCGTCGGCGCATCGAGCACGAATCGAAGCGGCTGAGCCGCGTCTCACCCGCGTACCCACTCTTTGAGCAAGGTGTAAGTAACGGCGAGTACAACCGGACCGACAAATAGGCCGACGATGCCAAATGCAATCAGGCCTCCAAGCACGCCTGCAAGTATGAGCAGCAGCGGCAAGTCCGCCCCTTCCGGATGAGAATCGGGCGCAGGAAGTTGTCCATGGATCCAACGCCGATCGTCCAGACCAGCAATGCCACGCTCCACGCGGTCTGGTCATTCCAAAACAGCCAGATTACAGGGGGGGCGAGTACGAGGATCGGTCCGAGCTGGGCGATGCAGAGCAGCAGGATCACGCCGGTCAACAGCCCGGCGAACGGAATCCCCGCCACGGCAAGGCCGAGGCCCGCCAGAACGGTCTGCGCCAGCGCCGTGACGACCACGCCGAGCGCGACGGCCCGGATGGCCTGACCGGCAAGCACCACGACGCCTTCGCCGCGATCGCCCGCCAGCCGACGGCCGAAACGGATCAGACCTGCTCTCGCCGTTTCACCCTGCGTGTACATGACTATCGCGATGATCACGGTCAGGAGAAAGTGGGCGCCGAGCATGCCGACCCCGCCGAGCGCATTGGCCACCCCTGCACGGCGTCAGCCGCATGCGGCGCAAGACGCGCAACGAGGTCTTTCTTGCCGGCCGCCGCAATGCTCGTCCAGCCATCGGCAATCCATGATCCGACAAGTGGAATGCGCGAGAGCCATTCGGGAGGCCGAGGAATCGGCGCGGTCGCCAAGTTGCGCAGCCACCCCGTAATCGTATCCTTGTTGTCGACCAGGGTCTGGATGGCCAGCACCAGCGGCACCAGAACCATCGCGCCGGACATGATCGTCACCGCCAAGGCACGACCGCGTAATGCGTGCTGAAGCTTGAGCATCATCGGCCACGTCGCTACCACAATCATCGCCGCCCAGATGATCGCGAGCGGGAACGGGCGCAGGATCCAGAACGAGGCCCCGATGAGGATAGCCATTAGTGGCACCGCCAGCACGGTACGCGTCAGGTCGGGCTGCATGTTGGGGCTGGGTACACCATCGGTCACGGGTGCCTCGCGCGGGGCCGAGTTCGGATCACTGTCCTGTTCCTACTTGTCCCTTGGCGCTGGGACACGTTCTGCCAGGCGCCGACGCGCCTTGCACCGACGACAGTCTGTTGGTTCGAAAGGCGGGATTGGCGCTTGCGCGCCTTTCTTCAGTGAAGGGCGGCTCTTGTCGCGCTGTTACTGCCCTGATCGATGATAGCAGTTGGCGCACTCGCGCAAGACTCTCAGCCCTTCAGGCCACTCATCACGACGGCTTGGACCACCCAACGCTGCAGCGTGATGAAGATGAGCAGGATAGGCAGGATGCTGATCACCGCGGCAGCGGTCAGAAGGTTGTACTCGATGTAATACATATTGGTGAAACTCATCAGCCCCATGGTGACTACCTTCATCTGGGGGCTGTTAATCACCACCATCGGCCAGAAGAACTCGTTCCAGCTCCACAAGAACTTGATAATCAGCAAGGTGGCGATGGCGGGTTTCACCGACGGCAGGATCACCAGGAAGAAGATCCGCAGCTCGCTGGCCCCGTCGATGCGCGCCGCGTCGATGTAGTCGTTGGGAATCGTCTCGATGGCCTGACGCATCAGGAAGACGCCGAAGACGCTCACGAGATCCGGGGCCACGATGCCCGCGTAGGTGTCGAGCAGCCCGAGATCGTTCATCCAGACGTAGAGCGGTACCACGACCGACTGGAAGGGGACCATCAGGATGCCGACGACGGCGAGAAAGAAGAAGTCGCGTCCGGGGAACTGATACTTTGCAAACCCGAATCCCGCAAGCGACGAGACCACCACGCTGCTCACGGCGGCGATCGAGGCGACGATGGTGCTGTTGAGCAGGTAGCGCAGGAAGGGCTCGCGCTTGAAGACTTCGACGTAATTGGCCAGGTTGAGCCAGTGGTCGGGCGCGATCTGGAGCGGCACGCGCTGGATCTCCGGGGCGGTTTTCAATGACGTGACCGCCATCCAGAAGAACGGGAAGAAGACGACGATGGCGCCGCAGGCAACGGCGAGCACGATGAGCCAGCGGATGTGCACGTGCGTAACAGCGCGCGCTTCGCGCGAAGCCGGTTCGATCGATGGCGCGATGGAACTCATATCGTCACGAAGACCGGCGGCTCTTTCAGTACTCGACGGGTTTCCGGAAGAATCGCCATTGGAGCAACGTCACCAGCATGAGCGTGACGAAGACGAAGACCGCGATGACCGAGGCGTCGCCGAAGCGGAAGAATCTGAACGCCGTGTCGTACAGCAGCATGATGATCGTCTGACTCGCGCCCGCGGGCCCCCCCTGGGTCGTGGCGTACACCTGATCGAAGATCTTGAAATTGAAGATGAGCTCGAGAATGCAGACCATGATGATCTGCGGGTTGAGCAGCGGCAGCGTGATGTACCGCAGTCGCTGGACGGCACTGGCGCCGTCGATGTTGGCCGCCTCGTAATACTCTTGCGGGATCGATTGCAGCGCGGCCAGGAAGATCATCGTGTCGAAGCCGATCCGCACCCAGACGCTCACGGCGGCAATTGAGGGAAGCACCTGCGACAGGCTCTGCAGCCACTTCTGCGGCGGAATGCCGACGAACGACAGCGCATAGTTGAGAAAGCCGTAGATCGGATCGTAGATCCACTGCCAGATGAGCGCGGCGGCGACCAGCGAGGTGGCGAAGGGCAGGAAGTACATCGACGCCCAGACGTTGCGCCACTTGAGACTGGAGATCCGGTTGAGGCCGAGTGCGACGGCGATCGCAAGGACGACCGTCGCGGGCACAGAGAGCAGCAGGAGCTGGACCGTGTTCCCGACGGCGGTCCAGAACGTGGAGTCGGTGAGGACCTTTTCATAAAGGCGCAGGCCGACGAACTCCTTCGCTCCGCCCGGCGCGATCTTGTAGAACGAATACATGATCGACTGGAAGAGCGGCAGGATGAAGACCGAACCGAAGAACAGCAGTGCGGGGAGGACGAACAGGAACCCTGCGCGTTTCCGGCGATCCAGGTAGTTCCTGGGGAACGCGAGGCGAAACCACCGGCGCATGATGTTGACGTGCACGCACCGCTGGCGCCCAACGTATCGGGCGGCCAGCGGTGATTCCTGGGCGGAAGGGCGGGACTAGTCTTTGAGGATGCGATCCATCTTCGCAGCAGCTTCGTCCAGCAAGGGCTTCGGCTGCCCTTTGCCGAACAGCACGCCTACGACGGCCTCGCCGAAGGCGGTCGCCAACTCGTTCGACTTCGGATGGAAATAGGTCGGCGGCACCTGCTGGGCGAGCATGTCTTTCGTGGACTGATAGTCGGGCCGTGATTTCACGTACGCGCTATCGAGGTTCACCGTCCACACGGGGAGTATCCCTTGCAGCTGATGATGCTCCATGTCGTCGTTGGGATTGCTGATGAACCTCATGAACTCCCACGCCACTTGCTTGTTCGGGCTGTTCTTGTAGACGAGGTCTGTCCACGGGAACAGCGCCCCCGCGCCGGGGCAAACCTTCTCACAGGGCAGCGCGTACACCTTGAAGTTCACGTCGGGCGCGTTCTTCTTGAGCCAGCCGAAGAACCACGACTCGCGGAAGATGACGGCGGCGCGTTTCTGGCCGAAGGCATCTTCGGGGTTGCCGAACGCAAGGCTTGCCACCTTGTCCTTGTTGACGAGATCGCCGAAGAACGTGAGCGCCGCCACCATCTGCGGGCTGTTGGCATAACCCGTGGCCTTGTCCATATCCGGGCTCAGCATCCGCGCGCCCCAGGCGTGGGCGAACGGGAGGAACTTGTCCGTGATCCCCACCGGAGCACCCTTGCTACGGATCGCGAAGCCTACCTGCGTCGGCTCTCCCCCTTTGGGGTCGGCAATGGTCAGCTTCTTGAGGTCTGCCAGCCACTTGTCGAAGGTCTTGGGCGGATCGTCCGGATTGAGGCCGGCCTTCTTGAACATGTCGACGTTGATGTACATCTGCTGGAAGTTGCCGTGCTCGATGGGGATCCCGTAGCGCGCGCCCTTCCACTTGCCGACCTCGACCATGTACTTCGGCAGATTCTCGTCGTAGGTCTTCGCCAAATCGGCGGGCATCTTGTCGCAGAAATCGTACTGGCCGCACCATTGGTGCGTCATGCCCATGAAAATGTCGGGCGCGCTGCTCTTGGCCATCAAGGCCGCCAGATACTTGGCCTCGTATCCCTGGTACGGGATGGTGACCACCTCGACCTCGTAGCCGCTCTTCTTGGCGAACTCTTTCCCCTTGTCCGCGTACCACCTGTTGAAGTCGGGGTTCTGATCCCAGTGAGTCCAGAGGACCAGCTTCTTCTGCTGCGCAAAACTAGTGTTAGGCATCGCAACGGCAACCACCACCGCCGCCAGAGACACCACCATCCACCATCCAACTCGTTTCATGAGCTCCTCCTTGATACCTGCGAATTCTTTAACTACTTGGGCAAAACATTGATCTTGACGGGACGAAATGCTGCGTTTAGCAGGTCAGATTTTGCTTGTCAATGAAGACACTGGATCGAACAGCAGCGGCGGCGATGCGATCGGGGACAGGGAGACGTCAGTGACCCTCGCTTGGAAAGATGGCGACGTGGTCCGGCAATACGAGACTGGCGTTCGGCGCAGATCGGTGTGAGTCCCACTGATGAGCACTCCGCCACGTAACCGTCGAATTCCTAGAGAAATGCGCAAGACTGGTCGTACCTGCGTGATCCAATCATCAGTAACGCATGATCACCTGAACGATAGTGGCGGCGGATACGTCGCTGTCAGGTTGACGGTCACGTCGACGGGAACCAAGCCATTTTGCCGGAGGGTCACCGCCTGGCATCCGCTGTCGTAGAGAACCGAACGGACGCTCGCCGTCGTCGCGCTGCCGATGGCTCCGACGTAAAGCACGATTCCATCCGGCGTCTGCACCTGCGAGGCGGCTCGCAGTCCGGCGCTGCTGCTCGAATAGACGTGGGCGCCGGTCGTGCAGTCGGGTGACGTGAACAACACGCCGCCGCCCGATTGCCAGGTCGCGAGACCCGACGCCGCGCGGCCGTCGTCGCTCTGGATTGCGCGGATGGATGCCGGCGCGACGACGCGGCTTGCAGGATCCGTGGCGAGCACGACGCCGTCCGCGAAGAGTCGTGCGGCGGTCTTGCCCGTCGAATCCACGAGGACGAGCGGAGCGAGCCCCTGACCGGCGCCGATCGGAGCAAAGGTGCCTGCAGCAATGGCGATCGCGCCCGCCACTCCGGCGAGCCACGCCGAACGACTGCACCGTTCCCTCATCGACGACCCCGCGCTGGCCCGATGGACAGCATTATCACCGGCCGCCGGGACGCTTGGCTACGTGGCCGTAAAGCAATGATTATGCGGGGGGCGTCATCGGTCGCGCGCAACCCGCGATGCCATCGCTGCCCGAATATTCACTTGGTCCGCCCGGGATCGATAGGGTAATCTCTTCGCACTGTCGGCCACGGACGAGGGGCGCGTGCCGGCCGGGGTCGCGCCATGACCGACGTCAATGAGTTGCTCCTCGCCGCGAACCGCGGCGACCGCAAGGCCGCAGCCAAGTTGCTCGAGACGATTGAGACCACCGATCCGGGGGCGCGCGCTCGTGACGGGTAAGTGGAAGGACATCGGGCGGTTCAAGGGCCCAATGCTACGGGCGCTCGCTACGCGCGCGCCGTATTTCCACAATGGGTCGGCCAAGGACCTGCGAGCGGTCCTCGAGTTCTACGAAGACCGCTTCGCGCTCGGACTCACGCCTCAGGAAAGGACGATCTCGTGGCGTTCCTGCGGACGCTCTAGGCGCGCAATGCCGCGAACGCGTCATCCGTTCGCCGGTGCTACTCCGGACGAACGGATGAAAAGGGTGTTCCCCGCCTGTGCCGTGCCATCCGTCATCTTGAACCATGGGTTCAAGAGGGTCACCTGCCGGGGCCTTCAGGCGCTTCCGCGTGGGAGCGCACACCAGCCCGTCAACGGCGCGGCAACCGCGCTAATAGCATTGGTTCAAAGAGTGTAAGGACAGCTCGAGCACCGCAGGGAACGTGGACGCGATCAGTCGCTCTGGCCCGTGAGGACCGCATCGAGCGCCGAGTGCATGGATTCGATTCTACGCCGCAGCGTCGCGTCGTCAATGGTGGCGGTGTTCGTGTTTGACGAGGCCTGCGCCGACGGTGCCGTAGGACGCGTCTGACGGCGCTCGCGCAGGAGGTCATGCGCGAGATTCAACGCGGCCATCACCGCGATACGCTCCGCGCCGGCGATCTTGCCGCCCTCGCGAATCTCGCGCATCCGCCGGTCGAGCAGCGCGACCGCATCGCCGAGCTCGGCGCGCTCGGATTCCTTGCACGCGACCTTGAAGTCGCGTCCCAGCAACGAGACGTCGAGAGTGACCGTCCGCTCACCTCCCGCCTGCGGACGCGTGCTCATTCCGCGGCTTGGGGCAGGCGGGAGAGGAGCGCGTCGAGCGCGCTCGCGCGCTTCCGCTACGCGCGCCGCGAGCGTCTGGTTGCGCGCGCTTGCGGCCGCGAGATCGCGTCGCAGCGCTTCGTTGGCGGCGCGTAGCGCGCGCGTGTGGGCGATCAGCGATGCCTGCTTGCGCTCGAGCGCCGCGAGCTCGGTATCGAGCGCGGGCGGGGCGATGTTCGGCGTCGGATTCGGCAAGGCCATCGAGTCACTCTATTCCCTGTGCGCGCGCCGCGTCAACCGGCGACCGCCGCCGCAACCGCGTCGCCCGTCGCGAGCGGTACGTAGCGTACAGCGACGATCTCGAGCTCCTCGACGCCGCCGGGCGTCTGCAGCGCGACGGTGTCGCCCTCGCGTGCCTTGATGAGCGCACGCGCGATCGGCGACACCCAGCTCACGTAGCCGCGGCCGGTGTCGATCTCGTCGACGCCGACGATGCTGATCGTGCGCTCACCGCCGCTCGCATCGCGGACCGTGACCGTCGCTCCGAAAAAAATCTGGTCCGATCCTTCGTCGCGGCGCGCCGCCGGATCGACGACCTCGGCCACATCGAGCCGGCGGACGAGGAAGCGGATGCGGCGGTCGATCTCGCGCAATCGCTTCTTTCCGTAGATGTAATCGCCGTTCTCGGAGCGGTCGCCGTTGCCGGCGGCCCAGGCGACCGTCGCGACGAGCTCGGGGCGCTCCTTCTGCACGAGGCGGTCGAGCTCCGCCTTCATGCGCCCGAATCCGCCGGGCGTCATGTAATTGCGCGCGCCGGACGGCAGCGGCGACGGGACGTCTTGCTCGTCGTCGTCGGCGACGTCGGTTTCGCGCGTGAAGGCCTTGTTCATCGTCGTGCCCGGGCACTGCAGGAGCTCGCCGGGATCGGAATTATAGGCGCGGAACGGCCGCGCCCGCACGTACGTTCATCGGCTGCGAAGGCACGGTGCTCGGCGCCCTATAATCGGCGTCGCGTCATCGAGCGCCGTCATGTCCGCATCGCCCGCATCGCCGATCGAATCGCTCGCCGCGCCGGCAGGTCGCGCGCGTACGACGCTCGTGCTCGCGACGCTCGCGTTGGCGGCACTCGCATCGCTCGCGCTCGCGCTCGCGACGGGAAGCGTCGGCGTCGACGCGACGTCCATCGTCCGCGCGCTCGCGGGCGATACGGCGCCAGGTCCCGTGGCGATCGTCCGCGAGCTGCGGCTGCCGCGGGCGCTCGCGGCATTCGCCGTCGGCGGCCTGCTCGCGGTGGCTGGCGCGCTCCTGCAGGTGTTGTTGCGCAACCCCCTCGCCGATCCCTACATCCTCGGTATTTCCGGCGGGGCGGCGGTCGGCGCGCTCGCCGCGTTGTCCGCGGGGATCGCCGCGCTCGTCATGCCCGCGGCGTTCGTGGGCGCGTTCGCATCGACGCTCGTCGTGTTCGGGCTCGCGCGCGCCGGCGGCGCGCACGCGCCGTGGACCGCGATGCGGCTCCTCCTGACCGGCGTCGTCGTCGCCGCGGGCTGGGGCGCGGTGATCGCGCTCCTGCTCACGCTTGCGCCCGACGCGCAGCTGCGCGGCATGTTGTTCTGGCTGATCGGCGACCTTTCGGCGCCGCCCTCGCCGCTGCCCACGCTCGTCGTACTGGCCGCCGTCCTCGTCGTCACGCTCGCGTTCGCGCGCGATCTCAACGTGCTCTCGCGCGGCGACGACGTCGCGACGGCGCTGGGCGTTGCGGTCCCGCGCGCGACGCTCGCCCTGCATGCGACGGCCGCGCTCGCCACCGCGGTCGCCGTGACGACGGCCGGCACGGTGGGTTTCGTCGGCTTGATCGTTCCGCACGCGCTGCGACTCACGATCGGCAACGATCAGCGAGTGTTGCTGCCTGCGGCCGCACTCGCGGGCGGCACACTCGTCGTCGTCGCTGACACGCTCGCGCGGAGCCTCGCGGCGCCCGTGCAGCTTCCGGTCGGCGTCATCACCGCATTCATCGGCGTTCCAACGTTCCTGTACCTGCTGGCGCGCAGCGGGGCCCGCGCATGAAGGACCACGCACCGCGCCTGTCCTGCCGCGGGCTGACGGCGTCGGTGGCGGGACGCCTGCTCGTGTCCGATCTCGATCTCGACGTCCGCGCCGGCCAATGCTGGGCGATCGTCGGACCGAACGGCGCCGGCAAGACGACGCTCGTCGCGACCCTCGCGGGATTGCGCGAGCCCGCCGCAGGCACGATTGCCTACGACGGCGACGCGCTGCCGGCGCTCTCACCGCGCGAGCGTGCGCGGCGGCGCGGCTTCCTGCCGCAGGACAGCGTCGATCATTTCCCCGCGAGCGTGCAGGAAACCGTGCTCGTCGGGCGGCACCCGCACCTCGGACGCTTCGAGTGGGAGTCGGCAGCAGACCTCGCGCAGGCGAATGCTGCACTCGCGCGCTTCGGGCTCGCGGGCTTCGAAGCACGCGACGTGCGCACGCTCTCCGGTGGCGAGCGGCGCCGCGTGGCGCTGGCGGCGCTGGTCGCGCAGGAGCCCGGTCTCATGCTGCTGGACGAGCCGTCGTCGCACCTCGACCTCGGCCAGCAGGTCGCCGCGCTCGACGCGCTGGCGGTGTTCTCGCGCGAGCGCGGCGCGGCGCTCGTCATGGTGCTGCACGATCTCCACCTGGCGCTGCGCTACGCCGACCACGCGATCGCGCTGGGAGGCGGCCGCGCCGTCACCGGCCGCGCGGATGACGTGCTCACTGCCGATGCGCTCTCCGCGCTGTTCGGCCACCGGCTGGCCGCCGTCGGCGCGGGGCTGACGCGAACGCTGCTGCCGAGCTAGGCGCGGCTTCAGCGGCGTCGCGCGCCCGCCGGCGCGGGCACGACGAAGGTCCCCATGCGTTTGTCGCGGCGCGATGTGGCGGTCCCGGAACCGGGAGTGATCGCGCGTGACTGCGCGGCGATTGACGTCAGGTCGAGCTCGGTGGACCGCGGGCCCTCGAGCTCGCGAAGCATCCGCGCGATGCGCGGCGTGAGATTCCTGCGAAGGAACTCGGGCATCACGACCTCCTTTCAAGCGACTGCGGAAGACGCGCGGGCCCATTCTTCGCGCATTCCCGGGGCGGCGCGCCGGAGGCGTGCGGCAGCCGGCTGCCGAATATTCACGGACGCGAGCCTGACGGACGACCCCTGTCGACGGCTGCACACAACAGCTCGACGCCGTCGAGAAAGCGCGGCCCGGGCCGGTGCAGGAGGTCGGCATCGACGACGAAAAGGCGCCCGGTCGCGACGGCCGGGAGCGCCGTCCAGCGCCGCCAGTGGTCGAGCCACGCGGGGCGCGCACCACGTTCGGCGCCGGCGATGATCACCTCCGGCTTCGCGGCCAGCACGGCCTCCACGTCGACCGCCGGCGCGGGCAGCGTCAGCGCGGCGAAGACGTTCTCGCCGCCGCACGCCGTGAGTCGCCTGGGTGATGAGATGCGCGCCACCGACGGTGTAGAGCGGCGCGTCCCAGATTTCGTAGAACACGCGCACGCGCGGCGCCGCGCGCGTAGCGGGCACGCAGTCCCTCGAGGCGCGCGCGGAATGCCGTTGCCTCGCGCCGCGCCCGCCTCCGTGCGTCCGGTCAGCGCGCCCAGGCGCTCCATGTCCTGCGCGATGCCGTCGATCGTCGCCGGCCTCGTCGTGAAGACGGCGATGCCGCGCGCGCGCAGCGACTCGACCTGCGCAGGCGCGGTCCACGGCCAGGTGACGATCAGGTCGGGGCCGAGCGCGACGATGCGTTCGAGGTCGAGCGCGCGTGCGTCGCCGACGCGCGGAACGGCTTTCGCTCGCCGACGGAAAGTCGGATGTGTCGAGCGTGCCGACGATGCGTGGCCCCGCGCCGATGGCGAAGAGGAGCTCCGTCGCGTGCGGTGCAAGGGTCACGATCCGCGTGGCCGGCGCCACGAGCCTCACCGTGACTCCCGTGTCATCGACCGCGGCGACCTCCGCGCGCGCGAGGGGCATGGCCGTCGCGAGCGCGAGCACGACGAGCAGCTGTGTCATCGCAGCGCCACCCGCACGCCGCCGAAGACGGTCGCGCCGCCGGTCGCGTAGCCTGCCGCGAGCTCGTAGTTCTTGTCGAACACGTTGTCGGCGCGCGCGAAGAGCGTGACGCCATGCCCGAGCACCCATTCCGCGGTCAGGTTCACGATCGCATAGCCGCCCATCTTCACGAGGTTCTCCGGATCATCGTAGCGCAGTGACGAGGCGATGAGCTCGACGCCGAAGCGTACCGGCCCCAGCGGGACGAGGGCGGTCACGGCGCCGTGCTGCCGCGCGCGCCGCGGCAGCAGCTTGCCCGTGAGGTCGTCCTCCGGCGAGCCGAGATCGAGCGACGCCGCGAGCGTCACGCTGTCGCCCGCGCGCACGTCGACGCCGAGCGTGACACCCGAAAGCGTGGCGCGGCTCACGTTGTACGGCGCGCAGTTGAACGCGGCGTCGCACTGGAAAACGATCAGCTGCGAGACGCGGTTCCTGTACGCAATCGCGCGCGCCTCGATAGCCGCGCGCTCGAACTCGCCGTTCCAGTAGAGCCCTGCCTCGACGTTGCGCGACGTCTCGGGCGCGAGGTCGGGGTTGGAAAATCCGGGGTAGTAGAGGTCGTTGAACGACGGCGGCTTGAAGCCGGTGCTGTAGCCCGCGGTGACGCGCCAGTCCGGCGTGAACCGGTAGCCGTAGGTGATCGCCCCGGTCGTCTCGCCGCCGTACTGGCTCGACTCGTCATGGCGCAGGTTTGCCTGCAGCGCATGCCGGTCGACGGCCAACCGGTAGATTCCGAAGAGAGAGTCGGTGTCGCGCGCGGTTGTCGCAAAGGCCGCATCCGTCGCGAGCCGCTCCTCTCTGCGCTCGTAGCCCGCTGTCAGCGCGCCCACTGGCAGTGAAAAGTCGTTCTGCCACGCGAGCTGGCGCGTTGTCGTGTCGAAGGTCGACGGCCCGAATGTCGTCTCTGTCCGGCTGTCGTCGATGCCCTCTCCGTATGACAGCCGCGACACCCAGAACGGCGCGAGCCGGTTGCGGCCCGCGACCTGCCACGTCTCGGCGACGGTGATCGTCCGGTCGTCGAAGTCCGGGCCGCCGTCGAACTGATTGTTCAGCCGGCTGCGCAAGTACTGCACGTTCAGCGTCTGGTCGGTCGCGAATTCGTAGCCGAGGCTCGCCGACACGCTCTGGTTGGAATAGCCGTCCGAATCGGCGTTGTAGAGGAAGTTATCGGGGTTGACGATCGTGTTGAAGCCGCGGCTCCCCTTGCCGCCGACCTGTACGGCGTAGGAGAGCGGCCCGGCGCTGCCGCTCGCGCCGGCCTTCGCGTCCCACGTGCGGTCGGTGCCGTAGCCCGCGCTAGCATTCGCCGAGAATGCGCCGCGCCCGCGCCGCGTGAACACCTGGACGACGCCGCCGATCGCATCGGCACCGTAGAGGCTGGAGGCGGGCCCGCGCAGAATCTCGATGCGCTCGATCTGGTCCAGCGGAATGGCCTCGAGCGAGGTCGCGCCCGCGCTCGCCGAGGCGATGCGCACGCCGTCGATCAGCACGAGCGTCTGGCCGCGGTTCGCGCCACGCAGGAACACGCCCGAAACCGACCCCGGGCCGCCGTTCTGCACGATTTCGACGCCCGGCTGCCGCTGCAGGAGCTCGGGCAGGCTCTGCGCGCCGGCGCGCGCGATCTCCTCGGGGCCGATCACCGTGACGTCGGCGAGCACGTCGGCGAGCGGCTGCGCGTCGCGCGCCGCCGTCACCGCCACGGGCTCGAGCTTCGTCGGGACCGGCACCCCCGGCGACTGCGCTGCGACGTCGTGGCATGGAAAGTGCGCACGCGAACGGGAATGCGGCAGCGAGGCTCGCGCGCCGGATCGGACGATGCATCATGAAAGTCTCCGCGGGAGCCGCGCATCCCCGCGCGGCGACGGCGGCGGAGCCTCTCGCGGTTCTCGGATGCGACGGGCTCGCGCGGCGCCGGGCCTTGGCGCGCGCACGAAGCGTGCGCCGCGAACCGGATGCAGGCCGGTCTCCGGGCTCGCCGGTCAAAGCCGCCCGCCTTCCCATCCGTCGACGACCGGACAGTGGCACCTGGGGCGGCCCGCGCCGGCTCACCGTTGCGGGGGCAGCCGCGGAATGGCGCGAAAGGTCGATCCGCGCGGCACCGCGTTCCCGTTTCACCCGCCGCGAGGGATTCGCGGCGGACACCTGCACGGCGATTCTAGCGCGCGGCCGCCCGTCGCTGCACCGGTCCCGCCTGGCGGCGCTTTGCTATAATCCGCGCCCCAATCTTGCCCGCCCCCACGGGATCAAACCCGCCCCGGGGCACGTGCTGTGCCGCAGAAGCTTTTCATCCGCACGTTCGGCTGCCAGATGAACGAGTACGACTCGGACCGGATGGCCGACGTGCTCGCCGCCTCCGACGGTCTCGCGCTCACCGACCGCCCCGAGGACGCCGACGTCATCCTGTTCAACACGTGCTCGGTGCGCGAGAAGGCGCAGGAGCGCGTGTTCCACGACCTGGGCCGCGTGCGCGCCCTGAAGGCGGACCGTCCCGAGCTGATCATCGGCGTCGGCGGCTGCGTTGCGAGCCAGGAAGGGAGCGCAATCGTCAAGCGCGCCCCGTATGTCGACGTCGTGTTCGGCCCGCAAACCTTGCACCGGCTGCCGCAGCTCATTCGCGACCGGCGCGCGACCGGCCGCGCGCAGGTCGACGTCTCGTTTCCCGAAATCGAGAAGTTCGACCACCTGCCGCCGCCCGCGGTCGACGGCGCCGCGGCGTACGTGTCGATCATGGAAGGCTGCAGCAAGTACTGCACGTTCTGCGTCGTTCCGTACACGCGCGGCGAGGAAGTCTCGCGGCCGTTCGACGACGTGCTGACCGAAGTTGCCGACCTCGCCGACCAGGGCGTCCTGGAAATCACGCTCCTCGGCCAGAACGTGAATGCGTACCGCGGAAAGTTGGGCTCGGGCGACGCGATCGCCGATTTCGCGACGCTGATCGACTATGTGGCGGAGATCCCCGGCATCGAGCGCATCCGCTACACGACGTCGCACCCGAAGGAGATGAGCGCCGCGCTGATCGCCGCCTATGGCACGGTCGGCAAGCTCGTCTCGCACCTGCACCTGCCCGTGCAGTCGGGCTCCGACCGCGTGCTCGCGGCGATGAAGCGCGGCTACACGGCGCTCGAATACAAGTCGATCGTCCGTCGGTTGCGCGCCGCGCGCTCCGGGCTGTCCCTTACGTCGGATTTCATCGTCGGCTTCCCCGGCGAGACCGACGCCGACTTCGAGCGCACGATGGCGCTGGCCGCGGAGGTGGGCTTCGACGGCGCGTTCACGTTCGCGTACAGCCCGCGTCCCGGCACGCCGGCGGCCGAGCTGCCCGACCAGGTCCCGCCCGCCATGAAGCAGGCGCGCCTCGAGCGGCTGACGGCGCTGCTCGATGCGCAATACCGCGCGTACAGCAACGCGATGGTCGGCGCGCGCGAGCGCGTGCTCGTGACCGGCCGCGCCGTCAAGGATCCGCGCGAGCTGCAGGCACGCACGGAGAACAACCGCGTCGTCAACTTCGCCGGTGAGCCTGCGCTCGTCGGCCGATACGCGGACGTCACGATCACCGCGGCGCTGCCGCACTCGCTGCGCGGCGAGCTCGTCGCGGCCATGAGCGCCGCCGGGCCGCCCCAAGGCGCGAATTGCTCCCCCTCGGGGGGCAGCGCAGCGGCGAAGCCGCAAGCGTGGGGGCACACGTAACGCTCGTCGGGCCGGGGTGAACCCCGCCGCGTCCCCACGGTCTGTAGCCGACTTCCGAATCTTCCTTACGAGGTTCCCGATGTTCCGCACGCTCTGCACTTTCGATTCCCGCCTCCCGCTCGGGGCGTTCGCCGTCACCGCGCTGTCGCTCGCACTGTCGGGCTGCGCCACCGTTCCCGCCGCGGAGAGCGCCACGGCAGCCCCGCCGGCTACGACCGACACGACAAAGGTCGCGGCCGCTGTGGCCGCCGGCGTGACAGCCGGCAATGCGGCAAGTGCACGCCCCGGCGCCTCCCCCGCAAGCATCGCGCAGGCCGCAGGCGCAGCCGCAGCAGCGGCGGCCGGCCCGAAGCCGTTTGCGGAAGTGATCAAGGACGCGAAGGAAACCAAGGGGTTGTTCCCGCTGTGGCAGAAGGACGAGAAGGTCTGGATCGAGCTCGCGCCCGACCAGTTCGGCGTCCCGTATCTCTTCACGGTGAACTTGAGCCGCGGTGTCGGCGAGGCTGGCGTCTACGGCGGCATGATGCTCGCCGACCAGATCGTCGAGTGGAAGAAGATCGGCACCACGGTCCAGCTGATCGCGAAGAACAACGCCTTCACCGGCGGGGCCAACGTGCCAATCGCGCAGGGCGTGAAGGAGGGCTTCACCGACAGCCTGGTGGGGTCGACGACGGTCGCGAGCCAGCCCCATCCCGACCGCAAGACGGTGCTGGTCGAAGCGAATGCGCTGCTCCTGACCGACATTCCGGTCGGCAACCGGTTCACCACCCCGATCAGCATGCGCAGCTACACGTTCGACGCCAAGAACTCGAGCTTCGAAGCGTTGCGCAACACGGCCGACCAGGCGACGTTCGTCGTCTCCGCGCACTACCAGAACCCGCGGGCGACGCTGCCCCCGGCACCGACGCCCACGCCGCCGCCGCCGAACCCGTTCCCGCCGTTCACGACGCTGCCGGACGCGCGCAGCCTGTTCCTCGGCTACACGTACAACATCGCGAAGCTGTCCGATCCGATGCCCGGGCGGCGTGCCGATCCGCGCGTCGGCCACTTCGAAAGCGAGATCTGGGACTTCTCGACCGACACGAAGTACACAGCCAGGACGCATTTGGTGAACCGCTGGCGCCTGGAGAAGAAGGACCCCGCGGCGGCGCTCTCCGAGCCCAAGGAGCCGATCGTGTTCTGGATCGACCGCACGGTCCCCGAGAAGTACCGCGTCGCCGTGCGCGACGGCATCCTCGAGTGGAACAAGGCGTTCGAGAAGATCGGCTTCAAGGACGCGATCGTGGTGAAGCAGATGGAGGCCGACGCGGTGTTCGACACCTACGACGCGCGGCATTCGACGGTGCGCTGGTTCGTCTCCATGGACGCCGGCTTCGCGATCGGTCCGTCGACCGTCGACCCGCGTACCGGCGAGATCCTCGACGCGCAGATCGGAATCCCCGAGCTCTGGTCGCGCGGCAACCGCACGTTCATCACCGAGCAGGCGCCCTCGGCGTGGCCCGCGTTCGACGCCTACATGGGTACTCTCGGGTTCGATCCGCGCCGGTGCACCTATGCGACCGAGGCACTCGCGGAGATGCAGTTCGGACTCGACGTGCTTTTCGAGCGCGGCGATCTCGAACCCGGCAGCCCGGAGGCCGAGGCGTTCGTCGCGGCGTCGCTCAAGGCGGTCGTGATGCACGAGGTCGGGCACACGCTCGGCCTGCGCCACAACTTCCGCGCGTCCACCGTGTATCCGCTCGCGAAGATCTCCGATCCGGGGTTCAGCCGTGAGAACGGCATCTCCGGGTCGGTGATGGACTACAACCCGCTCAACATCGCGGTGAAGGGCGAGTCGCAAGGCAGCTACGTCGAGCGGTCGATCGGCCCCTACGATTACTGGGCGATCGAGTATGCGTACCGGCCGCTGCCGAAGGAGACCGAGAACGACGAGCTCGCGAAGATCGCGTCGCGCGGCGCGACCGATCCGCTGCTCGCGTTCTCGTCCGACGAGGAAACGCTCGCCGGGCTCGACCCCGACGCGAGCCAGTTCGACCTCGGGACCGACACGCTCGTGTACCTGCAGAAGCGGCTCATGATCTCGCGGGAGCTGTGGCAGCGGCTGCAGGCGAAGCAACTGAAGGCCGGCGAATCCTATGACGTGTTGCGGCGCAGCTTCGATGCCGGCTTCCGGCAGGTGGGGCGCGCGACGGCGCTCGTCGCGAAATACGTGGGCGGCGTCTACTACGTCCGCGACTACGCAGGCACGCGCAACCGGCCGCTGACGCCGGTGTCGTCGGAGAAGCAGCGCGCGGCGCTGAAGCTCCTCGCGACCGGCGTGTTCGCCGCGGACAGCTTCCAGTTCAAGCCGGAGTTCCTGCGCAGCATGGGGATCGACTATCTCAACGTCCCCGGCACCGGCTTCACTCCGGCGCGCTTCAATCCGGACTTCAGCCTGCGCAATCGCGTGCTCGGACTCCAGACGGGCGCGTTGAACCAGCTCTTGAGCGACACGGTGCTCACGCGGCTCCTCGATTCCGAGATCAAGGTCGAGCTCGGCCGAGCAGGCACTGACGATCCCCGAGCTCTTCGGCGTGCTGCGCGGCTCGATCTGGAGCGAGTTGAAGACCGGCGGCTCGATCCCGGGGCCGCGCCGCGACCTTCAGCGCGAGCACGTCCGCCGGCTCGCGACGATGCTGACGCGCCCGGCACCCACCACGCCCGCCGATGCGACGGCGCTCGTCCGCGACGAAGCGAAGCAGCTCTCGGCGCAGATCAAGGCGGCGGCCGGATCCGGCCACCGCGACGCGGCGACGCGCGCACATCTGATCGAATCGGCATCGACGCTCGACGAGGCGCTGAAGGCCCCCTTCGTTCGTCAGGCCGCGTGACCACGACGGCCTGCCCTCGGCTTGACCCTCTTCCGCCACCGCGGGAGAGGGAGGCGCCTCGCCCATGACCGGCCGACGCGAGCGGCAAGAGCTCCGGCTCTCGCCGCTCGACAACCGCGCGCTCGCGAACCTCTGCGGACCGCTCGATGCGAACCTGCGGCAGATCGAGGCCGCGCTCGACGTCGCGATCGCGCATCGCGGCGGCGATTTCACGCTGACCGGCACCGCCGCGCAGACCGCGCGGGCCGCCTCGGTACTGCAGCGCTTCTACGCGGCGGCCGAGAAGCCGCTGTCGGTCGACGACATCCAGCTCGGCCTGGTCGAGATCACGACACAGAAGCGCGCGAGCGCGGCGGTGGAGGACGAGGGCGCGCCGCTCTTGCGCACGCGCCGCGCCGACCTCCACGGCCGCACGCCGAACCAGACGCTCTACCTCAAGCACATCCAGGAACATGACATCACGATCGCCATTGGCCCGGCCGGCACCGGCAAGACCTACCTCGCCGTCGCGTGCGCGGTCGACGCGCTCGAGCGCGACGCGGTCAAGCGGCTCGTGCTCGTGCGCCCGGCGGTCGAGGCGGGCGAGCGACTGGGCTTCCTGCCGGGCGATCTTGCGCAGAAGGTCGACCCGTACCTGAGGCCGCTCTACGACGCGCTCTACGATCTCCTCGGGTTCGACAAGACGGGGAAGCTATTCGAGCGAAGCACGATCGAGATCGCGCCGCTCGCCTACATGCGCGGCCGCACGCTCAATCACTCGTTCATCATCCTCGACGAGGCGCAGAACACGACGCCCGAGCAGATGAAGATGTTCCTGACGCGCATCGGGTTCGGGACCAAGGCGGTCATCACCGGCGACGTCACGCAGATCGACCTCGCGCGCGGGCAGAAGAGCGGGCTCGTCGAGGCCGACCGCATCCTCGCCGGCGTGCGCGGCATCGCGTTCTCGCGCTTCACCTCGGCCGACGTCGTCCGCCATCCGCTCGTGCAGAAGATCATCAGCGCCTACGAGCGCGACGCGGCGGCGAAGAAGGCCGGCGAGTCGTAGCGGCGCGATGCAAGGGCGAGGGCCGCGGCTTTCGTTTGCCGTCCAGCACGCGACGGCCGCCGCGGCGCTGCCCGCGGCCGCCGCGCTGCGCCGCTGGGCGAAGGCCGCGCAGGAGCGCGACTGCGCGGTCACGGTCCGATTCGTCGGCGAGCGCGAGGGGCAGACGCTGAACGCTCTCTACCGTGGCAAGGACTACGCAACCAACGTGTTGACGTTCGTGTACGATGACGCAGGTCCGCTCGCCGGCGACATCGTGCTCTGCGCGCCGGTGCTGCGGCGGGAAGCGAAGGCGCAGGGCAAGCCGCTCGCCGACCACTGCGCGCACCTCGTCGTCCACGGCATGCTGCACCTGCAAGGCTACGAACACGACACCGTCCCCGCGGCGCGCGCGATGGAGACGCGCGAGACGGCGATTCTCTCCCGGCTCGGCGTGCCCGATCCCTATGCGCAGCCGCGCGCCACGGCGCGGCGCGCCTGACCGATGAACGAGCGCGACGACAAGGCGGACCGGCCGACACTGCTCGAGCGGCTGTCGGCATTCCTCACGCGCGAGCCCGAGGACCGGGAGGAGCTCCTCGACCTCCTGCACGGCGCGTTCGAGCGCAAGCTGCTCGACGCCGACGCACTGTCGATGATCGAGGGCGTGCTGCAGGTCTCCGAGATGACGGTGCGCGACATCATGATCCCGCGCGCGCAGATGGACGTCGTGTCGATCGACGACGACCCCTCCGAGTTCATCCCGCTGGTGCTGGAGACGCGCCACTCGCGGTTTCCCGCGATCGGCGAGAACAAGGACGACGTGATCGGCATCCTGCTCGCGAAGGAGCTGCTCAACTGGTACCGGAGCCCCGAGACCTTCAGCCTGCGCGACACGCTGCGTCCGGCGGTGTTCGTCCCCGAGTCGAAGCGCCTGAACGTGCTCCTGCGCGAGTTTCGCGCGAACCGCAATCACATCGCGATCGTCGTCGACGAGTACGGCGGCGTGTCGGGCCTGGTGACGATCGAGGACGTGCTCGAGCAGATCGTCGGCGACATCGAGGACGAGTACGACTTCGACGAGAGCGAGGACAACATCATCGCCGAGGCGGGCGGCCGCCACCGGGTCAAGGCGCAGACCGAGATCGGCGACTTCAACGCGCACTTCGGGACCGACTTCGCCGACGACGAGTTCGACACGGTCGGCGGGCTCGTGCTGCAGGCGTTCGGGCGGCTGCCCAAGCGCGGCGAGGCGACGACGATCGGCGAGCACCGGTTCCGCGTCGTCCGCGCCGACTCGCGCCGCCTCTACACGCTCGAGGTCGAGCCCGTGACGCCGGCCGCGCCGCCGGCGCCGGCCGTGCCCGCATCGAACCCGGGCGGCCGCTGACCGTGGAGCGCGCCGTGCATCGCCGGCGCGATCGCACCGCCGGTCGCCTCCGATGAGGCTCGCGCCGTCGCTCACGACGTGCCTCGCGTTCGCCGCGGGTGTCGCGACCGTGTTCGGCTTCGCGCCGTTTCGCGCGCCGGTTGTCCCACTCGTCACGCTCGCTCTGCTCCTCGCGCTCTGGCAGGGTGCGCCGGGGCCGCGCGCCGCCGCGTGGCTCGGGTTCGCGTTCGGGGTCGGGCTCTTCGGCACGGGCGTGTCGTGGGTCTACATCGCGATCAACGCGTTCGGCGGGATGCCCGCGCCACTCGCGGCGATCGGCACCGCGGGCTTCGTCGCCTACGTCGCGCTCTTTCCCGCGGCGACAGGCTGGCTCGCAACCCGGTGGACCGCGCCGCGCACGTGGCAACGCGCCGTCGCGGGCGCCGCCGCGTGGGCGCTGTTCGAATGGATCCGCAGTTGGCTCCTGTCCGGCTTCGGCTGGCTGTCGCTCGGGTACAGCCAGCTGCCCGGAAGCCCGCTCTCCGGCTACGCGCCGGCCGGGGGCGTCTTCGCGGTGACGCTCGCGCTCGCGCTGGCCGCGGCTGCGATCGCGCTCGCCATCGACGCGCTCGCTGCCGCCGCGACACGCCGCGCGATCACGCTCCTGGGCTCGATCGCGGCGCTCGGCGCCGGCGGCGTCGCGCTCGGATCGGTCGAATGGACGGCGCCTGCGGGTCGCGCCCGTCGCGGTCTCGCTCGTGCAGGGGAACGTCCTGCAGGAGCTCAAGTTCGATCCGGCCTTCCGCGAGCGCACGTTCGATCTCTACACGGGGCTCGCTCGCGCGTCGCGCGGGCGGCTGATCGTGCTGCCCGAGAGCGCGTTCCCGATCTTCGCGGGCGAGGTGCCGGAGCCCGTGCTGCTCGATCTCCTGCGCACGGCCGAGGCGCGCGACGGTGACGTGCTACTCGGTCTCTTCACGCTCGAGCCGCCGCTTCCGGGCGGCGACGAGCCGCGCTACTACAACAGCGTCGCGACGCTCGGCGCGGCGCCATCACAGCTCTACCGCAAGCGCCATCTCGTCCCGTTCGGCGAGACGATTCCGCTCGAAGGTGTGCTGGGACCGATCATCCGGTCGATGCTCGCGATCCCGCTCGCGAGCCAGTCGGCGGGCGAGGCCGAACCGCCACCGCTCGCGGTCGCCGGGCAGAAGGTCGCCGTCAACATCTGCTACGAGGACGCGTTCGGCGCCGACGTGCGGCCGCAGGCCGAGCGGGCGACGATCCTCGTCAACGTCACCAACGACGCGTGGTACGGCCGTTCGCTCGCCGCCGAGCAACACGCCCAGATCGCGCAGATGCGCGCGCTCGAGACCGGCCGCCCGCTGCTCCGCGCAACGAACACGGGTATCACGTCGGCGATCGCGCACGACGGCCGCGAGGTCGCGCGCCTGCCATGGTTCACGCGCGGCATCCTCGAAGTCGACGTCGTCGGTCGACAGGGCGCTACGCCGTTCGTGCGCTTCGGCGATGCGCCCGCCGCTGCGCTCGCCGCCGCCATCTTCGCGCTGGCCGTCGGCTGCGCGCGGCGACGCAAGCCGGCGGCCGGGTAGCACCATGCCGGCTGCCGCGATCGCGCGAAGGGCGTATGCCGGTAAAATGGGCGCATTTCAAGAGCTTAGCCGTCGGCGGTCGCGCGACGGCTGCGCGCGATGCTCACGTTTCAGCAAGTCATCCTGACGTTGCAGGACTACTGGGGCCGCCAGGGCTGCGCGCTCCTGCAGCCCTACGACATGGAGGTAGGCGCCGGCACGTCGCACACGGCGACGTTCCTGCGCGCGCTCGGCCCCGAGCCGTGGCGGGCCGCGTACGTGCAGCCGTCGCGCCGGCCGAAGGACGGCCGCTACGGCGAGAACCCGAACCGGTTGCATCAGCACCACCAGTTCCAGGTCGTGCTGAAGCCCTCGCCGCCGGACATCCTCGACCTCTACCTCGGCTCGCTCAAGGCGCTCGGCTTCGACCTCGCGAAGAACGACGTCCGCTTCGTCGAGGACGACTGGGAGAATCCGACGCTGGGCGCGTGGGGCCTCGGCTGGGAGGTCTGGCTGAACGGGATGGAGATCACGCAGTTCACGTACTTCCAGCAGGTCGGCGGTCTCGACTGCGATCCGATCACCGGCGAGATCACCTACGGCCTCGAGCGGATGAGCATGTACCTCCAGAACGTCGAGTCGGTGTTCGACCTGAAGTACACGGACGACATGAGCTACCGCGACGTGTTCTTCCAGAACGAGGTCGAGCAGTCGAAATACGCGTTCGACGAATCGAACGCCCCGAAGCTCTTCGAGCAGTTCACGTTCTTCGAGGGCGAGGCGAAGCGGCTGCTCGAGGCCAAGCTGCCGCTGCCGGGCTACGAGATGATCCTCAAGGCGGGCCACACGTTCAACCTGCTCGACGCGCGCGGCGCGATCTCGGTGACCGAGCGCGCCGCGTACATCGGGCGCATCCGCAATCTGTCGCGGCTCGTGGCGACCGCGTACGTCGAATCGCGCGAGGCGCTCGGGTTCCCGATGCTGCCGCCACAACACGTGAGGGTGACGGCGTGACGAACGCCACGCTGCTGGTCGAGCTCGTCACCGAGGAGCTCCCGCCGAAGGCGCTGAAGCCCCTCGGCGAATCCTTCGCCAACGGGGTGGCCGAGGAACTGCGCAAGCGCGGATTCGCCCCATCGAACGCGGTCGTCACCCCCTATGCGACCCCGCGTCGGCTGAGCGTTTCGATCACCGCTGTGCCGGTTACGGTCACCGAGCCATCGCGCGCCGTACCGCTTCTGCCGGTCAACGTTGCGTTTGGCGCCGACGGCGCCGCCACCGATGCGCTCCAGAAGGCGATCAAGGCCAAGACCGGCTTCGAGCGCTACACGGCCGTCCCGTCCGACCGGATCGAGCGGCGGAACGACGGAAAGCTGGAGCGCTTGTTCTACATCGAGCCGCCCGTCGCCGTATCTCTGCGCTCCGCGCTGCAGGAATCGCTCGATGCAGCCCTCGTCCGGCTCCCTATCCCGAAGGTCATGAGCTACGCCGCGCCCGGCAGCTACTACAACAACGAGAAGTTCGTTCGCCCCGCGCATCGGCTGGTCGCGCTGCACGGCACAGACGTCGTCGCGGTCACCGCCCTCGGGCTCGAGGCCGGGCGCACGACGGAGGGTCACCGGTTCCTCGGCCGGCGCGACATCGACTTGCCGACCGCGGACGCGTACGCCGACGAGCTGTGGGCGGAAGGCAAGGTCATCGCGTCGTTCGAGCGCCGCCGCGCGGTGATCGAGCTGGCGCTGGCGGCGCAGGCGCACGGCGCGACGCTGATCGCGCCCGATGCCCTGCTCGACGAGGTCACGGCGCTCGTCGAGTGGCCGGTCGTCTACGCGGGCAGCTTCGATCCGGCGTTCCTCGCGGTGCCGCACGAGTGCCTGATCCTCACGATGCAGCAGAATCAAAAATACTTCGCGCTCGCCGACCGCGACGGCAAGCTGAGCCATCGCTTTCTGCTCGTCTCGAACCTCGAGACGCAGGATCCCGCGGCGATTGTCGCCGGCAACGAGCGCGTGCTGCGGGCGCGGCTCGCCGACGCGAAGTTCTTCTTCGACCAGGATCGCCGGCAGCCGCTCGCCGCGCGCGTCGACCGGCTGCGCAGCGTCGTCTACCACGGCAAGCTCGGCACGCAGACGGATCGCATCGACCGGCTCCGCTTCCTCGCGCGGAAGATCGCCGCGAAGCTCGGGGCAGACGCCGCCGCCGCCGACCGCGCTGCACTGCTCGCGAAAGCCGATCTCGTCACCGCCATGGTCGGCGAATTCCCGGAGCTGCAGGGCGTCATGGGACGCTACTACGCGCAGCACGACGGCGAGCCGGCGGCGGTGGCCGACGCCATTGCGCAGCACTACTGGCCGCGCTTCGCAGGTGATGCGCTGCCCGCGGGCGGCGTCGCGCAGGCGGTCGCGCTCGCCGACAAGCTCGAGGCGCTCGCAGGCTTGTTCGGCGTCGGCCAGGTGCCGACCGGCGACAAGGACCCGTTCGGACTGCGTCGCGCCGCCCTCGGCGTCATCCGCATCCTGGTCGAGCGGCAGCTCGCCCTCCCATTGCCCGAGCTCCTAGCGCTTGCGTTCGACGCCTTCGACAGCGTGCCCGCCGTGAAGGACGCGCAGCCCGCCCTCGCGAGCTTCGTCTACGACCGGCTGCGCGGCTACCTGCGCGAGGAAGGCTACACGGCCAACCAGATCGCCGCGGTCGTCGACGCCGAGCCTGCCGAGATCCATCTCGTTCCCGCGCGGCTCGCAGCGGTGCAGTCGTTCGAGGCGCTGCCGGAGTCGGGCGCGCTCGCCGCCGCGAACAAGCGAATCGTCAACATCCTGCGCAAATCGGAGACCGAGGCCGCCGTTGCGGTCGATCGCAGCCGCCTCGAAAACGGCGCCGAGCACGACCTCTGGCTCGCGTTCCAGAAGCTCGAGCCCGCGGTCGACGCGGACTGCGGCCGCGGCGACTTCTCGTCGGCGTTGAAGGCGCTCGCGACGGCCAAGCCCGCAGTCGACCGGTTCTTCGACGACGTGCTCGTGATGGCAGAGGATCCCGCGATCCGCGCTAATCGCCTTGCGCTCCTGCGCGGCATCGCGCAGACGATGAACCGCGTCGCGGACATCTCGAAGCTCGCGGTGTAGCCTCCGGGACCATGGTCCAGCTCGCCTCCGAAGCGGTTGCCCAGACCCGGGCGGTCCGGCTGATCGTGCTGGACCGCGACGGCGTCATCAACCGCGACAGCGAGCAGTTCATCAAGTCGCCCGACGAGTGGCGGCCGATTCCCGGCAGCCTGGAGGCGATCGCGCGCCTCCACCACGCCGGGTTCCGCGTCGTCGTCGCGACCAACCAGTCGGGGATCGGCCGCGGCCTGTTCGACATGGCAACGCTGAACGCGATCCACGAGAAGATGTACAAGGCGCTGGCGCAGGCGGGCGGGCGCATCGACGCGCTGTTCTACTGCCCGCATACCGCGGACTCCGACTGCGAGTGCCGCAAGCCCAAAGCCGGGATGCTGCGCGAGATCGGGCTGCGCTTCGGCATCGACATGACCGGCGTGCCCTGTGTCGGCGACTCGGTGCGCGACCTCGAGGCGGCGGAGGCGGTTGGCGCCCAGCCGCTGCTCGTGCTGACCGGCAAGGGCGAGAAGACGCTGCGCGCCGGCAACTTCCCGAAGAACACGGTGATCTTCCCGGATCTCGCGTTCGCGGCGTCGGCGCTGCTCGCGGCCGAGTGACCGCGAAACCGGTCGATGTCCGCCCTTCGCGCGCTCGCGTTCCTGCTGTTCCAGGTGCTCGTCACACCGTTCTACGCGGCGGTGATGCTCGCGACGTTCTGGCTGCCGCGCGTGCCGATGTACCGGATTGCCGCGCACTGGTGCCGGACGAACCTCTTCGGCGCGCGCGTCCTCTGCGGGATCCGCCACCGCGCGATCGGCGCCGAGCACATCCCGCCCGCGGACGTCCCGCACATCGTGATGTCGAAGCACAGCTCGACCTGGGAGACGCTCGCGCTCACGCTGTTCTTCCCGCCGCTCGCCTACGTCGCGAAGAAGGAGCTCCTGTCGATCCCGTTCTTCGGCTGGGGTTTCGCGCTCGCCTCGCCGATCACGATCGACCGCAAGGCGGGGATGGACGCGATGCAGCAGATCGCGAAGCAGGGCCGCGAGCGGTTCGCGCAGGGCTTCTGGATCGTCGTCTATCCCGAGGGGACGCGGATCCGGGCGGGCACCCGCGCCAAGTACAAGACCGGCGGCGCCAGGCTCGCCCGCGAGCTCGGCGTGCCGATCGTCCCCGTCGCGCACAATGCCGGCTGGCTGTGGCCGAAGGGGATCTTCGGCAAGCGCCCGGGAACGGTTACGATCTCGTTCGGGCCGCCGATCGCGCCCGCCGGGAAGGACGCGCAACGGCTGACTGTCGAGGTCGAGACATGGATCGAGGACGAGGTCGCACGCCTGGGAGTGCCGCCGCCTTGAACGTCGCCGCCGCGGGCCGGAGCCGTTCCGCCGTGCTGCCCGTTCCGCTGCGCCGGATCGCGCTCGCGGGCGAGGCGGTCGACTATCGGCTCGTCCGCGCGAAGCGCAGGACGATCGGCATGCACGTCGGCGCCGACGGCCTCGTCGTCCGCGCGTCGCGCTGGGTCACGATCGGGGACATCGAAGCCACGCTCCACGAGCACGCCGCCTGGATCCTGCGCCGGCTCGCCGAATGGCGCGCGCATCGCCGCGATGTCCTGCCCGATGTGTGGATGTCGGGCGCGCCCATTCTCTTCCAAGGCCGCGATCTCACGCTCGCCCTCCACCGCTCGCCGCAGACGAGCGTCGTCGCCGATCTCGTCAACGTCACCGTCCACCATTCGGCGCCGCACGTCGAGCAGGAGATCGCGTCCTGCGTCGCCCAATGGCTGCGGGACGAGGCGCTCGGATTTCTCGTGCCCCGCGTCGCGGCGTGCGCCGCACGAATCAATGCCGGAACACCGACCGTGCGGCTCTCGAATGCGCGCTCCGAATGGGGCAGCTGCAACCGCAAGGGCGAGATCCGCTTCTCGTGGCGCCTGATCCAGCTCCCGCCGGATCTCGCGCAGTACCTCGTCGCGCACGAGGTCGCGCACCTGATCGAGCTCAACCATTCGCCCAAGTTCTGGGCGCTCGTCGAGACGCTCTATCCCGCGCACGCGGCGGCACGGCGCGCGCTCGTCGAGTGGTCCGTGCTGCTGGATTAGACCGGGGACAGACCACGTTTTCCGGCCTGACGGCCTCTCGTGCAATCGCGGGTCGAGAAAACGTGGTCTGTCCCCGATTTACGCCGGCAGCGGGGGCAGCGCGACGTCGAGTCCCGCCTGCGCGCGCAGGAGCGAGGCGAGCGACGTACCGAGCTCGGCGCCGCTCCGCGTGTCGCGCCACTCGCCGCCGCGCGGCGCGAAGTGGAAGCCGCCGCTGCGCGCCGCCACCCAGATCTCGCGATTCGGCACGTGCCGATTGACGACGAGCTTGCTGTCGTCGCCGCACTCGATTTCGAGGATTCCGTCGTGGAGCGTCCAGTCGCCCTCGGCATCGCCCTTGGCGAGCGCAGCATCGAGCGCCTTGCCGATCGCGGCCAGCACGGCATCGGCGGCGGCGATGAATTCGCTGTCGGTGGTCATCGCGGAATCGGCGTTTCGCGCATGCTAGGATTCCACTCGATGTTACGTGATTTCGCCGCCGCCGTTCGCGCCGTCCGCCGAGCTCGCATCGTGTCGGCGCTCGCCGCAACAGCCGTGATCGGCGCCGCGCCCGGCTGCGGCATCAAGGGCCCATTGCGGCCTGCCGCGCCGCCGGCGCCCGCGACCGCGCCCGCGCCGCCCGACGCGGCGCCCTCCACGCCGGCCACGGAGCCGGATCCGGCGACGCCGCGCAAGCCATGACGGCGTTTTTCGGCCGGCGCGATGGCGAGCTGCATGCCGAGGACGTCCCGCTCTCCGCGATTGCCGAGCGCTTCGGCACGCCGTGCTTCGTCTACTCCCGCGCGGCGATCGAAGGCGGCTACCGTGAGTTCGACGGCGCTTTCGCGGGCGTGCCGCACCTCGTCTGCTACGCGGTCAAGGCGAACGGGAGTCTTGCGGTCCTGAACCTGCTGGCGCGTGCGGGGAGCGGATTCGACATCGTGTCGGGCGGCGAACTCGCGCGCGTGATCGCCGCCGGCGGCGACCCCGCGAACGTCGTGTTCTCCGGCGTCGGCAAGACGGCGGACGAGATGGCGGCCGCGCTCGCCGCGGGCATCCACTGCTTCAACGTCGAGTCGGCGGCCGAGCTCGACCTCCTGAATGTGACCGCCGGCCGCGCGGGCAAGGTCGCGCCGGTGTCCGTCCGCGTCAATCCTGACGTCGATCCGCGGACGCATCCGTACATCTCGACCGGGCTCCGCGAGAGCAAGTTCGGCGTCGCGTGGGCCGACGCGCCGGCGCTCTACCGACGCGCCGCCGCGCTGCCGCACGTCGCGGTGCGCGGCATCGATTGCCACATCGGCTCGCAGATCACCGACCTCGCCGTCTGCGTCGAGGCCGCCGAGAAATTGTTCGCGCTCGCCGACCGGATCGAGGCCGACGGCATCGCGCTCGCGCATGTCGACCTGGGCGGCGGGCTCGGCATCCGCTACCGCAGCGACGAGGCGATCGAGCCGCGCGACTACGGGCTCGCCATGCAGCGCGCACGCGGGAACCGGCGGCACCGCCTGCTGCTCGAGCCGGGCCGCTATCTCGTTGGCAACGCCGGCGTGCTCCTGACCCGCGTTCTGTACCTCAAGCCCGGCGCGGGGCGCGACTTCGCGATCGTCGACGCCGCGATGAACGACCTGATCCGGCCAGCGCTCTACGACGCCTGGCACGACGTGGAGGCGGTGCGCCCGCGCGAAGGTCCGACGCGCCGCTGGCAGATCGTCGGCCCGGTCTGCGAAAGCGCCGATTTCCTGGCGCACGACCGCGACCTCGCGCTCGAAGCGGGCGATCTCGTTGCGGTGCGTTCGGCGGGCGCCTACGCGTTCGCGATGAGTTCCAACTACAACGCTCGACCGCGCGCCTGCGAGGTCGTCGTCGACGGAAAACACGCGCATCTTGCCCGCGCGCGCGAGACGATCGCCGATCTTTTCGCGCACGAAACGCGGCTCCCGTAACCCCGCGCATGCACGCTGCGCACTCGCGTGCGCGATGCCGCAATGCGCCTTTCGACCCCGAAAATGCGGTGTGCGAATTCGCAACAATCGCGCATGCAAGGCCCGGAATCGGCGGGCAAATCTTGCAATCCGGGAAAATGTCGCTAGAATTCAGCCAGCAGGTAGCGACGGTTTTGTCAAGAGGTCGCGGCAAATCGGCGATACGAAAGACGAATCCGGAACCGCCTGCGAGGATGTAGAAGCACCATAACAGTTACAGCAACTCAGACAGGAGACTATGCAAATGGCAGACATTATGTCGATGATGCCGGCGGCCTCGCCGGCGCCCAAGAAGGCGACCAAGCGCAAGGCGAAGAAGAAGGCAACCAAGAAGAAGGGCGCGAAGAAGGCGACCAAGCGCAAGGCCCCGAAGCGCAAGGCCGCGAAGAAGGCGACGAAGCGCAAGGCCGCGAAGAAGGCGACCAAGAAGAAGGCCGCCCCGAAGCGCAAGGCCAAGAAGGCGACCAAGAAGAGGAAGGCCGCCCCGAAGCGCAAGGCCAAGAAGGCGACCAAGAAGAAGGCCGCCCCGAAGCGCAAGGCGAAGAAGAAGGCCAAGAAGAAGGCCGCCAAGAAGCTGTAAGCCTTGCCCGAGTCCGCCCCGAACGGCGGCGGACGAAAAACAGGCGACGCGAGAACGCGTCGCCTGTTTTGTTTTCAGGCGCGCATAGATCTAGTCGCTGGTCGCCACCGGCGTCTTGGCGCTGCGCGTTCCCGGCTTCTGAGCGGTCCCCGCACTGGCCGGCCGTCCCCCGGCGCCCGTCGCGCCGTTCTTGCCGGGCGCCTTCGCGGTCGCCGGCGCCAGCGCTTTCCGCCCGGTCGCGCGCTTCGCCCTGCCCGCATTCGGCGCGAGATCGCTCGTGATGCGCAACGTCTGACCGGCCGTCACGGACACCTGCGCCATTCCGTTCCAGCGCTTGAGGTCCTGCACGCTCACGTCGTACCGGCTCGCGATCTGCGCGAGCGTGTCGCCGCGCTTGACGCGGTAGTAGAAGGTCCGCCCTTGCGGCACGGTCGTGAAGACCGCCTGCGCGAGCCCGTCCGCGCCGTCGGCGCTCGGGTGCGCCGAGGGCACGAGCAGCGTGTGGCCCGCGGGGAGCTTCGCCTTCGTGCCGAGTCCGTTTACCGCACGCAGGGCTTCGACCGGCAGCCCGAACTTCGCGGCAACCTGCGGCAGCGTCTCGCCGTTGCGCATCCGGTAGGCCTGCCAGGATACGAGCGGCTGATCGGTGAGGTCGAGCTTGGCCGCGAACAGCTCCGCCGTGTCGATAGGCAGGAGGATCGTGTATTCGTCCGCGCCGGCGATCACCGGTCGATTGAAGTGGGGGTTCAGGAACTGGAACTCCTCGAGGGGCATCTCGGCCAGCTCCGCCGCGCGCTTCACGTCGATCCGCTTCGTCGTCTTGACGACGGTGAAGTATGGCGCGTCGGGGATGTCCTCGAGCACGAGCCCGTATTTCGCGGGGTCGCTGACGATGTTCTTGACCGCCTGCAGCTTGGGCAGGTAGTTGCGCGTCTCGTCCGGCATCTTGAGGCTGGAATATCCGATCGGCCGCCCTTTCTTCTGATTCTGCGCGATCGCCTTCGCGACGTTGCCCTCGCCCCAGTTGTAGGCGGCGAGCGAGAGCTGCCAGTCGTCGAAATCGCCGTGGAGCTTCGTGAGGTACGCGAGCGCACCCTCGGTCCCCGCGACCACGTCGCGGCGCGCGTCGAACCAGAAGCTCTGCTTCATCCCGTAGAATTTGCCGGTCGACGGGATGAACTGCCAGATGCCGGAAGCGCGGCTCGTCGACAGCGCGTTTGGGTTGTACGCGCTCTCGATCATCGGAAGGAGCGCGATCTCCGCCGGCATGCCGCGCTCCTCGACCTCGACGACGATGTAGTAGAGATAGCGGCGGCTGCGGTCGACCATCCGCGCGACATAATCGGGCCGCGACGAATACCACTCTTCCCACTTGGCGACGAGCGGGTCGTCGAGAGTCGGCATCGCGAAGCCCTTGCGGATCCGGTCCCAGAGGTCGTCTGCGGGAGGCGGCAGCGCCTCGAGCGAGGCGGCGACGTCGGGTGGAAACGCCGTGTCCGCGACGGGCGAGGGCGCAATGACGACCGGCTCAGGCGGCGGCCCAGGCGGGGGTTCGGGGACGGTGACCGCGAGGGGATCCGGAGCAGGTAGCTCCGGCGCGGGCGTAGCGCACGCCGCGAGCAGCGCAGCGAGCAGGAGCGGAGCGACGTGTCTTTGGCGCAATTCGACCGGGATCTGGGGACGAGGGTTCGGCGATGGTAGGCGCCACCCTACCGAGCGTCAACCCGAGGGCATCCGGGGACGGGCCGCGACGACGAACGGCCGGTTGCACCTAACGAAAGGCATTCTTCCACTCCCGCAGCGCCGCGAAGGCATCGACCGCGTCGGCGAGCGGCCGGCCCGCATGCGCCTGCGCCGCGGCGAATACGGCCGGCGCCGCCGCGCGCAGGAACGGGTTCGTCGCAAGCTCCTCGTCCATTCGCGACGGAACAGTCGGCTCCTCGCGGTCACGCTTCGCCTGCTCGCGCGCCTGCCGCTCGTCGAGCGCGGGATTCCCGGGCTCGACCGCGCGCGCGAAGCGCAGGTTCGCCAGCGTGTATTCGTGACCGCAGTAGACGCGCGTGTCACCGGGGAGCGCGGCCAGCTTCGCGAGCGAATCGACCATCTGCGCGGGCGTCCCTTCGAACAGGCGCCCGCAACCGCAGGTGAAGAGCGTGTCGCCGGTGAACGTGATCGGGTGGCCGTCGCATGTGCCGACGTAGGCGACCTGGCCCGCCGTGTGGCCCGGGACGTCCAGCACCGAAAGCTCGACCCCCGTGCCACCGAGCGTGAAGACGTCGCCCTCGGCGACGGGATGCGTGCGGCCCGGAATCGCCTCGCGCGCGGGTCCGTAGACGGGCACCGGAAACTGCTCGACGAGCGCCGCGATCCCGTTGACGTGGTCCCAGTGATGATGCGTGATCGCGATTCCGGTGAGCGCGAGGCCCTCGCGCTCGAGGTGCGCGAGCACCGGCGCCGCGTCGCCCGGATCGATCACCGCCGCGTTCCGCCCTTCGCGCACGAGCCAGATGTAGTTGTCGGTGAGCGCAGGGATGGGGATAATCGCCGCCATGGACGCATCTTCCGGAGCGGCGGCGGCGGTGTCAACGACGCTCGCCGAGTGGTTCGCGACGCCGCTCGGCCGCTACCTGCTCGCGCGCGAGCAGGCGTGGTTCGACCGGACCATCGCTGACATCTTCGGCTTCCACGCGATCCAGATCGGGCTGCCGGCCTACCCGTTCCTCGCGCAGAGCCGCATCACCACGCGCTGGACCGTCGACGTCGCGCCGCCCGCGCAAGTGCTCGCCGACCCGCTCTGGCTGCCGTTCCCCGAGAACTCGCTCGACCTGGTCGTACTGCCGCACGCACTGGAGTTCAGCGGCGAGCCGCACCAGCTCTTGCGCGAGGTCCACCGCACGATGCGGCCCGACGGTCAGGTCGTGATCGCCGGGTTCAATCCGTTCTCGCTCTTCGGCGCACGACGTTATTTCGGGCGCGGCAAGACGCCGCCGTGGAACGGCAGTTTCATCGCGCTCTATCGGCTCAAGGACTGGCTCGCACTCCTGGGCTTCGAAGTGACCGGCGGCGGGCTCGACGGTTACGTGCCGCCATTCGCGCAGGAGAAGTGGCTGTCGCGCTTCGCGTTCTTCGAGAGCGCCGGCGACCGCTGGTGGCCGATCGGCGGCGGCGTCTATTACCTGCGCGCGACGAAGCGGGTGCTCGGGATGCGCGTGATCACGCCCGCGTGGGAGCGGCGCAAGAACGGGCTCGCGACCGCGCCGCGGCAGGCGCGGGAGAGCATCGAGAGAGTCGCGTGAGGGGGACGCACGCGCGAGCAGGGCGCAGCCAAGGAGCGCAGCTCGCGTCTGCGAGCGCGGGCGGCGACCGACTTCGTTCGGTATCGAGAACAATGCAACGGTGCGGGGGCCGGGGCGAAGCCAAGGAGCGAAGCTCGCATCCGCGAGCGACCGCGGGAGGCCGACGGCACGAATTGCCGCATCCCGCCGACGGCGCGGAGGCCGAGGGTCAGCCTTGAGCGGTGCACACGGGCACGTGCCGGCGAGCGGCGGCGTGACGATCTATACCGACGGCGCGTGCAAGGGCAACCCCGGGCCCGGCGGTTGGGGCGCGCTGCTCGTCTTCGGCGACCGCGAAAAGGAACTCTTCGGCGGTGAGCCCGCGACGACCAATAACCGGATGGAGCTGACCGCGGTCATCCGCGCGCTCGAAAGCCTGCGGCGCGACTGCGACGTCGAGCTCTATACCGATTCGCAGTACGTGAAGAACGGGATCCAGAGCTGGATCCACACGTGGAAGCGCAACGGCTGGAAGACTACGGACAAGAAGCCGGTGAAGAACGCGGAGCTGTGGCGCGAGCTCGAGGCGCAAGCCGGACGGCACCGGATTCGCTGGCACTGGGTACGCGGGCACACGGACCATCCCGGCAACGATCGCGCCGACGCGCTTGCCAATCGCGGCGTGGTTGGGGTCTGACCCGGGTCAGACCCGGGTCTGACCCCGGTTTTGGATCCGCCGCGCGAACACCGTCATTTCCTTCTCGGCCTGCTTGTCGCCCTTCGCGTGCGCGACGGCGATGCCCTCGCGATACGCGGCGAGCGCTTCGGCCTCGCGACCCGCCGCGGCGAGCGCCTTGCCATAGAGCTTCCATGCGGCCGTGTACTTCGGGTCCTGCGCTACCGCGCGAGCGAAGTGCTCGGTCGCGCGCGCCGGGTCGCCGGCCTTAAGGTATTCGTTGCCGAGCGAGTAACGGAGCAGCGCGCTCTCCTTGCCCGCGGCGAGCATCTTCTCGAAGCTCGCGAGCGCCGCCGATGGCGAATCGGGCATGCGGAAGCGGAGCCTACTTGTCGAGGCGCGCGCCGGTCATGCAGTCGACGTGCCGCATCGGGTAGATCACCTGGCGGTCGGCGCCGTTGACCTTGCCGTCGACCTGCGCGTAGAGCCAGCCTCCCGACGCGCGCCGGTAGACGATCCGGCGCGGAAATTCGAGCGCCGGATTCTCGAACGCGAAGAGCTGATCGTTGCGATCGCCGGTCGTGTCGACGGTGACACCGGTGTAGCGGAACGCGTCCTCCTTCTGGCCCGACGGCACGGCGACGTAGTAGACACCGTCCGGTCGCGTCTCGATCCGCAGGTACTCGTAGCCCGTGGTCTTGCCGCCCATGACCGTCTGGCTCACGCCGAGCACGAGCCCGCCGCGCGGCGCCATCCACTGTTCGCGGAAATCGCGCTGGTTGACGCTGCCGCGCCAGCAGCCCTCGAGCCAGGCGAATTCCGCGAGCGGATCGGCGCGGGCCGCATCGCCGGCCGGCGCCGTTGCCGGCTGCGCCAAGGCGGCCGAAGTGGCGAGGACGAGCGCCAGGGTGACGTGGCGGGCGGAGGACGGGGCGGCAAGTCGAGCCATGGAAGGATTCGTTCACTGCGGCCGCGCGAGCGGCAGGTTGAGAAGGAGGTTCTGCGGCTTGAGCCTGAGCCGCGATTCGGTGTCCATCGCCATCGCGAGGTAGACCGGGCGCCCGGCGAGGCCCGGCCGCATGTCAGCCGGATTCACGAACCTGAGTTCGAACAGACACAGGAGCCGGCCCGTTCGTTCCTCGTCGATGTCGGCGCGATTGTACAAGTCGTTGAGCAGCGCGCTCGCCTCGGCATCGAGGCCGACGTGCCAAACCCACCGCTCGTCGTCGATCTCGCGCACGGGCTCGATCGTCACCGCGGCGCCCGCGAAGTGCGCGATCCAGCGCTCGAGAACACGGCACAGGCCGGTGAGTGCCGGGCGCCCCCGATTCAGGCTGACGGCGAGGTCGTGCCGCTCGTCGCGCTCCCAATACGACGTCGCATTGCCTTCGTCGAGAACGTCGAGGTCGACCGTGCGCATCGGCGCCTGGTTGCGCCGCAGGAGCTCGCCCAGGCTGCCGAAGCCGGCCGTGGTCGCGTGGAGCTCGACCGTCACTTCGTCGGCGGCCATCACCGCGCCGTCGTCGCGCACGGCGATCTTCTGTGGCCGGAACAGCATTTCGGCGGCCCGCGCGTGCAGCGGGTCGGCGCCCTCGCTCAGCACGTGCCGCAGGATAACCTGCGTGAGCTGGCTCACGAGCAGCGGCGGGACGTCGACGCCGTCCTTGAACAGCGCGGCGTACGCGGCCTCGATCGATGCCGCTGCGCTCAGCCGGCCGCGGAACCTGAGCCAGATCGCGTAGTTCTCGCGGATGTCCGGGTCGGCGAGCGCGGCGAGCTCGGCGTCGGCGACCGCGCCCCGCGGCGCCGCGATCAGCTTCTCGTGCAGCGCGAGCTCCGCCGGACACGACTCCGGCACCGGCGCGAGCTCGGGCCGCAGGAGCGATGCGCGCAGGAAATCGTCGGTCAGCGTGAGGCGTCCGTCGGCACCGGCAGTGAGCAGGCGGTAGCCGCAGGATCGCCAGAAGTCCGGCATCAGCGGAGCAGGCGCCTCAGCCGCCGAGCATCGCCTTCTTGAGGTCGGCCTGGACCGGATTGTCACCCAGCCACGCGTTCGTCAGCGCCTTGTTGAACGCGTCGCCGGGAATCGAGCCCTTCTCGGCCCCGTTCAGGCTGATCTTCGTCCCGCCGTCGACGAAATCGAACGTGAGGACGTTGCCTTCCTTGAGCTGCCCGATCGCTTTCATGATCGATGCCAGCTGATCGGTCTGCGCCTTCACGGCCGCAGCCTCCGCGGGGGCGTTCGCCTGGTTCACGCCGTCGACCAAGGCTTCGATCATCTGGTCCGCGCCCACGTCGCGCAGCATGTTGAGCTGGACGCGCCGCGGTCCCTTCGCGTACACGGCCGCGGCGCTGTTCGCCTTCGCCGGCACGTACAGGCTGCCGACATAGACCTTGAACATGAGCTTCGTGCGGATGCCCGCGCCATTGAGCACGAGCTCCTGTCCGCCGACGCTCGCCTTGTCGTCGAGCTTGACGCCGGCCACTTCCGCGGCGAGCGCGGGGAGCGATGCGATACACAAAAGCGTCAAGAATGCTGATTTCCGTATCATGATTCCTCCGCCGAACGTTGAGACCGGCGCCGAGCGGCGACGCCTACATCGCCTCGAATATACCCGCAGCACCCATGCCAGTGCCCACGCACATCGTGACCATTCCGTACTTCTGCTTCCGCCGCCGCATCCCGTGCACGATCGTCGCCGTGCGGATCGCGCCGGTGGCGCCGAGCGGGTGCCCGAGCGCGATGGCGCCGCCCAGCGGATTCACCTTCGCGGGGTCGAGCCCCAGATCCCGGATCACGGCAAGGCTCTGCGCGGCAAACGCCTCGTTCAGCTCGATCCAGTCGATCCGGTCCTGCGCGAGCCCGGTGGTGCGCAGCACCTTCGGGATCGCGGCGATCGGCCCCACGCCCATCACCTCGGGCGCCACGCCGCCGACCGCATAGCCGACCCAGCGCGCGAGCGGCGCGAGGCCGAGCTCCTTCATCACTTTCTCGCTCACGATGACGACCGCGCCGGCGCCGTCGGACATCTGTGAGCTGTTCCCGGCGGTCACCGAGCCCTTCGCCGCGAAGACCGGCCGGAGCTTCGCCAAGCCCTCGGCCGTCGTGTCGGCGCGCGGACCTTCGTCGCGGTCGAGCTTGCGGCTGTTCACCTGGATCCGGCCCGTTGCGAGGTCAGGCACGCTCTCCCGCACCGCGTAGGGCGACATCTCGGCGGCGAATTCCCCGCCCGCCTGCGCGGCGAGCGCCTTCGTGTGCGACGCGAGCGCGAAGACGTCCTGGTCCTCGCGCGAGACCTTCCAGCGTTCGGCCACCTTCTCCGCGGTGAGCCCCATGCCGTACGCGATGCCGAGATTCTCGTCGCGCGAAAACACCTCGAGGTTCGGCACGAGCCGCCCCATCAGCGGGATCATGCTCATGCTTTCGGTGCCGGCCGCGATCATGATGTCGGCCTCGCCGGTGCGGATGCGGTCGGCGGCGATCGACACCGCGTTGAGACCGGACGAGCAGAAGCGGTTGATCGTCATTCCCGCGACGCTGTTCGGCAACCCGGCGAGGAGCAGGCCGATCCGCGCGACGTTCATCCCCTGCTCGGCCTCCGGCATTGCACAGCCGACGATCACGTCTTCGACGCGCACCGGATCGATCGCAGGCACCTGCGCGAGCACGCTCTGGAGCACGTGCGCGAGCATCGAATCGGGCCGCGTCGACTTGAGCGCTCCGCGCGGAGCCTTGCCGACCGGCGTGCGCGTCGCGGCGACGATGTAGGCGTCCCGCAGCTGCTTCGTCATCGTGGCACCCTCAGTTTCGCAGCGGCTTGCCGGTCTTCAGCGTGTGCGCGATCCGCTCCTGCGTCTTCGCGTTCCGCAGGAGCGCCATGAACTCGGCGCGCTCGAGGTCGAGCAGCCACTTCTCGTCGACCAGGCTGCCCGGCTCGACCTCGCCGCCGCACAGCACGCGCGCGATGCGGAGGCCGATCTCGAAATCATACGGCGAGACGAACCCGCCGTCGCGCATGTTGACGAGCATCATCTCGAGCGTCGCGATGCCGGTGCGACCGGCGACCGGGACGTTGCGGGGCGAAAGCGGCGGCCGGTAGCCGGCCTCGGCCAATGCGCGCGCCGTCGACCGCGCGACATGCAGGAGCTCGAACGCGTTGAACACGACCGGATCGGCATTCCGCAAGAATCCCATGTCCTTCGCTTCGGCGGCGCTCCGCGAGACCTTCGCCATCGCGATCGTCTGGAAGTACGTGCGCAGGAACGGCAGCTGATCGAGCTGGCTGCCGCTCGCGCCGCGCGCTACTTCCTGCGCGGCCCGCACCGCGAACTCCTTGCAACCGCCACCGCCTGGGAGCAAGCCGACGCCCGCCTCGACGAGCCCGATGTACGACTCGAGCGCGGCAACTGTGCGGTCACAGTGGAGGATGAACTCGCACGAGCCGCCGAGCGCCATGCCGCGTACCGCGGCGACGGTCGGCACAAGGCTGTAGCGCAGCCTGATCGAGGTCTGCTGGAACTTGGCGACGACACCCTCGATGACGCTCCACTGGCCGGCCCGGAGCGTCGATTCGAGTGACGCGAGGTTCGCGCCGAGCGAGAAAGGCTCCCGCGTCTGCCAGAGAACGAGCCCCGCGCAGTCGCGCTCGGCGCGTTCGATCGCCGCCTGGATGCCGTCCAGCACGTCCTCGCCGATCGTGTTCGCCTTCGACTTGAACGACACGATCGCCACGTCGTCGCCAAGGTGCCACATGCGCACCGCGGGCGTCTCCATGATCGTCGTTCCGGCGGGCCGCGCCTCGCCCAGCACGGAATCCGGGAACACCTGACGCCGGTAGACCGGCAGCGTCGAGCGCGGCCGAAACACATTGGCCGACGCGCTCCACGCGCCGGCCGGCGTGTGCACGCCCGACGCGGCGGGACCCGCGGTCGCCCACGACGGCAGCGGCGCCTTGGCAAGCGTCTTGCCCGCCGCAATATCCTCGGCGAGCCAGCCGGCGACGTCCTTCCAACCGGCGGCCTGCCAGATCTCGAACGGTCCCATCGCCCAGCCGAAACCCCAGCGCAGCGCGAGGTCGACGTCGCGCGCGTTGTCGGCGATCGCCGCGAGGTGGTACGCGCAGTAGTGGAAGAGGTCGCGGAAGATCGCCCACAGGAACTGCGCCTGCGGGTGCGGATGCGCGCGGAGCTTCGCGAATTTCTCGCCCGGGTGCTTGAGCGCGAGGATCTCGGCCACTGCGGGGTCGACGACACCCTCCGACTTCCGGTAGGCGCGCGCGGCAGGATCGAGCACCTCGATGTCCTTGCCGACCTTGCGGAAGAACCCGGCTTTCGTCTTCTGCCCGAGCGCGCCCTGCGCGAGCAGGCCCGCGAGCACGGGCGGCGCGCGGAACAGCGGGTGCCACGGGTCGTCGGACAGCGTGTCCTGCATCGTCTTGATCACGTGCGCCATCGTGTCGAGGCCGACGACGTCGGCCGTGCGGTACGTGGCACTCTTCGCGCGGCCGATCGCCGGCCCGGTCAGCGCGTCGACGACGTCGAAACCGAGCTTGAACGTCTCGGTGTGCGCCATCGTCGCCAGCACCGAGAAGATACCGACGCGGTTGGCGACGAAGTTCGGCGTGTCCTTCGCACGGACGACGCCCTTCCCGAGCGTCGTGACGACGAACGTCTCGAGCGCGTCCAGGAGCGCCGGATCGGTCGCCCGCTGCGCAATCAGCTCGACCAGGTGCATGTAGCGCGGCGGATTGAAGAAGTGGATGCCGCAGAAGCGCGGGCGGATCGCCGCGGGCAGCGCATCCGCGAGCGCATTGATCGACAGCCCGGACGTGTTGGACGCGACGATCGCGTGCGGCGCCAGGTGCGGCCCGATCTTCGCGTAGAGATCGCGCTTCCAGTCCATCCGTTCGGCGATCGCCTCGATCACGAGGTCGCACACCTCGAGCCGCGCGAGGTCGCGGTCGTAGTTCGCGACATCGATGTACGCAAGACGGTCGGCCGTCGCGAGCGGCGCGGGCTCGAGCTTCGCGAGCCCCGCGAGCGCCTTGCGCACGATGCCGTCGGGGTCGCCTTCCTTCGCCGCGAGGTCGAACAATACGACCGGCACGCCGGCGTTGACGAGGTGAGCGGCGATCTGCGCGCCCATCACGCCGGCGCCGAGAACCGCGGCCTGGCGGACGGGAAATGAGCTGGAGAACATGAGGGGGTGTCGGCAGGACCCGTCAATGCGACGGGCGAGGAATGGATGCGCCGGTGGAACCTATCATTCTAACCGACCGCCGACGCCCGAGCAGGCGGGACGACGGCCCGACCGGTCACGCCGGAGATGTTAAGAAGTCCGCGCGCGGGAGGCAAAGAAAACGGCCGGGTTGCCCCGGCCGCATCGAAAGCAATACCGAAAGTGGAGTGAGAATCAGAACGAGTAGACCGCCTGCGCAGAGATGATCCAGACGCTCGTGTCGTACGACCCCTTGACCAGCGCGTTGGACGGCGTGCTCCCCTGATTCTGGTTGAAGCTCGGGCTGTCGCCCATGATGTACACCAAGCCGGCATCGAGCTTCCAGTTCGGCGTCCACTTGTATTCGCCGCCGATCGCGAGCCACCACCGGTCGGAGTCCGGCAGTCGGACTGTCGTATTCGTCGTGTTGGCAGGCGTCTGGTCGAATGCAACACCGCCGCGCCACTTCCATTGGCTGTTGTACCGGTAGCTCGCGCCGCCCGAGAACTTGTACGTGTCGTCCCAGTTGAGCGGGACCACGCCCAGGGTCTGACCGTTGGTCCGGGTAAAACGCAGCTCGGGAATGCTCGACCAGCCCGTCCATTGCACGTCGCCCATCAGCTCCCATTGGGGATCGAGCTGGTAGACGAACGAGAAGTTGGCGATCTGCGGGAGCTTGGCGTCCGACGTTATGCCGCTGTTGTAAGTCCCCCCCTGATTGACGCCCGCGGCAAGGAGGGCGATGGTCGCAGCGAGCGCCGGCGGCGTGCCCGGCGGGACCGTCACCGTGGGATTCGTGAAGTCGGCATTGCCCGAGATGTTGTACTTGATCTCGGAACGGTAGGCCGCTGCGAGGCGAAGCTGGGGCGTCGCGTCCCAGGCGATGCCGACGTTCCAGCCCCACGCATCGTCGTCGCCGGTGATCGACAGCTTGGAATCGAGTCCGGCCGTCAGTCCCGCAATGGCGTTGAACGTCGGCGACCCGGGAGCTATGTTGGCCGGCGGACCGGCCGCGGCCTGGAGCAGCGCCCCCGAATAGTTGGCGTTTTGCGTCAGCGTTGCGTCGATGCGCTGGTAGTTGGCGCCGACCCCGATCGCAAAGGTAGGCGTCACCTGCCACGACAGGGCCGGGTTGATGTTGAGTGTCTTGATCTCCGACTTGAGTCCCTGGTAACGGCCGATCCAGCCGTCGTCGTACTCGGTCGTCAAGACCGAAGGGCACGTTGACCCCAAGACCGAACGTCCACTGCGGGTTGATTGGGACGGAGACGTACAGGTTCGGCACGAAGTTGTAGCCGCCCGCGTCGCCGCCGGTCCCCCCGAGAGGCTGGAACACGCCGGGGGAGCACGCAGGCGGGTAGCAGCCCGCCGGCAGCGAGCCGTCGTTCTGGAACTTGATCGAAGGCGTGATGACGTTGATGACGCCGCCGATCTGTGTCTGCTTGAACTTCGAAAGCGCAGCCGGGTTCCACCACATCGCGGTCACGTCATCGGTGAACGCGGCGCCGGCGGCAAAAGCGTTGCCGATCGAGCTCGCGCTCTGCTCGTTCAGCTGAAATCCGGTGGCGAGCGCCTGGCCGGTGCCCAGCGCGAGCGCGAGACCCGCGATGGCGGTCGCGATCCTGGTGCGAAGAAAGGGGTAGGTCATGGCAGCGGTCTCCTTGTTGGGACTTGAGCGGCGCCTGCCCGGTAGCCGGGCGAGAGCGTCGAAACTGTCTTTTTTGAGGGTCGCGGGGCGGTTTCGGGTTCCGTAACCGCTAATGAAAAACTATACACTCCGGGTACCGGGCCCGCACCTCGGCTGGTCAACCCGGCGGACAGTCGTTCAGAAGGGTGTTGTTTTTCGAGTCCCCTCCCGCCTATTCGGCCGGGACGTCACGGGGCCGCCGGTCGGGGCCCACTGCAACATAGGTCAGGCTGGCCTCGGTCACCTTGACGCAGATCACATCCTTCGGATTACGCTGCGCGTAGACCTCGACGTCGACGGTGATCGATGTCCGGCCGACCCGGACGATCGTCGAATAGAAGCTCACGACGTCGCCGATCAGCACGGGCTGCTTGAACACGAACGAATTGACGGCGACGGTCGCGACGCGACCGCGCGCGCGCTGGGCCGCGAGGACGCCGCCGGCGATGTCGACCTGCGACATCACCCAGCCGCCGAAGATGTCGCCGTGCTGGTTCGCGTCGGCCGGCATCGGCACGACGCGCAGCGTCGGCGGGCGGTCGGGAAGCGAGACCGAGCCGGTCATGTGCCCGTCGCAGCGAAGAAGCGTTGCCCGGGTCCGCTATGCCGCCTTCCGCTTCATCTCGTCGCGCAGCTCCCGCCGCAGGATCTTCCCGACGTTGGTCTTCGGCAGATCCTTGCGGAACTCGACGTCGCGCGGGCACTTGTAGCCGGTCAGGTGCTCGCGGCAGTGCTTCAGGACGTCCTCCGCGGTCAGCGCCTCGTCCTTCTTCACAACGAAGAGCTTCACCGCTTCGCCCGACTTCGCGTCGGGCACGCCCACGGCGGCGCACTCGAGCACGCCGGGGTGCATCACGACGACCGCTTCGATCTCGTTCGGGTACACGTTGAAGCCCGACACGAGGATCATGTCCTTCTTGCGGTCGACGATCCGGACGAAGCCGCGCTCGTCCATGACCCCGATGTCGCCAGTCGCAAGCCAACCGTCCTTGTCCAGCACCTTCGCGGTCTCGTCCGGACGGTTCCAATAGCCGGCCATCACCTGCGGGCCACGGACGCAGATCTCGCCGGGCTGCCCCTGGGGAACGATCTTGCCGTCGTCGTCGCGCAGGATGACCTCGGTCGACGAGATCGGCAGGCCGATCGAGCCGTTGTAGGCCGGCAGGTCGAGCGGGTTGATCGTCGCCGCCGGCGAGGTCTCGGTGAGGCCGTAGGCCTCGATCAGCGGATGGCCGGTCACCTGTTTCCACTTGATCGCGACCGCCTCCTGCACGGCCATCCCGCCGCCCAGCGTGATCCGCAGCGACGAGAAATCGAGCTTTCGCGAATTCCGGATTGTTGACCAGCGCGTTGAACAGCGTGTTGACGCCGGTGATCGCGGTGAACTTGAACTTGGCCATCTCCTTCACGAAGCCCGGAATGTCGCGCGGGTTCGGAATCAGGATGTTCTCGGCGCCCAGCGTCATGAACGTGAGGCAGTTCGCCGTCAGCGAGAAGATGTGGTAGAGCGGCAGCGGCGTGATGACGATCTCGCGGCTGTCGGGGTCGAGGAACGGCCGCACCCAGGCCCGAGCCTGCAGCAGGTTGGCGACGATGTTCCGGTGGAGCAGCATCGCTCCTTTGGCGACGCCGGTCGTGCCGCCCGTGTACTGGAGGAACGCGATGTCGTCGTGCACGAGCGGGATCCGCTCGAGCTTCGTCCGGCGGCCTTCGGCCAGCGCCGTCGACAGACGGATCGAGCCCGGCAAGCTCCAAGCCGGGACCATCTTCTTCACGTGGCGGAGCACGAAGTCGACGATGAGCCCCTTGAACCCGAGCAGCTCGCCGATGCTCGTAACGACGACGGTGCGCACTTTGGTCTTCGCGACGACCTCCTCCACCGTGTGCGCGAAGTTCTCGACGACGACGATCACCTCGGCGCCCGAGTCGTTGAGCTGATGCTCGAGCTCGCGGGCGGTGTAGAGCGGGTTCACATTCACCACCGTGCAGCCGGCGCGCAGGATCCCGAACAGGCAGATCGGGTACTGCAGGATGTTCGGCATCATCAGAGCGACGCGCGCGCCCTTTTTGCAGCCCTGCGCCTGCAGCCAGCCCGCGAACGCGGTCGACAGCGTGTCGAGCTCGGAAAACGTGATCGACTTGCCCATGCACGTGAACGCAGGCCGCGCCGCGTACTTCGCGACACTCTCGTCGAACACGTCGCGCACCGACGAGTATTCGGTGACGTCGATGTCGGCCGGGACGCCCTTCGGGTACTGCTTGAGCCAGATTCGATCCACAATCTCTCCTCCCGCAGGCGCGCCGGGTCTTGCGCCGGACGCCTCTTGATGGCGGCCGGCGCGGACGGGGGCCCAGGTCGCCCGGCGCAGCTTTGAAATCGTACACCAAGCGCCTCGGCCGGACCCCGCGACCGGTCGTCGCAGTGGCGGCGCGAGCGGCGGAGAGGGACCCGACGCGCGGAGCGGGTGGGGATCGGAGCGCGGCGGTGCGCTTCAGGAAGCTTCCAGGGTGGCGGCGTAGTGAAGCGGGCCGCCCCGGAACGGCGCAAAGCCGGTACCGAAGATGGCGCCCGCGTCGACGAGATCGGCGTCGGCGACGATGTGCTCGGCGAGCGCCGCCTTCGCCTCGGCGACGAACGGTCCCACGAGCCGTTCAGCGAGACCCGCGGGCACCGCGCCGTGTGCCTGCTTCGCGGCCTTGCCGCTCGACCAATCGTAGAAGCCGCGCTTGGTCTTCTTGCCGAGATGTCCCGCGTCGACGAGCGCCTTGAGCTTTGCGGGCTCCGGTGCATCCGGCGTGAGCATCTTGCCCACAGCGACGCAGATGTCGAGGCCGACGGTGTCGGCAAGCTCGATCGGGCCCATCGGCATGCCGAAGGCGAGCGCGGCCTCGTCGACAGTTTCCGGGGCGATTCCTTCGTCGACGCAGCGCATCGCCGCCATCAGGTACGGCGCGAGCACGCGATTTACGAGGAAGCCCGGCGCGCTCTTCACCGGCAGCGGCAGCTTGTCGATCTGCCGGACGAACGCCGCAGCGCCCGGCACGAGGTCCGCACGCGTGTTGCCGCCGACGACGACCTCGACCAGCATCATCTGCGGCACCGGATTGAAGAAGTGGATCCCGATGAGGCGCGCCGGATCGCGCATCGCCGTCGCGATGTCCTCGAGCGGAATCGACGACGTGTTCGTCGCGAGGAGCGCGCCCGGCTTCGCCTTCGCCTCGAGCGCCGCGAACAGGCTCCGCTTCGCCTCGAGATTCTCGAAGATCGCCTCGACGATCACGTCGGCGCGCGCGACGCCGTCGCCCGCCACGTCGGGTATCAGGCGGTCCGCCGCGTCGCGGACGCGGCGCGGATCCTTCAAGCGCTGCGCGAAGAGCTTCGCCGCGCGGCCCATCGCCGGCACGAGGCGCTCCGCGTTCTGGTCCTGCAAAGTGACGGTGAGTCCGCGCAGCGCGCACCACGCGGCGATGTCGCCGCCCATGGTGCCGGCACCGACGACGTGCACGTGCGCCGCCGCGAATTCGCCTTCCTTGCCGATCGACTTCAAGCGCTCCTGCAGCCGGAACACGCGGATCAGGTTCATGGCGGTCGGCGTCTTCAGGAGCGAGGGCACCGACTCGGGATCGGATGGCGCGGCGGCGAGCGCGTTGCCGTCGTGCTTCACCCAGAGATCGAGGATTGCGTAGGGTGCCGGGTAGTGCTCGCGCCGTGCACGTTTCGCCACCTGCTTGCGCGCCTGCGACGCGATGAAGCCGCGCACGGGGCCCGCGAGCGTGAGCGACAGGGGGAACGGCAGCGTGCGCGGCGGCGGCAGCGCGGTGAGCACGCCGCGCGCCGTGTTCTCCATGATGCGTGGCGGCACGCACTCGTCGGCTAGCCCTAGCTTCTTCGCGCGGCGGGCATCGATCGTGCGGCCGGTGAGCATCAGGTCGAGCGCGGCCGGCGCGCCCGCGAGCCGCGGCAGCCGCTTCATCCCGCCCCAGCCGGGCACGATCCCCAGCATCACCTCGGGCAGCCCGAGCCGCGTGCCGGGTTCGTCGACGACGACGCGGTAGCGGCAGGCGAGCGCGAGCTCGAAGCCGCCGCCCAGGCAGAAGCCGCGGACGAGCGCCAGCGTCGGGTATTTAACCGCCGCAAGCCGCTCGAACGTATCCCACCCTCGCCGCACGAGCGCGATCGCGTCGTCCTCGGTGTGAACCTTGCCGAATTCGTCGATGTCGGCGCCGGCGATGAAGCCGTTCGGCTTGCCCGACGCGATGACGAGCCCCTTCGGTGGATCGCGGTCGAGCAGGTCCAGCGCTTCGTTCAGCTCCGCGAATACGTCGCTCGACAGCGTGTTCGTCGTCGTGCCGGCCTTGTCGAACGTGAGCCGCGCGAGGCCGTCCGCCTCGCGCGTGAGAGTCCAGTGTCGCATCGGGTTCTTTATTCCGAAGGGCGTGAGGTGCTGTCCTACGGGCGCTCGACCAGCATCGCGCCGCCCAGCCCGCCGCCGATGCAGATCGCCGCCATGCCGCGGCGGCCGCCCGTGCGCTCGAGCGCGTTCAGCACGTGCAGCACGATCCGCGCGCCCGACGCGCCGACCGGGTGGCCGAGCGCGATCGCACCGCCGTCGACGTTGAGCTTCGATTCGTCGAGCTTGCCCACCGCGCTGTCGCGGCCGAGCTCCTGCCGGCAATAGTCGGCGCTCTCCCACGCGCGAAGGCATGCGATCACCTGCGCGGCGAACGCTTCGTTGATCTCCCACGCGTCGAGATCGTTCAGCCCCAGGCCGTGCCGAGTCAGGATCGGCGTCGCCGCGTGCACGGGACCCAAGCCCATCTGCGCCGGGTCGAGGCCCGCCCACTCGGAATCGACGATGCGGCCCTTTGGCTCGAGCTTGTGCTCCGCCACCGCGCGCTCGGACGCGAGGACGAGCCACGCCGCGCCGTCGGTCACCTGCGAGCTGTTGCCCGCGGTGACGTTCCCGTACTTGCGGTCGAAGAACGGCTTCAACTTCGCCAGGTTGTCGGGCGTCGAATCCTCGCGCACGCCGTCGTCGGCGGGATAGAGCTTCCCGTCCTTGTCGAAGAGCGGCACGAGCTCGTGCGCGAAGTGTCCCGCCTTCTGCGCAGCCAGCACCCGCTGGTGGCTGCGCGCGGCGTACTCGTCCATCTCGCGGCGCGTGACGCCGAAGCGGTACGCGAGATTCTCCGCCGTCTGCCCCATCAGCAGGCCGACGATCGGATCGGTCAGGCCCTTCATGAGACCGATCACCGGCGCGAGATAGCCCGGGCGGAACTTGGCGAGCAGCGCTGCGCGTTGCCCGAGCGTCTTCGCCGCGTACCAGTTCGCGAGCCAGACGACCATCGTGTCCGAGAACAGCAGCGGCGCGCGCGACAGCGCGTCGACGCCGCCGGCGAGCACGAGATTCGAGCGCCCCGTTCGGATGTTGGCGATGGCCGAATCGAGCGCCTGCATGCCCGACGCGCAGTTGCGCATCACCGTCCATCCGGGCACCTTGTTCCCGCAGCCCATCCGCAGCGCGACGACGCGGCCGATGTTCACCTCGTCCGGCGACGGCGCCGCGCAGCCGAGGATCACTTCGTCGAGCTGCGGCGGGTCGAAGCGCTGGCGCACGAGCAACGCGCGGCCGGCGTCGGTCGCCAGATCGGATGCGGCGAACGGCCCGGGGCGGTTGCGTGCCTTGAGGAACGGTGTGCGCGCGCCGTCGACGATGTAGATCGGCTCGGTCATTGGACTGTACCTCCGCGCTGCGCGCTCCTACCCTCCCGTCACGCCGCCGCCTTCTGCGCGGCGACCGAGGGCGTGGTCGGCGTCGTCGAGGACGGGGCGGCGAGCGCGTCGAGCTGCATCTCCGACGCACCCAGGTCCTGCGGGAAGTCATCGACGCGGATCACCTTCGCCACGAGGTCGCGCGCGGCAACGACCGCCGCGGCCTCGACCGCCGTGACGATGCTCGCCGCCTGCGCCCGCTCGAGCAGCATCTCCAGGCCGGCGCCCGGCGGCAGCTTCGCGTCGAAGCGGCCTTCCTTCGCCGCCGCGCGGAGCCGGGTCTCGATCGGCTCGACTTCGAGCGTCGCCGCGAGCGAGCGCTCGATCAGCGACACCGGATCCTCGCCGGTCGTCGGCACGTACATGCCCGCGGTCAACCGGTCGCGCGTCGCGGACGGCTCGAGCAGGAGCTTCGCGACGTCGTGACCCAGCTTGTCGGACGGGATGACGTACGGCCGGCCGAGCGGGAACACGATCCGGCGCATCACGGCGGCGATCATCCGGTTCGGGAAGTTCGAGATCACGCCTTCGAACGCCGTCTGCGCCTTGAACATCGCATCCCAGATCGCCCAATGCATGAGCGGCGCGTCGGCCTCCTGCCGGCCCTCGTCCTCGTAGCGTTTCAACGTCGCCGAGCAGAGATAAAGGAGCGAGAGGATGTCGCCCAGCCGCGCGGAGAGCTTCTCCTTGCGCTTGAGGGCGCCGCCCAGCGAGCCCATCGAGACGTCGGCCAGGAAGGCGAGCGCGGCGGAGAACCGCGTGAGCTGCTGGTAGTAGCGGCGCGTCGCGGGCGCGACGTCGACCGACACGCCGACGAAGTGCGAGCCGGTGATGCCCGTCACCAGCGTGCGCGCCATGTTGGCGAGCGCGAAGCGCAGGTGGCCGAACAGGGCATTGTCGAAGGCGATCGAGGCCTTGGCCGAATCCGCCTCGCGTGTCGCCTCGATCTCCTTCAGCACGTACGGATGGCAGCGGATCGCGCCCTGCCCGAAGACGATGAGGCTTCGCGTCAGGATGTTTGCCCCCTCGACGGTGATCGCGACGGGGAGTTGCATGTACGCGGCGCCGAGGAAATTCGACGGGCCCATCATGATGCCCTTGCCACCGACGACGTCCATCGCGTCGGTGACGACCTCGCGGCCGCGCTGCGTGAGATGCAGCTTCGCGATGCCGGAGATGACGGCGGGCTTCTCGCCCGCGTCGATGGCGGAGGTCGTGAGCATCCGCGCGGCGTCCATCATGTACAGGTTGCCGCCCATCCGCGTCAGCGCTTCCTCGATGCCTTCGAAGCGGCCGATCGGCGTCTTGAACTGCGTGCGCACGCGAGCGTAGCCGCCGGTCGTCCGCACGGCGAGCTTCGCCATCCCGGTCGCCGACGACGGAAGCGAGATGCCGCGACCTGCGGCCAGGCACTCCATCAGCATCCGCCACCCGCGACCGAGCATCGGCTGGCCACCGATGACCCAGTCCATCGGGATGAACACGTCGCGGCCCCACGTCGGACCATTCTGGAACACCGCATTGAGTGGCATGTGCCGGCGGCCGATCTCGACCCCCGGATGCGACGTCGGCACGAGCGCGCAGGTGATGCCGAGGTCGGCCTTGTCACCGACGAGATGGTCGGGGTCGTACACACGAAACGCGAGGCCGAGCAGTGTGGCCACCGGACCCAGCGTGATGTAGCGCTTGTCCCACGTCACGGAGAGGCCGAGCGTGCGCTGGCCTTCGTGCTCGCCCCAGCAGACGACCGCGTAGTCGGGGATCGCCGCGGCGTCCGAGCCCGCATTCGGATTGGTGAGTGCGAAGCACGGGATCTCGAGTCCCTTCGCGAGCCGGGGCAGGTAGTGGCGCTTCTGCGCGTCGGTGCCGTAGTGCGCGAGAAGCTCGCCCGGCCCCAGCGAATTCGGGACCATCACGGTGACCGAGACCGTGCCCGAGTGGGTCGACAGCTTGGTCATCACCTGCGAATGTGCGTACGCGGAAAAGCCAAGGCCGCCGTACTCCTTCGCGATGTTCATCCCCCAGAAGCCCTTGTCCTTGATGAACTGCCAGACCGCGGGCGGAAGATCGCGGTGGACGTTGGTCGTCTCCCAATCCGCGACCATCGCACAGAGCTCGACGACCTCGTGGTCCATGAACCGCTGCTCGTCCGGAGTGAGCGTCGGTGCGGGCGTGCCGAGCAGCCGCTTCCAGTTCGGCCGCCCCGAGAAGAGCTCGCCGTCCCACCAGACGGTCCCGGCCTCGATCGCCTCGCGCTCCGTCTGCGACATCGGTGGCAGCACCTTGCGAAACGCCGCGAGTACCGGATTGCTCACGAGCCGCCGCCGCAGCGCCGGCACGTTCAGCGGAATCGCGAGCAGGACGAAGACCGCGGCGAGCGCGATGGCGAGCCCGTCGGGAACGAGATGCGCGCCCCAAAGGACGGCGATCGCGCCCGCGATCGCGGCGCTCCACACGATTCCGGAGGCGTTGACGTAGGCGAGCGCGAGCGCGCCCGCCAGCACCGCGACGAACCAGAGGAGGATCAGCATCGAAGGCTCCTTGGAGAATGAATCATTGGTCGTGCGCCGCGCTCAGCGCAGGCGCAGGAGCTCGCCGTCGAGCGCGCGGCCGGCGGCCGACGCGTCGGGGAGCGGGGACTGCAATCCGGCGAGCAGGAATGGCGCCAGGCGGCGCAAGAGCATCTCGTCGTTGCCCGCGTCGGTCGACGTGAGCTCGGCGATGAGCTTGAGCGCATCCGTGCCGGCAAGCGTGTACGACAAAGCACCCATGATGAAGTGCAGCCGCCATGAGAGCTCCTTCGGCGGCAGCTCCGGCAGCGCGCGCGCAAACGCCGCTTTGAAGCGCGCGATCATCACGGCGTACTGCGCCGAGAGGAACTGGCGGATGAACGGCGCCGGGTCGGCGTACGCGCGGCCCAGGAGCCGCAGGAAGTTCTTGCCACCGCGCGCAGGGTCGCGCGCGAGACGCAGCGCCGGGACGAACATCGCGGAGAGGATCTGCTCGCACGGCACCGCACCGGGTGCCGCCCCGCGCTCGAGCGCGGTCAGGAGGTCGACGCGCTCCTGGTTCATCGGGTCGAGCCGACGCGTCAGCACCGCTTGGAACAACTCTTCCTTGCTGCCGAAGTGATAGTTCACCGCGGCCAGGTTGACGCCGGCCGCCGCGGTGATCGAACGCAGGCTCGTGGCCTCGAAGCCATGCTCCATGAACAGAGACTCGGCCGTATCGAGAATCCGGTCCTTCGTCGCGACCGGTGCTTCCCTTTCAATCGTCCGCAGCGCGTTGCCGTTCGTCACCCGACCTCCTCGGCACAGCCTTAATCAAACGTTCGTTTGAACTCTAGGGCGCCTCTCCGGGGCGTGTCAAGGGAGGATTGAGCGCAACGCCATTCGCGCGGCCGTCGCGCGACCAGGCAGGTCACATTTGATAGCGAGCGCTCGCTTACGCTGTGAGCCTCATCCGATGGAGTCGGTGTCCGATAGAGGTGCGGGTCTTCCGCTCCGGTTCAAGCCCCGCTTGCGATGTCCGCGACAGCTTCCCGGCGTGACGCCGCGCCCCCTGACGGTCACTCCTGGCTTGGCCTCTTCCGCCGCAAGTGACCATCGCAGCGTCGGACCAACGGGCCGCCCTCGGTCGCTCGGCGATGCGAGTTTCGCTCCTTGGCTCACTCGGCCGCGTACGCGGCGTCGATCTGCGCGGCGAAGCGCTGCGCGACGAGCGGGCGCCGCAGCTTCAAGGTCGGCGTGAGGAGTCCGCTGTCGAGATCCCACGGCTCGCGGGTCGCGATGACGCGGCGCACGCGGACCCAGCGCGGAAACGACTTGAGCCGATCGTTCGCGCGCTTGACGAGCGCCCTCTCGTCGGCTTCCTGCGTCACCGCAAGCAACACAGGGAACGGCCGCCCTTCGCCGATCAGCATCACTTGCTCGAACACCGGATCGCGCAGGATCGCGAGCTCGGCATCCTGCGGCGACAGCTTCTCGCCGTTCGACAGGACGAGGATGTCCTTCACGCGACCGCGGATGTACAGCTTCCCGCCTCGAAGCTCGGCCACGTCGCCCGTTGCGAGCCATCCGTCGGCATCGATCGCGGCGCGCGTCGCCTCGTCGTTGCGCCAGTAGCCCAGCATGACGCTCGGCCCGCGGACCATGAGCGCCGCCGGGCCGCTCCAAGGCACGAATTGCTCCCCCTCGGGGGGCAGCGCAGCGGCGACAGCCGGAAGCGTGGGGGCGCTACCTGCGAGCGCGCCGCGCTCCCCGAGCCTTACTTCGAGCCCGGGAAGTGGCGGGCCGACCGATTCCGGATCGTTGTCGTCGTCCCGGTTCACGGCGACGACGGGCGAAGCCTCGGTCAGGCCATAGCCTTGCAGCAACGGAAGACCGAGCCCGATGAACGTGCGCGCGAGCGCGGGGTCGAGCGGCGCGCCGCCGACGACCGCAAGGCGCAGCCGGCCGCCGAGCTTTGCCAAGATCGGCGCCGCGACCACCGCGCGCAGTATCGTGACGACGACCTGCTCGAGTGGCGAGGCGCCCCCGCGCGTCATCGCGTAGCCGCGCGTGACGCACGCGTCGAACAGCGCTCGCTTGAGTCGCGACTCCGCCAGCGTCCGCTCGATGCGTGCTCCGAAGCGTTCGAAGATGCGCGGCACTGCGAACACGACCGTCGGCGCCTGCTGCAGGAAGTCGTCGGCGAGCTGCGCGACGCTGCGCGCGAACACGACGGTCGCGCCGAGGGAAAGCGGCAGGTAGTAGCCGCCGGTGCGCTCGAACATGTGCGACAGCGGCAGGACCGACAGGAAGCGGTCGGTCGGACGCGCCATGCCCGTCTCGCGGCACGCGGCGACGTTGGCGCGGATGTTGCCGTGCGAGAGCATGACGCCCTTCGGGCGGCCGGCGGTGCCCGAGGTGTAGCAGATCGTCGCGAGCGTCTCGTCCTCGACCGACGTGAACTCGGGCAGTCCGCCCGCGGCCGGCAGGAACTCGGCGGCTGACACCGCGCCGTCGCCGGCGGCGAGCGCCTCGTCGACACGCAGCACGACGACGCGCGGCGGGGTTGCCGCGCCCGCGGCCTTGCGGAGCCCGCGCGCGAGTCGGAGGTTCTCGACGACGACGAGCCTCGCCTCGGCGTTCGCGATGCACCACGCGACGTTCTCCGGATTGTCGTCGACGTAGAGCGGGACCACGACGAGTGCCTGGCCGAGCGCCGCCAGGTCGATCGCGACCCAAGACGGGCTGTTACGCGCGGCAAGCGCGACGCGGTCCCCGGGCGCGAGCCCTTCACGCCGGAACGCGGCCTGCCAGCGCGCGATCTCGGCCGCGAGCTCGCCGGCGCTCACGTCGCGCCAGCCCGCGTCGGTCGCGTGCCGGTAGAGCACCGTCTCGGGATGCGCCAGATGAGGCGCGAGGAGCTCTGCGAGGTTGCCGGCCATGCGCAGCTCAGCGCTTGGTTATACTTCCCGCGGAGGGAGGTTCGCGCCGATGGCCACGATCACGATCGCGAAGAAGCACCACCTGTCTCACAAGAAGGCGAAGGACGCGGCGCAGAAGATCGCCGACGACCTCGCGAAACGCTTCGAACTGCACTGCGCATGGCATGGCGACAACATCGAGTTCGAGCGCGCCGGCGTGGCCGGCCACCTGCACGTCGGCAAGACCGTGGTGCGGCTCGACTGCAAGCTCGGGCTGCTCCTGTCGATGCTGAAGCCGACCATCGAGGACGTCGTGCACCGCGACTTCGAGAAGTATTTCGGCAAGTAGCGGCGCGAGCGGCGACGAGGGGCCCCGAGCGCGGAGCGTGCAGGGGATCGGAGCAACCGCGAGTGCGATCGGAGGCCGACACTTCGGCACGACGATTAGTCTGGCGGTGCGGAGGCCGACCCCGCCGAAGGCAAGGGGATGCGAGAAATCACGAGTAGCGGCGCGAGCTGAGGAGCAGGGGCCCGCGCGGCTGCATCGCGCGGGGATGCGACTCGAGCGAGTCGACGCAGCGAGGCCGACAAAGTGACTAGTTGCATGTCCTGGAAGTGCGGAGGCCGAGGCCGCATAGGGCCGACCGCTCGGCCCCGAGATCATCGTGGCGGTCCGAAGGCCCAAACGCTAGCCGCCCGCTTCCGCTGCCGGCGGCACGACGACGCGCGGGGAGAGCGGATCGGGAAACGGCGCGGTTTCGCCCTCGAGCAGCGCTTCCATTAGCGCCCGCTCGCGGGTGTCGATCGTCGCCAGGAACTCCGTCGCATCGCCCATCTTCCCGAACGCGACGAAGCCGCGCTCGAGGAAATCGTGGAGCGCCGAGAACCCGGCGAGGCGCGCGGGCTGGCGCATCATCCTGAGCGCGCCGCGAATGAGCGGCTTCTGCACGAAGTGCGCGAGCCGGCTGCCGACCTCGCCGATCAGCCGGATCTGTCGTTCCCGCTCGGGGCGCTTGCCCATCCTGCGATAGGCCCGGCAGTACTCGCCCAGCGAGAACTGACCGTCGGCCCGCGACAGCCGCGCGAGGAGCGAGCGGTCGAGCGTCTGCGACAGCGCGTGCAGCTCGACGGCCTTCGCGATCGTCGCGATCACGGCCTCGGGGAGCATGCGCACCATCACCGGGACGACGCGCGCGAGGTCGGCGTCGCGCCGCGCGAAGTCCGCGCTGCCGTACAGATCCGTCTGGAAGAACAGGATCGCGTCGGCGTAGCGGTCCTGCGTCGCGAGATCGTCGTAGGTCATCCGCAGCCGGCGCGCCTGCCACGTAGCCAGGCGCTGCAGCGCGCCGGCGAGGATCGGATTCGCGTCGCGCTCGGCCTGCAGGCGCGCGACGTTCGCGAGCTCCTGCACCAGCATCGTTTGCGCCGGTGCCTGCGTCGGGGAAGTCGGATTGGCGATGGCCATGGGTCGGGGCGCCGCCGCGGCCGCGCACCCCCGCCGCAGCCCGACGTGACGCCGTGACGGAAGTCTAGCGTATGCGCCGGGTGGGACACGAGGGCGCGCGGGGCGCTTTAGGTTGTATTGTCTAAACTGGACCGCTAGATTGGATTCGACGCAAGGCGCCGCCCGCCTCGGAGGTGGTTGACCTGACTCGCGCCGCGCTTAGATGCCCACACGCCGCACGTTTCTCTTCGCCGGAATTGCCGGCGCGACCGCGCTTGCAGCCGCCGCTTGGCTGCGCGGTACGCGCGAGGTGCCGGCTGCGGCGCCGGAAGGGGAGCGCGGAGGCGCGCTCGGCGACGCGACGGCCGTCCTTTCCGCGGTGGTTCCCGTGTTCCTCGACGGAGCGCTGCCCGCCGATCCCGCAGCCGCCCGTCTCGCCGTGCGCGAGACGGTCGCGAGCGTGGGCGACGCGATCGCCGGCTTGCCGCCGGCGGCACAGCACGAGCTCGCGCAGCTCTTCTCGCTTCTCGGGTTCGCGCCCGCGCGGATCGCGCTCGCGCGCGTCTCCTCACCGTGGCCGGAGGCGGGCCGTGACGAGGTCGCCGCATTCCTCGCGCGCTGGCGCGAGAGCAGCTTCCTGCTCTTCCGGTCGGCGTACGCCGCGCTGCATCAGCTCGTCTTCGCGGCGTGGTACGGCAATCCAGCATCGTGGCCGGCGATCGGCTACCCAGGACCGCCGCGGCTTCCGGAATGACCGTGAACGCGCCCGAGAACGATCCGTGGACCGCGGGCCGCGCGCGCGGCTGGCGCATCGTGGACGCATCCGCGCAGGCGCGCGATCTCGATCTCGAAGCCGACGTCGCGATCGTCGGTACCGGCGCGGGCGGCGGCACCGCCGCCGAGATCCTCGCGCAGGCGGGGCTCGCCGTGATTCTCGTCGAGGAAGGACCGCTCGCGACCGCCGCCGATTTCCGAATGCTCGAGGCCGAGGCATATCCCTCGCTCTACCAGGAGTCCGCCGCGCGCAAGACGAAGGATCGGGCGATCGGCATCCTGCAGGGTCGATGCGTCGGCGGTGGCACGACCGTCAACTGGACCAGCTCGTTTCGCACGCCGGCGACGACGCTCGCGTACTGGCAACGCACCTACGGACTCGAGGGCTTCGCGCCGGCCGACCTCGCGCCGTGGTTCGAGCGCATGGAAGCCCGCCTCGCCATCGCACCGTGGGAGGTCGCGCCGAACGCGAACAACGAGGCGCTCGCGCGCGGCGCGGCGAAGCTCGGGATCGCCGCAAGCGCGATCCGGCGCAACGTCAAGGGCTGCTGGAACCTGGGCTACTGCGGACTCGGCTGTCCGACGAACGCGAAGCAATCGATGCTCGTGACGACGGTGCCCGCGGCGCTCGATCGCGGCGCCGTCCTCGTGACTCGAGCCCGCGCGCTCGCATTCGCGCACCGCGCCGACCGCGTGACCGCCCTCACCTGTGCGGCGATGGACACGCGCGGTGTCGCCACGACCGCGCGGCGCATCACGATCCGCGCGCGCGCCTACGTCGCCGCCGGCGGCGCGATCGGCTCGCCGGCGCTGCTCTTGCGCAGCCGGGTCCCCGACCCGCACGGCATCGTCGGACGTCGAACGTTCCTGCATCCGACCGTCGTGTCCGCGGCGATCATGCCCGACCGGATCGATCCTTACGCCGGCGCACCGCAGACCGTCTACTCGGATCACTTCCTCGACACGGTCCCGCTCGAGGGCCCGATCGGTTACAAGCTCGAAGCGGCGCCTGCGCACCCGCTCCTGATGGCGATCACGCTGCCGGGCGAGGGGCAGGCCCACGCGCGCTGGATGCGCGACCTGCCGTACCTTCACGTGGCGATCGCGCTCCTGCGCGACGGCTTCCATCCCGATAGCCCGGGCGGCACCGTGACCCTCGATGGCAGCGGGGCCCCGGCGCTCGACTACCCGCTGACACCGTACGTCTGGCGCGGCGTCCGCGACGCGCTGCGGACGATGGCCGAGCTCCAGTTCGCCGCCGGCGCGCGAACCGTCATGCCGATCCACGGCGACGGCGCGGCGTTCGCCGACATCGCCTCCGCGCGGACGGCAATCGACGGCTTCGCACTCGCGCCCCTCGCGACCCCCGTCGTCAGCGCTCACGTGATGGGCGGCTGCCCGCTCGGTCCCGACCCGGCGCGCGCGGCGGTCGACGCGACGGGCCGCTACCATCATCTCGCCAACCTGCACGTTTTCGACGGGTCTCTCTTCCCGACCTCGCTCGGCGCCAATCCGCAACTCTCGATCTACGGGATCGTCGCCCGTCTTGCGACGGGCCTCGCCGCGGCGCTCGCACCCGGGCGCTCGGCCGGGAGCGAGCGTCGCGCGGCGGGTGCCGATTAGGGTGTTTGCTCTAACGAAGCGGGATAAAGTGAATTCAATCGCGGAAGTCGCGCGAGATCTTCAACCCCTCGAGAAAGCGCCCCATGCAAAAGCAAATCAACCCTGTCTTCAATCCGTACCCGTTCGGCGAAGCCGCGCTGGTCGCGTCACGCAAGGTTTGGCTCGCCGGCTTGGGCGCTACCGTAGTGACCCGCGACTGGGTCCAGAGCGAAGGTAGCCATGTGTTCCGCACGCTGGTGCGCCAAGGCACCGTCGTCGAGTCGCGTGCGATCCGCTTCGTCGGCGACCAGGTCGAGTCGTCGTTGACCCGCGCGAACGCGATGTGGCGGAGCACGCGCCGCACCGTCGAGGCGACTGTGAAGCAGGCGGCCACGTCGATGGTCGACTACGCGCAGCAGGTGCTGCCGAAGTCGCTGCCGAAGATCGAGCTGCCGAAGGCACTCGCTCCGGCCGCGAAGGCGACGCCCGCGAAGCGCGCGCGCAAGGCCGCCGCCCGCACCACGCGTCCCGTGAAGAAGGCGAAGCGCACGAAGCGCGCGTAATAAGGTAGGATCGCGCCACCGCTTTCAACGTAACAGGGAGGTCCATGCCGGGACGGACGGCAACCGGGCGCGCACGACGCGTCCGGCCGCGGGGACGCGCGCGTCCCCGCGTGGGCCTGGCCCTCGCCGGTGGCGGGCCCCTCGGCGGGATCTACGAGGTCGGTGCACTGCTCGCGCTGACCGACTCGCTCGAGGGCATCGATCTCGCGGACCTCGACGTCTACGTCGGCGTTTCGTCCGGTGGTTTCGTCGCTGCCGCACTGGCGAACGGCATTTCGCCGGCGCAGATGTACCGGCTCTTCATCGACGACGGCGCCGACGCGGCGCTGACCCCCGAGATCTTTCTGCGTCCCGCCGTGGCGGAGTTCATGCTGCGCGCGGGCGCGCTGCCGCGGCTCCTCGCGCGCGCGGCGGTCCAGTACCTGCGCGACCCGTTCCGGCGCGGCCTCCTGGAATCACTGGCGACGCTCTCACACGCGATGCCGACCGGGATGTTCGACAACCGCGCGGTCGGCGATTTCCTCGGCCGGCTGTTCGCGGCGCCCGGCCGCACCAACGACTTCCGCAAGCTCGACCGCAAGCTGTTCCTCGTCGCGACGAACCTCGACACCGGCGCGTCGGTGACGTTCGGCGCGCCCGGCCTCGATCACGTCCCGATCTCGATGGCGATCGAGGCCTCCGCCGCGCTGCCGGGCCTGTTCCCGCCCGTGATGATCGGCGGCGAGCACTACGTCGATGGCGCGCTCAACAAGACGCTGCACGCCTCGGTCGCACTCGACCTTGGCGTGCGCCTGCTCCTCTGCGTCAACCCGCTGGTGCCGTTCGACGCGAGCCGCGCGACACAAGGTGGGCGCCTGACCGTCGCGAAGCTGAACGAGGGCGGGCTCCCGATCGTGCTTTCGCAAACCTTCCGCGCGATCATTCACTCGCGGATGAAGGTCGGCATGGAGAAGTATCGCCGCCAGTATCCGGACGCCGACGTCGTCCTGTTCGAGCCGGATCGGGAGGACGCCGACATGTTCTTCGCGAGCATCTTCAGCTACTCGCAGCGCCGCCGGCTGTGCGCGGCGGCCTATGCGAAGACGCGGCAGAACCTGAACGCGCGGGCGGCCGCGCTCGCGCCGCGGCTCGCGCGGCACGGCATCTCGTTGCGCCACGATCGCCTCGCCGATGCGCACCGCAACATCCACGACGCGCTCGCGGATCCGCGTCCGCTGCACGCGCAACCAGGCCACGATGTGCGGCGCACGACGCGCGACCTCGCGCATGCGCTGAATCAGCTCGAGCGCTGGCTCGACCGCGCCGGCGGGCCAGGAAGCGCTTCCGGGGCGTAGTACCATTCGATCGACGCAAGTCGACGCCTGCGGTGCCACACCGCGCGCGCGCCCGATCGATCCGATGGCCGCCGCAACCTTAGTCCGGCTCCTCCTCGTCGGCAGCACTGCGCTGCTCGTCGCCGCCGGGTGGCAGCGCGATGCCCTGCCGCCGCCCGACGCGCTCGATTCTGCCGTGCGCGAGGATCCCATCCAGGAAGAGACGGCGACCGCGGCGTTCCGGGCGAGGGTGGGCGGGATCGAATACAAGGTGCGCCCTCTGTACACGTACGACCTGTCGGGCCTCGTCGTCAGCAAGCACGACGCGGACACTTGGTGGGACTGGATTCACAAGGCGTGGCGTGACGAGCTCAACGTCACCGACCTCTGCGTCATCTGGGGCGCCAACGCGCGCTCCGCGAACTACCGGGAGCTCGATTATCGGAGCGGCCAGTTCGAGTGCATCGTCAGCACCGACAGAACGGAGGTGTGGCGCGCGTTCGACATGACGGCGCTCTCGAACAATCACCTGTTGACCGACGATCCGTCGATCGCGCGAACGCTCAAGACGGTGCGCGTCGGCGACCAGGTTCGCTTTCGCGGCTATCTCGCCGAATACTCGCACGAGCACGGCCTCCATTTCTTCCGGGGGACGAGCACGAAGCGCACCGACTCCGGCAACGGCGCGTGCGAAACGGTCTACGCGACCGACGCCGAGATCCTGCGCGAGGGCAACCGCGGCTGGCGGATCGTATTCAAACTCGGTATCGCGGCGCTCGTCGCCGCGCTCCTCGCCTGGGTGGCCTTGCCGTTTCGCACGGCCGGCTGACGCAACGTCCCGATCGCCGCCGCCATCCGGTCATGGCAGAGCGCAAGAAGCCGCGCCGCACGCGCGAGCGCATCCTCGAGACGAGCCTCGCGCTGTTCAACGCGCGCGGCGCGCCGCAGGTCACGACCGCGGAGATCGCCGGCGAGATGAACATCAGTCCCGGTAATCTCTACTATCATTTTCGCAACAAGGACGAGATCGTTGGCGAGCTCTTCGCGGCATTCGAGGCGCGCATCGCGCCGCTGTTCGCGAATCCCGGCGGGCGCAAGGTCGACGTCGAGGACCTCTGGCTGTGGCTGCATCTGCTGCTCGAGCGGATGGGCGAATTCCGTTTCATCCTCCGCGACGTCGACCTGCTCGCGGCGCGCGACGCCGTACTGGGCGCACGGCTCGGCCGCCTGCTGCGGCAGGGGATCGCGACCATGGTAGAGTTGTGCCGCGGCATGGTCGTCGCCGGCAGCATGGTTGCCAGCGAACGCGAGATCGCTGCGCTTGCGCGCAACGTCCTTCTGGTCGCAACGTACTGGCAGGCGTTCGATCGGATCGGCCGCCCGCCGGGCGCGGGCGTCGCGGGCGCGGATTCCGGCCGCGCGGCATCGCAGGTGCTCTCGCTGATCGCACCCTTTCTCGCCGGCGACGCGCGTGCGCTGATCGACCGGCTGGGCCGCGACTACCTTTGAAGGAGAGACTCCCGTGGCGAAGAAATGGGTCAAGTTTCCGCACGCCGACAAGGCCTATGCCTACGACGCCGCGGGGTTGAAGAAGCACTGGCCGCGCCTGCACAAGGGCGACTGCGAGCCGTTTCCGAAGGACGCCGCCGTGCTGGAGGCGTGGCAGCACTATCACGCGGGCGAATTCGCGCAGGCGGTCGATGCCGGCAACGCGGCGGGCGGCGCCGGTGCGAACGCTGCGATCAAGGCGCAGGTCGTCTACGCGACGTATCTCGAGAAGAGCGACAAGACCAAGCTCGCGCTGCTCGAGGAGGCGATGGGCTGGGCCGAGGCGCGGCGCGCGAAGGCCGCGAAGGATCCGAACGCGCACTACTTCTTCGCGTTCGCCGCTGGTCGGTACGGACAGGGGCTTTCGGTCGCCAAGGCGCTCGCGCAAGGGCTGGGCGGCAGGATCCGCGACGCGCTGCAGACGGCGATCAGGCTCGAACCCAAGCACGCCGACGCCCACATCGCATATGGCAGCTACCAGGCGGAAGTCATCGACAAGGTCGGCGGCCTCGTCGCCGGCGTCACGTACGGTGCGAAGAAGGACTCCGCGCTCGAGCACTTCCAGAAGGCGCTGAAGCTCAATCCGGATTCGGCGATCGCGCGCGTCGAATACGCGAACGGCCTCATCATGCTGTTCGGCAAGGCGCGGATGGCGGACGCCGAAAAGCTCTACCAGGAAGCCGCCGCGTGCAAGCCCGCCGATGCGATGGAGCGGCTCGACGTGGAGCTCGCGCGCTCCGAGCTCAGCTGACGGCGTCGCGCGTGGCGTGGCCGCGCGCGCGCGCTGATGGAGGGCGGCGGCGAGGCCCGCGCTCCGTCCGCGCACTGCGCCCGGCGATGACCTGCGCAGCGAGCTCGGGATCGAGCTCGCCCGCGCGCGGCCACGGTGCGAGCAGCGTGGTCAATACGAGCTTCTCGAACTCGGGCCCGAACCGCGCGATCACGTGCTCGGGGTCGGGGCAGAAGCCGCGGTCGGTGATGAGGCCGAACTGAACCGCCCCGTCGTAGGACAGGATCGACACGCCCATTCCGACATCCCCCGACTGCGGCACCCAGAACATGAACTGCACGATCCGCCCGCCCGCCAGGTAAAGCGGCTGCTGCGGACCCGGCACGTTGGTCATCACGGCGCTGGCGTTGCGCGCCAGCACTGCGATCAGCTGATCTTGCAGCAGCTTCGGGCCCGCCCCGGCCGCGGCGAGGAGGCCGAGTGTGAGGACCGGCTGGTAGCTTCCCTTAAGCGCGCGCATGTTCGCCCGCACGGCGTACAGCCGCTCGATGGGATTCTCGATTCCGATCGGCAGCTCGAGGAACACCACGCCGAACTGGTTGCCGAGCTTGTACGCCTTCTCCAACGGCCGCAGGTTGATCGGCACGAGTGCCCGCATCATCACGCCGTCGGTCGCATCGCCCTTGCGAACGAGATACTCGCGCAGCGCGCCGGCGACGCACGACAGCAGGACGTCGTTGACGGACGCGCCGAGCGCCCGGCCGACGGCCTTCACCTCGTCGAGCGGCAGCGGGTCCGTCCAGGCCACGCGCTTAGCGACGCCCGGCCGCCCCTTGAACCGGGTCGGTGAATCCTCCCCCATCAGCGCCAGCTTCGCGATCTCGCTGGTGAGCGCGCCTCCTTGCTCGGCCAGCGCGATCGCCTTGGCCGGGTGCTGCCAGATGTCCACGCCCTTGTCGATCAGCGTCGTGCCGACCTTGAGTGCCATGTTCATCGCGTCCGCGAACGGCGCGACCAGGTCGCCGAGCGGCTCGTCCTTCGCTGGGCGCTCTTCCCGTCTCGTCGCCGCGGGCGGCGAGAGCGCCGGCGGACCGTGCGGCCCGACGTCGGTCATCGAAAGCAGCACCTGGACGAGCGCGATCCCGTCCGCATAGCAGTGGTGGATGCGGGCGACGACCGCGCTTCCGCCGCCGTAGCGCTCGATCAGGTGGAACTGCCACAGCGGCCACGCGGGATTCAACGGCGTGCGCGCGAGCCGGGAGACGAGCGCCTGGAGCTCCTTCTTGCCCGCGGCGCCGGGCAGCGCGACGTGGACGACGTGATGGTCGAGGTCGAAGTCGCCGGGCGTCTCCCAGAACGCGGCCGCGGGCGTCTGCACCGGCCGCTGCCGGAAGCGGCGAAAGCGGAGGAAGCGCTCGTCGATGATCTTTCGCAGCGCCTTCAACTCGATGCGCTCGGCGAGCGCGAGCACCCCGCAGATCATCATCAGGTTGGACGGGCGGTCCATCCGCAGCCACGCGGTGTCGACGGCGGAGATCTTTTCGCGCCTTGCCATGCGGAGGTCCAAGCGATGACGGGAACGGGCGTGGGGCAGGCCGGCGATTGCCGGCGTTTTCGCCTTCGCGCTAAAGTAGCACGGAAGGCTAGTGACCTGTAACGGGGAAATCGAGAGTGTCTGGCTTGCTCTCCGCACCGATCGCCGCGTTGCCGCTGCTCGCAAGGGGGCCTACCCTTGCTTCGCAGCGGCGCCTAGCGCTCAGCGCGGATAGCGGCGCCATACCACTTTCGTTCACTACCGATTCCCCCGTTACAGGCCACTGAACCTGTAGACCGACTGCCAGGAGGTGTTGCCATGGCCGCGCCGAAGAAGGACGACCTGAAAGCGAAGTTCGAGGCGGCCGCCGCGGCCGCGAAGCAGACGAAGAAGAAGCCGGACAACGCGACGCTGCTCAAGCTCTACTCGTACTACAAGCAGGCGACCGAGGGCGACGTGAAGGGCGAGCGCCCAGGCGGCTTCGATTTCGTCGGCGGCGCGAAGCACGACGCCTGGACGAAGCTCAAGGGCATGAGCCGTGGCGACGCTATGCAGAACTACGTGAAGCAGGTCGAGAAGCTGAACCGCGAGTAGCGGCGCGAGCGGCGAGCCGCGGCCCCGGCCGAAGGCAAGGGGAGCGAGCAAACGCGAGTCGCCGCAAGCGGCCGACCCCTCGGCGCTACGATGCAATCTAGCGGTGCGGAGGCCGCCCCGGAGCCCGCGGCCTCTAGACCGCCGGCTTGCGCTTCGCCTGGGCCGCGGGTGCGCGCTGCCTCCGCACTGCCCGCTATTTCGTTGCGCCTTTCCGCCGGCCGCCGCCCGCGCTTGCGGACGCGAGCTTCGGTCGCACAGGCGTCCTCGGTGCGACCTTCGTCGCTTTCACGCGCTCTTGCCGCTTCGGCGCAGCAGGGGGCTTCGTCCCTGTCGCCTTCAGGAGTTCGTTGACCGCGGTCGACAGCGTGTCGACGCGCTTCGCGAGCTTCTGGACGTCGTTTTGCGTGTACACGCCGAGCTTGCCAAGCGCCCGCTCGACCCGGTCCTCGAACACCTGTTCCAGCTTGTCCCACGTTCCGCCGGCCATCTGCTGCATCTCCTTCGCCTTCGCCGTCGCCGCGCCGCGGGCCGCAGCCGCCGTGTCGGCGGCAACCTGCTTCGTCCTGCGCTCCAGTTTCTCGCCCTGCTGGACGAGTGACTCGAAGACCTTCATCCCTTCCTGCTGCGCACGCACGAACGCCCCGACACCGGCGAGCCAGACCTGATGCGACGAGTCGAGCACCGCCTGCGCGAGGTCCTTCGCTTCGCCTGCCGCGCCTTCCATCATCGCGGCCTTCGCCTTCTTCAGCATCGTGGACCCTCCTCGCGGCGCTGCGGCCTTCGGCCGTCAGCTTCAGTTCGAATTCTATGACGCGGCGTTAGAGCAATCATACTAAACCGATGCGATCGCGGCGTGTGCAGGGAGCGGGCCCGGCCGCGCCCCGTCGGCCCCCGCCGTATAATCGGGGACGAACCGAACCGGGCGGAAAATCCCGGCCGTCGGTGCCGGGTGCGCCGACGCGTTGCCCGCGCCGCCGTCCTGCCGCGTGGGACTTCCCTTGGAGGAGCCATCATGGCGTATTTCGTCACCGGCGCGACCGGATTCATCGGGCGTTTCCTCGTTGCCAATCTGCTGAAGCGCGGCGAGCCGATCTATGTCCTCGTGCGCAAGAGCTCGCTCGCGAAGCTCGACGAACTGCGCGCGGAATACTGGGGTGCGACCGACAAGCAGATCGTAGGCATCGTCGGCGACCTCGCGAAGCCGAATCTGGGCGTATCAGCTGGGGACCTGCGCAAGCTCAAGGGCCACGTCCGGCACGTGTTCCACCTGGCCGCGATCTACGACATCGCCGCGAGTCCCGAAGACCAGCACACCGCCAACGTCGAAGGCACGCGCAACGCGATCGCGTTCGCCGCTGCCGTCGCCGCCGGCTGCTTTCATCACGTGAGCTCGATCGCCGCCGCGGGACTCTACGACGGCGTGTTCCGCGAAGACATGTTCGAGGAAGCCGAGGACCTCGACCATCCGTACTTCCGGACCAAGCACGATTCCGAGGGCATCGTCCGCAAGCACTGCAAGGTGCCTTTCCGCATCTACCGGCCGGGCTTCGTCGTCGGCGACTCGAAGACCGGCTACATCGACAAGATCGACGGCCCCTACTACTTCTTCAAGGCGCTCCAGAGGCTCCGGCGCGCGCTGCCGCCCTGGATGCCGATGATCGGCATCGAGGGCGGCCGCATCAACATCGTGCCCGTCGACTTCGTCGCCGACGCGCTCGACTACCTCGCGCACAAGAAGGGGCTCGACGGCAAGTGCTTCCACCTGACCGACCCGGCGCCGCATCGGATCGGCGAGGTGTTGAACATCTTCGCGAGGGCGGGCCACGCGCCCCAGATGACGATGCGCATCAACGCGCGGATGTTCGGCTTCATTCCGGCGCCGATCCTGTACGGCCTCGGATCGCTCGCGCCGATCAAGCGGATGATCCGCGCAGTGCTGGTCGATCTCGGCATCCCGAAGGACGTCTTCCAGTTCATCAACTGGCCGACGCGCTACGACAACCGCGAGGCGACGAAGGCGCTGAAAGGCTCCGGCATCAGGGTGCCGCATGTCGAGTCCTACGCGGCGAAGCTGTGGGACTACTGGGAGCGCAATCTCGATCCGGATCTCTTCATCGACCGCACGCTGTCCGGCCGCGTGAAGGACAAGGTCGTCGTCGTCACCGGCTCGTCGTCGGGGATCGGCAAGGCGACCGCGCTCAAGCTGGCCGACGCCGGCGCCAAGGTGATCCTCGTTGCGCGCGGCGAGGAGAAGCTCGTCGAGACGAAACACGAGATCGAGAAGGCCGGCGGCAAGGCTTGGATCTGCACGGCCGACATCTCCGACATGGCGTCGTGCGATGCGCTCGTCGCGCGCGTGCTGAAGGAGCACGGCCGCTGCGACTACCTCGTCAACAACGCGGGGCGCTCGATCCGCCGCGGCGTGATCAATTCGTTCGACCGCTTCCACGATTTCGAGCGGACGATGCAGCTCAACTACTTCGGCTCGCTACGGCTGATCTTCGGGTTCCTGCCGAAGATGATCGAGCAGAAGCGCGGTCACATCATCAACATTTCGTCGATCGGCGTGCTGTCGAACGCGCCGCGGTTCTCGGCGTATGTCGCGTCGAAGTCGGCGCTCGACTCGTTCTCAGCGTGCGCCGCCTCGGAGTTCGTCGACAAGGGAATCAACTTCACGACGATCAACATGCCGCTGGTGCGCACGCCGATGATCGCCCCGACCAAGATGTACGAGAACGTCCCGACGCTGGCACCGGAGCAGGCCGCCGATCTGGTGGTCGAGGCGATCGTCTATAAGCCGGTGCGCATCGCCACGCGGCTCGGCATCTTCGGCGCGATCTGCCACGCGGCGGCGCCGAAGCTCACGCAGATCATGCTCAACACCGCGTTCAACATGTTCCCGGACTCGCCTGCCGCACAGGGGAAGAAGGAGGGCGAGGCACCGCAGCAGCTGTCGCCCGAGCAGATGGCCTTCGCCCAGCTCACGCAGGGGATTCACTGGTAGCCACGGAACACGCACTGCGGCCTCCACCCGGCCCCGACTGATCGACGCGCCGAGCGGTCGGCCGCCAGCGGCGACTCGCGATCGCTCGCTCCCCCTCGGCGCTGCGCGCCCGGGGCCCCGGCTCGCCGCTCGCGCCGCGGCCTCCGCACCGCCAAATTATTCGTTGTGCTGTGCCGTCAGCCGCCGGCGGCGACTCGCGATCGCTCGCTCCCCCTCGGCGCTGCGCGCCCGGGGCCCCGGCTCGCCGCTCGCGCCGCTACCAAGGCAGGATGTCCGTATCGTCCCGCTGTCCGACCCGCTCGATGCCGGTCAACTCGGCGCGCTTCTTCTCCCACGCCGACTTCTTGGCCGCCTGCTTCTGCGCCGGGGTCATCTTGTCCCACGAGGTCTTGGCCGCGTCGGCTTCGGCCTTGAGCGCGGCCGACTGCGCGGCGGTCTCCCGCGTCATGTCGTCCCGCTGACCGACGAGCTCGATCATGGTGAGGTCCTTGATCTTCTTGTCGCGCGCCGAGGCGATCGCCGCCGCCTGCTGCTGCGGCGTCATCTTTGCCCATTGCGCCTTCGCCGCCTGATAGTCCGCCCGGTACTTCGCCGCTTGTTCCGCCGTCATCGGCGTGGCGCCGGTCGTGATGTCCTGCCGGTAGTTGGGCGCCTGCGCGAATGCGTGCATCGTGGCGATCGTCGTCAGCACAAGTGTTGCTGCAATCATGAAGTGCTTCATTCGAACCTCCATCGGTTAACGCCGATACCGGGCCGGCCCGTACGTCCGCCCGCGTCACGCGAGCGGGCCGCGCTCCGCCCGGGCCTCGTCCTCGGCACGCTTCAGCTCCTCGACCACCCGGGCGTGGACGTCCGGATGATCGACCAGCGCATTGTGCCCGATGCCGATGAATGGAACGTCGTCGGCCCCTTCGAGTCGAGCGCTCCACTGCGGTGCGATCATCGAATCATGCCATGACCACAGCGCGACGATCCGTGGCGACGGGCTCCCGCCGGTGTCAGCATTGAGCGCCGCGAGCCATGCGTTGCCGGGGCGGATCTGCGCGAGGCAAGTGCCGAAGAACATCCACGCGTGGACGCTGCCGTGGTGCGGCCCGCCGATGGTGACGAGACAGCGAACCCGCACGCCTCCGTAGCGCCGCAGATAGGCACGGGCCACCACGCCGCCCATGCTGTGGCTCACGAGCGCGACTCGCGCGGCGCCCGTCGCGGCGCAAATGGCGTCGATCTTCGTCGCGAGCTGATCCGCGAAAAGTTCGATCGAGGCGGTCGGCGGACTGCAGGTCAGCGTGTACACGGGACCGCAGCCGGCGGAGGCTAGGCGCGGAATCGTCCCTCGCCAGACGCCCGCGTTGCACAGGACGCCGTGCAGCAGCAGCACCGGCGCCGCGGCGGGCTGCGGTGGCGGATCGCGCATCACCCACCAGCCCAGCGCCATGCGCGGATGCGACCGCGCAATCGCCATCGCCTCGCCCAGGTACATTCGCGCACTCGCGGCGAGCCCGATGGTGCACGCCGGCGGACGGCGCGTGCGGAAGATCCACGCGAGCGTGAACGAGACCGAAGTCACGCCGAATGGCAGCGCGAAACACGCTGCGAAAGCCCCGAAGGCAAGCCACTGGGGCGCGATCCCGTTCGCGGCGGCGGCGAGCGCCCCTGCGACGAACGCGGTCGCGATGCCGAGGTAAAGCAGAATCAGCGAAACGGACGTCGCCACGGCGTCCATGTTACAAGGGGCGGCGCCTACCTTCCGGGCCGTCGCAAAAATGAAAAAGCCCGGCAGTGCCGGGCTGTTGTCGCGATGTGCGCCGATCAGACGCGTCGCCGCAACGCGAAGACACCGGAGCCCGCGAGCAGCAGCATCGCAAGCGCAAGACCTTCGTGGCTGAGCGCGGGTATCGGGATCGTGGCCTTCGCTTGCGCCGCCGTCTGCGGACACGTTCCGTACGGACCGAAGCACGAGAGCAGCACCTGGCGCGTTGAGCAGTTGTAGAAGACGAAGAATTCGGCGGTCGTCGCGGCCGACGGTGGCGTGGTGCCAACGTAGGCGTACGAGCCGATCAGCGTTCCCGGCGGCTGCGCGGGCACGAGCGGCTGGATCTGGTAGTCGACGAACGTGCCGCTGAACGTTCCGAGGAACGGTGTCGCCTGCTCGAACGTGGCGAGGGTCTGGCCGGCGAGGTTCGTCGCGAGCCCGGACTCACGCGCCGCGCCGATCGTTGTCAGCGTGAGATCGAGGTCGGCGTTCGTGCAGCTCGCGCCCGCGTTGAGCGCGACGCCCTGCGCGGTCGCGGCCGCGCGTGCGGCTCCCGGGACCACGGCGAGCAGGCCGATCAGGAGCAGCAGAGCGAGGTTTCGTCGTTGAATTCGAGTGCGCATGAGAATCCATTGCAGCATCCTGCGCTGCAAGCATCATTTTGCGCGTCGGCAGCATCACCGCGCAAGGCGAAACGCGGCGTACGGCGCATTGTTTGCGTCGCGCATGTCCGCTGTCGGATTCATGCAACGCGCAGAGTGTCTCCGCGCAGCGACAGTGTTTCCACACGGCGACACTTGAACATCTAGGCGGCGAGCTCCCGGCCCGTCGGCGCCTGATGCGCGCGCCAGCTCTTGAGTGCGCCGATGATCGCGGGCAGATCGGGTATCAGCACGACGCCGGGCAGCGTCTTGCGCACACGCCGCGTCATCTCGCCGCCGGCCCAGAGCGTGATGGTCGGCGGCAGCTGGCGGCGCAGCGCCGCGAGGCCCTCGCTCGCCTGGCGCACCGGGAATGCGCCCGAGAACGACAGCGCGATCAGATGCGCCTTGTGCGCGAGCGCCGCGCGGCGGATGTCCTCAAGCGGCGTCTGCACGCCGAGCGAGATGCATTGCGCAGCCTCCGGCACGAGCAGCGCCTCGACCATCAGTAGGCCCATGCCGTGGTGTTCCCCCGGGAACGTTGTCAGCAGCACGCGCGGCGTTCCGGTCTGGCGCGGAAAGGCGTTGATCGCGGTGCGCAGCGCGACCTGGAGCTGCTCCGTGTACAGGTGCTCCTCGAACACCTCGAGCTCGCCGCACATCCACGTGTCGCCGATCGCGCGGTTGAGCGGCGTCAGCGTGTCGAGGACGAAGCGCTGCAATCCTTGCTTCATCAGCAGGTTCGCAAGCGCCTGTTGCAGCGCGGGTGCGTCGTGCGACTTGAGCATCGCGACGATATCGCGCTCGACCGCCGGCGCGAGATCGGGTCCGCGCGGCGCGATGCGCGCCTCGGCCAGCGCATCGAGCTCCTGCTGGGTGCACTGGATGATCTTCCCGGGCCGCAGGCCGACGTCCATCAGCCGCTTGATCGCGCGGAGCTTCGCGATCTCGCCGGACGTGTACTGGCGCTCGCCGTTGTCGTCGCGCGAGGGCTTGGGAAACGCGTAGCGGCGCTCCCACACCCGCAGCACGTCCTTCGATAGTCCGGTCTCGCGCTCGACCGCGCTGATGTTGAGATTGACGCCGTGCTTGTCCATGCGGGCGGCCGAAACAGGGGAAGGAGCGATTGACAGCAAGTACCAGCCCTTTTATCGTACCCGTTTCGACAAGCCATGTCCAAGACAAATTGCCACCGTGTCGAACCGACGCGCCGCGGATCCTTCGCGCGGGCATTCCTCGCCGTCGCACTTGCGATCGCGGGTGCGAGCATCGCCCCACTGAACGCCGCCGATCGCGCCCCCGATGCGCGCGTCGCGGCATCCGCCGACTGCCCGCCGCTGCTGCGCCACACGTTCAACAGCCTGCAGACGGGCACGCCGCAGTCGCTCTGCCAGTACGCGGGTGAGGTTCTCGTCATCGTCAACACGGCGAGCTACTGCGGGTACACGCCGCAATACGAAGGGCTCGAAGCGCTCTACCGGAAATATCGCGAGCGCGGGCTCGTCGTGCTGGGTTTCCCGTCGAACGACTTCGGCGCGCAGGAGCCCGGCACGAACAAGGAGGTCGCGGAGTTCTGCCGCTCGACCTACGGCGTCGAATTTCCGATGTTCGAGAAATCGAGTGTCGCGCGCCTCGAGACGCAACCGCTCTACGCCGAGCTCGCCGCGAAGACCGGCCGCACCCCGCGCTGGAACTTTCACAAGTACGTCGTCGATCGCAGCGGGACCTACATCGTGAGCTTCGATTCCCGCGTCACGCCGCAGGCGCGCGACTTCGTCGGATTGATCGAGAAGCTGCTCGCCGAGAAGCCGCGACCAGGGAAGACCTGACGACGTGCCGCCTACGCATCGGCTATAATTCGGCCCCTTCGGCGAGCTAGCTCAGCTGGTTAGAGCAGAGGAATCATAATCCTTTGGTCGGGGGTTCGAGTCCCTCGCTCGCTA
>CAWHNE010000025.1:0-115586 GCA_963830485.1 uncultured beta proteobacterium
CCTTGTCCTGGACCTCGAGGATGCGCGTGCGGAGGTCTTCAGGCAGATCGTCGAGCTTCGGGAACCGGATAGCGGCTGATCGAGGTCGCGGGCACGCGATCGAGTCTACCCCTCATGTCGAGGACGATCCAGCGCGAGAGATCCCGGGACACCTCCTTGACCGCGGTGTCGGCCCGGACTACGCTCGATCGGATTGGCGCACGCGATTCCCGAAAACCGCACGCGCCGTCTGCCCCACGCAAGGAGTGTCAAAGTGAAAGGAACGCGCCTTCATCCCGGGCTGTTCACACTGATCGCGGGCCTGCTGTGCGCGCCTTGCATCGGCCACGCCGCCTCGCTCAAGGGCAAGGTGGTCGTCGACGGCCCCGTTCCGCCGCAGAAGAAGGTCGAAGTGACGATCGATCAGTACGTGTGCGGCAACGAGAAGGATCCGGGCGACCTCCTCGTTTCGCCGCAAAAGGAGTTGCGAAATGCGGTCGTGTGGCTCGAGAATCCGCCCGCCGCCGCGGCCGCGCCGGCGCCGCCGGCCAAGGTCGAGATCGACCAGAACGGATGCGCGTTCATCCCGCGGGTCGTGATCATCCCGGCGGGCGGCACCGTGGACTTCCTGAACAGCGACCGTCTGCTTCACAACATACACGCGACGCCGAAGCTGAACGTTGCGTTCAATCGCACGCAGCCGAAGAGCCGGACGATCCCGGTCACCTTCGCCAAGCCGGAGATCGTGAAGATCAACTGCGACCTGCACTCGTGGATGGCCGCGTGGGTCGTCGTGGCGGGACATCCGTGGTACGCGATCACGGGCGCCGACGGCCAGTTCGCGTTCGACAATCTGCCGCCCGGCCAGTACAAGCTGCAGGTGTGGCACGAGCGTCTGGGAACGGTCCCGGCGAGCGTCACGATCGGCGACGCGCAGCCCGGGCGCGTCACGGTCGAGATGAAGGTCCGCTGACCCGCGGCGGGGCCGGTCAGGGAAGAACCACGATCTTCTTCGAGGCTTCCCAGGCGGACGAATGGTTGGGCTCCGCCAGCGCCCGCAGCGACCCGCCTTCGTCCAGGGCGATCTTGAACGTCACCGTCGGCGCCGAATACACGGGGTGCAGGTACACACGCGCGATCTCCACCGTGTCCTTGTAGAGCGCGATGTAGCGGATCGCGTGCTCGGCCAGCGACGGGTGCTGTCCCCCCGCGCCGACGCTCACCGTGACGTCGAACCATTCGCCGCGCTTGACGGATTCGGGGGCGACGATCTTCGGCGAATGCTTCGCGTCGTAGGTCGTGTGCATCTGGCGATATTCCGGCGTGAACTGCTCGGCCTGCTCGCCGGCGGCACGCGCGGCCGGCGCAGCAAGGACGAGGCAGGCGCACAGCAGGACCGGAGCCGCCCGTGGGCGATACTCGCATCGTGCATGTCATCTTGGACCTCCTAACCGCGGATCAGGACTCCGGCAGGACTTCGCGCACGAGTCGCCAGCAGCTCGCGCGGGCTGTAGGGCTTGGCGAAATAGCGCGTCGCGCCGGCCGCCGCCGCCCTTTCCCGGTCGCCGCTCAGCGCGAACGACGTGATCACGACGATCGGGATATGGCTCGTTCGCGCGTCCGCCCGGAGCATCCGCGTGGCATCGAGCCCCGAGATCTTGGGCAGTTGCACGTCCATCAGGATGAGATCCGGCAGCTCCTGCAGCGCCTGCGCGATGCCGGACTCGCCGTCGATCGCCTCGATCAGGCGGTACGACGTGTGCGCTAGGAGCTGGCGGACGATCTTCCGGTTGTACTCGTTGTCCTCGACGTACAGGATCGTCTTGCCGCTCATGCGCTCACCCCCTTTCGCCCGCAGAGGCACGGCAAAGAAGAACGTGCAGCCCTGGCCGATCTCGCTCTCGACCCAGATGCGCCCGCCGTGCATCTCCACGAACTTCCGGGTGATGCTGAGGCCGAGGCCCGTTCCCCCGAACTCGCGCGTGACCGTCGAGTCGACCTGCCGGAATTCCTTGAACACGTTCTCGAGCTCGTCCTTCGGGATGCCGATGCCGGTGTCGGCGACGCGATAGACCAGCTCGCTTCCGACCAGTTCCACGCCGATCTCGACCTTGCCCTGCCGCGTGAACTTGATCGCGTTGCCGGCGAGGTTCATGAGGCACTGGATGATCCGCCCGTTGTCGCCGTGCGCGACCGGAAGGTCGGCGGGGACGTCGATCACGAAATCGAGCCCCTTCTCGGCGGCGAGCGAGCGCAGCGAAGTGTAGACGATGTCGACCACCTCTCGGACCGAATAGTCGCCCAGCGCGAGCTCCATGCGACCGGCCTCGATCTTCGACAGGTCCAGGACGTCGTTGATCAGGCGCAGCAGGTGGCGGCCGTTCACCTGGATGTCGGCGAGCGGCTCCCTGAGCGCAGCTGGCACGTCGCCATAGAGCCCGTCCTGCAGCATCTCGTTGAAGCCGAGGATCGCGTTCATCGGCGTGCGCAGCTCGTGGCTCATGTTGGCGAGGAACTCGGACTTCGCCTTGCTGGACTGCGCGAGCTGCTGGTTCAGGCGGCCGAGCTCCGTGGCCGCGCGGCGCTGCTCGACGTCGAAGCGATGGAGCTCCTGGCTCATGTGGTTCATCCGTTCGGCGAGCGTCCCGAACTCGTCGCGATTGGGGACCCTGATGCGGCCGCCGAACTTGCCCGCGGCGACCTTGCTCGAGAAAGTCCTGCGCTTCGCGCACCGGAAGAATGAACGACCAGGAGATGACGAACCCGCAGAGAAGCGCGAAGATGACCGCGCTCACCCCGAACGCAGCAGTAAGGATCAGCGAGCGGCGATTGGTCGCCGCGACGCTGTCGCGCAGCCGCGCCATCCGGTCCTGCTGCGCCGCGACCAGCCGCCCGACCTGCGTGGTGATCTCGCTCGTCGAGCCGCTCCTGGCGTTGCAGGAGCGCCCCGGTCACCGAACCGAGCTTGCCGTCGCGGATCGCGTTCGCCATGTCGGCAACGACGGCCATCGCCTCGTCCTGCGTCGAGCGTATCTGCTCGACCAGCGCCTGTTCGGCGGGTCCCGCCGCCTCCACCTTGGCGAGCCGGTCGTTGAAACGGTTGTTCTCGCGCAGGATCTTCGAGATCGCGACCTCGTCCTGCGACAGGAGCGCCAGGTCCGTGAAATGCATCTGCCGCGCCAGCGCGTGCTCGCCCTGCTGCGCCAGGCTGACCAGCTCGTGCGCTTCGTCGAGCAGCTGGCTCTGCTGCGTCGCGTTGACGATCGTCTGCAGGCTCACCAGCGCCATCGCGATGAACGCGGCCGTGACGATCAGGAACGCGGCGAGGAGCTTGGTATGGACCGACGCACGGATGCCCGCGACCCAGCGCACCAGCAAGCGCAGCGGGGTGCGACTCTGGACGAGCTCGGCGAACTGCTCGATCTTGATTTCCGAAGTCTCCGCCGACGATGAATTTTCGAGCGAGCTCTGCACGCTGTCCGCGCCGTCGTACTTTCCTTGTCGATCTCCGGTGGAGGCCGTATATTAATCGCTCGGGACACTTGCCGATGAGAACACCCTGCTCGCATCCTCATCGTCGACGACAACCCGACGAACGTCAAGATCCTGCGGGACGCGGCTCGCCGTCGGAGGGCTACGAGATCGTCACCGCGGCCGATGGCGAGGAAGGGCTGGCCGCCGCGCTCCAGGCAGACGCCCGATCTGATCCTGCTCGACGTGATGATGCCGAAGCTCGACGGCTTCGAGGTGTGCCGGCGCCTGCGGGCCGACGCCTGCGTTCCCGTTCACGCCGATCATCCTGGTGACGGCGATGGCGGATTCGCGGGACGTCGTCGCCGGGCTCGAGGCCGGCGGCGACGAGTACCTGACGAAGCCGGTCGACCACGCCGCGCTGGCGGCCCGGGTGCGCTCGATGCTGCGCATCAAGCGCCTGCACGACACCGTCGATTCGCTGGCCCGCGAGGTGACGACGCTCAACACGTCGCTCGAGCGGCGCGTCGCCGAGCAGGTCGGCGAGCTCGAGCGCGTCGGCCGGCTGCGCCGTTTCTTCTCGCCGAAGCTGGCCGAGCTCATCGTCAACGGCGGCGCCGACGATCCGCTCAAGAGCCACCGCCGCGAGATCACCGTCGTGTTCCTCGACCTGCGCGGCTTCACCGCGTTCGCCGAGGTCGCGGAGCCCGAGGAGGTGATGGGCGTGCTGCGCGAGTACCACCAGATCACGGGGTCGCTCGTCGTCGAGAACGAGGGCACGCTCGAGCATTTCACCGGCGACGGCATGACGATCCTGTTCAACGACCCGGTGCCGATCCCCAACCCTGCCGAGCGCGCGGTGCGGATGGCGCTCGCGATCCGCGAACGCGTCGGCCGCAAGGCGGAGGACTGGGTCAAGCGCGGCTACGAGCTCGGGCTCGGCATCGGCATCGCGCAGGGTTTCGCGACGATCGGCGCCATCGGCTTCGAGGGCCGCCTGGACTACAGCGCGATCGGCACGGTGACGAATCTGGCCGCGCGCCTGTGCGGCGAGGCGGCCAGCAATCAGATCCTGATTTCGCAGAAGGTTTGCGCGGCGGTGGAATCGTTCGTCGACGTGGATCCTGAGCAGGTCCTGCGCCTCAAAGGCTTCCACCGCCCGATCATCTCCCATCGCGTGCGCGGGCTCAGGGCGCCGGAGGGACCCGCCGCTCCAGGCGGCGCCGGCAACGACGACGCCACGCGCGCTACGTCTTAGGCGGCACGTAGCCAGACGGCACCGCCGCGCCCGCGCCGAAGAAGTGTTGCTCCATCTGCTCGGCGAGCCACTTCCGCGCTCGGGCGTCGGCGAGCGAGAGCCGGTTCTCGTTGACGAGCATCGTCTGGTGGCGCAGCCACGCGGCCCACGCTTCCTTGGAGACGTTCTCGTAGATCCGCTTGCCGAGCTCGCCCGGGTACGGCGGGAAGTCGAGACCCTCGGCCTCGCGGCCGAGCTTCACGCATTGGACCATTCGTGCCATTCGCGACTCCTAGAGTTTCTTGCGGTAGACCTGCGATTTCCGCTGGTAGTTGTAGAGGGCCTGCTTCTGCCGGGGCAGGTCGGCGATCGTCGCCGTGTGGAAGCCGCGCTCGAGGAACCACTGCGACGTGCGCGTCGTGAGCACGAACAGGTCCGCAAGCTTGAGCCGGCGCGCGCGCGCCTCGATCTCGTGCATCAGCGCCTCGCCGTAGCCCTCGCGCCGGAAATCGGGGTGGACGGCGAGCGCCGCCAGCTCGCCGGCCTTCTCCTCCGGAAACGCGTACAGCGCCGCGCATCCGATGATCCCGTTGTCGTACTCGGCGACGACGAAGCGCTCGATCTCGGTCTCGAGCCGCTCCCGCGAGCGGCGGACGAGCACGCCTTGCTCCTCGAGCGGCTCGATGATCGAGAGGATGCCGCCGACGTCGTCGATCGTCGCGCTGCGCATGTTCGCGAGCGGCGCCGCGGCGATCATCGTGCCGACGCCGTCGCGCGTGAAGAGCTCGAGCAGGAGCGCGCCGTCGAGGTGGCGGCTGATGAGATGCGCGCGGCGCACGCCGTTGTCGCAGGCCTTGATCGCGCACGGGAGGTAGTGGCGGACGTCGGGAGGCAGCTTGCCGCGGCTGGCGAGCACGGCTTCGGCGTCGCGCGTCGAGAGCTCGGTCAGGAGCTGCCGCCGGCCGTTGCGCACGCCCTCGGTTTCCATGAGGAACACGAGCTTGTGCGCGCCCAGGCGCACGGCGACCTGCGTCGCGACTTCTTCCAGCGCCAGGTTGAAGATCTCGCCGGTGGGCGAGTACCCGAGGGGCGAGATGAGCACGATGTCGCCGTCGTCGAGGCGCTGGCGTATCGCATCGGTGTCGACACGGCGGACCTCGCCCGTCAGCAGCATGTCGACGCCTTCGACGATGCCGAGCGGCTTCGCGGTGATGAAGTTGCCCGACGACACGCGGATCCGCGCGCCCGCCATCGGCGAGTTCGCGATGCCGAGCGAGAGCAGTGCCTCGATACGGCTCCGCGCCTGGCCGCCGGCCTCGAGCACGCAGTCCATCGTCTCGGCGTCCGTGACGCGGAGTCCGAAAGCGTAGCGGCTCTCGATGCCCTGCTGCGCGAGGATCGCCTCGATCTGCGGGCGCGAGCCGTGCACGACGACGATGCGCACGCCCAGGCTGTGCAGCAGGTTCAGGTCGTGGATGATGCCGAGGAATGTCTCGTCGGCGACGACCTCGCCACCGAACGCGATGACGAACGTGCGACCGCGAAACGCGTGGATGTAGGGCGCCGCCAGACGGATCCACTGGACGAACGCGCGCGTGGTCGCGGAATGCGCGGTCGGTGCGGCGATGGGCGCGGGCGGCATCAGGCGGGAGCCCCCGCCGGACGGTCGGGAACGGCGAGGACCGGCGAATTATAGCCTTCCGCGCGAGGCCGCCCGCCGGTTCACCGGCACCGCTGTCGACCGTCTTTACGGCCGGCGCGATGTGTGTGCGTGGGCGATCGTCAACTCCTTGTTTTGTCGCGCCGCTGCGGTTTGGCCCGCGTTTCGCTTCCTCACGCCACCGCATGGTCCCGCCGCAGGACTCGACCCTGAGGCTGCCGCTGGACATCGGCTTGTAACGGCGCCGGCGAATTCTGCCGGGGGGCCCGGGCTCCATCCCGGGCCTTTTTTTGTGGCGGGGGTCGCGGCCCGGCTTCGTCCGTCGATCGCCCCTGCGCCCGGAGTGCCTGCGGGCGCCCCGTATAATTGACGCCCGGCTTTTCGTCCGTCCCGGGACCGCGCCGATCGCGCGCCGGCGCCTTCCATGTCGTCGCCCCTCCTCGCCAACCTCAATCCGGAGCAGCTGGCCGCCGTCACGCTGCCGCACGCCTCCGCGCTGATCCTCGCGGGTGCCGGCAGTGGCAAGACGCGTGTGCTGACCACGCGCATCGCGTGGCTGCTCGCGACCGGGCAGGCGTCGCCGCTGTCGATCCTCGCGGTGACGTTCACGAACAAGGCGGCGAAGGAGATGCTGGTCCGGCTCTCCGCGATGACGCCCGTCAACATCCGCGGGATGTGGATCGGAACGTTCCACGGGCTGTGCAATCGGATGCTCCGCGCACACCACCGGGACGCGGACCTGCCGCAGCTCTTCCAGATCATGGACACGCAGGACCAGCTCGCGCTGATCAAGCGGCTGTACAAGGCGCACGGGCTCGACGACGAGCGCTATCCGCCGCGCCAGCTCCAGCAGTTCATCGCCGACGCGAAGGAGCAGGGCCAGCGTCCGAACCAGGTCGAGGCGGGCGACGAATTCACGCGGCGGCAGGTCGAGCACTACGCGCTCTACGAGGCGATGTGCCGGCGCGAGGGTGTCGTCGATTTCGCCGAGCTCCTGCTGCGCAGCTACGAGCTCCTGGCCGGCCACGACGCGCTCCGCGAGCACTACCGGCGCCGTTTCTCGCACCTGCTCGTCGACGAGTTCCAGGACACGAACGTGCTGCAGTACCGCTGGCTCCGGCTGCTCGCTGGGCCCGCCACCGCCGTGTTCGCCGTCGGCGACGACGACCAGTCGATCTACGCGTTCCGTGGCGCGAACGTCGCCAACATGCAGCACTTCGAACGCGACTTCGGCACGGCCGAGCTGCCGGTCACGCTGATCAAGCTCGAGCAGAACTATCGCTCGCACGGGCACATCCTCGACCTCGCCAACACGCTCATCCGCAACAACCGGGCGCGGCTCGGCAAGAACCTGTGGACCAGCGAGGGAAAGGGCGAGCCCGTGCGCGGCTTCGCGGCGCCTTCCGACAACGACGAGGCCGCATTCGTCGTGGACATCGCCAAGGGTCTTGCGGCGGAGGGCGTCGCGCTGTCCGAGGTCGCGGTCCTCTACCGGTCGAACGCGCAGTCGCGGGTGCTCGAGCACGCGCTGTTCAATGCGGCGGTGCCCTACCGCGTGTACGGCGGCATGCGCTTCTTCGAGCGCGCCGAAGTGAAGCACGCGCTCGCATACTTGCGGCTCGTGGCGGCGCCGGGCGACGACGGCGCGTTCCTGCGCGTCGTCAACTTCCCGCCGCGTGGGATCGGCGCGCGCACGCTCGAGGTGCTGCAGGACGCGGCGCGCGAGCGGCAGACGACCCTGTGGGAGGCGGCGCGCGGCGGTGTCGTCAAGGGCAAGTCCGGCGCGAGCCTCGCGGCTTTCGTCGCGGTGATCGAATCACTGCGTGCGGCAAGCGGAGGGCTCGCGCTGCCGGAGGTCGTGGCCGACGTGAACGAGCGCTCGGGCCTCAATGCGCATTATCGCGCCGAGAAGGATGGGCAGGATCGGCTCGACAACCTCGAGGAGCTCGTGAACGCCGCCGACTCGTTCCTGCGTGAAGCGGACCTCGCCGTCGATGCGCCGATCGCAGTCGCGGACGGCAGCGATGCGGTGGCGCAAGGCGCAGTCGACCCACTGACCGCATTTCTTGCGCACGCGGCGCTCGAGGCGGGTGAGACGCAGGCGGCCGAGGGTCGCCCGGCGTTGCAGCTCATGACGGTGCACTCGGCGAAAGGGCTCGAGTTCCACACGGTCTTCGTGACCGGGCTCGAGGAGGGGCTCTTTCCGCACGAGAACAGCCTGTCCGAATACGACGGCGTGGAAGAGGAGCGGCGCCTCATGTACGTCGCGGTCACGCGCGCGCGTCGCCGGCTCTACCTCACGCACGCGCAGAGCCGGATGCTGCACGGGCAGGTCCGCTACAACATCGCATCTCGCTTCATCGATGAGGTGCCGCGCGACCAGGTCTCCTGGCTGTCGCCGCCGCGACGGTGGTCGCGCGACGCGATCGACGTCGACGTGGCGGAGTGGGGCTCGCGCGGCAGCACGACCTCCGCCTGGTCGTCGCCAGCGGCGCGCGCAGGTGCGCCGGCGCGCGGCGCGCCCGAGCCTTCGGCGTGGCGCATCGGGCAGAGCGTCCGCCACGCGAAGTTCGGTTTGGGCATCATCATCGACGCCGAGGGTCGCGGTACCGACGCGCGCGTGCAGGTCAACTTCCGCGACGGCGGCGTCAAGTGGCTGGCGCTCGAATACGCGAAGCTCGAGGCCGCGTGATGCGGCGCGAGGTGTTCGCTAGTCCGAAGCGACTTTGAAGCCGTCGTAGCCGACGTCCATCAGCCACCACTTCCACTTGGGCACCGAGTGGTACGAAAGCGCGAGGCCGCTGCCGGCGCGCGTCGGCCGGCCCTTCACCATCTCGAACGCGATCGTCGGAGATGGAGTGCCGGTCGCGACGTTGCACGACCAGTTGTCGCGGTCGGCGACCGTGCAGTCCGTGTACCTGCCCGACGGCGCATCGGAGCCGCGAATCCAGTAGAGAACCTCGTGCCGCGACTTGCTCGCGCGAAAGGCGTAGCGCTTGCCCGGAACGAGACGCCCGCTGCACTGGACCCCGCTCCACATGCCGCCGTCGCAGTCGACCGTGTAGATCGTGCGCTCGCCCTGCAGCGTGATCTGGTCACTCCCCCATAACAGTGCGGTGACCAGCACGACGGCGACGACCGCCCAGAGCGCCCTCACGATTCCCGATCCGCGACGCTTGTCGTCGTCCTCCATCGTCCTCCCTCACGCGCTGCGGCAGGCGCACGCGGCACGGTCGTCTGCGGGCCCGCTCCATGGGCGGTGCCCTCCAGCATTGCAAGCCAATATGGTAGGCGACAACGCCGTCGCCGCGCCAGCCCGCTCGGCAGACGCGAGAGAGTACCCGCGCGCGTCACGGGGTCGGCGGCGGATCACCGCGCGGCTCGCGCGCAACGAAATCGTCGACGGCCTCCCAGGCCGCGTGAAAGAAGCGATCCTCGCCGAGCTCCTTCGCGACGCCCTGGCGCGAGAGCTGCTCGCGCAGCGGACGGTTCGCGTGCGCGATGCGCACGTCGATCCCGGCAGTCGTGAGCTCGTCGCAAAGCAACTGGAAGGCTTCGATCGCCGTGATGTCCATCGCCGTCACCGCCTGCAGGTCGAGCACGAGGCACCGCACGGGCTCGGGCGCGCGCGCGACGAGCGAGCGCACGCGATCGGTGACGTGGCGGGCGTTGGCGAAGATGAGCGGCGCGTAGAGCCGGTAGACGAGCACGCCCGGCAGCGCGGTCCCCGGTTGATCGTCGTCCAGGTCGTGGAAGCGGTGGTCGTTCGGCAGTCGCCTGAGCGTCGCATCGCGCGGGCGCGAGACGTCGACCACGAGACGGACGAGCGACAACGCCACCCCCAGCAGCAGCCCGGGAACGAGGCCGAGGAGCAGCACGGCGAACGTGACGCCGAGCGAATGCCAGAACGCACGCCGGTCGAAGCGCGCGATCTGCCGCAGCGTCGACGCGTCGAGCAGCGTCAACCCCGCGAACACGAGGATCGCGGCCAGCGCGACAAGCGGCACGCGCTCGAGCAGCGGTGCGAGGAAGAGCAAGAAGATCGCGAGCAGCGCCGCCGCGGTCCACTGCGCGAGCTGCGTCTGCGCGCCGGACGCATCGGCGATCGCCGAGCGCGATTGGCTCGCATTCACCGGAAAGCCGCCCAGGACGCCCGCGGCCGCATTCGCCGCGCCGAACGCGAAGAGCTCGTGGTTCACGTCGGTCTCCTCGCGATGGCGCGCCGCGAACGCGCGGGCGAGGACGACGCCTTCTGCGAAGGCGAGGAAGGCAATCGCGATGGCCGCGGGCAGGAGCGCCTTCGCATCGGCGAGCCCGATCGCCGGGAGGTGCGCCGCAGGCAACCCGTGCGGCACGGCGCCGAGCACCGCGACGCCGCGCGCGGGGAGGTCGAGCGCGTGCGCCGCGGCCGCGCCTGCGATGCAGGCGACGAGTGGACCGGGCCAGCGCGGCAGCCACCGGCGCAGCGCGAGAAGCATCGCGACCAGAACGAGTCCGAGCGCGAGTGTGGGAGCGTTCGCGCGCGGCAGCGCGCGCGCTGCCTCCGCAACGCGCGGAAAGAAGTCGTCGGCGGCGAGGGGTGTCCCGGTGAGCCGCGACAGTTGCGTCGCGATCAGGATTAGCGCAACGCCGTTCAGATAGCCGGTGAGCACCGGCTTCGATAGCAGGTCGGCGACCGTGCCCGCGGAAATGCGCGCGGAAATGACGAGCAACGCGCCGACCAGGAGCGAGAGCGCGGCGGCCAGCACAGGAATCCGCGTCGGATCGGCGGCGGCGAGCGGGAGGATCGCGCTGCCGGCGAGCACGGCCACCGCAGGATCGGGCGCGACGATGATCCGCCGTGCGGTGCCGAGCAGCGCATAGCCCAGCATTCCGCCGAGCGCGGCGTAGAGGCCGGTGATCGGCGCCATGCCGATCAGCTCCGCGCACGCGACCGCCGACGGAATCGTCACGAGCGCGACCGACGCGCCCGCGACGAGATCGCCGGGAAGCGCGGCGCGCGGATAGCGCGCGAACAGCGCGAGTCCGGGCAGCCAGCGCGCGACGCGCTCCGTGATCCGTTTCGATCCGGCGCTCATCGCCGGGCCCGACTATGGCGACGCGCCGGTCCCGGCTTCGTCGCGGGGCGCCGGCAGCTCGTCGGGATGAAAGATGTCCCGGTAGCTCACGTAGTCGGAGATGTGCAGCGTCGCGACGAGGAGCGCGAGATAGGGCAGGAGGACGAGCATCAGGATCGCGGGCGCGGCTTCACGCGGCGCGAGCGCCGCGATCAGCGCGGTGACCGCTCCCGGCAGCACGCCGCCGTAGAAGAACAGGAGGAGGCCGTACACCGCGACCGGCCGCCAGTTGACGACGGCTGCGTGCAGGCTCGTCGCGAGCGCGCGGCCCGCCGCGCAATCCTGGAAGACGACGAGCGCCGGTGCGAACCACAACGCCAGCACCACGGGCAGCGCGCAGAGCGCACCGAACAGCATGGCCGCCTGCACGTCGCCGCGGCCGATGAAGGCCTCGTCGGGGCGCGCGGCGCCGGCGAGCACTTCCAGCACCTTGCCCCCGTCGACGGCCGACGTCGCGACAACGGCACCTGTCATGCCGGCGACGAACACGACACCGAGCGGCAGCAGCGCACGCAGGTCGGCGCGAAAGCCGCGGAAAAGATGCCCGATCGCCGGCGGCTGTCCCCGCTCCTGCGACCATGCGGCGGCGAGGAAACCGACCGCGAAGACCGGCTTCAGAAGCGGCGCGACGAACGCGCCGACCCACGGCACGACGTCGATCGAGACGATGATCGTGTAATACGCGAGCAAGAGCAGGAGCCAGCGCACGCGGTGCACCGACAGCATCGCGAACGCGCGGCGTAGCCACAGAGCGCCATGCGACGCGTCGCGGCGCGCGAACGGGATCGCGGCGCGCGCGGGCGCGGTCACGGGACCAGCACCGCGCGCGGTGGCGAAGGCGCGGGTTCGGGCAGCCGCAGCGGCTGCGCGACGCGCTCGCGCAGGATGCGCTCGAAGTGCACCGGGTCCTTCGCGTGCACGAGCTCGCCCGGGCGCGGCAGGTAAAGGTCATAGAGTCGGGAGAGCCAGAACCGTAGCGCCGCGGCGCGCAGGAGCGCGGGCCACTGTGCACGCTCGTCGGCGGTCAGCGGACGGACGGCCTGATAGGCGCCGGCGAGGGCGTCGACGAGCTCGGGAAGCAGCGCGCCCGGCGCTCGGCCGTCGCGGACGATGCACCAGTCGTTGACGGTGATCGCAAGATCGTAGGCGAGGAAGTCGGTCGCGGCGAAACCGAAATCGATGATTCCGGACACGCGATCGCCGACGAACAGCACGTTGTCGCAGAACAGATCGCCATGGATCGCGCCGCGCGGCAGCGTGCCCTTGCCGAATCCGGTCTGGAACTTGATCTCGGCCGCGAGCAGCGCATTCTGCTCGGCGCCGAGATGCGGACGCACGGCGCGCGCGGCCTGTCGCCACCAGCCCGGGCCGCGACGGTTCGAAAGTCGCGCTCGGTACTTCGCCGACGCGAGGTGCAGGCGTCCCAGCGCGGCGCCGACGGCCGCGCAATGGACGACGTCCGGTGTGACGACCGGCACGCCGTCGACGCGGCTCACGAGCCCGGCAGGCTTGCCGTTCAGCAAGCTGAAGAGCGCCCCCGTGCGATCGGGCTCGGGTGCCGGACATTCAACTGCGGCGCGCGCGAGATGCGCCATCAGGTTGAGATAGAACGGGAGCTCTGCTGCGGGCAACCGCTCGTAGAGCGTCAGCACGAAACGGCCCTTCGTCGTGGTGACGAAGTAGTTCGTGTTCTCGATACCCGCGACGATCGGCGCGAACTCCGTCGGCGAACCGACCGCGTAGCGCGCGAGCCAGGCTTCGAGCTCTTCCGGCGAGACTTGCGTGTAGACCGACATCGTGCGTCGCGGCGAGCGCGGCGCCCCGGCAATGGCGGCGTGCGCGAAGTTTGTTACCGGGTTACCACGTGAACAGCACCCACATCGGCACCCTGAGCGCCGTGTCGAGGCTGTCGCGGCGGATGTACGTGTTGCCGCCCCCCGTCGGGATGAGGTAGTACGGGCGCCCGTGGCGCGGCGTGACCCGGATCCACACGATGACGCCGTTGACGCGCGCTTCCTCGATGGTCTCGCGATCCCGCTGCGTGATCGTGACCTGCGGCCCGAGCTCGGCGTCCTCGACGTTCGGCGGCGCCGCGATCTCCGGCAGGGGCTCCGTGGCCGGCGGTGTTCCGCTGTCGGCGGCATGCACGGGGCCCGCGGTCACGAGCGACGCGCAGACGGCGACGGCGAACGGGCGGACGAGGCGGTTCATGCGGGAGGATCTCGATAGCCACATTCTAGCAGAGCGCGCGCGGCGAACGGTCGCGCGGAGGTCACCGGGTTAGAGGTTCAGCATCTTCGCGCGTTCCTCGTGCGTCGGATGGAATCCCCTGTTTTGGCTACGGCCGCTCGCGCGGGAGCGCTCGCTTGACGTTCGGCTGCGCCTCACGTCAGCCTTCACCGAAACCGCGGCAGACCCGCTGGTTGCGGTCTAGAGATTCAGCATCTTGGCCCGCTCTTCGCGGGTCGGGTGGAAGCCGCGGTTTTCATAGAAGTTGAAGATCGCCTCGACGATGTCGGCGGGCTCCTCGAGGATCTGCATGAGTTCGAGATCCTTCTCGCCGACCATGCCCTCGCCGACCAGCGCCGCGGCCGCCCAGTCGATGAAGCCCTGCCAGAACGGACGCCCGACGAGGATGATCGGAATGCGCCGGCTCTTGCCGGTTTGCACCAGCGTGAGGCACTCGGACAGCTCGTCCAGCGTACCGAAGCCTCCCGGCAGCACGACGTACGCGGACGCCCAGCGGACGAACATCATCTTGCGCGCGAAAAAGTAGCGGAAGTCGAAGCTCACGTCCTGGAAATCGTTGCCGCCTTGTTCGTGTGGCAGCAGGATGTTCAGGCCGATCGCCGGCGACTTGCCGGCGAATGCGCCGCGGTTCGCGGCTTCCATGAGTCCGGGGCCGCCGCCGGAGATCACCGCAAAGCCCGCGTCGGAAAGGAGCCGCGCGATCTTCTCCGCCTTCTCGTAGTACGGGTGTCCTTGCCGAATGCGCGCGCTGCCGAACATCGACACCGCGGGACGCATGCCGCGCAGCCGCTCGGTCGCGGCGGCGAACTCTGCCATAATCCCCAGCACCCGCCAGGCTTCCTGCCCGTTGGTCGTGTACATCGCCTGAGGATCGATGAGCTCCGGGATCTTGGGAGTCGGTGCCATGTCTTCTTTGGTTCTCGTTGACGGTTCGTCGTACCTCTATCGCGCATTCCACGCGCTGCCGGATCTCCGGACCTCGCGCGACGAGCCGACGGGCGCATTGCGCGGCGTCGTCTCGATGCTGCGCAGAATAGCCCAAGACGAGAAGCCCGACTACTTCGCCGTCGTTTTCGACGCGCCGGGCAAGACGTTTCGCGACGACTGGTATCCCGAGTACAAGGCCAATCGGCCGCCGATGCCCGACGATCTCGTCCGGCAGATCGTGCCGCTGCACGAGGTCGTGCGCGCGGAGGGGTGGCCGCTCCTGATGATCGAGGGCGTCGAGGCCGACGACGTCATCGGCACGCTCGCGCTGCAGGCGGCGGCTGCCGGCGTCGACTGCACGGTGTCGACCTCGGACAAGGACTTGGCGCAGCTCGTGCGCCCGGGGATCCGGCTCGTCAACACGATGAGCAACGAGAAGCTCGACGAAGCCGGGGTCGTCGCGAAGTTCGGCGTGCGCGCCGACCAGGTGCTCGACCTGCTCGCGCTCACGGGCGACGCGGTCGACAACGTCCCCGGCGTGCCGAAGGTAGGGCCGAAGACCGCGGCGAAGTGGCTCAATCAATACGGCAGCCTCGATGCGGTCATCGCGCACGCGAACGAAATTCCCGGTGTCGTGGGCGACAACCTGCGCGCGACGCTCGCCTGGCTGCCGAAGGGGAAGCAGCTCCTGACGGTGAAGACCGACTGCGCTCTTCCGGTAACACTTCCGGACCTCGTGCCGCACGCCCCGGAGCCGACGACGCTGCGCAAGCTCTACGAGCGCTTCGAGTTCAAGAGCTGGTTGCACGATCTCGGAGGCGGCGAGGCCCCCGACGTCGGTGCCGCGATCGCCGATCGCGCGGCGCGACAGGACACGCGGCGGTTCGCCGACGCCGCCGCCACGGACACCGCGGCCGACCCGCCGCCGAAGGTGGCGCGGCACTACGATACGGTGTTCGACCGACCAACCTTCGAGCGCTGGGTGGCTGCGATCGAGCGCGCCGAGCTCGTCTGCCTCGACACGGAGACGACGAGCCTCGATCCGATGCAGGCGCGGATCGTCGGGATTGCGTTCGCGATCGAGCCAGGACACGCGTGCTACATCCCGCTCGCGCATCGTTATCCCGGCGCGCCGGACCAGTTGCCGCTCGCGGAGGTTCTCGCGCGATTCGCGCCGTGGCTCGCGGATCCGGCGAAGCGGAAGCTCGGACAGAACCTCAAATACGACCAGCACGTGCTCGCGAATCACGGCCTCGCGCTCGCTGGCGTCGCCCACGATACGCTGCTCGAGTCCTACGTGCTGGAAGCACACCGCCCGCACGACATGGACAACCTCGCGTGGCGGCACCTGGGCGTGAAGACGATCGCCTACGCGGAAGTCACGGGCAAGGGCGCGAAGCAGATCGGGTTCGATCAGGTGGGGATCGAGGACGCGACCGCCTACTCGGCCGAGGACGCGGACATCACGCTGCAGCTCCATCGCCATCTCTATCCGCGTGTTGCAGCGGAGCCGGGGCTCGAGCACGTGTATACGGCGATCGAGCTGCCGGTGCGCGAGATCCTCTACCGGATGGAGCGCGACGGCGTGATGATCGATGCGGCGCTCCTCGCCGCCCAGAGCCGCGAGCTGGGCGAGAAGGCGCTCGCCCTGGAGCAGCAGGCGTATCAGCTCGCCGGGCAGCCGTTCAACCTCGCCTCGCCGAGGCAGCTGGGCGAGATCCTGTTCAACAAGATGAAGCTGCCGGCGCTGCGCAAGACCGCGACCGGGCAGCCGTCGACCGACGAGGACGTGCTGACCGAGCTCGCCGCCGACTATCCGCTGCCGAAGCTCCTCCTCGAGCACCGCGCGTTGACGAAGCTCAAGTCGACCTACACGGACAAGCTGCCGCAGATGGTGAATCCGGCGACGGGGCGCGTGCACACGACGTTCAGCCAGGCGACGGCGGTGACAGGCCGGCTTGCCTCGAGCGACCCGAATCTGCAGAACATTCCGGTGCGCACGGCGGAAGGTCGGCGCATCCGCGAGGCTTTCGTCGCGCCCCTGGGACACGTCGTCGTGTCGGCTGATTACTCGCAGATCGAGCTGCGGATCATGGCGCATCTGTCCGGCGACGCCGCGCTCGTCAAGGCGTTCCGCGAAGGCGCGGACATCCACCGCGCGACGGCGGCCGACGTCTTCGGCATCCCCATCGCGCAGGTGAGCGCCGACCAGCGCCGCTACATCAAGGCCGTGAACTTCGGGCTGATCTACGGCATGGGTGTCTTCGGGCTCGCGCAGCAGCTCGGGATCGAGCGTGCCGCCGCGCAGCAGTTCATCGACAAGTACTTCCAGCGCTATCCGGGCGTCGCGAAGTACATGCAGGCCACGCGCGAGTTCGCGCGCGATCACGGCTACGTCGAGACGGTGTTCGGCCGGCGCCTCTGGCTGCCCGACATCAAGGCCGCCGGCGGTCCGCGACGCGCTGCCGCCGAGCGCGCGGCGATCAATGCGCCGATGCAGGGCACCGCGGCGGACCTGGTCAAGCTCGCGATGATCGCGGTGCGGGGCTGGCTCGACCGGGAGAAGCTCGCGACGAAGCTCGTGCTGCAGGTCCACGACGAGCTCGTGCTCGAGGTGCCGGAAGGCGAGCTCGCACGTGTCAAGGCGGAGCTGCCGGAGAAGATGACGAGCGTCGCGGCGCTCTCGGTGCCCCTCGTGGTGGACGTCGGCTCCGGCCCGAACTGGGAGCGGGCGCACTAGCGGCGCGAGCGGCTCGCCGGGGCCCCGTGCCGAAGGCATGGGGGAGCGAGCGATCGCGAGTCGCCGCAGGCGGCCGACCGCTCGGCGCAGCGACCGGACAAGGCAGTGCGGAGGCCGCGGCGCGAGCGGCTCGCCGGGGCCCCGTGCCGAAGGCATGGGGGAGCGAGCGATCGCGAGTCGCCGCAGGCGGCCGCCCGCTCGGCGCAGCGACCGGACAAGGCAGTGCGGAGGCCGCGGCGCGAGCGATCGCAAGAGCGGCGCGAGCGGCGGAGAGGGACCTTATGCGCGGAGCGCGTGGGGATCGGAGCAAATGCGAGTCGCCGCAGCGAGGCCGACGACTGGGCATCCGCAGAATGAGACAGGGGCGGAGGCCAAGGACGCAGGCGGCGGACGGTACGGCGCAGCGATCCCTTTGGCGGAGCGAAGGCCGCGGCGCGAGCGGAGAGTGGTCACGCCTGCGCTGACGCGGCCGGAAATCCGAAGACGTCCTTGAAGCTCGTGTAGACCGTGGCGACGCCCACAGGGAACAGCACGAGCAGTCCGAGAAGGAGTGGAATGCAGGCGATCACGGCGAACACGAGGGCGAGCACGCCGTAGACGAGGAACGGCGACATGTTGCGCAGGCACGCGCGGAAGCTCGTCGTCATCGCCGCGACCGGCTCGTCGCCGCGCAGCACGATCAGCGGCGGCGCGAACCAGAACGCCATCAGCAGCGGCACGATGAGCAGCGCGCACACGAGCAGCACGAGCAGCGCGCCCAGGCTCATCGTCGACAGAAGCGCGTAGCCGGCCTGCATCGCGTCGCCGGAGAGGACGGCGGCGAACGCGCTGCCGCCGATCACGGCCATCGCGAGCGCGACCGCGACGAAGCCGATCAGAAGCCAGCCGGCGAAGTAGAGGAGGGCGAGGATGACGAGCGGCCCGAGCTTCTCGCTGAATCCGGCGAACAGGTGCGATACCACGAGCGCGCCGCCGCGGTCCTGCTCGCGGCAGCCGAGCACGATGCCGCCCAGCAGCACCGGGTGCAGGAACGACACGGCAAATTGGCCGAGAAGCGGGATCGACGAGAGCACGATCATCATCACGAGATAGATGATCGTGATGACGATCCACACGCCCGGCGCCGCGGTGAACAACCGCCACGCGCTCGTCCACCAGTCGAGTCCGTGTCCCGCGGGCACAGCCCAGCCGCCCGCGGGAGGGGGCGCGGAGGCGGACGGCGACGGCGGGATGGGCGCGGGCAGGGGCGTGTCCATCGCTGGCGGCTACGGTATCACGGGCCGCGAGACGTCCGCAGCATCGCATCGCGCGGGACGGGGCCGCGCAGCGGGCGGGTCAGCGCGCCGTTTCGCGCGGAATCCAGTCGCGCAGGCGGCGGCCGAGCTCGGGTGGCGAGTCGGTGCGCAGGTACACCGCGTGATTGCGCGTTTCCTGCACCAGAACGTAGCCGAACGACGAGAGCAGGTGCGCCATCGCCGGGCTGTCGCGGCCGAAGCGGTGCACTCGCACGATGTAAGCGCGTTTGCCCGGCGGCGTCGCGAGCAGCGCGGCGAGCATCGCGCGGCCGTGGCCGTGGCCGCGCCACTCGGCGTCGACGCCGGTGAGCCACAGCTCGAAGCCGAGGTCGATCGCCTTGAAGAGGCCGAAGCCGATCGGCTGGTTCACCGCGCCGCCGCGGTCGGGGAGATACACGTAGCCCGGCACGGCGACCGTCGTGAGATCGCCGGTGCGCGGATCCTCCTCGACGAAATATCCGGTGTTGAGCGCCTGTCGCAGGTTCGAGAAGAAAAGCGCCGCCTCCCGCGAGTCCGTCGCGAGCTCGCGGTCGAAGCTGCCGCGCGACGCCCCGTCGCGGATCAGCGAACGGAGGATCGGGAGATGGCCGACGTGGGCGGGCTGGAGCATGGGCAAAGTGTCGCGGTGGGGTCCCTTGACCCGGTGATGATAGTCGGTCGCGTCCGGCGGATGCGTGATCGGCTTACAAACGGTTGCCGCACTGTCCCGAACGGTTGGGGCTATGCGGCCACCGGAAGCGTAGCGATCCGCTGCCGGAGCTCGGAGGGAGCGTTGGCGCTGACGAGCCACAGCATCGCTGGCGTCGTGCGGCAGAGCGCAAACCCGAACTCGCCGAAGAGCTTCGCGGCTACCTCGGAGGTCGCGCTCTTCCGGGCGCAGCGGACGAGCGAGGCGAGCCGCCCCGGCGGCGTCGCGAAGAGCTCGCCCAACATCGCGCGGCCGTGGCCGCGTCCGCGCGCCTCGACGGCGATGCCCGTGAGCCAGAGTTCGAAGCCGGCCGAGCCGAGGTCCTTGAACAACCCGAATCCTACGGGCGGATCGTTCTCGCTGGGGCTGTACACGTAACCCGCGACGTGCGCCCCCTGGGTGAGGCGCCCTTCCGAACCTGGGGTCCGCAGGTATCCGGACGCGAGCGCCTCTTCCAAGTTCGCAAAGAAGAGCGAGGCAGCGATCGAATCCTCGGCGATCTCGGTTTCGAAGCTGCCGTCGGCCGCGCCTTCGCGGAGCAGCCGGCGGAGGAAGCTGGAATGGGCGGGGGTCGCGGCGCGGAGCATCGGTCCTTCCTCCCTCGCAATGCGAATAGCCTAGATTAACGCACGCGCCGCAGCTGTCGACTACACGTTCGCGAGCGGTCGCTTGACTCTGACCACGAAAACGGCGCCGGGTGCCCCAAAACTCCCCGCCGAGGGTTGCGTTCGGCACATCCGACCGCTATTATTAGCACTCGCTGATGTTGAGTGCTAACGGGGCGGCAAGTCTCGCGCGCCAACGCATTCGGCGGCCGGTCCTTAGCGGGAGTCGGCATTGCAAGCGTCTGATTCGTATCGAATACCTAATAGGAGTGAGCACTCACCATGAAGATTCGTCCTTTGCACGATCGCGTGATCGTTAAGCGGCTCGAGGAGGAACGGAAGTCCGCCGGCGGCATCGTGATCCCCGACACCGCGGCCGAGAAGCCCTCGATGGGTGAAGTCGTCTACGCCGGGCCGGGCAAGACCGACGACCACGGCAAGCTCGTCCCGATGGGCGTCAAGGTCGGCGACAAGGTGCTGTTCGGCAAGTACTCCGGCCAGGAATTCAAGATGGACGGCAAGGACCTGCTCCACATGCGCGAAGACGACATCATCGGCGTCGTCGCCTGATTTCCGTCCCCCACCTTTCAGGCAATCCAGGAGAAACCCAATGGCAGCAAAAGACGTTCGTTTCGGCGAGGCCGGACGCAACCGGATGATGGTCGGCGTCAACGTGCTCGCGAACGCCGTGAAAGTGACGCTCGGCCCGAAGGGCCGCAACGTCGTGCTCGAGCGCAGCTTCGGCGCGCCGACGATCACCAAGGACGGCGTGTCGGTGGCGAAGGAGATCGAGCTCAAGGACAAGTTCGAGAACATGGGCGCGCAGATGGTGAAGGAAGTCGCGTCCAAGACCTCGGACGTCGCCGGCGACGGCACGACGACCGCGACGGTGCTCGCGCAGTCGATCTGCAACGAAGGCTTCAAGTACGTCGCCGCGGGCATGAACCCGATGGACCTCAAGCGCGGCATCGACAAGGCCGTCATCGCGGTCGTCGAGGAGTTGAAGAAGATCAGCAAGCCGTGCACGACCAGCAAGGAAATCTCGCAGGTCGGCGCGATCTCGGCCAACGCCGACGAGGCGATCGGCAAGACGATCGCCGAGGCGATGGACAAGGTCGGCAAGGAAGGCGTGATCACCGTCGAGGACGGCAAGGGCCTCGAGAACGAGCTCGATTTGGTCGAGGGCATGCAGTTCGACCGCGGCTACATCTCGCCGTACTTCATCAACAACCCGGACAAGCAGACCGCGATCCTCGAGGATCCCTTCATCCTGCTGCACGACAAGAAGATCAGCAACATCCGCGATCTCCTTCCCCTGCTCGAGCAGGTCGCGAAGTCCGGCAAGCCGCTGCTCATCATCGCCGAGGACGTCGACGGCGAAGCGCTGGCGACGCTCGTCGTCAACAACATCCGCGGCATCCTGAAGACCGTGGCCGTGAAGGCGCCGGGATTCGGCGACCGTCGCAAGGCGATGCTGGAAGACATCGCGCATCTCACCGGCGGCACCGTGATCGCCGAAGAGCTCGGGCTCAAGCTCGAGAATGCGACGCTGAAGGACCTGGGTCGCGCGAAGAAGATCGAAGTCGCGAAGGAAGACACGACGATCATCGACGGCGCTGGCGAAAAGGCCACGATCGAGGCACGCGTCAAGAACATCCGCAAGCAGGTCGAGGAAGCGACGTCGGATTACGACAAGGAAAAGCTGCAGGAACGTGTCGCGAAGCTCGCGGGCGGCGTCGCCGTGATCAAGGTCGGCGCCGCGACCGAAGTCGAGATGAAGGAGAAGAAGGCCCGCGTCGAGGACGCGCTGCACGCGACGCGCGCGGCGGTCGAGGAAGGCATCGTTGCCGGCGGCGGCGTCGCCTACCTTCGCGCGCGCGCCAATCTGAAGGGCCTCAAGGGCGACAACCACGACCAGGAGGCCGGCATCAAGATCGTGCTGCGCGCGCTGGAAGAGCCCCTGCGCCAGATCGTCCAGAACACCGGCGAGGAGCCATCCGTCGTCCTCAACAAGGTCGTCGAGGGCAAGGGCAACTTCGGCTTCAACGCGCAGACCGGCGGGTACGGCGACCTCGTGGAAATGGGCGTGCTCGATCCGACCAAGGTCGCGCGCTTCGCCCTGCAAAACGCGGCGTCCGTGGCCAGCCTGATCCTCACGACCGACGCGATGGTCGCGGAACACCCGAAGGACGACAAGCCGATGGGTGGTGGCGGGATGGGTGGAATGGGCGGCATGGGTGACATGGACATGTGACCAATCGTTTTCGAGCCGCATGACTGCGTTGCGCGGGCTTGCCGTACTTGCTGTGTACTGTCTGCGCCCGCGCGCCTTGTCCTGCGGCTCGAATTCCGATCGGTAGCTCCGGCCACCAAGGATCGACAAGGCCCCGCTTCGGCGGGGCTTTGCTTTTTCGGACCGTTCCGGACCTGGGGGCCATAGCAGCGGCCGGAGCAAATGCTTTAGACTACTCACAGAATGCGTGGGGTAGGCTACAGGCTGATGGCCGGCCCGCGGCGCGCCGCCTCCGGGACGAGGGCGGCGCGCGGCTCACGGCGCCCAAGAACAGAAGCTCCATGACCTCCGGCATCCTCTTTGCGCTTGCGATCGGTGCGCTCGTCATCGCGGTCGTGGTCGGCCTCTTGCGGCGCAAGTCCGCGCGCGGCGGCGGCAAGATCACCGGCGAGTCGCCCAACACGGTGGCGCAGTGGACCGAGGGTGAGACCACGCGCCTGCTCTCGTCGGCCGAGCTGCCGGGGCTGTACCTGTTGCGCCCGCGGTTCCTGAGCAAGGCCGAGAACGTCGTCTACCTGCTGCTGAAGGCCGCGTTTCCGCGGCACGAGGTATTCGCGCGGATCCGGCTCGCAGACGTGCTGCAGGTGAAGATCGGCCCGCAAGGGATGGAGCGGCTGCGCGCGTTCCGCAAGATCGCGAACCAGCACGTCGGGTTCGTCGTCTGCGACCGCGACATGACGATCCTCGCGATCGTGGATTCGAAGGAGCCGGACACGGTGGTCAATCCCCGCGACCAGAAGCTCGAGATCATCAAGCAGCGCTGTCTCCAGGCGGCGCAGGTGAAGTACATCTGCGTCTATCCGCCGCAGCTGCCGCGCTACCGCGAGCTGCGCGAGCAGATACTCGGGCCGGCCGCGGATCTCGTGTAGGCCGTTCCGGCATCACGCTGCTTCGCGACGCCTTCCGCTTCGCCATGTCGTTGCGTCGCGCGCAAATCGTCACTCCGGTTGAGCCATTGCGATGAGTGCGCCGTTCAAACTCACGTATTCGACGATGTTCGACCCGCCGCCGGAGCTGCACGCGCGGTTCGACGCGGCGGTGGCCGGACTGCGGCCGCATCTTGGCGGCGAGCACGCGCTCGCGATCGGCGGCCACGACGAGCGCGCGCCGCGCCAGTTCGACGTGCGCAGCCCGATCGACACGCGGGTCGTCGTCGGCCGGTTCCAGGCGGGCGACGCCGTGCATGCGGACGCTGCGATCGCCGCGGCGAAGCGAGCGTTTCCCGGCTGGGCGGCGACGCCGTGGCGTGAGCGTGTCGCGGTGCTACGCCGCGCCGTTGCGCTGATCGAGGAGCGCGTGTTCTTCCTCGGGGCGGCGCTCGCGCTCGAAGTCGGCAAGAACCGGATGGAGGCGCTCGGCGAAGCGCAGGAGACGGCGGATCTGATCGCCTACTACTGCGACCAGATGGAGGCAAACGACGGTTACGCGAAATCGATGGCACGCGATCCACTGGCCGGTTTCGCAAGCGAGAACCGGAGCGTCCTCAAGCCTCGCGGCGTGTGGCTCGTCATCGCGCCGTTCAACTTCCCGTTCGCACTCGCGGGAGGTCCTTCCGGAGCGGCACTCGTCGCCGGCAACACGGTCGTGTTCAAGGCGGCGTCCGCGACGGCGTGGAGCGGGCGCCTCCTCGCCGATGCGTTTCGGGACGCCGGGGTGCCCGCCGGCGTGTTCAATTATCTGAGCGGACCTGGAGGATCGCTCGGCGAAGCGCTGATCCGGAATCCGGACGTCGGGGGTGCGACCTTCACCGGCAGCTACGAGGTCGGCATGCACCTTGTCCGCACGTTCGCGGAGGGACGCTGGCCGCGCCCGTGCATCGCGGAGATGGGCGGCAAGAACGCCGCGATCGTCACCCGGCGCGGAGCGCTCGACGATGCCGCGATCGGCGTGATGCGCTCCGCGTTCGGATTGTCGGGACAGAAGTGCTCGGCCTGCTCGCGCGTCTACGTCGAGCACACGGTGCTCGCGGATTTCGTCGCAGCGCTGCACGCCGCGACCGCCGCGATCGGCGTCGGCGATCCGACCGACCGCGCGAACTGGATGGGTCCGGTGATCGACGCGGCGGCCGTCGCGCGCTTCGAGGACGCGTGCGCGCAGATCCGCGCGCTGGGCCGCGACGGCGTGATCGACCACGGCGGGATGCGGCTCGACCGCGGCGATCTCGCGCATGGTCACTACTGCGCGCCGACGATCGCTCGCGCGCCACTCGATCATCCGCTGTGGCGCCAGGAGCTTTTCGCACCCTTCGTGCTGGTCGCGCCGGTCGCCGACCTCGACGAGGCGCTCGCGCGCGCCAATGCCGGCGACTACGGGCTCACCGCGGGCTTCTACGGAGCCGAAGACGAGACCGAGCGCTTCTTCGCCGCGATCGAGGCCGGCGTCTGCTACGCGAACCGGCCGCAGGGCGCGACGACGGGCGCCTGGCCCGGCTACCAGCCTTTCGGCGGCTGGAAGGGCTCGGGCTCGACGGGCAAGGCCGGCGGCTCGCTGTACTACGTGCCGCAGTATCTGCGCGAGCAGTCGCAGACGCGCGTGCGGCGCGCCTGAGCGCCCATCAGGATTCGAGCCGCGCGAGCGCGCCCGTCCAGAGCGCCTTCCTCGCGAAGGCGGCCGCGGCATCGCTGACCCGGGTCCGGAGCCGTCATGTCCAGCTTCCTCCGAGGATCCGAGCGAAGACGTCGCGGTCGACATTGCCGCCGGTCAGCACGACGGCCGCGCGCCGTCCCGCACGGTCGCCGTCCTTGAGCAGCGCGGCGAGCGGCGCCGCGCCCGCGCCCTCGGCCACTTGGTGGGTGTCGCTGAACAGCGCGCGCATCGCGGCCTCGACCTCGGCGTCGGTGACCTCGACGATGCGCTCCGCGCCGGCGCCGATGATCGCGAGGGCCGCGGGCACGGGAACGCGGACCGCCATGCCGTCGGCGACGGTGTCGGCACTCGCCGTCTCGATCGCGCGTCCCGCGGCGAACGACTGCGCGTAGGCGTTGGCCGCGCTCGACACGACGCCGACGATGCGCGTCGCAAGGCCGAGCGCGTCACGCGTCCCGATCAATCCGCAGATGCCCGAGCCGCATCCGATCGGCACGTAGACGGTGCGAGGTCCGCGAACGGCGCGGAACAGCTCGAGCGCGTAGGTGGCGACGCCGGCGACGAGCTCGCGCTCGAACGGTCCGACGAATTCGAGCCCCTCCGCACGCGCGCGGCCGGCGGCATATACACGTGCTTCGTCGAAGTCGCGGCCGTGCTCGATCAGTTCCGCGCCCAGCGCGCGCATCGCCGCGTTCTTCTCGACCGAGTTGCCGAAGGGGACGACGATCACGCAGCGCAGGCCATGGCGCCGGGCGGCGAACGCGAGGCTCTGGCCGTGGTTGCCGCGCGTTGCGCTGATCACGCCCGGCGGGGGTGATGCGCGCGCCGCGAGCTGCGCGACGAGGTTGAGCCCGCCGCGCACCTTGAACGCGCCAGTCGGCGTGTGGTTCTCGTGCTTCACCCAGACCTCGCGGCCGGCGCGCAGGGCGACGAGTGGCCAGGCGTACTGCGGCGTGGCGGGCATCGCCGCGTACACGCGGCCTGCGGCGGCTTCGATGGCGGCGAGATCGATCATAACGGGCGGCGAGGGAAGCGCCGCTTGACAACCCCGACGTCCTCGGTCATCAATCGATGGCACGGCCCCGAAACCGGTATCGAGGAGATTTTGTCATGAGTTTGCGCACGACGCCGCCCTTTCGCGCCGACCACGTCGGCAGCTTCCTGCGACCGCCGGCGCTGCTCGCGGCCCGCGATCGGTTCGCCAAAGGGGAGATCACGCGCGCCGTGCTGCGCGAGGAGGAGGATGCGGCGATCCGGGACATCGTCCGCTTCCAGGAGGACCTCGGACTTTCCGGCATCACGGACGGTGAGTTCCGGCGCACGTATTTCCACATCGACTTCCTGGAGCAGCTCGCGGGTGTCGAGACCAAGGGCGGCATCGCGGTGCGCTTCCACACGGCGCAGGGCAACGTCGAGTTCGCGCCACCGGTGATGAAAGTGACGGGACCGGTCCGGCACGTGAAGCCGATCCAGGTCGCCGATTTCGAATTCCTGAAGTCGGTCACCCACCGCACCCCGAAGGTCACGATCCCCTCGCCGACGATGCTGCATTTCCGCGGCGGACGCGAGGCCATCAGCCGCGAAGCCTATCCGGACCTCGAAGCGTTCTACGCCGACGTCGCCGGAGCGTACCGCGCCGAGATCGCCGCGCTCGGGGCCGCCGGCTGCCGCTACCTGCAGCTCGACGACACGAACCTGGCCTACCTCTGCGACGAGAAGATGCGCGAGGGCGCGCGCCAGCGCGGCGACGATCCGGACCAGCTGCCGCGGCGCTACGCGCACCTCATCAACGCGGCGATCGAAGAGCGTCCGCCCGGCATGACGGTCTGCGTCCACCTGTGCCGCGGCAATTTCAAGAGCGCCTGGGTTGCCGAGGGCGGCTACGAGCCGGTCGCGCAGGTGTTGTTCAACGAGCTCGCCGTCGACGGCTACTTCCTCGAGTACGACGACGCGCGCTCGGGCGATTTCGCTCCGCTGCGCCACGTGCCGAAGGGGAAGATCGTGGTGCTGGGGCTGGTGACGACCAAACTCGACAAGCTCGAGACGAAGGACTACCTCAAGCGCAAGATCGAAGAAGCGGCGAAGCTCGTGCCCAGGGAGCAGCTCTGCCTGTCGCCGCAGTGCGGCTTCTCGAGCACCGTGCACGGCAACGTGATCGCGCGCGACGCGCAGGCGGCAAAGGTCCGGCTCGTCGTCGAGACCGCGCAAGAGGTGTGGGGGCACGCTTGAGTAGGCGGGGCGAAGCTGTGCTAACCCGGATTGATCTGGCGGTCAGTGTCACGTACTGAACCTTGACGGTTTCAGTTTGGACTTCCCACGGAATCGTGGACACGCCGGCGCCTCACGCCGAGGCCCGTTCGAAGGCCTCAGGGCTGCTTAGGGTCGTCCTGAGACCGCGAGTGATTAGGCTGCTCGCGGCCGAGGCCGTTGTAAGACCGATGTTTGGCCGAGTATTCCGAACTGGCTGAATAATCGTAGATCGCGGGTCTCGGTGAACTTGTCGGCGGGTATTGAGGAAGCAGATTCGTCCCCGATGTCGCTCAGTTATGCGGCTATCGGTACCGCTTCCGGTGCCGCAAACATCAGTCGCTTCGCCATTCGTCGTAGACTTTGGGCGCATGGCTGCGAGCAGGAACTCATCGCGCGCACCGCTCGGCCCACGGAGGCGCAGGCGATCCAGCTTGAGGATGCGCTTGAGGTGAGCGAAGAGCATCTCGACCTTCTTGCGATCCTTGCGCGATTGCTTGTAGCCCTCGGTCTTGGCAACATCGCGAGCGACCTCTCGTGCCGATTCATGGACGCTGCGCGCGATCTTGCGCATCGGTGTATTCGGACAGCAGCGCGCCTTCAGCGGGCAACTCGCACAATCGGACTGGCTGGCTCGATAGATGATGGTGCCCGCCTTGGTGATGTGGGTGCGCAGGTTCTTGAACGTGCGCCGTTGCTTCCGCAGTACCTTGCCCTGCGGGCAGCGATATTCGTCGGCCCGTTCGTCCCACTCGAATTCGCTGCTGGATAGCGTCTCGTCGTCGCGTTGGGTCCGGTCCCACACCGGAATGTGCGGCGCGATCTGCTTCTCGTCGACCAGCCAGCCGAGCATCGGGGCCGCGCCGTAGGCCATATCGCCGATCAGGCGCGCAGGCTTCAGGTCAAACCGTTCTTCGACCCGTTCGAGCATGGTCCGCGCGCAGTTCACTTCGTCCGTGCGCAAAGCAGGCGTCGCCTCGACATCGACGATGATGCCGGCCTGCACATCCACCAGATAATTGGTCGAATAGGCGTAGAACGCCGGACCACCCACCGCCGTCCACCGTGCCGCGGGATCCGTTGGCGAGATCGACGCGGGAGCGCTAACCGGCTCCTGCTGCGCATCCAGGGCGGCCAAGTACTCCCGTACGGCCCGTGTCGCGTTCCGCGGATCGCGTAGGCCCCCGGCTTCCTCGCGCGCCGTACTGCGGCTGCGATTGGCGTCGGCCTGGATCAAGCTGGCGTCGACGGCAAAGCCTTCGCCGCCGACCAGTCCTTCCTTCATGCAGCGCTCGACCACACTCTCGAACACCTGCCGAAACGCTTCGCTCTCCCGGAAGCGGCCGTGCCGGTTCTTCGAGAACGTCGAATGGTCCGGCACCGCATCCTCCAGACCCAGTCGACAGAACCAGCGATACGCCAGATTGAGGTGAACCTCTTCGCACAGCCGGCGCTCGGAACGAATGCCGAAGCTGTAACCCACGATCAGCATCCGCACCATCAGCTCCGGATCGACCGACGGCCGTCCCGTATGGCTGTAGAACGGCGCGAGATGGCTCGCGCAGCTCGCCCAGGTCCAGGCAACGATCAATCCCGCGCAGCAGGTGATCCGCCGGAACGTGATCCTCGAGATTGAACGAGTAGAACAGCTGCTTCTGCCCGCCAGAACCTGGTCCCATCATGGCCGCCGCTCCCGCACCTACGCCTTGGCCTCAGCATAGCCAGCAGATGGCCCTTTTCAAGAGAGTTTTTCAAACGTAAGGGACTTCCCCGTCCCGAAGCGACGTTGGAGTCGCACGGCATCGAGTGCCAAGATTGAGGTGTCTGAGTCTTCAATCTGAACAGGAGGGGAAGTCGTGGGAAAGCTTACTACGGTCGGCGTTGATCTTGCAAAGGATGTCATTGCGGTCTGCGTGTTGGATGTGCATGGTGCGGTTATAGAACGACGCGTTCTCAGACGCGACGCGTTCGAGCGGTGGGCAGAACAATTGCCGGAGAGCAGCGTCGCGATGGAGGCGTGTGGTTCGGCCCATCACTGGGGTCGCTGGTTTGCCGCGCGCGGTCATACGGCCCGGCTGATCGCAGCCGAACTTGTCGTGCCGTTCCGCAAAGGCGGCAAGAACGACACCGCGGACGCGGAGGCATCGCCATCGCCGCTCGGCAACCGACGATGCGCTTCGTGCCGATCAAGACCTTGCGGATCGCTGGCCCATTGTCCTTGCGGAAGTTCGCAATGGTCTTGAAGTCCGGCATCAGCCGTCCGGTCAGCCACATCAACTCGACGTTGCGCTGCGCCTCACGCTCCAGCCGACGGCTGGACTGGATGCCGATTCAGGTAGCCGTAGATGTAGAGCTTCAACAGCACCGCCGGGTGGTACGCCGGCCGGCCCGTCGCCGCCGGGTCAACCCCAACGAAGCCGACCTCGCCCAGGTCGAGCCCATCAACGAAGACCTCGACCACGCGAACCGGATTCTCGGCTTCAACGTAGGTCTTCCAGACACGCGGGCAGCAAGGTCACCTGAGTTCGGTCCTCGCCTTCGATGAATCGCTTCATGCCGTCGCCCCGAAGAAACCCGTTGCTTCAGTGTAAAGGAAACTTCTTCGTTTAGGCAACCTCCGCGTTTTTACACAACCTCGGCCAAGTCCAGTCGTAGCCCAATACGCTACAAAGCGGTCTTAGCGGTGGCTGTTCACCATCTGCTCGCTGCAGTACGCTCGTCGTCCAAGCAGCCAAGGTCCCATTCGCACCGCCATCCCATGCTCTTCGAGCCTGATCGCCATGAAGCGCTTTGCGACACTGCCTGGGATGCGTCGCGTGCGCGCGAGGCCATCCAATCCATCGTGCACGACATTGAGCGGAATCGCCTTGCCGAAGGTCATTGGCCCCTGCATCCGCTCGACGATGAAGGCGATGAGCCTCGAGGCGGTTTCAAAGGCCTTTACCTCGGCTGCGCGGGCGTGCTTTGGGCGCTGTGGTACCTGCAGCGCGAGGGTGCGGCGGAACTGGGCAGCGATCCGAGGGAAGGCATACGGCAGGTCGACGCCGCGTACCAGGCCGATCCCGACACCGGGAAGATCGTTCCGTCCTACTACATGGGCGAAGTGGGCATCTTGCTCGTGCGGTGGCGCTTGACGGGGTCGACGGTAGCGACGGACCGACTTTACGCGTCGATCAAGTCGAACATTCAGAATCCGGCGAACGAGGCGTATTGGGCTGCGCCCGGCACCATGGTGGCAGCCTGGCATCTGTGGCAAGCGACCGGGGAGGGACGCTGGCGCGATCTGTTCCTGCAGAACGTCGAGCAGCTCTGGCAGGCTTGGGTCTTCGATGCCCGGGCGCAGTGCCACCTGTGGACCCAGCTTCTGGAAGACGGCAAGGCCGTTCAATACCTTGGCGCTGCCCACGGCTTCGCGGGCAATACCTATCCGTTGCTCAAGGGCGTCTCACTGCTCGATGCGGGCCGCCGTGAAACGCTCTACGACCGCTGCGTTGCGACCCTGCGTGCCACCGCGAAGATCGAAGATGGCGCCGTCAACTGGCCGGAGGGCACATACGCCCCCCGACCGGGCCGGACGAGTTTCTCGATGCAGTGGTGCCACGGCGCGCCCGGCATTGTGACCGCACTGGCGGACTTTCCGCCGCAGCGGTCCTCCGACATGGACGCCTTACTGATCGGTGCGGGCCACGCGATCTGGAACGCTGGGCCGCTGACCAAGGGCTACGGTCTGTGCCACGGCACGGCGGGCAACGGCTATGCATTCCTCAAGCTGTACCAACGCACCGGTGATCTCTTGTGGCTGGAACGCGCACGATCCTTTGCCGTGCACTCGATCGCACAGAGGGATCGGATGCGGCAGCAGTATGGGCAAGGTCGCTACACGCTGTGGACGGGCGACCCGGGACTTGCGGTCTACGTGTGGCATTGCATCGATGGAACGTCGGGGCTACCAGCGCTTGACATCCTCCAATGACCAGCGCCGCGATCTGGTGCGAAGTCCCTGATGACCGAGGTTCCGGAACTCAGGCCTGACGCAGGCCAGGTTGAGCCGACTGGGCGAGGTCCGCTTTGGCATCTGCCGAGCGTCTCTGATGGGTCGAACTCGGTCATAGAACTAAGCGAGGTCGAAGCCATCTGGCGTCGTCTGTCGGGCCGAATGCCGGCTAGGTGAGCGAAGTCAATGACGCCGCGTCGGCTTCCGCTACGTCGAAGTTACTCCGCACGCGTCGTGGTCGGCTTCCCGCGATCGCTCCTTGGCTTTCCGCTGTACACACCGGAGCCGAATCCGGCACTGCGTGCGACCGTCGCGTCTCGGCGTCAGTCGAACGGCAAGCCGACGTAATTTTCGGCGAGCGACGCCGCCGCCGCGCGCGAGCGGACCGTGTAGTCGAGCTGCGAGCGCTGCAGCCGCTGCTGGAAGCCGTCGTCGCCCGGGAAGCGGTGGAGCATCGACGTCATCCACCACGAGAAATGCTCGGCGCGCCAGATCCGGGCGAGGCAGGTCTGCGCAGTACGACGCGAGCGGCTCACGGGCGCCCGACTTGTAGATACGCCGCCAGCGCCCGCGAGAGCACGTGCACGTCGGCGATCGCGAGATTCATCCCCTTGGCGCCGGTCGGCGGCACGATGTGCGCGGCGTCGCCCGCGAGGAAGAGCCGGCCGTGCTGCATCTTCTCGCAGACGTAGCTCCGCATCGGCGTGATGCCCTTCTCCAGCACCGGGCCTTCGTTGAGCTTCCAGCCGTCGCCGGTCTCGAGCCGCGTATGGAGCTCCTCCCAGATCCGCGCGTCCGGCCAGTTCGCGATGTCTTCGTCCGGCGGCACCTGCAGGTAGAGGCGGGTGATCTCCGGCGAGCGCATCGAGAAGAGGGCGAAGCCGCGGTCGTGGTACGCGTAGATCAACTCCTCGTGCGACGGCGCGGCGCGCGCCAGGATGCCGAGCCACGCGAACGGATAGGTTGCGCTCGAAGGCCGCCGCCTCGAAGCCCGGGATCGCCGGCCGGCAGATGCCGTGGAAGCCGTCGCAGCCGGCGACGAAGTCGCATTCGAGCTCGTGCTCTCCGCCGTCCTTGCGCCAGCGCACGCGCGGAGCGTCCGACTCGAGCTCGTGGACGCTGACGTCGGCGACGTCGAACTCGATGGTCCCTCCGGCGTCGAGACGGGCGCGGATCAGGTCCTTCACCACTTCCTGCTGGCCGTAGACCGTGATCGAGCGGCCGCCGGTCAGCGACGGGAAGTCGATCCGGTGTCCGCGGCCGCCGAAGCGAAGCTCGATGCCATGGTGCAGGAGTCCTTCGCGGGCGAGGCGTTCGCCGACGCCCGCGCGCTTGAGGAGCTCGACCGGCGCATGCTCGAGCACGCCCGCGCGCACGCGATGCTCGACGTAGTCGCGGCTGCGGTTCTCGACGATGACCGAGTCAATGCCCTCGAGATGCAGCAGATGCGAGAGCAGGAGCCCCGCGGGCCCCGCGCCGACGATGCCGACCTGCGTGCGGTGTATTGCCACCGGCCTAGACGCGCTCGATGATCACCGCGATGCCCTGGCCCACGCCGATGCACATCGTGCAGAGCGCGTAGCGTCCGCCGCTGCGGCGGAGCTGGTACACGGCCGTCGTGACCAGCCGCGCGCCGCTCGCGCCGAGCGGGTGCCCGAGCGCGATCGCGCCGCCGTTCGGGTTGACGCGGGAATCGTCATCGGCGAGCCCGTGGTCGCGAGTGACCGCGAGCGCCTGCGCGGCGAACGCCTCGTTCAGCTCGATCACCGCCATGTCCGCGAGCGAGAGCTTCGCGAGCGCCAGCACCTTGCGCATCGCGGGCGCCGGGCCGAAGCCCATGATCCGCGGGGCGACCCCCGCCACCGCCGCGGCGACGATGCGCGCGCGTGGCGTGAGGCCGTGGCGCCTTGCCGCGTCCTCCGAAGCAATGAGCGTCGCGCACGCGCCATCGTTGACGCCCGACGCGTTGCCCGCGGTGACAGTGCCGTCCGGCCGCACGATGCCCTTGAGCTTCGCGAGCGCCTCCAGCGTCGTCTCGCGCGGATGCTCGTCGCGCGCGACGACGACCGGATCGCCCTTCTTCGCGGGGAGCGTGACGGCGAACGATTTCCTCCGCGAGCCGGCCGGCGGCGATCGCGGCCAGCGCCCGCTGCTGACTGCGCAGCGCGAACGCATCCTGGTCGGCGCGTGCGATGCCGAACTCGGCGGCGACATTCTCGGCGGTCTCCGGCATCGAGTCGATTCCGTACTTCGCCTTGGTCAGTGGATTCACGAAGCGCCAGCCGATCGTCGTGTCCTCGATCTTCGCCACGCGCGAGAACGCGCTGTCGGCCTTCGCCAGCACGAAAGGCGCGCGTGACATGCTTTCGACCCCGCCGGCGACGGCGAGTGAAATTTCGCCCGTCTTGATCGCGCGCGCGGCGATTGCGATCGCGTCCATGCTCGATCCGCACAGCCTGTTCACGGTCGTGCCCGGGACGTCGACGGGGAGGCCGGCGAGCAGCACCGCCATCCGCCCGACGTTGCGATTGTCCTCGCCGGCCTGGTTCGCGCATCCGTAGACGACATCGTCGACGGCCTGCCAGTCGACCCCCTTGTTGCGTTCAACGAGCGCGCGCAGCGGGATCGCCGCCAGGTCGTCGGTGCGCACAGTCGCGAGCGCGCCGCCATAGCGGCCGATCGGAGTGCGGATCGCATCGCAAAGAAACGCTTCGGGCATGGACCTTCCCTCAGTGCGAAATGGCGGCTGCGGACAGTGGTTGCAGCGGGACCCCGGTCAGGCGGGCGAGCTCTTCGAACGACATTCCGTCAACGATGTCGGTGACGACGAGTCCCGCGCGCGTCACGTCGATGACCGCGAGGTCGGTGTAGATCCGCGTGACGCAGCCAAGCCCCGTGACCGGATACGTGCAGCGGGAGACGATCTTGCTCTCCCCCGACTTCGTCTGGTGCTCCATCATCACGAACACCTGCTTCGCGCCGATCGCGAGGTCCATCGCGCCGCCGACTGCGGGAATCGCGTCGGGCTCGCCGGTATGCCAATTCGCGAGATCGCCAGCGATCGACACCTGAAACGCGCCAAGCACGCAGATGTCGAGATGGCCGCCGCGCATCATCGCGAACGAATCGGCATGATGGAAGTAGCTGCCGCCGGGCAACAGTGTCACCGGTTGTTTACCCGCGTTGATGAGGTCGGGGTCGGCATCGTTTGGGGCGGGCGCCGGTCCCATGCCGAGGACGCCGTTCTCGCTGTGGAGCACGATTTCGCGCTTCGCGGGCAGGTGGTTGGCGACGAGCGTCGGCAGGCCGATGCCGAGGTTCACGTACGCGCCTTCGGGAATGTCGTGCGCGACCCGGGCGGCCAGCCGCTCGCGCGTGAGCCGGCGCATGGCGCTCATCCGGCAGCGGCGCGGCGCGCGAGTGCCTGCGGCCCGGTGACGACGACGCGCCGGACGAAGATGCCGGGGGTCACGATGCACTCGGGATCGAGCGTGCCGAGCGGCACGATCTCGCGCACTTCGGCAATGGTGCAGCGCGCGGCCGACGCCATCACCGGTCCGAAGTTGCGCGCGGTCTTGCGGTAGACGAGGTTGCCCCACCGGTCGCCACGCTCCGCCGCGATCAGCGCGAAGTCCGCGTGGATCGGGTATTCGAGCACATGGGGGCGCCCATCGATGACACGCGTCTCCTTGCTCTGCGCGAGCAGCGTGCCGTAGCCCGTCGGCGTGTAAAACGCGCCGATGCCGGCGCCCGCGGCGCGGATGCGCTCGGCGAGGTTGCCCTGCGGGACGAGCTCGAGCTCGATCTCGCCCGCGCGGTAGAGCGCGTCGAAGTGTTGCGAGTCGACCTGACGCGGGAACGAGCAGATGATCTTGCGCACTCGCCGCGCCGCGATCAGCGCCGCGAGGCCCGTGTCGCCGTTGCCCGCGTTGTTGTTGACGACGACGAGATCGCGCGCGCCTTGCGCGAGCAGCGCGTCGACGAGGTGAAACGGGATGCCGGCGGTGCCGAAGCCGCCGATCATCACCGTCGCGCCGTCGGGAACGTCCGCGACGGCGGCCGCGGCGCCGGCGACGGTCTTGTCGATCACTTGAGGAAGTTGAGGTAGGCCCAGATCAGGATCGCGGCACCGATGATCGACATCACCCAGCCTGCCGGATGGAAGTTGCCGTCCGGCGATTTCCAGATGAGCCCGCTCAGGAATCCACCGAGAATCGAGCCGGCAATGCCGAGCAACGTCGTCGTGAAGATGCCCAGGTCGACGACGCCGGGATAGAAGAAGCGCGCGAGAAGACCTACGATGAAGCCGACGACGATGGTGCCGATGATGCTCATGATGCCCATGGCGTATCCTCCCGACGGGTCGCAACGCGGCGGGGGCGACGCGCGGACCCGGCATTCGATGCTAGCACAGCCGCCGCGTAAGGTCGGCGCGGCGACGCGCGACGAAGGACGATCCGCGATCCAGAGGAGGCCGCCATGAGCTTCACCGTCTTCCGCTGCGCCGGTGTCCTCGCCGCGCTGATCGCGGCCGCGCCCGCCGCGGGCGCGGCCGCGGCATGCCACGCCGAGAGTGGGCGACAGACGGTCGCGCTCGTCGAGCTCTACACCTCGGAGGGCTGCGACAGCTGCCCGCCCGCGGACCGCTGGCTGTCGTCGACGTTCGCCCCGGCCGACGCTCGGAACGGCGCGGTCGCGCTTGCCTTTCACGTCGACTATTGGGATCGACTGGGCTGGAAGGACCGGTTTGCGACAGCCGCCTGGACGAAGCGCCAGTACGACTCGGCGCGCGCGGCGCGCTCGGACCTCGTCTATACGCCGCAGGTGCTGGTGCAGGGTCGGGACTTCGGAGATTGGCGCAACCCCTCGCGGAGCGCGGCGGCGATCGCTTCGCTCAACCGGGTGCCGGCGCGCGCGAACATCACGCTCGAAGCCGAGGCGAAGCCGGGGGCCATCGCCGTGAAAGCCACGGCCAACGTGACGGCTGCCGCCGACCGCAGTGGCGCGCGGATCCTGGTCGCGCTCACCGAGGATGGCCTCGTCTCGGAAGTGAAATCCGGGGAGAACGCGGGCAAGCGTCTCGTCCACGACCATGTCGTGCGCGCGCTCGCGCGCGACATCGCGATCGATGCCGCCGGTCAAGGTGTGGGCACGGTCGTGCTGCCGCTGCCGGCCGAGGCCGGCAAGACGTCGACGGTCGTGGCGTTCGTGCAAAACGCCGAGACCGGCGTCGTGTTGCAGGCGCTCGCCCTTCCCCTCGACAAGGCCTGCACGCCCGCCCGCGCGCTGATAACGTCTGACGGGCCCCATCGCGCTTGCCGGCTGCGGCCGCGGCCATAGCGCGCCGCACTCGGCCGATTGTCGGTACACTCGCGCGTCCGCCGCGGGCACCGCGCGGCTCGCCGCAGGTCACCGGAGTTCGCCATGTTCGACGCGTCCCGCCGCTGGCTGCTCCCAGCTCGGCCCCGGCCTCATCACGGGCGCGGCCGACGACGACCCGAGCGGCATCGCGACCTATTCGCAGGCAGGGGCGCAGTTCGGGTACCAGATGGGCTGGACGGTGGTACTCACCTATCCGCTGATGGTCGGCATTCAGATGGTGAGCGCGCGGATGGGTCGGGTGACCGGTCACGGCCTCGCGGCGAACATCCGTCGGCCACTTTCCGCGGCCGGTCCTCTACGCGATCGTCGCGATGCTGGTGGTCGCCAATACGATCAACGTGGCCGCAGACATCGCAGCGATGGGCGACGCGCTGGAGCTCGTCGTCGGCGGCCCCGAGCACGGCCATGCGGTCGTCTTCGGCGTCGCCTGCCTGCTGCTGCAGGTGTTCCTGCCCTACCAGCGCTACGTCCGCTACCTCAAGTGGCTGACGCTCGCGCTGCTGGCGTACGTCGCCGTGGTGTTCACGATCGCCGTACCGTGGCGCGAGGCGCTCGCCGGCATCGTCTGGCCGCGGCTCACGCTGACCGGCGAAGCGCTGACCGTCATCGTCGCGTTGTTCGGCACGACGATCAGCCCCTATCTCTTCTTCTGGCAGGCGGCGCAGGAAGTCGAGGAGGTCAATGCCGGACCCGGCCGCCGCACCGCTGACGCAAGCGCCGGAGACGGCGCGCCGGCACCTGCGGCGGATCAAGATCGACACGTACATCGGCATGGGCTTCTCGAACCTGATCGCGCTCTTCATCATCGTCAGCGCGGCGGCGACGCTGCACGCGGCCGGCATCGCACGACATCCAGACCTCGGCCGCAGGCGGCCGAGGCGCTGCGGCCGCTCGCCGGCGACGCCGACGTTCCTGCTGTTCAGCCTCGGCATCATCGGCACCGGGATGCTGGCGGTGCCGGTGCTCGCCGGGTCGGCGGCGTACGCGGTCGCCGAGACGTTCGAATGGAAGAGCGGCCTCGATCTGCAAGCTCTGGAGGCCGCGAGTTCTACGCGATCATCGCGCTCGCGACGCTTGGGCGGCGTCGCGCTCGACTTCACGCCGATCGACCCGATCAGGGCGCTGTTCTGGAGCGCGGTCATCAACGGCGTGATCGCGGTGCCGATCATGATCGTGATGATGCTGCTCGCCGACGACCCAAGCGTGATGGGCGCGTTCACCGTGACGCGGCGATTGAAGGCGCTGGGCTGGCTCGCGACGCTGGACGATGGCAGCTGCGGTCGTCGCGATGTTCGTCACCGGCGGCCGGCACGTAGGGCGGCGTCAGCGCCCGCCCGGCGACTGGCTGCCGCCGCGGGCGTCGTCCTCCTCGCCCTCGTGGTACGGAAATCGCGTGTGGCCGTAGCGAATGACGAGCACGGCGACCGTGAGCAGCAGGATCGCCGCGGCGACCGCGAGCACCCGCACCTCGGTCAGGTCCTTGATATCGAGGATGATGTAGCGCGCCATCGCGACCATCGCGATGTAGAGCGGGAAGCGCACCGGCAGCTGTCCCGACTTGAAGTACTGGCCGATCATCGCCAGCACCTCGAGGTAGAGGAACATGAGCAGCAGGTCGGCCAGCGTGACGCGCGCTGCGCGGACCATCGCGGCCACCTCCTCGACCATCGCGAAGGTGGTAGCGAAGCCGATCACGAGCAGGCCGACGTACTCGACGAAGGTCAGCCCGCGCAGGAAGAGGCCGTGAATGCGCTTCCACTCCGGACGATTGGGAATCATCGATTATTTTCTTCCAGCCGCGGCGCGCTACGGCCGCGATCGCGGCCGTCCGGCGCGCCGTGCTCCATCGGACGTTTTCACCGCACGACCTGCGCGAGCTCGCCGGACTTGTACTTCGTTGCGACGGCGGAGAGCGGCATCGGCTTGATGCGCGAGCCCATCCCGGCACACCCGAACTGCTCGTAGCGGGTCTTGCAGATCTGCGTCGCGGCCTCGCGCGCCGGTTTCAGGTAATCGCGCGGATCGAACGCGCTCCTGTTCGTCGCGAGAAACTTGCGCACGGCCGCGGTCATCGCGAGCCGGATGTCGGTGTCGATGTTGATCTTGCGCACGCCGTGCTTGATGCCTTCCTGGATCTCTTCGACCGGCACACCGTAGGTTTCCTTCATCTCGCCGCCGTGTTCGCGGATGATCCGCAGGAGGTCCTGCGGTACCGATGAGCTGCCGTGCATCACGAGATGCGTGTTGGGGATGCGCGCGTGGATCGCCTTGATCCGGTCGATCGCGAGGATGTCGCCGGTCGGCTTGCGCGTGAACTTGTAGGCGCCATGCGAGGTGCCGATGGCGATCGCGAGCGCGTCGAGCTGCGTGTTCCGGACGAAGTCCGCGGCCTGGTCCGGATCGGTCAGCAGCATCTCGCGCGTCATCGTGCCCTCGGCGCCATGTCCGTCCTCCTTGTCGCCCTTCATCGTCTCGAGCGAGCCCAGGCATCCGAGCTCGCCTTCGACGGTGACGCCGATCGCGTGCGCCATCGCTACGACCGTCTTCGTCACGTCGAGGTTGTAGTCGTAGCTCGCGACCGTCTTGCCGTCGGCCTGCAGCGACCCGTCCATCATCACGCTCGTGAATCCGAGCTTCATCGCCGACGAGCAGACTTCGGGCGATTGACCGTGGTCCTGATGCATCACCACAGGGATGGCAGGGTAGCTCTCGACCGCCGCCTCGATCAGGTGGCGCAGGAACACTTCGCCCGCGTATTTGCGCGCGCCGGCGGACGCCTGCATGATCACCGGGCTGTCCGTCGCGGCCGCGGCGGCCATGATCGCCTGCACCTGCTCCAGGTTGTTGACGTTGAATGCGGGCAGGCCGTAGTCGTGCTCGGCGGCGTGGTCGAGCAGCTGGCGCATCGAAACGAGAGGCATCGCGGGGCTCCTTCGGGGATGGGCGGAATTGGGCCTTCTATTTTACCGGGGGATGCGGTGCAGCCGTCACCCGGAAGGAATGAGCTGGTGCGCCGGGCAGGTCAACCCCGGTCCGTCAGGATCGGTGTTCCCCGACCTTGACGATCTTCATCGTGTTGGTGCCGCCCGACTTGCCCATCGGCTCGCCGACGGTGAGCACGATCAGTTCGCCGCGCTGCACCTGGCCCTTGTCGAGCAGCAGGTCCTCGGCGGACTGGAGCACGGCGTCGCGGTCGTCGTCCTGCTCGAAGTAGAGCGGCCGCACGTTGCGGTAGAGCGCCATCTTGCGCTGCGACGCCACCTCGGGCGTCAGCGCGTAGATCGGGCAGCCGATGTTGTGACGCGACATCCACAGCGCGGTCGAACCCGACTGCGTGAGCGCCGCGATCGCCTTGACTCGCAGGTGGTAGGCGGTAAAGAGCGCCGCCATCGCGACGGACTGGTCGATCCGCGTGAACGCGCGCGTCAGCACCTCCCGGTCGAACTCGATGACGGCCGATTTTTCCGCCTCGGCGCATATCTGCGCCATCGCCTCGACCGTCTCCACCGGATAGCGGCCGGTCGCGGTCTCCGCGGACAACATCACGGCGTCGGTGCCGTCCAGCACGGCGTTGGCGACGTCGGAGACCTCCGCCCGCGTCGGAACGGGATTCTGGATCATCGACTCCATCATCTGGGTCGCGGTGATCGACAGCTTGTTCGCGTCGCGCGCCAGCCTGATCATTCGTTTCTGCAGACCTGGCACCGCGGCGTTGCCGACCTCCACCGCGAGGTCGCCGCGCGCGACCATGATCCCGTCGGAGGCCTCGATGATCTCGGCAAGCGCGGGAATCGCCTCGGCGCGCTCGATCTTCGCGATCACGAGCGCGTGGCTGCCCGCGGTGCGGAGGAGCTCGCGTGCCTTGCGCATGTCGTGGCCGGTCTTCGGAAACGAGACGGCGAGGAAATCGGCGCCGATCGTCGCCGCGGTCTTGAGATCGTCCTTGTCCTTCGCCGTCAGCGCCGGCGCCGAGAGGCCGCCACCTTGCCGGTTGATCCCCTTGTTGTCCGACAGGCGGCCACCGACGACGACGCGCGTGACGATCCGGGGGCCATCGACGGCCTCCACCGCGAGCTTGATGAGGCCATCGTCGAGCAGCAGTGTCGCTCCCGGCCCGACGTCGCGGACGAGCTGCTTGTAATCGAGTCCCACGCGCTCGGCATCGCCCTGCTTGCATTCCGCGTCGAGCACGAACCGCTGGCCCGGCGCGAGCGTGACGGCGCCGGCCGCGAACTTGCCGATGCGGATCTTCGGGCCCTGCAGGTCCGCCATGATGCCGACCTCGCGGCCGAGCGCGCGGGCGGCCTCGCGCACGAGGCGGGCGCGCTCCACGTGGTCGGCCGCGCGCCCGTGCGAGAAATTGAGGCGGACGACGTCGACGCCGGCGGCGATCAGGCGGGTGAGCGCGTCGGGCGCGCTGCAGGCGGGGCCGAGCGTGGCGACGATCTTGGTGGCGCGGGGCACGGGGTCCTTCCGAGCAAAACGCGCCGATGGTATGCCAATTCGGCGCGCGACGAAAACGAAGCGGGGCGGCGCGATTCGCGCGACGCTCGCGAGCGGTCGATCCCCGCCCGTCAGAAGTCCTGGACGACGATGCCCTGCACGGCGCCCGCGGGGCCGACGACGTAGATCGTGTAGACGTTGCCTGCGATGAGCGAGACTCCCGGCAGCGTGAGCGCGGGTGTCGTGCTGCCGGCGGGGTCGAAGTCGAACTGGTAGGTCGTGCCGCCGGTCGCCGCATCGAGGAGCACGTATGGAGACGCGGCGTACTGCGCTACGCCCGCCGCAGCGAGCGTGCCGTTCGCGTAGACGTCGAGCGCGCCGAGCGCGGGCGAGACGTTGACGAAGCGGACCTGCGCCCTGGTCACGAGCGAACTCACGTTGAAGTCGGTGAGCACCAGGGCCCCGAGCGAGCCCGCGGCGCCGTAGAGCGCGATCGACGTGTCGGTGGCAGGTCCGAGCGTGGGTGAGGTCGACAGGAGCGTCGCGCCCGGCGTGGCCGCGGCCTCGACGGTGATCGTGCGCGTGCCCGCGTTCACGCCCTGGTAGTTCGACACGCCGGTGTAGGGAATGTTGGCGAGCGTGAGGCTGCCGTCGACGAACAGGTTCAGCGGCGACGCGACCGCCGAGGCATTCAGCGCCTTGAGCCGCGCGAGCCGGTTCGAGAGCGTCGTCGCCGGGCTGCCGTCGGTGAAGAGCGCGACGTTGACGAGGCGGCCGCTGCCACGCGAGTAGGCCGCCACGGTCTGCCCGCCACCGTCCGGGGCGGCGGGCAGAGGCGCGTCGAAGATCACTTCCTTCGTTCCGCTGCGGGTGATTCGGAGCTCGTAGGTTCCGAGCGGAACGTTCACGAAGTTGCTGAACGCGTTGTAGGGCAGGCCGGACACGACGGGCGACGCGGCCGCCAGATCCGCGCCCGCCGCGGTCAGGTAGGCGTCGATCAAGCCCGCGGTCGGCGAGACGTTGACGAGGCGAAATCCGAAGTTGCCCGACGGGATGTGGACCAGCAGCGTGTCGGTGAGCAGCATCCCGCCGGGGAGCGTCGACGGCCCGTAGGCGATGAACGTGTAGGCCGAGACGTTGGCGACCGACGCGGTCTCCGTAAAGGCCGGCGTCGCGCTGGCGCCGAGTCTCACGTTGAACGTGTAGTTGCCGGCCGTGATCCCTTCGTATCCGGTGAAGCTCTCGAACGGCGCCGCCGTCATGAAGGTCGTGTCGTCGGCCGTCACGGTCACGGCGGTCGTGCCGGGCATCAGGTTGGCCACGCGCAGCGTGGTGCCGGTGCCGGTGCCGCTCGGATTGAGCCCGCAGCCGCCGAGCGCGACGGCGGCGAGGCAGACCGTGACAACGAGTGCGCGTGTGCGACGCATGAAGTTCTCCGAAGTGGCGCGTACGGCGGACCGTCAGCGGTCCTGGGTCAGCACGCCCTGCAGCGTGGCGCCCGAGCCGAGAAGATAGATCGTGTAGCCGTGCCCGCTCGCGAGGGTGAGCCCCGTTACGCTGAGGACGACCGTCGTGGTGCCCGCGTTGTTGAAGTCGAAGCGGTAGGCCGTGCCGGCGCTCGCCGCGTCGACGAGCGAATACGCCGACGCCGCGTTCGGGCCGAGCCCCGACACGATCTTCCCGAAATTCGCGTAGACGTCGACCGCCGCGAAATCGGGCGAGATGTTGACGACGCGCAACTGCGCCCGACCCGGGACGATCAGCGGATTGGAATCGGCGAGCACGAGCGCGGTCATCGCGCCGGCCGTGCCGGAGAGCGCGATCGAGTTGTCGGTCGCGGGAACGAGGTTGGGTGTGAGTCGTGAGCAGCGTCGCGCCCGGACTGGCCGACGATTCGACGGTGATCGTGCGCGTGCCGGCGGCGATCGATCTGATACGGCGCGATCCCCGCGAACGCGAGGTTCGACACGCGCGAGGCTGCCGTCGACGAACACGTTGAGCGGGGCGGGCACCGCGGTGCCGTTCGCGACCTTGAGCTGCGCGATCTGGCTGTTCGCGATCGCGCCGGTCGTCGACGAGGCCATGATCGCCACGTTCACGAGCTTGCTGCTGCCGCGGCCGTAGGCGACGATCGTCTGGCCGGTGCCCGCCGCGAACGCAGGCGGCGTCGCGTCGTAGAGCACGTCCTTGGTTCCGGCGGTCGTGAGCCGCACCTGCAGAGCGCCTGCGGGCGTGTTGACGAAGTTCGACACCAGTCGCGAATGCCGCCGCCGTGACGACCGGCGTGGCGGCGGCGAGGTCGGCGCCCGGCGCGGTCAGGTAGAGGTCGACGCTGGGATCGGTCGCCGACATGTTCAGCACGCGCACCGCGAAATTGTCGCCGCCGGGCGAGCCGTACGGATCGGCGATGAGCACCGCCGCCGCGGCGCCCGGCGTGCCGGTCGTGACGTAGGTGTAGTCGACGCTGCTGCCCAGCGAGTAGATGGTGTCGACGAGCGACCCGGTGCTGCCGGGCACCGTGACCTTGAACTCCTGGTTGCCCGCGCCGACGCTCGTATAGCCGCCGATCGCCTCGAACGCGCCGCCGGTCATGAGCGTCGTGCCGCCCGCCGTCACCGTCACGCCCGTCGCGCCCGAGATGAGATTGAGGACGCGCACGTTGGCGCTGTCATTGGACGACTTCCCGCAGCCCCCGAGGAGGAGCGCGAGGAGACAGCCGGCGATGAGCAGCACGCGGGTCGGGGCCATGGGGTCTCCGTGATGAGGCCGGGGGTCGGTCAGGCGCTTCCGCGCTGCTCGAGCATGGCGACGGCCGGCAACGTCTTGCCCTCAAGGAACTCGAGGAATGCGCCGCCAGCGGTCGAGATGTAGGAAATGCGGTCGGCGACGCCGAACTTGTTGATCGCGGCGATCGTGTCGCCGCCGCCGGCGATCGAGAACGCGCTGGAAGCGGCGACCGCCTCGGCGAGCGCCCGCGTGCCGGCGGCGAATGCGTCGATCTCGAAGACGCCGACCGGCCCGTTCCAGACGATCGTGCCGGCTTTCGCAACGATCGTCTTCAGCACTGCGATCGACGACGGGCCGATGTCGAGGATCATGTCGTCGGGCTCGACGTTCTCGACCGCCTTCAGCGTCGGCGCCGCCGTCGGCGAAATTTCCTTCGCGCAGACGACGTCGACCGGGATCGGCACCTTGCCGGGCCAGGCGTCGAGGATCGCCTGCGCCTCGGGCACGAGGTCCTTCTCGACGAGCGACTTGCCGACATGGCCGTGCGCGGCGAGGATGAACGTGTTCGCGATGCCGCCGCCGACGACGAGCACGTCGACCTTCGCCGCGAGCGCCTTCAGCACGGTGAGCTTGGTCGATACCTTAGAACCAGCGACAACGGCGACGAGCGGCCGGGCGGGCTGCGCCAGCGCGCGGCCAAGAGCGTCGAGCTCCGCCGCCATCAGCGGGCCGGCGCACGCCGTCTTGGCATGTCGCGCGATACCGTGCGTCGTCGCCTCCGCGCGGTGCGCGGTGCCGAACGCATCGTTGACGTAGACGTCGCAGAGCTGCGCCATCTTGCGCGCGAGCGCGTCGTCGTTCTTCTTCTCGCCCTTGTTGAAGCGGCAGTTCTCGAGCAGCACGACGTGCCCGGGCGCGAGCGCCTCGTGCCAGGCGCCGCCGTCGACCCAGTCGCGAACGAGCGGTACCGGCAGCGCGAGGAGCTCGGAGAGCCGCTGTGCCACCGGCGCGAGCGAGTCCGCGGCGTTCCATTCGCCTTCGGTCGGACGGCCGAGATGCGAGGTGACCATGACGGCGGCGCCGCGCGCGACGCAGTCGCGGATGCCCGGGAGCGCCGCACGGATCCGCGTGTCGTCGGTGATCGCGCCGTGGTCGTCCTGCGGCACGTTGAAGTCGGCGCGGATGAACACGCGCTTGCCGGACACGTCGAGATCCGAGAGGCGGCAGAACGTCATGGGGTTCGCTGCCCGTCGTGCGTGCGAGGCGGAGGCATCAGCGCTTCGCGATCACGCGGATCATCTCGAGCACCTTGCACGAGTAGCCCCACTCGTTGTCGTACCAGGCGACGACCTTGATGAACGTGTCGTCGAGCGCAATGCCGGCGTCCGCATCGAAGATCGACGTGCGGCTGTCGCCGCGGAAGTCGGTGGCGACGACCTTGTCCTCGGTGTAGCCCAGCACGCCCTTCATCGGGCCGTCGGCCGCCGCCTTCATCGCCGCGCAGATCTCCTTGTAGGTCGCGGGCTTCGCGAGCTCGACGGTGAGATCGACGACGGAAACGTCGGAGGTCGGAATGCGGAACGCCATCCCGGTCAGCTTCTTGTTGAGCTCCGGAATCACCTTGCCGACGGCTTTCGCCGCCCCGGTCGACGACGGGATGATGTTCTCGAGGATGCCGCGCCCGCCGCGCCAGTCCTTGTTCGACGGCCCGTCGACGGTCTTCTGGGTCGCGGTCGCCGCGTGCACGGTCGTCATCAGTCCGCGCTTGATGCCCCACGTGTCGTGCAGCACCTTTGCGACCGGCGCCAGGCAATTCGTCGTGCACGACGCGTTCGAGATGATCGCCTCGCCGGCGTAGCGCTTGTCGTTGACGCCGAACACGAACATCGGCGTCTCGTCCTTCGAGGGCGCCGACATGATGACTTTCTTCGCGCCTGCAGCGAGGTGCTTCTCCGCGGTCTCCTTGGTGAGGAACAGGCCGGTCGACTCGACAACGATTTCGGCGCCGACGTCGTTCCACTTGAGCGCCGCGGGATCCTTCTCGGAGGTAAGCCGGATCCTCCGGCCGTCGACGACGAGCGTGCTGCCGTCGACCTTGATCTCGCCCTTGAAGCGCCCGTGCACCGAGTCGTACTCGAGCATGTAGGCGAGGTAGTCGGGCTCGAGCAGGTCATTGATGCCGACCACCTCGATGTCCGGAAAATCGCGCACCGCTGCGCGCAGCACCATGCGGCCGATCCGACCGAAGCCGTTGATGCCCACTTTGATCGTCATGTTCTTCTCCTACTCCTCGGGGATGGGGGGAATGTCTTCATTGCTCTCGTGGGGAGGCTCAGGCGCAGGCGGCGTGGAGCGCCTCGAGATCGCGCCAGCCATAGCCTGCCTCGATCAGGTCGAGCCCGTCCCACTGGAACGGTTGTTCGACGACGAGCTCGGCACCGAGACGCTCATAGAATGCGCGCGCACCCCGGTTGGCCGCGATGACCCATGTCAACAGTCCCGTCGCGCCGTGTCCGCGCTGCGCACCGGCGACCGCGTCGACCAGCCGGCGGCCGGTTCCGGCGCGCTGGCGGTCGCGCCGAAGGTAGATCGCCGTGAGTTCGGCATTGAAGCCGTGTTTTTGTTCCACGAGCATGTTGCCACAGGCGAAGCCCGCGATACCGACGCCGTCGTCCGCGACGAAGATGCTCGCCGTGTTCGGTCCCGCGGTGAGGATCCGCTGCCAATGCGCGGCGTTGTCGTCGACGGACATCGCCGCGAGGTATGCCGCCGGCACCATGCCCGCGTACGTCGTCCGCCAGGCGTCGATGCGGACCTGCGCGATCGCCCGCGCGTCGTCGGGCCTCGCGCGACGGATCGTCACGTCGCGGGTCGCGCCGGCCGGGCGGGAAGCGGCAACCACGGACGACACGACCCGATTCACGTCGCGGCCGCGACGCGCTTCACGGCCGCCGCAACCGCGTCGGCGGTGAAGCCGAAGTGCTTGAACAGCACACCCGCGGGAGCCGATTCGCCATAGGTGTCGATGCCGACGACGGCAGCACGCGGATCGTCGGCCGCGCCGACGTACGCGTGCCAGCCCGCGGTGGCGCCGGCCTCGACTGCGACGCGCGGGATACCCGGTGGCAGCACGCTTGTGCGGTAGGTGGCGTCCTGACGCTCGAAGACCGCGGTGCACGGCAGTGAGACCACGCGCGCGCCGATGCCCTCGCTCGCGAGCGCGGTGCGCGCCGAGATTGCGAGCGCGAGCTCGGAGCCTGTTGCGATGATCACGACGCGTCGCGCGGCACCGGGGTTCCAGTCGGCGAGCACGTAGCCGCCGCGCCGGATGTCGCCGGTCTGCGCCGCGTCGCGCGGCTGGAATGCGACATTCTGCCGCGTGAGGATGAGCGCGGTCGGCCCGCTCGCGCGCTCGAGCGCCGCGACCCACGCGGCGGCCGTCTCCGTCGAGTCGCCCGGCCGCCAGACGTCGAGATTGGGAATGAGACGCAGACTCGCCGTGTGCTCGACCGCCTGGTGCGTCGGGCCGTCCTCGCCCAACCCGATCGAGTCGTGCGTATAGACGAAGATCGTGCGCAGCTTCATCAACGCCGCCATGCGCACCGCATTGCGCGCATAGTCGGAGAAGGTCAGGAACGTCCCGACGTACGGGACGATGCCGCCGTGCAGCGCGAGGCCGTTGGCGATCGCGCTCATCGCGAACTCGCGCACGCCGAAATGAATGTAGTTGCCGGGCCGGTCGCGCCCGATGGGGCGGCTTCCGGACCAGTTCGTGAACACCGATCCGGTGAGGTCCGCGGAGCCGCCGACAAGCTCGGGCAGCGCCGGCGCGAGCGCCTCGAGCGCCTGCTGCGACGCCTTGCGCGTCGCGACGCTCTCGCCCTTCGCCGCGGCCGCCGCGACGACCGCAGCGGCCGTCTCCTTCCAGCTCGCGGGCAGCTCGCCCGCTGTCCGGCGGCTGAACTCGGATGCGAGCGCCGGATGCGCCGCGCGATACGCCGCGAAGCGCTCCGACCAAGCCTGCTCGAGCGACGCCCCGCGGGCGCGCGCGTTCCAGGCGGCGCCGATGGCGTCGGGCACCACGAACGGCGCGTGCGTCCAGCCGAGCGCGACGCGCGTGGCCGCGACTTCCTTCTCGCCGAGCGCCGCGCCGTGCACGTCGGCCGTCCCCGCTTTGGTCGGCGCGCCCTTGCCGATCACCGTCCTGCAGCAAAGGAGCTGCGGCCGTCCATGCGTTGCGCCGTCGGCCTGCGCGGCGTCGATCGCCGCGGCGACGGCGGCGACGTCGTGCCCGTCGATTCCCGGCTGCACGTGCCAGCCGTAGGCCTCGAAGCGCCGCGGCGTGTCGTCGGTGAACCAGCCCGCAGTCTCCCCGTCGATCGAGATGCCGTTGTCGTCGTACAGCACGATCAGCTTCCCGAGGCCCCAGGTGCCGGCGAGCGAGGCGGCCTCGTGCGAGATGCCTTCCATCAGGCAGCCGTCGCCTACAAAGACGTACGTGCGGTGATCGACGATCGTGTGGCCGGGCCGGTTGAACGCGGCCGCGAGCAGCCACTCCGCGAGCGCCATTCCGACGGCATTCGCGAGGCCCTGCCCGAGCGGCCCGGTCGTCGTCTCGACGCCAGGCGTGACGCCGCGCTCCGGATGGCCGGGCGTCTTCGAGTGCAGCTGGCGGAAGCGCTTGAGCTCGTCCAGCGGCAGATCGTAGCCCGTGAGGTGAAGGAGCGCGTAGAGCAGCATCGAGCCGTGGCCGTTCGACAGCACGAAGCGGTCGCGGTCGGGCCATCCGGGATGCGCCGGATGATGACGCAGATGACCTCGCCAGAGTGCCAGCGCGATCTCCGCCATGCCCATCGGCATGCCGGGATGGCCCGACTTCGCCGTCTCGACGGCGTCCATCGCCAGCGCGCGCAGCGCATTGGCGAGCTGTTCGTCGGGCACGGCGGCGGATTCGATCGCGGTCATGGGAACGGTCGGCGGCGGCGGGAAGCGGGCGGCGGCGGGCGCGGGCGGAATCGCCCCGCGCGAAAACCTAAAATTCTATCGCGCCGCGGGGCTGTCTGTGCAATAATTGCGGATCGATTACATCGAGACGAATGTTCGGGATGGCGCTATGTGCCCTTCCGCCAGTGACGAGCTGGGGTGGGGCATTTTCATGACAGGGGACGGCTGATGGACGGTATCCATCTGTTGGGCGAATGGTATGGGTGCCCCGCCGACACGCCTGAGTTCACGCGCGCCGACGCGCTGCGCAAGCTCTGCCTCGACGTCACGGCTGCATCCGGGCTCACGATCGTCGGCGACTCGTTCCATCAATTCTCGCCGCAGGGCGTCACCGGCACGGTGCTGCTCGCCGAATCACACCTTGCGATCCACACGTGGCCCGAGCATGGCTTCGTCACGGTCGACGTCTACGTGTGCAACCTCGCGACCGACAACACGGCGAAAGCCGAGCACCTCTTCCGCGCGCTCGAGACGGCGCTGAAACCGCAGCGCACGAAGTTCCACTCGATTCGCCGCGGCGGCCAGGATGCCTGACGAGCCGGCCCGCCCGTCGGGCGGGGCCGGCGGGGACGTCGCGCCGGGCCTGATGACCGAGTACCTCACGGATGCGTGGGGATTCTTCATCCGCTCGGCCCGTCAGATCGAGAAGTTCCGTTCGCCGCACCAGCTGGTCGAAGTGCACGACACCGCGCACTTCGGCAAGCTGTTCCGTCTCGACGGCCATTTCATGACGTCCGAGATGGACGAGTTCTTCTATCACGAGAACCTCGTCCACATGGCGGCGCTCACCCACCCGAGCCCCGAGCGCGCGCTCATCATCGGCGGCGGCGACGGCGGCTCCGCGGAAGAGTTGCTCAAGCACCCGTCGATCCGCTCGGTGGAGCTGTGCGAGATCGACCTCGCCGTTGTCGACATCGCGCGCAAGTACCTGCAGACGGTTCACAAGGGTGCGCTCGACGACGGCCGGCTCACGCTCAGGATCGGCGACGGCTTCGCCTACATGCACGAGGCGGAGGACCAGTACGACCTGATCGTGCTTGACCTCACGGATCCTGGCGGGCCGTCCGAATCGCTGTACACGCGGGATTTCTATCGCGCATGCGCGCTGCGACTGAAGCCCGTCGGCGCGATGACGCTCCACATCGCGAGCCCGATCGCGCATCCCGACCGGATCCGGTCGTGCCTCGCGAACCTTCGCACCGCGTTCCCGCTCGTTACGCCGTACCTCACGTCGGTCCCGCTGTACGGCGGCATGTGGATGATGGCGTGCGTGTCGCAGACGCTCGACCCCAAGAGCCTCTCGGCGCGCGAGGTCGACCGCCGCATCGCGATGCGCGCGCTCCCGCAGCTTCGGTACTACAACGGCGACGTGCACCGCGCCGCGCTTGCGCTGCCCAACTTCGTCCGCGAACTGGTCGCCTAGACGCGGTTGCGCGTCGACGCCACCTTGTCCGGGTGGGGCCCGTGCGCCTTGAAGTCGCCCCCCGCCGCCCCCACGTCGGCAATGCAGGGGACGTCTTGGGGTTCCCGCGGAGATGACATGGGCATGAGCGGCGACGCGAGGAAACTCGGCACGGCGATGAACGGCGCCGATTATGTGCTGGTCGACGGTGTCGTGTTCGAAACCGAATACCTGCGCGTCCCTGACAGCGAGACCGTCGCGGACGACATCGTGCTGGAGGCGCGCAACGGCACGACGGAGATCGCGTTCACGCGCGAGGAGTTCGACGGAGCCGAACCCGTCGGCGATGGCGTCTACCGGCTGAAGTCGGGCGCGTTGATCCGCTTCCTCTCGACCGCCACCATCCACTGAGCGCGTCCGCGCGCTAACGCAGAACGATATCGAAGACGCCGGCCTGCGCGCCGTCCTCGTGCCCAGGCGCGGGAGCAAGTGTCATCGTCAGGAGCTCGAGCGTCCCCTTCGGCGACCACGCGAGCACAGGATCGCCGGCTGTCGCATCGCCCTTGATGTACACCTGCGTCGTGAGCATCGCGCCGTCGGTCGTGCGCACCTTCACGTGCAGGTGCGGCACGCGGCCCGAGTACGCGACGGGGCGGATCGTCTTGAAGGCGTAGCGGCCGTCAGAGTCGGTGACGGCGGCCCCGTACCCCTGGAAAGCGTCGTCGCGCGGCTTGCCGTCGTCGCCCGCGTGATGGTAGCGCCCGAACGCGTCGCATTGCCACAGCTCGATCGTTGCGCCCGAGTACGGCTTGCCGTCGCGCGCGAGCACGCGTCCCGAGAAGTAGAGCCGCGTGCCCTGCGCCGTCCTCGGATGACCCGCAACCTGCGTCAGGTCCGCGTCGTGATCCGCAGGAATCGTCTTCGGATAGAACGGACCCTCGGTCTGCGCGGGCGTGGGCGTCAATGCGGCCGCCGCGCTGGCGACGCGCGCACCGGGTATCGCCGCCGCGGCGAGCGCGAGCAGCAGTCGGCGCCGGCAGCACCAGTGCGGCGAATCGACGCAGGGGAGGTCGGGCATGCGGCGCCTCGCGAGTATCGCCAAGGAGAAAGCGAAGCGACATCGTAGCCCGTTCGCAGCCTTTGGACACCCCCATTCGGGGAGCAGACCCCTACCCGTATAGGGTAATTGACGCCGGTTTTCGGTGCACCTATCCTCGCTCGCCCATGGACACTTGCCCGATTGCGCATGCCGCCCCGGCGGCGCTGCCCGACGCCGATGACGGCATTGCGCTCGGCCCCGTCTTCGTCGCTGTGGCGAAATATTTCGGATTGCTGTCTGATCCGACGCGCCTGCGGATCCTGCACACGATCTGTCGGTCCGAGCGGCATGTCAGCGCGATCGTCGCGGTGATCGGCGCGAGCCAGACCAACGTTTCGCGGCACCTCGCGGTGCTGCGCGGGGCCGGCGTGGTCAGCCGGCGCAAGGTAGGCAACACGGTGTTCTACAAGGTCGCGGATCCGATGCTCGCGGAGCTCTGCCGGACGATTTCCGAGCAGATCGCGAATCGGCTCGAGCCCTGCGCGTCGCGATGCGACGGGCCACAGGCGCGCGTCTCCCCGCACTAAGCTCTCGCCGCCCGCCGCGCGGGGGCGAGGTATGATGGAAGGCGGCAAGGGTCGGCGGCAGGCACGGCCGCCGGACCCGCCGGGATTTCGGAGGATGCGGACGATGGGAACCACACGCAGGGAAGCGCTCAAGACGGGCGGCGGCGCCACGCTGCTCGCGCTGCTCGCGGCCGCGGGCTGGCTCGCGCCCGGCGGCGTGCGGGCGCAGGCGTGGAACAAGACCGCGTTCGACGCGAAGACGCTGGACGAGACGATGAAGGCGCTGGGCGGCGGGCCGCCGGCGCAGAGCAAGGAGATCGCGTTCGTGTCGACGCCCGACATCGCCGAGAATGGCGCCGTGGTTCCGATCGGCATCTCGAGCGCGATTCCGAAGACCGAGTCGATCGCGATCCTGGTCGAGAAGAACCCCAACATGCTGGCGGCGAGCTTCGACATCCCGCCCGGTACGGATGCATCAATCTCGACCCGCGTCAAGATGGCGCAGACCTCGAACGTGCATGCGCTCGTCAAGGCCGATGGCAAGTACTACGTCGCGACGAAAGAGATCAAGGTTACGCTCGGCGGCTGCGGCGGATAGGGAGAGGACGTCATGGCAGATCCGATGAAGATCCGCGCGACGAGCGTGGGCGACTCGACCGAAGTCAAGGTCCTCATGAATCACGAGATGGAGACGGGCCAGCGCAAGGACGCGCAGGGCAAGACCGTGCCGGCGTGGTTCATCCAGACGGTGACCGCGACGCACAATGGCAAGACCGTGCTCGCGGCGCAGTGGGGGCCGGCGATCGCCAAGAACCCCTTTCTCTCGTTCAAGTTCAAAGGCGGCGCGAAAGGCGACAAGGTCCAGATCACCTGGACCGACACGAAGGGCGACAAGCGGACGGACGAGGCCGTGATTGCCTGACGTCGGCGAAGCTCGACGACGAAGGCGCGCCAGACGCGCCACAGTGGAGAGTCGCCCCGGGTACCGGTGGTGCGCGCTGGAGGAGATTCGATGAACGCCTTGCGAGCGCGCACAGCGCGCGGTGTTGCCGCCCTCTGCATGCTCGTCACCGCTGCCGCCCTGGGCCAGGGCAGCGCCGTCGACGAGATCGCGAAATACCGCGCTGCGCTGCAGGACGGCAATCCGGCCGAGCTGTGGGAAGCGCGCGGCGAGGTGCTGTGGAAGCAGGCGCGCGGCCCCAGGAACGCCTCGCTCGAACGCTGCGACCTCGGCCTGGGACCCGGCGTCGTCAAGGGCGCGTACGCGCAACTGCCGCGCTATTTCGCCGACGCCGATCGCGTGCAGGACCTCGAGACCCGCCTCGTGTATTGCATGGTGTCGCTGCAGGGCTTCGCCGAAGCCGACGCGAAGAAGGGACCGTTCGGCGGTCCCGATCGGAAGTCGGACATGGAAGCGCTCGTCGCCTTCGTCACCTCCGAATCGCGCGGCGTGAAGATGAGCGTGCCGCAGTCGCATCCGAAGGAGCGCGAGGCGTATGCGCTCGGCGAGAAGATCTTCTATTTCCGCGGCGGCACGCATGACTTCGCGTGCGCGACCTGCCACGCCGAGGACGGCAAGCGAATCCGGCTGCAGGACCTGCCCAACCTCACGACGCCGCAGGGCGCGCAGAAGGCCTACACGACGTGGCCCGCTTACCGCGTGTCGCAGGGGGAATTGCGCTCGTTCCAGTGGCGGTTGAACGACTGCTTCCGGCAGCAGCGCTTCCCGGAGCTCGTGTTCACGTCGGACGCGTCGATCGCGCTCACGGCGTTCCTCGCACGCAACGCGAACGGCGCCGCGTTCGATGCGCCCGCGATCAAGCGCTAGGGGGCCCCATGCCGCGCTCGAACATGCTTCGCGCCCTCGTTGCCGCACTCGCAGCACCCGCGTTCTTCCTCGGGTGTGCGACCGCGCCTTCCGACGCCGAGGTCGCCGCGAAGGCGGCCGCGACGCTCAAGACGTCGTTCCGCGAACAGGGGCAGGCAAAGCTCGATCGCCTCGACCAGGACGACACGCAGAAGACGTGCAGCGCCTACACCGGGAAGGCGGTTCCCAAAGACGTCGCCGAGCGCATCGAGAAGGCCAACCTTGCAACGATCCGCTGGCCGGCCGACGGCAAGTACGTCGGCGACTGGAAGAACGGCGAGAAGATCGCGCAGGAGGGGCGGGGCATGCAGTACTCGGACGACCCCAAGGGACCGGTCGGTGCCAACTGCTACGCGTGCCACCAGCTCGCCCCAGGCGAGCTTTCGTTCGGGACGATCGGGCCTTCGCTCTACCAGTTCGGCAAGCTGCGCGGCTACACCGACGAGACCCGGAAGTACACGTACGGCAAGATCTGGAACGCCGATGCCTACAGCGCCTGCACGAACATGCCGCGCTTCGGGCACCGGGGCATCCTCACCGAGGCTCAGGTGAAGGACGTGGTCGCGCTGCTCGTCGATCCCGAGTCGCCCGTCAACAAGTAGTCGTGAGCGCGGCGGGCGAAGCCAAGGCGCGAAGCGCGCGTCGCCGCGCGAGCGACCCGGCCGACCTCACGGTCTCTGCCACGTCGGCGGCATTGCGGAGGCCGGAGCGGATGTCCAAGTGCGGCCCGCCGCAGGACGGGCCGCGATTGGAAACAGCGCCGTCATCCCCGCGCAGGCGGGGATCCAGCGACTTTCGCGAGGATCCACGGTCATCATGAACCGCCGCGAGTTCCTGCATGCGGTCGCGGCCGCCGCCGCGGCGGGGCTCCCGGTCGACGCGTCCGCCGCGCTCGATCTCTCCGCGGGGGCCGGCTTCTACGACGGCGTCGAGCGCTTCGGCAACGTGAGCCTGCTCCACTTCACCGATTGCCACGCGCAGCTCCTGCCGATCCGCTTCCGCGAGCCGAACGTCAACCTCGGCCTCGGCGACGCACGCGGACGGCCGCCGCACCTGGTCGGCGAAGCGCTGCTCAAGCACTTCGGCATCGCATCCGGCACGCGCGAAGCGCACGCCTTCACCTACCTCGACTTCGTGCGCGCGGCGGACGCGTACGGGACGATGGGCGGATTCGCTCACCTCGCGACGCTGGTCGCGAAACTCAAGGCGTCGCGCCCCGGTGCGCTCCTGCTCGACGGCGGCGACACGTGGCAGGGCTCCGGCACGGCGCTGTGGACGAAGGGCCAGGACATGATCGATGCACAGAAGCTTCTGGGCGTCGACGTGATGACCGGCCACTGGGAATTCACGCTCGGCGCCGATCGCGTCAAGGCGGTCGTCGAAGGCGACTTCGCCGGCAGGATCGACTTCGTCGCGCAGAACGTGAAGACCGCCGACTTCGGCGACCCCGTGTTCCCCACGCACGTGATCCGGACGATCAATGGCGTGCCCGTCGCGATCATCGGCCAGGCCTTTCCGTACACGCCGATCGCGAACCCGCGCTACTTCGTCGCCGAGTGGACATTCGGCATTCAGGACGACAATCTGCAGAAGGTCGTCGATGAGGTCCGCGGCAAGGGTGCGCAGGTCGTCGTGCTCCTGTCGCACAACGGTATGGATGTCGACCTGAAGCTCGCTTCCCGCGTGTCCGGCATCGACGCGATCCTGGGCGGGCACACGCACGACGGCGTCCCGCAGCCGACGGTCGTCGCCAACGCGCGCGGCAAGACGCTCGTCACCAACGCCGGCAGCAACGGCAAGTTCCTCGCTGTGCTCGACCTCGACGTCAAGTCAGGCCGCATCGAGGACTTTCGCTATCGGCTGCTGCCCGTATTCTCGGCGCTGCTCCCGGCGGACCCGGGCATGAGTGCCCTGATCGAGAAGGTCCGCGCGCCGTATGCCGCGAAACTCGGCGAGAAGCTCGCGGTCACCGAAGGCCTCCTCTACCGTCGCGGCAATTTCAACGGGACCGCCGACCAGCTGATCCTCGAAGGCCTGATGGCGGAGAAGAACGCCGAGATCGCGTTCTCGCCGGGCTTCCGCTGGGGAACGACGCTCCTGCCCGGCCAGGCGATCACCTTCGAGCACCTGATGGACCAGACGGCGATCACCTATCCCTACGTCACCGTGAGCGAGCTCACCGGCGAAACGATCAAGACGATTCTCGAGGACGTCGCCGACAATCTCTTCAATCCGGATCCGTACTACCAGCAGGGCGGCGACATGGTGCGCGTCGGCGGTCTCCGCTACGCGATCGATCCGGCGGCGAAGATGGGGAGACGCATCACGGCGATGACGCTGCGCGACCGGCCGCTCGATCCGACGAAGAAGTACAAGGTCGCCGGGTGGGCGCCCGTGTCCGAGGAGGCGAAAGCCGCGGGCGGTGAGCCCGTCTGGGACGTGATGGCGCGTTACCTCCGCGCGAAGAAGACCGTGCCGCCGCTCGCGCTCAACCTGCCGAAGGTCGAGGGCGTCGCCGGCAATCCGGGACTCTCCGCGTAGTCCCGCGCCGCGTCAGCTCGCGTGGCCCGCGCCGTTGGACTGCGCGCGGAGGTGCGCGGTGATCGCCTGGAGCGTCGCGACGGGGAACGCCCGCGCCACCTCGTCCTTCGTCGCCACCTTGATCGCGGCAAGAGGCCACGAGTCGGCTCCGACGCGGCCGGCCAGCACGTCGCGATGCTTGGCCGCGAACCTCTCGGCGCAGCGCGCCCAGTCCGCACCGAACCCCCCCGCCGACGCGTGGATCACGGCGATCTCCGCGCACGTGCCGACCCGAAATCCCGCGCGGTGCGCGCTGAACGTGAAGTCGATGTCGTACCCATGGAAGCCGTCGAAGGTCGCCTCGTCGAACGAAACCCGGCGCAGGACCTCCGACCTGACAGCGAAGAGCATTCCATCCAGCGCCTGGAGATCGGGCGTGACCGCGGCGTCGACGCCGTACACGTTGACCGTGTAGCCGTCCGGACCGGGACTGGCCATCCAGCCGTGAAGGTGCGGCGGCCCGGCCCTCGGCCAGTAGGCGTCCACGACGCGCGACGTCCCGACCACGCCGATGACGTCGAGCGAAGCCATCGCGCGCCGCAACGCCGGCACCAAGTCCGCCGAGACGACTTCGACGTCATCGTGGCTGAAGACGACGAGCTCGCCGCTCGCGCGCCGGGCGGCCCAGTTGTAGGCGGAGGCGAGCGAGGCGGCATCGTGGATGCCGATGATCTCGTAATCGGCCGGCGCGAGCAGCTGCCGGTACAAAGCCGTGCACCGCGCATACTTCGCCGCGTCGATCGAGCAGATGACCAATGTGACGAACGGACGGGCCATCCGGTGCGAACGGTGCTGCGACCGGCGCGCGTCAGTTGACGCGGACGCGCGCGAATTTCCGCTTGCCGGCCTGCACGACGACGGTGCGGCCCGCGGCGATCGCGAGACCCTTGTCGGCGACGACGTCGCCGTCGACCTTGAGCCCGCGCTGGGCGATCAGCCGCAGCGCCTCCGACGTCGACTCGACGATCCCTGCCTGCTTCGCGAGCTGCGCGATCGGGAGGCCGGCTCCCGCCGTCTGCAGCGTCACCTCGCGGCATGTCCTCGGGCAGCGCGCCGCCGCGGAAGCGCGCCTCGAACTCGGCCAGCGCGTGGTCCGCCGCGTCCTTCGAGTGGAACCGCGCGACGATCTCCTGCGCGAGCTCGACCTTCGCGTCGCGCGGGTTGCGCCCGCCGTCGCACTCGCGCTTCAGCGCCGCGATGTCGGCGAGCGGCCGGAACGACAGCAGCTCGTAGTAGCGCCACATGAGCTCGTCGGAGATCGACATCAGCTTGCCGAACATCTCGTTCGCGGGCTCGGTGATGCCGACGTAGTTGTCGAGCGACTTCGACATCTTGTTGACGCCGTCCAGGCCCTCGAGCAGCGGCAAGGTCAGGATGCACTGCGGCTCCTGTCCGTAGTGGCGCTGCAGCTCGCGGCCGACCAGCAGGTTGAACTTCTGGTCGGTGCCGCCGAGCTCGACGTCGGCCTTCAGCGCGACCGAGTCGTAGCCCTGCGCGAGCGGATAGAGGAACTCGTGGATCGCGATCGGCTGGCCGCCCTGGTAGCGCTTCGCGAAGTCGTCGCGCTCGAGCATCCGCGCGACCGTGTACTTCGCCGCGAGCCGGATCATCCCGTCGGCGCCGAGCGGCGAGAGCCACTTCGAGTTGAACGCGACTTCCGTCTTCTCGCGGTCGAGGATCAGGAACACCTGGTCGGTGTAGGTCTTCGCGTTCGCGGCGATCTCCTCGGCCGAGAGTGCCGGGCGCGTCACGTTGCGGCCGGTGGGGTCGCCGATCAGCCCGGTGAAGTCGCCGATCAGGAAGATGATGTGGTGGCCCAGGTCCTGCAGCTGCCGCAGCTTGTTGAACTGGACGGTGTGGCCCAGATGCAGGTCCGGCCGCGTCGGATCGAAGCCTTCCTTGATTCGCAGCGGCTTGCCGCGCTTCAGCTTCGCGGCGAGCTCGCTCTCGACGATCAGCTCGTCGGCGCCGCGCTTGAATACGGCGAGATGGTGGTCGAGGTCGAAGGACATGTCGGCGCGGGAGCCGCGGCCCGCTGGGGCAGCGGCGCGGGGCCTGCGGTAGAATCGCGGCTCCGACCGGAGGGCACCCGGACCATGGCCGCGCACAAAGCACGAATTCTAGCGCAAAGCGCCGGCAGGACCGTCGCATGGCACGCGCGCGCGATCGCGCCGCGCCAGTGGATCGCGCTCGCCGTGCTCGCGCTCTCCGGCGTCGCTGCGTTCGGCCTCGCGCCCGGAACCCGGCTGCCGGCGCCGCCCTCCGTGACCGTCGATCCGCGCGCTGCCCGCCCCGGCGCTCGCGCTGCTCGATGACGATGCCGCGAGCGGCTACTGGCACGAGGATCGAATCCGGCGCGGCGACACGATCGGCAGCGCGCTCGTGCGCCTGGGCGTCGACGATCCGCAGGCGCTCGCGTTCCTCACCCGGGACCCTGCCGCGCGGCCGCTCTACCAGCTGCGTCCGGGCAAGTCGCTGCGCGTCGCGACCGATGGCGCGGGGACGCTGCTCGAGCTCCGGTTCGTCACGGCCGCCGGCGATCTCCTGACGATCGCGCGCGACGGCGACGTGCTGTCGGCGACGTCGTCGCCCGCGCCGGTCGACGTGCGCTGGAGCATGGCGGCGGGCGAGATCCGCTCGTCGCTCTTCGCCGCGGCCGACGCGGCAGGGTTGCCCGACGCGGTGACGCTGCAGCTCGCCGACGTGTTCGGCGCCGAGATCGATTTCTACAAGGACCTGCAGCGCGGCGACCGCTTCGCCGTCGTCTACGAGACGCGCACGGTCGACGGCGAGTCGATCGAGCCCCGGCCGCATTGTCGCCGCCCAGTTCGAGAGCCGCGGCAAGACGTTCCAGGCGTACCTGTTCCGCGACACCGACGGCAGCGAGGGCTACTACACGGCCGACGGCGCCGCGCTGCGCCGCGCGTTCCTGCGCTCGCCGATGGAGTTCTCGCGCGTGACCTCGGGTTTCTCCAACGCGCGCTTCCACCCGATCCTGCAGACGTGGCGCGCGCATCGCGGCGTCGACTATGCGGCGCCGACCGGCACGCCGGTGCGCGCGACCGGGAACGGCACCGTCGCGTTCGCCGGCAAGCAGGGCGGCTACGGCAACGTCGTCGTGCTGCGGCACCAGGGCGCGTTCTCGACGCTCTACGCGCACCTGTCGCGCTTCGCGCCGCGGCTGCGCAACGGCGCGCGCGTGACGCAGGGCGAGGTGATCGGCTACGTCGGGCAGACGGGCTGGGCCACCGGTCCGCACCTGCACTACGAGTTCCGCGTCGCCGACGTGCAGCGCAATCCGCTGACCATCGCGCTGCCGGGCGGCGAGCCGCTGCCGCCGTCGCGCCGCGGCGCGTTCGCGGCGCGGATCGAGCCCGCCGTCGCGCAGCTCGCGCTCGCGCGCCGCTTCTCCGGCGCGACGTTCGCGGCGCTCGAGTAGCGCGCCCCGCGCGGGCCCCACGCGTGACGTCCAAGGCACGCCGCGAGCTCTTCGCGGGCGTGATGTCCGGAACGAGCCTCGACGGCATCGATGCCGTGCTCGCCGACTTCGCGCCCGGCGCCGGCGCCGTGCGCGCCGCTCGCCGCCACGCACATCGCGTTTCCCACCGAGCTGCGCCAGGAGCTCCTCGCGCTGCAGGCGGCGGAGCACGACGAGATCGTGCGCGCCGCGCGCGCCGCGAATGCGCTCGCCGATCTCTACGCGCATGCGCTGCGCAGCGTTTGCCTCGCGGCGGGCGTGCCGGCGCACGACGTCGTCGCCGCAGGCGTCCACGGCCAGACGATCCGGCATCGGCCCGACGAGGGGTGGACGCTGCAGCTCAACAATCCGGCCCGCGTGGCGGAACAGGCGTACATGACGGTGGTCGCCGACTTCCGCAGCCGCGACATCGCCGCGGGCGGGCAGGGCGCGCCGCTCGTGCCGGCGTTCCATGCCGCGCTCTTCGGCGGCGGCGCGCATCGCGTCGTCGTGAATCTCGGCGGCATCGCGAACCTGACCGACCTTCCGGCCGAGGGCGGCGCGCGCGGCTTCGATACGGGACCCGGCAACGTGCTGCTCGACCTGTGGCACGCGCGGCATCGCGGCACGCCTTTCGACCGCGACGGCGCGTGGGCGCGAAGTGGCACTCTCGATGCAAGACTGCTTGCCGCGCTGCAGGCCGAGCCGTATTTCGCGCGGTCGCCGCCGAAGAGCACCGGACGCGATCTTTTCAATGCACACTGGCTCGACACTCGAGTCGCAGGCTCCCGGGCGGGACCGGCGGACGTCCAGGCGACTCTCGTCGCGCTGACGGCGGCGACGGTCGCCGATGCGGTTTCCGCTCACTGCGGCGACGCGGAGGAAGTGCTCGTCTGCGGGGGCGGAGCGCGCAACGCAGCGCTCATGAACGCGTTGGCGCAGCGGCTCGTGCCACGGCCGGTGCTGGCGACGTCGGCGCGCGGCGTCCCGGTCGACCAGGTCGAGGCGCTCGCCTTCGCGTGGCTCGCCCGCGAGGCGCTCGCGAGCCGTCCCGGCAACCTCCCGGCCGTCACCGGCGCGCGGGGGCCGCGGGTGCTCGGCGCGATCTACCCGCGCTGAAGCCGGGGACAGACCACGTTTTCCCACAGCGGACAGATCGCCGACAATTGGGAAAACGTGGTCTGTCCCACCGACGATTGACCGGGCCGACCGGTCGCACAATACTCGAAGCTATCTCATCATCAGCCGCGGGATGCGTTGCGGTCAGCAAGCCCGGCGGCAAGGCGCGAGGAGGCAGTGTAGTAGTGCCTACACAACGACGAGCAACGCGGCAGCTGGGCTTGCTGGCCGCAACCCGAAGGGACGGAGTCCCCGGGGCCGCATTTCGGCGTTGTTCGTCGCTTGTTTGGGCCGGCCAAACGGCGCTCCTCGCGCCTTGAACTGCGGCCCCGGGAATTCCGTCGCACCCCTGGATGATGATGAGATAGGTTCGAATCCATGCAGCGCAAGCTGACCGCAATCCTGTCCGCCGACGTCGCCGGCTACAGCGGCCTGATGGAGGCCGACGAGGCCGGGACGCTCGAACGGCTCAAACAGAACCGGGCCCGGATCTTCGATCCCTGCGTCGCCGCCCAGGGCGGGCGTGTGGTCAAGCTCATGGGGGACGGCGCGCTCGTCGAGTTCGGGAGCGTGGTCGCAGCCGTCGACTGCGCTCTGGCGATCCAGGAGGCGACGGCGCGCGCCGATCCGGACCGCGCCGAGGCATCGCGCATCCGCTACCGCATCGGCATCAATCTGGGCGATGTCATCGTCGAGGGCGACGACATCTACGGCGAGGGCATCAACGTCGCCGCGAGGCTGCAGACGCTCGCCCCGATCGGCGGCGTCGCGGTCTCGCTTACCGTGCGCGACCAGGTGGCCGGAAAGGCGTCGTGCACGTTCGAGGACCTGGGCGAGCACTCGGTGAGGAGCCTCGAGCGCCCGGTGCGTGCATTCGCGGTGCACGCGATCGAGCGCCAGGAGCAGAAGACGGGGTCACCGCCCCGGCTTTCCGTCTGCGTACTGCCCTTCGCCAACATGAGCGGCGATCCCGAGCAGGAATACTTCTCGGACGGCATCACCGAGGACATCATCACCGACCTGAGCAAGGTCTCCGCGCTCTGGGTCGCCGCGCGCAATACGGCATTCAGGTTCAAGGGCGAGCATGTCGATGCGCCGCAGCTCGCGCGGCAGCTCAAGGTGAGCCACTTGCTCGAGGGCAGCGTGCGCAAGGCGGGTGGCCGCGTCCGGATCACCGCTCAGCTCATCGATGGTGCGACGGGCGGGCACATCTGGGCCGAGCGTTACGACCGCGATCTCAATGACATCTTTGCGCTGCAGGACGAAATCTCGCAGGCGATCGTCGCCGCCTTGAAGTTGAAGCTCCTGCCCGAGGAGAAGAAGGCGATCGAGCAGCGCGGGACGACCGACCCCGAGGCCTACAAGCTCTACCTGATGGCGCGCCAATACAACATCACCGGCAACTTCGGCAACGTCCGCCGCAGCGAAGCGATCATGCGCCTGTGTCGCCGTGCCATCGAGATCGACCCGAACTATGCGCGGCCCTGGGCGATGATGGCCATCGCGCAGAACAATTTGCGTTTCTTCCACGGGAGGCAGGGCGACGATGGCCTCGCCGCCGCGCAACGGGCCATCGAGCTCGACGGGAACCTGGCGGAGGCGCATGCAGCGAAATCAGGGGTCCTTAGGCAAAATGCGCGCTTTGAAGACGCGGCTCGCGAAAACGAGATTGCCCTGCGCCTGGATCCCGAGTCCTATGACGTAAACCTCACGGCTGGGCAATTGTGTTACGTGCTGCGCCGGTTGGATGAGGCGATTCTCCACTTCGAAAAGGCCGCCACGATCGTGGAAACGGACTTCCGGTCGGCCGGCATGCTCGTCAGCTGCTACAACGCGATCGGTGACAAGGATGGCGGACGGCGAGCGGCGCGACGAGCGCTCGAGCGCTGCGAGAAGATCGTGGCCGTCGAGCCCGACAACGGATCGGCGCTGGGATTCGCCGTCGGGGCGCTTGCCGCGCTGGGCGAGGCGGAGCGCGCCAAGGAATGGGCCGAACGTGCGATTCTGCTCGATCCGGACAACGCGAATCTGCGCTACAACTTCGCGTGCACCCTGATCACCGAGTTGCACGAGTACGATGCGGCGCTCGATCTCCTCGGCCCGAGATTCGAAACCATGCCGATCGAAGTGCTCAACTGGGTCAGGACCGATCCGGATCTCGATCCCGTTCGCGACCACCCGCGCTTCAAGGCCATGCTCGCGGCGGCCGAGGCGCGGCTCGCGGGCACGTGAACCGGGGACAGGCCACACCCGGGGAAACCGTGGCCTGTCCCCAAGAAAAACGGGGCCGCCCGGGCCCCGTTCTCGTGGCGGCGAGTGCCGCGTCAGGCCGAGAAGCTCGACCCGCAGCCGCAGGTCGTCGTCGCGTTCGGGTTCTTGATGACGAACTGCGCGCCTTCGAGGCCTTCGGAATAGTCGATCTCGGCGCCGACCAGGTACTGGTAGCTCATCGGATCGATCAGCAGCGTCACGCCGTTCTTCACCATCGCGGTGTCGTCCTCGTTCACGACCTCGTCGAACGTGAAGCCGTACTGGAAGCCCGAGCAGCCGCCGCCGGTGACGAACACCCGCAGCTTGAGCTCGGGGTTGCCTTCCTCTTCGATCAGCGATTTCACTTTTTCCGCGGCGCTGTCCGTGAAGACCAGGGGGGCGGGCATCTCGGTCATGTCGTTCATGCGTGCTCCTTCGGCGCAGTCACTGGCGCCCATTATACGCCCCCGGGGCGCCGCAACCCCGCCGCCTATAGGGCGGTTCAGGGCTGCGGCCGGAGGCTCGCACCCCCCGGGACCGGATTCCGTGAGGGCGGCCTACTCGGAGGCCACCCGCTTCAATTCGACCACCGACGATCCACCCGGTTCGCCGTGGTTCAAGCGGCCCTCGATGACCGACCCGACATGCATCTCGAGCGTCTTGTAGGTGACATCACCCACCACTCGTGCCTTCGGCTGCAACTCGAGATAGTCGTCCGCCGTGATCGGTCCGTGGACGGTCCCGTTGACGACGACGTGCGACACGCGGATCTCGCCGTCGACACGGGCCAGCTCGCTGATCACGAGCGTGCCGGGCTCGCCGTCGGTCGAGACCACGTTGCCCTCCACGACGCCGTCGATGCGCAGCCCGCCCTTGAAGTTGACGTCGCCGTGGACGGTGGTACCGGCGCCGATCAGACTGTCGATGCGCTTCTGCGGCGGGGTGTGTTTCTTGCGATCGAACATGGGTCCTCCTTACGGGATCGCAAGGGTCCGCGTCGCGCGGGCATTGGCCTGCCCGCCTTCGAAGGCGCGGGCGGTTACCGACCGCACGAGGGCGCCCGGCGGGACCCGGATTGTCCCTTCAAGCCGCTGATAATACTTGAACTTGAGCCTGAGTGCCGCCGCGGCCTCCGGCTCGTCGTCCGGCAGCGTCAACACCGTCGGCCGGCCCCCGCCGCCGCCGCCGGAAGGCTGGACCGACGCCTGCAGCGTGAGCGCCCCCTCGAACTCGTCGCGGGGGTTGCCCCCGCGGACGACCAGAACGCTGTAATGCCAGGCGTCGTCGCGCTCGCGCTCGACGGTGAGCCGGGCGATCGAGAGTCCCCCTGCTTGTTCGAGTCGGCCACGAGCTTCTGCAGGAACGAGAGCTCCTCCTTGAGCTGCGTGTTCTCGGCCATGAGCTCGAGCGCCTGCTTCGAGAGCGTCGACTGCGCGCCCGCCGTCATCGCGAGCTCGCTCTCGAGCTGCGAATTGCGCGCGCGAAGCTGTGCAACCTCCGTCTTGAGCTTGCCGTTGTCGGTCTCGAGCGAGGCGAGCTTCGCTTCGACCTCCTTGCGGTTCCAGCCGCCGAAGATCTGCCCGAAGTCGAAGCCCCACCACCACATCCCGCCGACGACGGCCAGGAGCACGACGGCAACGACGGCGCGCCAAGGCCACGGCAGGTGCGAGCGCACCGCCATCCGCGGGGCGTCGATGCGGAAATGACGAAAGAACTGGCGCACACGGCGCCATGAGGCGGGCAGCGCCACGGGTGGGTGCTACGGCAGGACGGGAGCCGCGGTGAGGCCCGTCGTCTCCGGCAGCCCGAACATCAGATTCATGTTCTGGACCGCCTGGCCTGCCGCGCCTTTGACGAGGTTGTCCTGCACGGCGAGGATCACCGCGATGTCGCCGCCCTCGGGACGGTGCAGCGCGATCCGGCAGACGTTGGCGGCGCGGGTCGACCGCGTGTCGGGTTCACTGCGGGGCGGCATCACGTCGACGAACGGCTCGCCGGCATACCGCTGCTCGAACAGCGCCTGCAGGTCGACGTCCGATTTGGTGAGCCGAACATAGAGCGTTGCCTGCATGCCGCGAATCATCGGCACGAGGTGCGGGACGAACACGAGCGACACCGGTCCGCGCGCAGCGCGGCCCAGTTCCTGCACGATTTCCGGGTGGTGGCGATGGCCGTTGACGCCATACGCCTTGAAGTTGTCGGCAGCCTCCGAGAAGATCAGCCCCAACTCCGCCTTGCGGCCCGCGCCGGAGACGCCGGACTTGCAGTCGGCGATCAGGTGCTCGGGATCGACGATCCCCGCTTCGAGCAGGGGCCACAGTCCGAGCTGCACGACGGTGGGATAGCAGCCGGGATTCCCGACGACGCGCGCGCGACGCACGGCGTCGCGGTTGAGTTCGGTCAATCCGTAGGCGGCCTCGGCGAGGAGCTCCGGGCACGCATGGGGAATGCGGTACCACTTCTCGAAGGCCGCGGCATCCTTGATCCGGAAATCCGCCGCGAGGTCGACGATGCGCACGCCCGCGCCGACGAGTTCGCGCGCCTGCGCCATCGCCACGCCGTGCGGTGTCGCGAAGAACACGACGTCGCAGCCGTCGAGCTTCGCCTGCGCAGGATCGGAGAAGGCAAGTGAGTATCTTCCGCGCAGGCTCGGGAACATGTCGGCGACCTTCGTCCCCGCGTCCTTGCGCGACGTGATCGCGCGGACGTCGGCCTCCGGGTGCGAAGCCAGCAGGCGCAGGAGCTCGACGCCCGTGTATCCGGTGCCGCCGACGATGCCGATCTTGATCATGGGCTTTCTCGCTCGGGGATTCTAGCACTGCACCCGCGTCATTATGACGACGGCATGGACCTCGATGCGCGCTCGTTCGCGAAAAACACGAAGGCCGCCTCGGGGGCGGCCTTCGCAAGCGGGAGCGCCAAGCTCAGCGCTTCGAGAACTGCTTGCGCTTGCGCGCCTTGTGCAAGCCGACCTTCTTTCGCTCGACCTCGCGCGCATCGCGCGTGACGAGCCCGGCCTTCGACAGCGTGGGCTTCAGCGCGGCGTCGTAGTCGATCAGCGCGCGCGTGATGCCGTGGCGTACCGCGCCGGCCTGCCCCGATTCACCGCCGCCCTCGACATTGATCATGATGTCGAAGGTCGCTTCGTGGTTGGTGAGCTTCAACGGCTGGCGGATGACCATCCTGCCCGTATCGCGCGAGAAGAACTCGTCGGCGGGCTTGTCGTTGACGACGATGGTGCCGGTGCCCTTCTTGATGAACACGCGCGCCACCGCGCTCTTGCGGCGGCCCGTTCCGTAGTAATAGTTACCGATCATGGGGGTCAGAGGTCGAGGGTTTTGGGTTGCTGCGCCGCGTGCGGATGCGCCGTGCCCGCGTAGCACTTGAGCTTCTTCAGCATCCGGTAGCCGAGTGGGCCCTTGGGGAGCATGCCCTTCACCGCCTTCTCGAGCGCGCGGCCGGGAAACTTCGCCTGCATCTGCGCGAACGAGAGCGTCCGGATGCTGCCGGGGTGGCCGCTGTGGCGGTGGTAGAGCTTGTCGTCGGCCTTGTTGCCGGTGACGCGGATCTTCTCGACGTTGGTGACGACGATGAAGTCGCCGGTGTCGACGTGCGGGGTGAAGATCGTCTTGTGCTTGCCGCGAAGGCGGAGCGCGATCTGGCTCGCGAGCCGGCCGAGCACCTTGTCGGTCGCGTCCACGACGAACCAGTCCCGCTCGACGTCGGCGGGCTTGGCGGATAGGGTTTTCATCGGATGTCTCGAGCGGGCTCCCGAAACCGGGAGAATTCAGCAAAGTCTTGCATCATAATCGTTTTTCGGCATTCGGGTCAAGGCGAGGGCGTCCGCGCGGTGTCCGCGCGGGCGCGTGCTCGAAGCCGTGCCGCCCGAGGAGATTTCGCCTGGGATGCCGCGCCGGAGGCAGGTTGAAACGCCCCGCCCCACGTCCCACAATCAACGGGGCGAATGCTCCTCGCGGCTGGAAAGCACTCGCTTCCGGCACTCGGAACGGTCCCTCGGTCGCCCCAAGAATTGAATTATACAAATAATATTATGAAAACTACGATCAAGTGGATCGACGGCGTCAGCTTCGTTGGCGAGTCGGGCAGCGGGCACGCCGTCGTCATCGACGGGGCGCCCGAGCACGGCGGTCGCAACATCGGGGTCCGTCCGATGGAGCTGTTCCTCATGGGCGCGGCCGCGTGCACGGCCTTCGACGTCGTGCACATCCTGAGGAAGGCACGGCAGGCGATCGCCGGATGCACGGTGGAGGTGGACGCGGAGCGGGCGCCGACCGATCCGAAGGTGTTCACGAAGATCCACCTGCGGTACAAGCTCGCCGGGCGCGGGCTGGGTGAGCGCCAGGTCGAGCGTGCGGTGAAGCTGTCCAAGGAGAAGTACTGCTCGGCGACGCTGATGCTCGCGAAGACCGCCGAGATCACCTACGAGATCGCGATCGTCGAGGGCGACGAGATTCCCGATCGCACCTAGGCGCGCGGAGTCGAAAACCTACTTCGGCAGATCGGCCGGCGACTTGTCCGGCTCGAGCGGCGGCGGCAGGATCACGCCGCGCACGAGCACGCCGATCTCGATCGCGTGCCGCGCGCCGCCCTTCGCCTCGACGAACTCGAGCTTGAGCGGCACGTTCGCGCCAGGCGGCAGCGTCTGGACGATCTCGCGGAGCTCGATCCGGCTGCCGTTGTAGGCGAAGCGTGTTTCCTGCCCGCCGGGAATGTCCGCTTCCTTCACCGGCCGCTCGGTCGTCGTGCCGTCGGCATTCTGGTCGACGAGCACGATGCCAGCTGACTTGGCGATCGGGGAACTCGCCCCGACCAGCTTCAGCGAGACGTCGGTGCGGATGTCGACGTAGACCGCCGCGGTCTGATAGCCCTCGCGCACGGGCCGCATCCACGCGTTCTTGAGCGTGATGTCGGAGCCGAGCGCCGGCACGGCGAGTATCGCGGCGACGATCGTCGCGAGCGGGCGGATGAAGGCATTCATCGCGGACTCCGCAGCAATCGGATCAAGCTCGACGTGTCGCGCCTGCCGCCGCCCTCCGCCGCGAGCCGCGCGTAGAACTGGTCGACGAGCGCCGTCACCGGCAGCGTGGCACCATTCGCCCGCGCTTCCGCGATGCAGATGCCGAGATCCTTGCGCATCCAGTCGACGGCGAAGCCGAAGTCGAACTCCCCGGCGACCATCGTCTTGCCGCGGTTGTCCATCTGCCACGACTGCGCCGCGCCCTTGCCGATGACGTCGAGCACCGCGAGGACGTCGAGCCCCGACTTCTCCGCGAAGTGGATGCCCTCGGACAGCGCCTGGATCATGCCCGCGATGCAGATCTGGTTCACCATCTTCGTGAGCTGGCCGCTGCCGGGGCCGCCCAGCAGCGTCACGGCGCGCGCGTAGCACGCGAGCACGGCTTCGGCGCGCGCGAACGCGTCGGCATCGCCGCCGACCATGATCGTGAGCTTGCCGCTCTCCGCGCCCGACTGGCCACCGGACACCGGCGCGTCGAGGAAGCCCACGCCTTTCGGCTTCGCTGCGGAATAGAGCTCGCGCGCCACCTGCGCCGACGCCGTCGTGTGGTCGACCAGCACGGCGCCGGCGTGCATTGCCGCGAGCGCGCCGTCGGCCGCGAGCGCCACCGCACGCACGTCGTCGTCGTTGCCGACGCACATCATCACGATCTCGGCGTTCGCTGCGGCGGCCGCGGGCGTCGACGCGGCCAGGCCGCCGTGCTGCGCCACCCATTGTGCGGATTTGGCCGGCGTGCGGTTGTAGACGGTGACGCGATGCCCGGCCTTGGCGAGGTGCCCCGCCATCGGATACCCCATCGTGCCGAGCCCGATGAAGGCGACGTTTCGTGCGTCCATTGCGGTTCCCGTGTCCGGTCCGGTCAAGATTGCGATTTCGAGCCGAGTGCCGCGCGCGCCGCGGCGATCGCCGCGCGGACCTGTGCCGGCGCGGTGCCGCCCGGATGGTCGCGGCTCGCGACCGAGCCTTCGAGCGTCAGCACGTCGAACACGTCCGCGTCGATCTTGGCGGAGAACGACTGCAGCTCGTGAAGCGGCAGCGCCGCCAGATCGACGCCCTTCGCCTCGGCGTGGCGGACTGCGCGCGCCACCGCCTCGTGCGCATCGCGGAACGGCAGGCCCTTGCGCACGAGATAGTCCGCGAAGTCGGTCGCGGTCGCGAAGCCCTCGCGCGCCGCGGCGCGCATCCGCTCGGGGTCGGCCTCGAGCCCCGTGGCGACGAGGTCCGTCATGATCGCGAGCGTGTCGGCGAGCGTGTCGACCGTGTCGAACAAGGGCTCCTTGTCCTCCTGGTTGTCCTTGTTGTACGCGAGCGGCTGCGCCTTCATCAGCGTGATCAGGCCCATCAGGCCGCCGACGACGCGGCCCGTCTTGCCGCGGACGAGCTCGGGAACGTCGGGATTCCTCTTCTGCGGCATGATCGAGCTGCCGGTGCAGAAGCGGTCGGCGAGCCGCACGAAGCCGAAGCGAGGGCTCGCCCACAGGATCAGCTCCTCGGCGAAGCGCGAGAGGTGCAGCATCACGAGCGTCGCCGCCGCGGCGAACTCGATCGCGAAGTCGCGGTCCGCCACCGCATCGAGCGAGTTCGGACACAGCCCTTCGAAGCCCAGCTCTCGCGCGACGCGCTCGCGGTCGATCGGGTAGCTCGTGCCGGCGAGCGCGGCGGCGCCGAGCGGCAGCCGGTTGACGCGGCGGCGGCAGTCGGCCATGCGCTCGATGTCGCGCCCGAGCATCGCGTCGTACGCGAGCAGGTGGTGTCCGAAAGTGACGGGCTGCGCGACCTGCAGGTGCGTGAAGCCCGGCATGATCGTGTCCGCGTGGCGCTCGGCGAGGTCGAGCAGCGCGCGGCGCAGGTCCGCGAGGGCGCCGCGGAGCGCGTCGATCTCACCCCGCAGCCAGAGCCGCAGGTCGGTCGCCACCTGATCGTTGCGCGAGCGCGCCGTGTGCAGGCGCTTCCCCGGTTCGCCCACGAGCGCGGTCAGCCGGTGCTCGATGTTGAGATGGACGTCTTCGAGATCGCGCGACCACGCGAATTCGCCACGCTCGATCTCGCCGCGGATCGTCGCCATGCCGCGCTCGATCGCGGCCAAGTCGGCCGCCGCCAGTACGCCGACGGCCGCCAGCATCCGGGCGTGGGCGAGCGAGCCCTCGATGTCGACCGCCGCGAGCCGCCGGTCGAAGTCGACGGAGGCCGTGTAGCGCTTGACGCGCTCGGCCACGGGCTCGCTGAAGCGGCCCGACCACGCCCCGGTGGCGGGGGTGGACGGAGGCTTGGGCGGGGCCATGGTGTCGTCCACGGTAGGCGGCACACGGGAAAAAAGAGACGGCCAGCGGCGGCCGGCGGGGTCAGGGACCCGGTCTTTCTTGCCTCGCCCGGCGCCCATGCCGACAATGCGTTAACGCTTCGGGTGCCGCTCATCCGGCACGAAGCTTGCATCCGGCAGCCGTATATGCGGCCGATTATAAGGCAAAACCCGGACCTTCCCGCGCTCCCGGATTTCCGCAATCTGGGGGTCATCCTGCGGATCCTCGTCGCCGCGAACGCTGCAGCGGCGATCGCCGCGCTGATCGAGGCCCCCCGGCTCGAGCTCTGGGTGTCGGAGTTCCTGGACAACGTGTCGGTGCTACAGCCGCAGCTGATGCTGCAGCTGGCGCTCCTCTACGCGTGCCAGCCCTGGCTCGCGCGCCAGCCGTACGCTACCGGCGCCTGGGCCGTCGTCGGCGCCACCGTGCTTTGCGGCATCGCGGTCCACGCGCTGATCGAGGCGACCCAGATCGTCCGCAGTGGCGACCCGCTGCGTGCGCTGCTGCTCGGCCTGCTCCTGACCGGCGCGCTGCTCGGCTACTTCCGGCTGCGTGCCAAGGCGCTGTCGCCGTCGATCACGGAGGCGCGGCTGCAGGCGCTGCAGGCGCGCATCCGCCCGCACTTCCTTTTCAACAGCATCACCGCGGTGCTCTCGCTCGTGCGGACCCATCCACGCCAGGCCGAGGTCGCGCTCGAGGACATGGCGGACCTCTTCCGCGTGCTGATGCGCGACAACCGCGAGCTCGCACCGCTCTCCGACGAAGTCGAGCTGTGCCGGCAGTACCTCGCGCTCGAGAAGCTGCGGCTGGGCGAGCGCCTGCAGGTCGAGTGGCACCTGCAGAACATGCCGGGCGACGCGCTGGTGCCGCCGCTCGTGCTGCAGCCGCTGCTCGAGAACGCCGTCTACCACGGCATCGAGCCGTCGAGCGCGCCCGGCGTGCTGTCGATCAATATCTTCGTCAAGGGCGGCGACGTCCACGCGATCCTGCGCAATCCGTACCAGGCGAACGGCGGGCGCCACCACGCCGGCAACAAGATGGCGATCGGAAACGTGCGCGAGCGGCTCGCGCTGCACTTCGACGCCGAAGGAAGCCTCGAATCGCGGGTCGTCGCGAACGCCTACGAGGTCCACCTGCGCATGCCCTACCGCGCGGCCGATTCGGCGGCGGCGGCGCCGCGCGCCGGCGGCGCGGGCAACGGAACGGCTAAGCCCGCTCCCGGCAACGGGCGGGCGCAGCCGTCGGATCGGAAGGACGACGCGCCCGCCGGCTTCGCCGCGGCCAATGGAAAGGTCTCGCATGGCTGAGGCGCCGCTCCGCGTGATGGTGGTCGATGACGAGGCGCCGGCGCGCCGGCGGCTGCGCGAGCTCCTCGACGACTGCGCGAGCGTGATGCCGCTCGCGGTCGTGGGCGAGGCCGCCAACGGCCGCGAGGCGATGGAGATCCTGCACGCGGTGACCACCGACCTCGTGCTCTCCGACATCCACATGCCCGAGATGGACGGGCTCGAGCTCGCGCGGCACCTGCTCAAGCTGCCGCAGCCGCCGGTCGTCGTCTTCACCACCGCCTACCACGAACACGCGCTGCAGGCGTTCGACGTGAACGCGATCGACTATCTGATGAAGCCGGTGCGGATGCAGCGTCTGCTCGCCGCGCTGCAGAAGGTCCCGCGCCTGAAGCCGATCTCGACGACGAGGCTCGACGAGCTGCCCGCGGCCGCGCGCCGGTTCCTGTCGGTGACCGAGCGCTCGCGCGTCGTGCTGGTCCCATTGGACGAGATCGTCTACCTCAAGGCCGAGCTCAAGTACATCACGATCCGCACCGCGCAGCGCGAATACCTGCTCGAGGAATCGCTGACGCGCCTCGAGGAAGAGTTCGGCGCGCGCTTCGTCCGCGTCCACCGCAACTGCCTCGTCGCGCGCGACGCGATCCGCGGCTTCGAGCGCTGCGTCGGCGACGAGGGCGACGCGCACTGGGAAGTCGTGCTGAACGGCGTCGCCGAGACGCTTCCCGTATCGCGCCGGCAGCAGTACGTCGTGCGCGAGATCGGCCGCGAGCAGCCGCAAAGCTCGCAGTAGGACAGGTGCGGATTTCCCGCCGGGCGTTGCCGCGCCCGGCCCGGGTTACACTGGCGCGCCCTTCGCTCCCGGAAACGCACGCTCATGGAAAGCCCGCGCACGCTGATCTGCGGCTCGCTCGCCTACGACACGATCATGGTGTTCCCCGATCGCTTCGCGCGGCACATCCTGCCCGAGCAGGTGCACGTGCTGTCGGTGTCGTTCCAGATCGGCGAGATGCGGCGCGAATGGGGCGGCTGCGCCGGCAACATCGCGTACGGCCTCAAGGGACTGGGCGGAACGCCGGTCGTCATGGCGACGGTCGGCGAGGACGGCGCGCCGTACCGCGAGCGGCTCGGCACCCTCGGGATCACGCTCGAAGGCGTGCGCACGGTGCCGGGGACCTACACGGCGCAGGCGTTCATCATCACCGACCTCGACGACAACCAGATCACCGCGTTCCACCCGGGCGCGATGAACGCGTCGCACGAGAACCGCGTCGGCGACGTCGAGAACATTGCGCTTGGCATCGTCGCGCCGGACGGCCGCGAGGGCATGCGGGCGCACGTCGAGCAGTTCGCGAACGCGAAGGTGCCGTTCGTGTTCGATCCGGGCCAGGGGCTGCCGCTGTTCTCCGGACCCGAGTTGCTCGAGATGATCGACGCGGCGACGTTCCTCGCTGTCAACGACTACGAGGGCAGGTTGCTTGCCGAGCGCACTGGCGTTCCGCTCGATGAGCTCGCGCAACGCGTCGACGCGGTGATCGAGACGCTCGGCGCCGACGGCTCGCGCATCCGGGTCGCCGGCCGTACGATCGCGATTCCCGCGGTCCCGGCGGCAGCGGTGGTCGATCCGACCGGGTGCGGCGACGCGTATCGCGCGGGACTGCTCTACGGGATCGCGCACGGCTGGGAGTGGCCGAAGACGGGCCGCCTCGCGGCGCTCCTGGGCGCGCGGAAGATCGCGCATCGCGGGGGGCAGAACCACGCCGTCGATCGCGACTCGATCGGCGCGGCGTACCACGAGCGGTTCGGCGACTACCTGTGGTGAAGCTCGCGCGGCGCTCGTCGCCGCGCCGGGTCGCGCTGCCGATCCGCGTCCTGCGCACGGCGCGAATGGGGCTCCATGTCGTCGAAGGCATCGTCACCACGTACGCCGTCTTTCCGTTCGTCGACCTCGCGCGCCGCCGCGAGATCGTTCGCCTCTGGTCCGCCCGCCTGCTCCGGATCCTGTGCATCGAGGCGCGCTTCCACGGCGTGCCGGAGGGCGGCCTGCCCGGCAACCTGCTGATCGTCGCGAACCACATCTCGTGGCTCGACATCTTCGTCCTGCTCGCGCTCTCGCCGGCACGCTTCGTCGGCAAGGCGGAGATCCGGCGCTGGCCCGTGGTCGGCCGGCTGTCCGCGAACGTCGGCACGCTGTTCGTCGAGCGCGACCGGCGCCGGCACGCGCACTCGATCAACCGCGAGGCCGCGACGGCACTCGCGCGCGGCGACATCGTTGCGATCTTTCCCGAGGGCACGACGACCGACGGCACGACGCTCTTGCCGTTCAAGGCGTCGCTGCTGCAGCCGATCGTCGACGCCGGAGGCCACGTGCAGCCGATCGCGCTTCGTTATAGGGACCCGGCCGGCGCGCCGAGCGATGCCCCGGCCTACGTCGGCGAGACGAGCTTCGTCGCGTCGTTCTGGCGCGTGACCGGAGAGCGCGCGCTCGTGGCCGAGGCCCGCGTGACCGTCGCGCTGCCCGCGCGCGCGCGGCACCGCCGCGAGCTCGCGCGCGAGGCGGAGGTGCTCATCCGAACGGTTTTGGCGTCACCGGAGCACGACTCGGCACCTGGTAGACGCGGCGATCCGGCAGGCTGACCGCGGTCAGCGTTCCGCCCCAGAGGCAGCCCGAATCCAGCATCAGCAAGTTCGGGAGCAGCTTCAATTCGAGCGTCGACCAGTGGCCGCATACGACGGTGACGCGCGCCGACGCGCGATTCTCGTGCTCGAACCACGGGCGATAGCCCTCAGGCGCCCGATCGGGTCCGCGCTTCTCATGGAACTCCATCATCCCTTCCGCGTTGCAGAAGCGCAGCCGCGCGAACGCGTTGACGGCGACGCGCAGCCGGTCGAATCCTTCGAGATCGTCGCGCCAGGTGCGCGGCTCGTCGCCGTAGAGCGAGGCGAGGAACGCGTCGGCACGCTCGCTCGCGAGCATCGCCTCAACCTCGCGCGAAAGCATGAGCGCGGTCGCCGGTGTCCACGACGGCAGGAGCCCGGCGTGTACGAGCAGCCGGTCCACCTCGAGCACGACGAGCGGGCGATGCTTGAGCCAGTCGATCAGCTCGTCGCGATCGGTGGCCTCGAGGATCGGCGCGAGCGTGTCCTGCCGGTGCGCCTTCGTGTGCCCCGCGGCGACGGTGAGCAGGTGGAAGTCGTGATTGCCGAGCACCGTGACCGCGGCATCGCCGAGCGCCTTCACTTCGCGCAGCACGGCGAGCGAATCGGGTCCGCGGTTGACGAGATCGCCGACGAGCCACAACCGATCCTCGCGCGGCGAGAAGCCGACGAGCTCGAGCAGCTGGCAGAGCTCGGCATGACAGCCCTGAACGTCGCCGATCGCGTACAGGCTCATCGGAAGTGAAGCGTGCGTGGATCGGCGGGCTGTTAGAATCTCGCGCGAATCTTAGCACCCGCCTGCGCCAACCTTCCCTCGATGTCGTTCCCGCTCAATCCGGCGCAGCGCGCTGCCGTATGCCACATGGGCGGCCCGCTGCTCGTGCTTGCGGGTGCGGGCAGCGGCAAGACGCGGGTGATCGCAGCGAAGGTCGGCCACCTGCTCGAGCGCGGCTTCGACCCTCGACGCATTGCGGCGATCACGTTCACGAACAAGGCGGCGCGCGAGATGCGGGAGCGCGTCGGCGAGCTTCTCATCCGTCAGGGCGGCAAGAAGGTCGCGGACGAGCTCGCGATCTCGACGTTCCACGCGCTGGGCGCGCGCATCATCCGCGCCGATGCGAAGGCGCTGGGGCTGAAGCCGGGGTTCTCGATCCTCGACCCCGACGACATCCTGCCGATCGTGGCCGAGCTGATTCCGACGACCGACCGCGCGCGCGCCCGCGCGGCGCAGATGGCGTTCAGCCGCTGGAAGAACGCGCTCGTTTCGCCTTCGTCCGCGCTGAAGGCGGCCAAGTCCGACGCCGAAGCCGTCGCGGCACGTGCTTTCGGCCGCTACGATGAGGCGCTCCGCGCCTACCACGCAGTCGACTTCGACGACCTGATCGCGCTGCCGATCGCGCTCTTGGGTGCGGACGCCGGGATCGCCGCGAAATGGAGAGAGCGCTGCGGGCACCTGCTGATCGACGAAGTGCAGGACACGAATCCTGCGCAGTACCAGCTGATGCGGCACCTCGTCGGCGAGCGGGCATCGTTCACCGCGGTAGGCGACGACGATCAGGCCATCTACGGATGGCGCGGCGCGTCCGTCGAAAACCTGGCGCGGCTGGCGCAGGACTATCCCTCGCTCACCGTGATCAAGCTGGAGCAGAACTACCGATCGACCGTGCGGATCCTGCGCTCCGCCAACGCGCTGATCGCGCACAACGCGCGCCTCCACGACAAGAAACTCTGGAGCGAGCACGGCCACGGCGATGCCATCCCGGTGACGCCTGCCGCCGACGATCTGGCGGAAGCCGAGGGCGTCGTGCGGCGGCTGCTCGCGCATCGCTTCCAGCACCGCGGCAAGTACGCCGACTACGCAATCCTCTATCGCGGCAACCACCAGGCGAAGGTCTTCGAGCAGCAGCTCCGCGCGCAGAACGTCCCGTACGAGGTCTCCGGCGGGCAGTCGTACTTCGAGCGCGCCGAGATCAAGGACCTGATGGCGTATCTGCGCCTGATCGCCAACGACGACGACGATCCCGCGTTCATCCGCGCGGTGACGACGCCGAAACGTGGAGTCGGCGCGACCACGCTTGCGAAGCTCTCGGCGATCGCGGCCGACCGGCACGCGAGCCTGTTCGCCGCGGTGTTCGACGCCGAGGCGGCCGTGCAGCTGCCCGCGCGGCAGCGCGAGATCCTCGACGAATTCTGTACGCTGATCAACGGCCTTCGCTACCGCGCCGAGCGCGAGCCCGCGGGGCGGTTGCTGGACGAGCTCGTCGCCGCGATCGGCTACGAGGACCACCTCGCCGCGACGTCCGAGCGCAAGCAGGCAGAAGTCCGGTGGACCGGGGTGCGCGACTTCATCGGCTGGCTGTCGACGAAGGGCGAAGCCGATCGCAAGAACCTGCTCGAGCTCACGCAGACCATCGCGCTCATCACGATGCTCGAAGGCCAGGAGGGCCGTGTGCCCGATGCGGTGCGGCTATCGACGCTGCACGCGGCGAAGGGCCTCGAATTTCCGCACGTGTTCCTGGTCGGACTGGAGGAAGGCCTCCTCCCGCATCGCGAAGCGATCGCCGCCGGCAACGTCGACGAGGAGCGCCGGCTCATGTACGTCGGCGTTACGCGCGCGCAGAGAAGCCTGCATCTTTCGTACTGCCGCAAGCGCAAGCGCGCGGGCGAGACGATCGAATGCCAGCCGTCGCGCTTTCTCGGCGAGCTCGCGCAGGACGACCTGCGTTGGGCGGGCGCGCCGCTGCCCCCCGAGGAGGCCGCCCGCGAGAAGGCTGCCGGGGCCGAGCGGCTCAAGGACTTGAAGGCGCTGCTCGCGCGCTGAGCCGTCGCATTCCGGGCACGGGGTAGACTGCGCGCTTGCAGGGCGCGGAGGCTACCCATGAGCGATCATTACGACGCGATCGTCATCGGCACCGGCCAAGCGGGGCCGTCGCTCGCGGTGCGGCTCGCCAAGGCCGGCCGCAAGACCGCGATCATCGAGCGCAAGCGCTTCGGCGGGCACCTGCGTCAACAACGGCTGCATCCCGACCAAGACGCTGATAGCGAGCGCGCGCGCCGCGCACGTGGCGCGCACCGCGGGCGGCTGGGGCGTCGTGGTGCCGCCGGGCATGCGCGTCGACATGCCCGCGGTCAAGGCGCGCAAGGACGCGGTGGTCCGGCAATCGCGCGAGGGCCTCGCCGCGTGGCTGCGGGAAACGTCGGGCGTCACCGTCATCGAAGGCCACGCCCGCTTCGAGGGACCGCACGCGGTGCGCGTCGGCGCCGCGCTGCTCGAAGCGCCGCAGATCTTCGTCAACGTCGGCGGGCGTGCGAACGTTGCCGGGATCGCCGGCATCGGCGATGTGCCTTATCTCGACAACGTGACGATGATGGACGTCGATGCGCTGCCACGGCACCTCGTCGTCATCGGCGGCAGCTACGTCGGGCTCGAGTTCGCGCAGATGTACCGCCGCTTCGGCGCCGAGGTGACGGTGATCGAGATGGGCTCCGCGCTGATAGGACGCGAGGACGCCGAAGTCTCCGCCGCGGTGAAGGACATCCTCGAGGCCGAGGGGATCGCGATCCGGCTCGACGCGAAGTGCCTCGCCGTGCGCGCGCATCGCGACGGCGTCGCGGTGGGTATCGAGTGCGCGCAGGAGCCGCGCGAGGTCGTCGGGTCCCACCTGCTGCTCGCGACGGGTCGCCGGCCGAACACCGACGACCTGGGCTGCGAGCGCGCGGGCTTCGCGCTCGACGAGCGCGGCTACATCGTCGTCGACGACGCCCTGCGCACGAACGTGGATGGCATCTACGCACTCGGCGACGTAAACGGTCGGGGCGCGTTCACGCACACCGCGTACAACGACTACGAGATCGTCGCGGCGAACCTGCTCGACGGCGAGTCGCGACGCGTCACCGATCGCATCCCGGCCTATGCGCTCTTCATCGACCCACCGCTCGGGCGCGCCGGAATGACCGAGCGCGAGGTGCGCGAGAAGGGCATCGACGCGCTTGTCGCGACGATGCCGATGACGCGCGTCGGGCGGGCGAAGGAACGTGGCGAGACCGCGGGCTTCATGAAGGTGCTGGTCGACGCCGGCTCGAAGCGACTGCTCGGGGCGGCGCTCCTCGGCATCGAGGGCGACGAGGTGATCCACTCGCTGCTCGATGTCATGTACGCAGGCGCGCCGTACACGGTGATCGAACGGGCGATGCACATCCATCCGACCGTGACAGAGTTGGTGCCGACGCTGCTCGGTCAGCTGAAGCCGCTTTCGTAGCGGCGCGTTGACAATCGCCGTCCGATCCGGATAATCGGATTTGCGCCGATTTGAGCCACAGCTTGCGGGCGCTTAACAAATGCCGCTAAAGCGAGGCCCGGGGCGCCATGGCCGGTGACGGAATCCACGCGGCGCCACAAAGCCCGTTCAGCGGACGTTGAACGGGCTTTTCGTTTCCGGGGCCGAGATGAGCACAAAACTGCAGCACCGCGGATTCACGACCGCGATCCTCCATTCCGACCGCGACGCCGGCATCGAGCACGGCGCGCTGCACAAGCCACTGCACGTGTCGGTCGCCTACGGCTACCGCGACGCGCGCGAGCTCGCCGCCGTCTTCCAGGGCCGCGCGCAGGGCTACGCCTACGGCCGTCAGGGCAACCCGACCGCCGCGGCGCTCGAGGCGAAAGTCACCGCGATGGAGGACGGGGTCGCGACCGTCTGCTTCGCCACCGGCATGGCGGCGATCGGCGCGATCCTGCTCGCGCTCACGCGCGCGGGCGATCACGTCGTCGCGAGCCGCTACCTCTTCGGCAACACGGTGAGCATGCTCGAGACGCTCGGAGGCCACGGCGCCGACATCGGCTACGCCGACGCGACCGACGTGGCGGCGGTCGAGCGTGCGCTGACTCCGCGGACGCGCCTCGTCTTCGTCGAGACGATCGCGAACCCGCGCACGCAGGTCGCCGACCTCGCGCGCATCGGCGCGCTGTGCGCGGCGCGCGGGATCCTGTTCGTCGTCGACAACACGATGACCTCGCCCGCGCTGTTCCGCCCGAAGGCGGTCGGAGCGGGGCTCGTCGTCAACGCGCTGACCAAGTACATCGGCGGCCATGGCAACGCGCTCGGCGGCAGCGTCACCGACACGGGACTCTTCGACTGGACGCGCTACCCGAACATCGCGGACAACTACAAGGCGCAGAAGCCTGCGCTTTGGGGCATCCAGCAGCTGCGCAAGAAGGGGCTGCGCGACTGGGGCGGCACGCTCTCCGCCGAGCAGGCGCACCACATCAGCGTCGGTGCGGAAACGCTCGCCTTGCGGATGGAGCGCACCTGCGCGAACGCACAGGCGCTCGCCGACTTCCTGGCTGCCCACCCGAAGGTTGGCGCCGTCTACTATCCCGGGCTCGCGACACACCCGCAGCACACGCTCGCGAAGTCGCTGTTCGGCGCCTGCGGCGGCCTCCTGTCGTTCGAGCTGGCTGACGGCGTCGACCTCTTCGAATTCATGAACCGGCTGCGTATCGTCGTGTTGTCGTCGAATCTCGGCGACAACCGGACGCTCGCGATCCCCGTCGCGCACACGATCTTCTGGGAGATGGGCGCCGAGCGCCGCGCGGCGATGGGCATCGCGGATTCGCTGATCCGCGTCTCCTGCGGCATCGAGGACCGCGACGACCTGATCGGCGACTTCGAGCAGGCGCTCGTCGGCGGCTAGGCTCGCGCGGTAGTCCGGAAGCAGCTCGGGCGGAGCTGGGCCCGCTCCAAGCCAAGGCGCTCGGAGCTGCCGCGCGTGTCGCCAATCCCGCGGCGATGGCCCGGATATTGCTCCAGATATCTGAGGCGATGCGGACCCAGACTGTCCACAGTAACGAGTGTGCCAGACCGGGTGTAGTGCACACACGCGCCCGACTGAGCATCGGACCTGATCCCGGCGCGGAATTGCCGATCCCGGCCGATGACGTCTGGTAGGCGACGCGACCGAGGAAACATGAAAGGGCTCCAAGACCTCCTGCGTTATCCGTTGCGGTGGCTGGGCCGCTCGACGCCGCTCGCCATCGATACGCTTCGGGGACGAGACGGAAAGATCTACTTTTTCGAGCCGCCGCAAGCCTCCGCCGCGGCGGCCCTCGCCTATCCTCATCAGACGGGTCACGGCAGCAGCGTCCCCGAGCTCCAGGGGAAGGACCGGTTGGCTGCACTTGCCGCAAGCGAGGCACGCTTCCAAGGCCTCACGTTGCTCGGTTCGGACTGGCACTGGGATCAGGATGTGCAGCACCGCTTTACGGCCATCAGCGGCAACCTCGCCGATCCGATTGGCGCAACCATCGCGAACCACCTCGGCCGGCCGCTCTGGCAGATGCCGCAGATCGCGACGCTGCAGGGCGGGTGGAGTGAGTACCGCCGCTCTCTCAGGGCGCACGAGGTCTTTCGCGACCTGGTCTTGCGCGCCCCGCGTCAGGAGGGAGGCTTCAGCTTCGTCTCGATCAGCGGTGAGCCGGTCTTTGCCCGGGATGGCACGTTCCTCGGCTATCGCGGCGTCGGACTCGACATCACGAAGCAGAAGCTCATCGAAGCCAACATCAGCCGGCTCGCGCGCTTCGATTCGCTGACAGGCCTGCACAACCGCAGCGCATTCTTCGAGCGGCTTGATCATGCGCTCGCGCTCGCGCGCCGCCATGATCGGGCCGTCGCGCTCCTGTTCCTGGATCTCGACCGGTTCAAGGACGTCAATGACGCGTTTGGCCACCTCGACGGCGACGAAGTGCTGAAGGCGCTGGCGCGCCGCCTCACGAAAACGGTTCGCGATACCGATACCGTGGCGCGGCTGGGCGGCGACGAGTTCATCGTGCTCGCCGAGGAGGTCGCCAACCAGGTCGACGTGAACGAGTTCGGAATGCGCTTGCTGGGGGCACTGTCCGAGCCGGTCGTGCTGCACGGACAGGAGTGCCGCCTTGGCGCGAGCATCGGGGTCGCGATGTTTCCGGAAGATGGCGAGGACACGACGACCCTGCTCAAGGCCGCCGACGCCGCGATGTACCGCGCAAAGGAATCCGGCGGCAACAATCTAGCGTTTGCCGCCGAGGCCCAGGGACCGCCGGCGACCGAGCGGATGGTCCTCGGTGCAGCGCTTCGCAGTGCCCTCGAGCTCAACCAGTTCCACCTTCTCTATCAGCCGAAGGTCTCCATCCGCAGTGGCGCGCTGACCGGTGTCGAGGCGCTCGTCCGCTGGCAGCACCCGGAGCACGGATTGGTGCTGCCGGAGGCCTTCATCCGCGTGGCCGAGGATTCCGGCCTCATCCGTCACATCGCGCGCTGGGTGCTCTTGCAGGCGTGCCTGCAGGGATGCCGGTGGCGGGCCGAGCTGCCGCGTCCGGTTCGCGTTGCCGTCAATCTCTCTGCCCGCCAGTTCATCGACGGCGACCTCGTGATCGAGGTCGCCCATGCCCTCGGCCAGACGGGATTGCCTCCCGACCTGCTCGAGCTGGAGATTACCGAAAGCATGATGATGGCGCAGCCCGAGCGTGCCGCCGAAACGCTGCTCGAGATCCGGGAAATGGGGGTGCATCTGTCCATCGATGACTTCGGTACCGGGTACTCCTCGCTGGCGCGGCTCAAGAAGTTCCCGATCGGGAGCGTCAAGATCGATCGCTCGTTCATCGGCGATATCGCGGTCGATCGCGATGGCGCTGCCATCGTATCGGCAGTGATTGCGATGGCGCACAACCTGCGCCTGAGGGTCGTGGCGGAGGGGGTCGAGACCCTCGATCAAGTCCGATTTCTTCGCGAGCGCAATTGCGACGAGGTCCAGGGATATCTCATCAGCCGTCCGATCGCACCCGAGCAAGTCAGCGAGTTCGCGCTGCGTGCTCCGGTCGATCGGCGCGACACTGTCGCGGTCGCCGGCTCGACAGCGTGAGGCGCTGCGAATGCCCATGCCAGTAGCCTCGGCCGACATCGACGTGCACGGGCGTGCGCTCGACCGGAGCATGGTGGACGAGTTCTGCCGGGCGCTGCCTCGCCAGGACCCCATTGCCGCGCAACAGGCGCTGTGCGAGGTGCTGTCGAGGCCGGGCGCAGGAGGTGAAGGCAACGCGGCGAGACTGGCGACGCTGAGTGCACTTGACGGGGTCGCTCGGCAGACATGCGAGCGCCTCCTCGACCGGTACGTGGAGGGCAACGCGCAGCTGCGTCTGCTCGAGAGACGGACTTACGTATCCGCGTTGCGCCTCTGCCAGTCGATGAACGAGGCCTACGAGCGTTTCCTGGCGCGCGTTGGCGAGCCTCGCCTGCCGGGTTCGGCCGACGCTGCTGCCGGCGCGATCACGCGACTCCTGGTCTTTCGCCAGATCGAATTTCTTCTCCGGATGTTTCGCTACAAGAAACGCAATGCCAACCGGTGGCGGGCGCTGCACGAGACCTACCTGTCGGCGATGGAGCGGGACCTGCAGCGCCACAGCGTCTCGCTAAGTTCGTCAGAATCGAATTCCGCGGCGGCGACGACGCCCGAACGCCAGTACATACAGATCCTTCTGTTGGAAGCGGCGAACGGAGGCCAGCTCTCGCCGCGCGAGGCGCTCTGGGCTTATCGCTGGCTTCAGCGCTGGTGCGGGTCGTTGAGCCTTCGTCCAGGTAAGGACGGCGAGGGCGCGTCGAACGGCCCGTGCGGATTCGCGCTCGACCTGAGAGGCTCGGAGGGACTCAGCCGCAAACCGTTGCCGTCGAGCGAAGCCGTGCTGTACCTCGACAGCGGCCCCTTGATGGCCATCATCGACGCCGAGCGGGCAGCGAGGCGAGATTCGGCCGTCGACAGCATCGAGCTGACGCAGACGCGACACGCAGAGGTCGCGCTGCTGGACAGGCTCAGGATCCTGTTCGACCCCGTGCCCAGGCGCATCGAGCGTCGCGGCGAGCGCACACCGATGGACTCCACGGCCGACGTGCTGGCGGGCCTGCCGCACATCGTTCACGCGCTGCGCACCGCCGCATCGACGCGTGCCGGAACGAGGCCCACCGCGGCACCGCTGGACGAATCGACCATCGAAGCGTTCGGTGGACCGACCCGAACGAGAACCCTCGCCGCGTGGGGCGCCGCCGAGTTCGCGCGCGGGATGTCACCCGAAATCTGGCAAGTGAGGGATCGCAGCGACAGCGGTTGCCGGCTGCGCGGCAAGACGGCGGATCTCAACATCGTCATCCCGGGTTCGTTGCTCGCGATGCGGGCGAGCTCGACCGTTCCCTGGTCCGTAGTCGTGGTGCGTCGATTGAGACGGCTAATGGTGGATCACGTCGAGGTCGGCGTCGAGTACCTGGGATGCAAGCCGCGCTTCGTGAAGATCGTGATGGATCAGCCGTTCGATCCGGCCATCGGCCCCTCGCACGAGGTCGAGCCGAAATGCATCGGCGCGCTCTACCTGCCGCCGAGCCAGGCGTTCCCGGCGCTGCCGATCCGGACCCTGTTGCTGCCGACGCGTGAATTCCGACCGCGTGGCGACGTGACGCTGCTGTCGTCCAATGCGACGTACAAGCTGCGCCTCAACGAGCCGATCGAGCGCCAGGTGGAATTCGTCTGGACCTCGTTCTCGGTGGTCGAGAAGAACGGGCGCTGATCGTCTTGCTCGCTACCGACGGCGCAGCCGCCGGCCGACCGCGATCGCGAAGGGAATCCAGCCGACCCAGCGGACGAGGTCGACAAGCTCGTCGTCCCAGCGCCATTGTTCGAAGAAGTCGAGCCGCGCGCCCATCGTGTCCTCGATCCAGCCGAAGACCGCGAGCCAGACGACGAGGAGGACGAGCACCGCGCCGTGCGCGCGCTGCGAAGGCGTGAGCGAACGCCAGAGCGGCACGAAAACGAGCCCGCCGACGACGATCGCGTAGAGAGCGGTCCGCGCGACAGGATGGGCTGCGAACCATGGCTGGAGATAAGGCTCGCCAGCAATCATCTTGGCTGCCGTCCAGCCGAGCACGGCGGCGCCGACCCAGAGAAGCGCGGGGTAGCGCTCGATCCAGCGCACGACGAGCGACGAGCCCCAGACGACGATGGGGATCGAGATCCCGATTCCGATGAGCACGAGCGCGAAGTTGCCGTGCGCGGCGCCGCCGACGGCGAGCACGTTGTCGACGCCCATCACCGCGTCGGCGACGATGATGGTCTGGACGGCGCCACGGACGGACGCGGCGGTCCCGACCTTGTGGCCGTCGCCGCCATCGTCGCGCGTGAGCTTCCAGGCAATCCAGATGAGCGCGAGCCCGCCGACGACGAGGAACCCCGGGACCTTGAGCAGCCACACGACGAGGCCGGTGAGCGCGACGCGCACGCCGATCGCCCCGGCGGTACCCCACAGAATGACACGCCGCCGCAGCTCGGTCGGAACGTTGCGTGCGGCGAGCCCGATGACCATCGCGTTATCGCCGGCGAGCACGATGTCGATCAGCACGATCGACGCGAGCGCGCTCCACCAGTCGGGCGAGAACGGGGTGCTCATCTGCGTTTCGCGGAACCCGCGACGCGGTCAGGCGGCCGGCGCGGCGATGTCGCGCGTGCGGCCGCCGTCGTGATCGAACTCGAGGAAGCTGCCGCGCTCGTACCAGTCGGCGAGCACGAAGCGCTCGCAGGCGCGGCCGTCGACGACGAGATGATGCCGGGCGGGGCGGTGCGTGTGCCCGTGGATCATCCGGCTGACGCCGGCGTCGCGAAAGGCCGCCGCGACGGCGCCCGGATCGACGTCCATGATCCGCTCGGGCTTGCCGGCGTTCGCGATCCGGCTCCGGCCGCGGAGCCACCTCGCGATGCCGCTCCGCATGGCATAGGGCAGCGCGAGGTAGGTCCGCTGCCAGCGCGTGTCGTGCGCGACGCGGCGAAACCGCTGGTACGCGTGATCGGACGTGCAGAGCTCGTCGCCGTGAAGAACGAGCGTCGGCGTGCCGCCGACGTTGACGACGAGCTGGCTCGGAAGCAGCGTGACGCCGGCGGCGGCGCAGAAACGCTCGCCCAGCAGGAAATCGCGGTTGCCCGTGATGAGGCCGACCGGCACGCCGGCGGCGGTCACGCCCTTGAGCGCACGCGCCGCAGCGGCGGCGAGCGGCTCGGAGAGCGCGTCATCGCCGATCCAAGCGTCGAACAGATCGCCCAGCACGTAGACGCCGGCCGCCTCGCGCGCCGGACCCGCGCAGAACGCGTGAAAGGCGTCTACCGGCGCCGGCCGCTCCGGCGACAAATGCAGATCGGAGACGAACAGGGTCGCCGGCACTAGGGCCTGCTAACGCTATGGGCACAAACGCGAACGGGCGGCGGGGGCCGCCAATCCAGGCGGACGACGAAGCAAAGACCGGGCGTCTTTGCGAGGAGGACAACGCCGAGTGGCGGCCCCCGCCGCCCGTTCCCTTCGGGTTGCTGCCGAAAACGCCCATCGCGGCGTTGCAAAGTCTCGCCGGGTTCGCGACCCGCCTTCGCCTTTGCGCCTTGCGCTGGGCGTTTTCGGCCGTGCAACGCGTTTGTGCCCATGGCGTTAGCAGGCCCTGAGCGCGCTACGTCGTTTCCTCGGCGCGCGTGAGGACCACGTCGTCCTTCGGCACGTTCTGGTGGTAGCCGCTGTTGCCGGTGGGAACGCCCTTGATGCGGTCGACGACGTCCTGCCCGGCGACGACCTTGCCGAACACGCAGTAGCCCCAGCCCTGCGGGCTCGGGCCCTTGTAGTCGAGGAACTCGTTGTCGGCAACGTTGATGAAGAACTGCGACGACGCCGAGTGCGGCTCGGACGTGCGTGCCATCGCGACCGTGTACTTGCGGTTCTTGAGCCCGTTGCCCGCCTCGTTCGCGATCGTCCCCCGCGTGGGCTTCTGCCGCATTCCGGGCTCCATCCCGCCGCCCTGGACCATGAAGCCGTCGATCACGCGGTGGAAGATCGTGTTGTCGTAGTGGCCGGCGCGGACGTACTCGAGGAAGTTCTCGACGGTCTTCGGCGCGTTCGTGGCGTCGAGCTCGAGCGTGATGTCACCGTGGTTCGTGTGCAGGATGACCATGTCGGGGCGTCCTATTTGGCGTCGACGACGACGGCCTTGGTGATGATGACCTTCTCGGCCGGCACGTCCTTGGGGAACGGTCCGCCGGCGCCGGTGGGCGCCTTCGCGATCTTGTCGACGACGTCCATGCCGGACACGACCTTGCCGAACACCGTATAGCCGATGCCTTGCGGATCAGGTGAGCGGAAGTTCAGGAACTTGTTGTCGGCGACGTTGATGAAGAACTGCGCGGTGGCCGAGTTCGGCTCCGACGTGCGCGCCATCGCGAGCGTCCCTGGCGTGTTGAGCAAGCCCGCCTTGCTGGACATCTCGGCCTCGTTGACGATCGGGGGCTTCGTCGGCTTCTGCTTGAAGTCGGCGGTGAAGCCGCCGCCCTGGACCATGAAGCCCGGGATCACGCGGTGGAATTGCGTGCCGTCGAAATGGCCGGCCTTCACGTAGTCGAGAAAGTTGGCGACGCTCTTCGGCGCGGCGTCAGGATAGAGCTCGACGCGGATCTTGCCGGCGGTCGTGTCGAACTCGACTTGCGGATTCGCGGCGAGCGCCGGTACGGCGAACGCGACAACGGCCAGCGCGGCGACGGCGAGGAGGAAGAAACGGCGCATCATCGAAAGGCTCCTGAGGAGGGAGGAACGATCGGTTCCAAGGGTTGAAAATGGCGAGCTAGTTCTTTTTCGCGCGCGAGGAGAGCAGGTCGCGGGCGAGCGCGAGCTTGCCGGCGGCCGCCTTGTTGCCTTGGTCGAGCTTCGCGGCGGTGGCGTACTCCGCGGCGCCCAACCGGATGTAGACGTCGCCCAGGTTCTCGTGCGCGACGCCCCAGTCAGGCGCGGCCTTGACCGCGAGTTCGAGGGCCACGCGCGCGCTTTCGTACTCGCCCTTTTGCGCGTAGAGCACGGCAAGGTTGTTGTACGGCTCTGGCAGCTCCGGGTAGTCCTCGATCAGCGCCTGGAACGTCGCGATCGCCGCGGCGTCCTGCCCCTGCTCGGTCTGCGCAACGCCCTTGAGGAAGCGGGCCTGCGGCTCGCGCGGACGCTGTGCGAGGAGCACGTCGAGTTTCGCCTGCGCGTTCGCGAACTGCCGGTCCTTCACCATCGCCGCGGCTTCGCGCAATCCCTGCGCATATTGCCGGCGCGCTTCCTCGGTGAGGTCGCGGCCGTCCTGCGCGAGAGTCGGAATGCCGACGAGCGCGGCGCACGCGCAGCAGACGAGAAGCAGTGGACGGAGCATCGAATGCGCGCGGAGCGATCGTTTGCGCCGCGCCATTCTAGCAGGAACCCGCTTCGCTTCTCGCGAGGCGGTCGACCGTCGCGTCGATCAGCCGCCGGGCGATCGAGACGCTGGGCGGTAGCTTCGGCACCGCGTCGAACGCGAACCAGCGCGCCTCGGCGATCTCGGTCTCGTCGGGCCGGACCTCGCCGCCCGCGTACTCGGCGGTGAACGCGATCATCAGCGAATGCGGAAAGGCCCACGACTGGCTCGCGAAGTACTCGAGCCTGCCGACCTCGACGCCGACTTCCTCACGCACTTCGCGCCGGATGCAGTCCTCGATCGTCTCGCCTGGCTCGACGAACCCCGCGAGCGCGCTGAACATCGCGGGCGGGAAGCGGTGTGCGCGCGCGAGCAGGATCTCGCGGCCGCGCGTGACCAGCACCATCATCGCGGGCGTGACCCGCGGAAAGGCGACGAGCCCGCAGGTCGGGCATTCCTTTGCGCGCTCGTCCGGCTTGTCGCGCGTGGGCGTGCCGCAGCGTCCGCAGTAGCGATGCGTCGCGTCCCAGTCGACGATCTGGAACGCGCGCGCGGCGAGCGCGAGGAGCGGATCGGGCAGCGCGAAGAACAGCGAGCGCAGCCCCGCGTAACGCCACGCCTGCGGCTCCGGCGCATCGCCAGCGAGCCCGACCGCGACACAATCGACGTCCTCGAGCGCGCCCAGGTAGTGCGCGGTGCCGGCGAGGCCGAGCGCGGCGAGATCGCTCCAGCGCGGAAGGCGCGGGGGTGCGGGACCACCGTCGCCGGAGACGAGCACCTTGTCGTCCCGGAAGGCGAATGCGATCGCGCCGGCGGGCACGGCTGCGGGCAGCACGTGTCCGGGCGTGAACCCTTCTGGCGTGTGCACGAGAGGGTCAGCCGCCGCTCAGCCGAGCTTGAGCGGCAGCGTGCGCAGCCGCTGGCCGGTCGCCGCGGCGAGTGCGTTCGCGACCGCCGGCGCGATCACGGGCACGCCGGGTTCGCCGACGCCGCTCGGCTTTTCCGTCGACGGCACGATGTGCACCTCGACCGCCGGCATCTCGTTGATACGCAGGATCGGGTACTCGTGGAAGTTCGACTGCTCGACGACGCCGTCCTTCAACGTGATCTTGCCGTAGAGCGCCGCGGAGAGCCCGAAGCCGATACCGCCTTCCATCTGCGCCCGGATCACGTCCGGATTGACCGCGACGCCGCAATCGACGGCGCACACGACGCGGTCGACGCGGAAGGTCGAGTCCTTCGCGACGGTCACTTCGGCGACCTGCGCGACAAACGTGTTGAACGACTCGTGGACCGCGATGCCGCGACCGCGCTTCTCGCCCGCCTTGCCCGGCGCGAGCGCCGTGCCCCAGCCCCCTTTCGCTGCGGCGAGTTCGAGCACGCCGAGGTGCCGTCGGTGCTTGCCGAGCATCGCCTTGCGGAACGCGACCGGATCCTTGCCGGCGGCTTGCGCGAGCTCGTCGATGAACGATTCGGTGGAGAACGCCGTGTGCGTCGAGCCGACCGAGCGCCACCACAGGACGGGCACGCCGACGACCGGAGAGTGGAGGTCGACCGCGAGGTTCGGAATCTCGTAGGGCAATGTCGAAGCGCCCTCGACGCTGGTCGCGTCGATGCCGTCCTTCACCATCATCTTCTCGAACGGCGTGCCGACGAGAATGGACTGACCGACGATCCGGTGCTGCCAGCCTGCGATGTCGCCGGATGCGTCGAGCCCGGCCTTCAGCGTATGCAGGTACGCGGGCCGGTAGAAACCCGCCTTCATGTCGTCCTCGCGCGTCCACACGAGCTTGACGGACGCCGTCGACTTCGTCTTGGTCACGATCGCCTTGGCGATGGCGGCGGCCTCCACCAGGTAATCGGCGGCAGGATTCGCGCGGCGCCCGAAGCTGCCGCCCGCGTAAAGCATGTTGAGCTTGACCTGCTCGGGCTTCAAGCCCGTGACCTGCGCGATCGCGTGCTGGTCGCCGGTCTGGAACTGCTCGCCGTTCCAGACCTCGCAACTCTCGGCGCCGAGCCGGATCACGCAGTCGAGCGGCTCCATCGCCGCGTGCGCGAGGAACGGGAATTCGTAGGAGGCCATGAACTTCTTCGCCGCGCCGTCGACGGCCTTCGCCGCGTCGCCGTCGTTGCGCGCGACCTTGCCCGGCGTTTCCGCCAGCCGGCGGTACTCGGTCGTGATGTCGGAGGACGAGAGTTTGGAGCCGGCGGTATCGTCCCATTCGATCTTGAGCGCGTCGCGGCCTTTCTTCGCCTGCCAGAACGTCGTCGCGACGACGGCGATCCCGTTGGGAACCTCGATCACGTACCGTACGCCCGGCACCTTCGACACGTCGGACGGATCGTAGGTCTTGAACTGCCCACCGAAACGCGGCGGATGCGCGACGAGCGCGGTCAGCATCTCGGGCAGCTTGACGTCCTGCGTGAACTGCGCGGTGCCATTCGACTTCGCCTTCGAGTCGGTGCGCGGGACGTGCTTGCCGATGAAGACGAAGTCCTTCGCGTCCTTGAGCTTCACGTTCGCTGGCACCGGCTCCCTCGCCGCGGCGCTCGCGAGCTCGCCGAAGGTCGCCTTTTTCCCGTTCGCGTGGAACACGACGCCGCTCTTCACCTGGACCGACTCGGGCGGCACGTTCCACTGCTTCGCCGCGGCCGCGACGAGCATTGCGCGCGCGGCGGCGCCCGCCTGACGGTACTGCTCGAACGAGTTGGCGATCGCGGTCGACCCGCCCGTGCCCTGCGCGGTGCCCCAGAAGAGGTTCGCGTAGCGCGACGCGTCCGCCGGCGCGCCGGTCGCGCGGATCTGCGACCACGCGCAATCGAGCTCTTCGGCGACAAGCGTCGGCAGCCCCGTGTAGGTGCCCTGGCCCATCTCGAGGTGCTTGACGTACACCGTGACCGTGTTGTCGATGCCGATCGTGAGGAACGCGTTCGGCTCGAAGCCGCCGGCGGCGGCACCGCCGACGGTCTTGCCCGGGCCGGACGCTTGTGCGGCCGCGGTGCCCGACCAGATGCCGAGCGTCAGGCCCGCGCCGGCGGCGGCGGTCGCCTTCAGGAATACGCGACGGTCGACGCCGGCTGCGGCGACGGGGGTGCGGGGACGCATGCGCATCGGATTCATTCGTCGTCTCCCGTCAGGCAATGGACTTCGCCGCTTCGTGAATCGCGGCGCGGATGCGCACGTACGTCGCGCAGCGGCAGAGGTTGCCGCTCATCGCTGCGTCGATGTCGGCGTCGGTCGGCTTCTTCTTCTTCGCGAGCAGCGCGGCAGCGGCCATCACCTGTCCGCTCTGGCAGTACCCGCATTGCGGGACGTCGAGCTTCTCCCACGCCGCCTGCACGGCCTGCGCCTCCTTCGTCTTCAGCCCCTCGATCGTCGTGATCTCGGTCCCGGTCTTGATCGAGGAGAGCGGCACCTGACACGAGCGCGCCGGCTGTCCTTCGACGTAGACGGTGCATGCGCCGCACAGCGCCATGCCACAGCCGAACTTGGTGCCGGTGAGGTTCAGGTGGTCGCGCAGGATCCACAGGAGCGGCGTGTCGCCGGGGACATTCGCGGCGATGTCGACGCGATCCTTGTTCACGAAGAAGGTGGGCATGAAGTGCTCCAATGCGGAAGGTCGAGACGCGGCCAAAAGAATACCCGCGGTCGAACTCCAAATGATATGCGAAAGGGCCGGCGCGCCCAAGATCGATGGCCGGGAATCCATGCCTGAGGCAGGGATTCGCCCCGTTCGATTGGCGTACCATTGCGCCCGCGACGAATCGGCAGGGCGATTCCGACCCGCCGAGGAAGCACCTACGCACACCAGCCGAGGAGCGGACGGCAAACGAGCAGGAACGAGGTCTTCGCACAATTCGCAACAATCCTGATCGCCGCGCTGGCGGTCGCACCGGTCGCGGCGCAGCAGGTGACGGGCGTGCTGGGATCGCCTGACGCCACCACGACCGTCGAAGGAAAGCAGCTCCCGCCGCCGCTCCGAAGTTCGGCGGCGTGATCAAGGAAGAGGCCAAGGAGTCCAAGCCCTGGTGGCCTCCGCGCGTGGTGCCGCCGAAGGGCGCGCCCAATGTGCTTCTCATCATGACCGACGACCAGGGCTTTGGTGTATCGGGCACGTTCGGCGGCGTCATTCCGACTCCGGCGATGGACCGCATAGCGCAGGCCGGGTTGCGTTACACGCAGTTCCACTCCACCGCCCTGTGCTCGCCGACGCGGGCAGCGCTCATCACCGGCCGCAATCACCACTCGGTGGGCTCGGGCGTGATCGGTGAATTGTCCCCCGGCTACCCCGGCTACGACTCGATCATCGGACCGGACAACGAGACGATTGGCGCGATCCTGAAGGAGAACGGGTATTCGACGTCGTGGTTCGGGAAGAATCACAACACGCCCGGCTTCCAATACAGCCTGGCGGGGCCGTTCGAGCAATGGCCGAGCGGGATGGGCTTCCAGTACTTCTACGGCTTCATGGGCGGCGAGACCGACCAGTGGACACCGTATCTCTTCCGCGATCACACCCAGATCTTTCCGTGGGTCGGCAAACCCGGCTACAACCTCACGACCGACCTGGCGGACGAGGCCATCAAGTACATGAGCGGCCTCAATGCGGCCGCACCCGACAAGCCGTTCTTCGTCTACTACGTGCCCGGCGGCACGCATACGCCGCACCAGCCGACGAAGGAATGGATCGACAAGTTCAAGGGTAAGTTCGACATGGGCTGGGAAAAGCTGCGCGAGCAGATCTTCGCCAACCAGAAACGCCTCGGTGTGATTCCGGCGAACACGCAGCTCACGCCGTGGCCGGCGGACCTGCCGAAATGGGACTCGCTGTCGGTCATCCAGAAAAAGCTCTACGCCCGCCAGGCCGAGGTCTTCGCCGCCTACGCCGCCTATACCGACCACGAGATCGGCCGGGTGATCCAGGCGGTCGAGGACATGGGCAAGCTCGACAATACGCTGATCATCTACATGAGCGGCGACAACGGCACCAGCGCAGAGGGCACGCTGCAGGGCACGCCGAATCAGCTGACCGCCTACAACGGCATCCTGACGCTTCCCGAGGCCGAGCAGATGCTGTACTACGAGTCCTGGGGCTCCGACAAGACCTACCCCCGCGATGACCGACTACAAATGGGAACTCTATAACCTCGCCGACGACTTCTCGCAATTCAACGACCTCGCGGCGAGCAATCCCGCCAAGCTGAAGGAGTTGCAGGCGCTGTTCCTGACGGAGGCGGCGAAATACAACGTCCTTCCGCTGGACAACTCGGGCTTCGTGCGCCTGCTCACGCCGCGGCCGAGCGCGGTCGCCGGGCGCACGGTATTCACGTACGTCGGCGAAAATGCCGGCATCCCCATCGGCAATGCGCCCAGTCTCCTGGACCGCGACTACTCGATCACCGCCGATTTGACCATTCCCAAGGCCGGCGCCGAAGGCATGATCGCCACGCTCGGCGGCCACTTCGGTGGCTACGGCTTCTATCTGCTGAAAGGCAAGCCGGTCTTCGTCTACAACCTTCTGAACCTGAAACGGTATAGGTGGGAGGGCGGCGTCGGAGGGGCGGACTGGCTGGGCAGCTCGCTCAAGCCCGGCAAGCACACGATCGTGTTCGACTTCAAGTACGACGGACCCGGCCCGGGCAAGGGTGGCACGGGCGTGCTGTCGGTCGATGGCAGGGAGTTGTCCCGCCAGAAGATCGACCATACGATTCCGCTGATGATGGCCATCGACGAAACCTTCGACGTTGGAATCGATATGCGCACGCCGGTCGACGACAGCTACAAGCTGCCGTTCCGCTTCACCGGCAAGATCGATAAGCTGACCTACAAGCTCGGACGGGAGCAGATGACGGCCGAGGAGCGAGAAGAGGCGCAGAAAGCACTGGCGCGAGCGCGCGACTAGGCGAACAGCGGGCCTCGCACAACGTGCGGAAGATCCTCGCGTTCACGGTGATCGTCGAGATCGGCACAGGGCTCGTCCTGCTGATCGATCCCGCGCTCGTCGTTGCGCTGCTGATCGGCGCCGATCTCTCCCCTGTCGGGGCGATCGCCGGCCGCTGTTTCGGCATCACGCTCGTCGCACTGAGCGTGGCGTGCTGGCCGGGCCGTCGGCCCGCCGCGGGAATCGCCGACGGGGCCGTCCGCGGAATGCTGCTCTACAACGCGGCGATCGCGCTGTATCTTGCCTACCTCGGCGCGGTCGCGCACGTCGGTGGTCCTTTGCTGTGGCCGGCCGTCGTCCTGCACGCCGTCGTCGCCATGCTGCTGGCTGCGATGTGGCGGCGGGAACGCAAGACGGCGGCAACCGGCAACTGATCCGCAGCCATCGCGGCATGCGAAGCCGGCGCCGCTGCATCCTCCGCAGGGTGCGGGTCGCCGCGTCGATCGGCTATAATTTCCGTTTGCCGCGAAGGATGCGCCCGCCATGGAAGCCGAACGCCTGAACCAGATCGCCGCGTCGCTCGCCGACCTCAAGGCGCGCACCCACGAGCTGCGGAGGTATCTTTGACTTCGATGCGAAAGCGGTGCGGCTGACCGAGGTCGCGCGCGAGCTCGAGGATCCGAAGGTCTGGGAGGACCAGAAGCGGGCGCAGGAGTTGGGCCGCGAGCGCAAGGCGCTCGACGGCGTCGTCGGCACGCTGACCACGCTCGGCGCGTCGCTCGCCGACAGCGGTGAATTGTTCGAGCTCGCACGCGCCGAGGGTGACGACGCGACCCTCGAAGCCGTGGCGAAGGATGTCGCTTCGATCGCCGCCGGCGTCGACGACCTCGAGTTCCGCCGGATGTTCTCGAATCCGATGGACCCGGCCAACTGCTTCATCGACATCCAGGCGGGCTCCGGCGGCACCGAGGCGCAGGACTGGGCGGCGATGCTCCTGCGGATGTACCTGCGCTATTGCGAGCGCAAGGGCTACCGGACGGAGCTCCTCGAAGAGACGCCCGGCGAAATCGCCGGGATCAAGAGCGCGTCGGTGAAAGTCGAGGGCGATTATGCCTATGGCTACCTGCGCACCGAGGTCGGCGTACATCGGCTGGTGCGCAAGAGCCCGTTCGATTCCAACGCGCGCCGGCACACGTCGTTCGCGAGCGTCTTCGTCTACCCGGAGGTCGACGATTCGATCGAGGTCGAGATCAATCCGGCCGATCTCCGCATCGACACGTTTCGCGCGTCTGGCGCCGGCGGCCAGCACATCAACAAGACCGACTCCGCGGTCCGGATCACGCACCTGCCGACGAATATCGTGGTCCAGTGCCAGAACGACCGCTCGCAGCACCGGAACCGCGCCGAGGCGATGGCGATGCTGAAGGCTAAGCTCTACGAGCTCGAGCTCCGCAAGCGGCGCGAGGAGCAGCAGAAGCTCGAGGACAGCAAGACCGACATCGGCTGGGGCCACCAGATCCGCAGCTACGTGCTCGACCAGTCGCGGATCAAGGACCTGCGCACGAACTACGAGGTCGGCAATACGCAGGCGGTGCTCGACGGCGGCCTCGACGACTTCATCGCGGCGAGCCTGAAGCAGGGAGTGTGACGGTGACCGAAAAGAAGAACGAACCCGCGGCAGCCGCGTCGGCACCCGCCGACGAGAACCAGATCATCGCCGAGCGCCGCGCGAAACTTGCCGCGCTGCGTGCGCAGGGACAGGCGTACCCGAACGACTTCCGCCGCGACGCGCTCGCGGCCGACCTGCACGCGCGCTACGACGGCAAGGCCAACGACGAGCTCGAATCGCTCGGCGTGGCCGTCGCGGTCGCCGGCCGGATGATGCTGAAGCGGGTGATGGGCAAGGCCTGCTTCGCGACGCTGCAGGACATGACGGGCCGCATCCAGCTCTACGTGACACTCGACGCCGTCGGTGCCGACACGCTCGAGGCGTTCAAGCACTGGGATCTGGGCGACATCGTCGGCGCGTCCGGCACGCTGTTCAAGACGAAGACCGGGGAGCTCACAGTCAAGGCGCAGTCCATCCGGCTCCTGTCGAAGGCGCTGCGGCCTTTGCCGGAGAAGTTCCATGGGCTGACCGACCAGGAGCAGCGCTATCGGCAGCGCTACGTCGATCTCGTCACCAACGAGGACGCGCGCCGCACGTTCGTCGCCCGCTCGAGGATCGTGCAGGCGATCCGCGAGTTCTTCGTCGCCCGCGGCTACCTCGAGGTCGAGACGCCGATGATGCATCCGATTCCGGGCGGCGCGGCGGCGCGGCCGTTCGCGACGCATCACAACGCGCTCGACATGAAGCTCTTCCTGCGCATCGCGCCGGAGCTCTATCTCAAGAAGCTCGTCGTCGGTGGCCTGGAGAAGGTGTTCGAGATCAACCGCAACTTCCGCAACGAAGGAATATCGACGCGGCACAACCCCGAGTTCACGATGCTCGAGTTCTACGAGGCGTATCAGGACTACCGCTACCTCATGGACCTCACCGAGAAGCTGTTCCGCGAGGTGGCGCAGAAGGTCGTCGGCGCGACGACAGTGACCTACCAGGGCACGGTGATCGACCTCGGGCGCCCGTTCGACCGGCTGACGATGGCCGAGGCGATCCACAAGTACAACCCGCACTACTCGCTCGCCGAGCTCGCCAAACCGGCGTATCTGCGCACGGCGCTCGCGCCGTTCGACGTCGAGGTTTTCGCGACCGACGGCGCGGGCGTCCTGCAACTGAAGCTGTTCGAGGCGACGACCGAGGCGAAGCTCGTGCAGCCGACGTTCATCGTCGCGTATCCGGCCGACGTCTCGCCGCTCGCGCGCGCGAGCGACGCCGATCCCGCGATCACCGACCGCTTCGAGCTCTTCGTCACCGGCCGCGAGCTCGCGAACGGGTTCTCCGAGCTCAACGATCCCGAGGATCAGGCGGCGCGCTTCCGCGCCCAGGTCGAGGCGCGCGAGGCGGGCGACGAGGAGGCGATGTTCTACGACGCCGACTACATCCGCGCGATGGAGTACGGGCTGCCGCCGACGGCGGGCGAGGGCGTGGGCATCGACCGGCTCGTGATGCTCCTGACCGACAGCCCGTCGATCCGCGACGTGATCCTGTTCCCGCAGCTCAAGACGAAGGCTGAACGGAGGTCGCCGATGGCGATGGATTTCCGCAGCGACACGGTGACGCGGCCCGACCGCCGCGATGCGCGCGGCGATGGCGGCGGCCGACGTCGGCGACGACGTCTTCGGCGACGATCCGAACGTCAATGCGCTGCAGGAGGAGGTCGCGGCGCTGCTCGGTTTCGAGGCGGCGCTGTTCGTGCCGTCGGGCACGCAGTCGAACCTGATCGGCGTGATGACGCACTGCGCGCGCGGCGACGAGGTGATCGTCGGCCAGGAGGCGCACACGTACCGCTACGAGGCGGGCGGCGGCGCGGTGCTCGGCAGCATCCAGCCGCAGCCGCTCGACAATGCCGCCGACGGCACGATTCCTGTGGCCGCGATCGAGGCTGCGATCAAGCCCGACGATTCGCACTTCGCGCAGACGCGCCTGATCGCGCTCGAGGACACGATCGGCGGCAAGGTGCTGCCGGAGGGCTACGTGGCGACGGTCCGCGCGCTCGCCGACCGGCGCCGGCTCGCATTGCATCTCGACGGCGCGCGGCTGTGGAACGCGGCGGTGAAGCGGGGTGTCGCGCCGCGGACGATCGCGCAGGGATTCGATTCGGTGTCGGTCTGCCTGTCGAAGGGACTGGGCGCGCCCGTCGGCTCCGTGCTGTGCGGTCGTCGCGACTACATCGGTGCGGCGCATCGCTGGCGCAAGATGCTGGGCGGCGGGATGCGGCAGGCGGGAATTCTCGCGGCGGCGGGGCGACACGCGCTCGCGCACCACGTCGCACGGCTCGCCGACGACCATGCGCATGCCGCGCTCCTTGCCGCGGGCCTGGCGAAGCATCGCGCGCTCGACGTCGCGCCGCCGCAAACCAACATGGTATTCGTCGCCGTGCGCGAAGGCAGCGCGGACGGTTTCGCCGCCCATCTCGCCGCGAACGGCGTGCAGATCACGGGGACTGCGCACCAGCGGTGGGTCACGCACCTCGACGTCACGCGTGCGGACGTCGAGCGCGCGATCGGGGTTGTGGACGCCTTCTTCGCCGGACACCGCTGACGGGCGGGCGCGGAGTCGCTGATGGCGGCGCGCTACGCATCGTTTCGCGAGTTCTACCCGTTCTACCTGTCCGAGCACGCGAACCGCGCGTGCCGCCGGCTGCACTTCGTCGGCACTTCGCTCGTGCTGGGTTGCGTCGTGGCAGCGATCGCGACACGCAACGCGTGGTGGCTCGCGCTGGCGCCGGTCGCCGGCTACGGCTTCGCGTGGATCGGCCACTTCTTCTTCGAGCACAACCGGCCGGCGACGTTCACGTACCCGCTCTACAGCCTGCTCGGGGACTGGGTCATGTACCGGGACATGCTGACCCGACGGATTCCGTTCTGACCCCGACGTCCCCGCGGTTAACCTGGATCAACCGGCGCCGCCCCTTGTCCGGCGTAGAATCGGCCGTAGATAGAGTGGACCGTGCGCGGCGGTTGAAGCTGCCGCGCACTTTCTAGCGCGATGACTGCTCGCACCATTGATCTTCAGCTGACCGGGATGACCTGCGCCGCGTGCGCGGCCCGGATCGAGAAGGTGCTGAACCGCGCGCCCGGCGTCCGCGCGGCGGTCAACTTCGCGACCGAGACGGCGCACGTCGAATACGAGCCCGAATCGGCAAGCCAGCAGAGCCTGATCGAGGCGGTCCGGAAGGCGGGCTACGATGCCGCGCCCGCGGTGGACCCGTTCACGCAGCCCGAGCACGAGGCGCGGGTCGAGGCGCGCCGCTACCGCAAGGACCTCGCACTGTTCGCCGTCGCGGCGCTATTCACCGCGCCGCTCGTCGCGCAGATGGTGTTTATGGTCAATGGCCGGCACGAGATCATGATGCCGGTGTGGCTGCAGTTCGCGCTCGCCACGCCGGTGCAGTTCTGGGCCGGCGCGCGCTTCTACCGCGGCGCGTGGAACGCGGTGCGCGGCGGCGCCGCGAACATGGACGTGCTGGTCGCGCTGGGCACGACCGCCGCGTATCTCTACAGCATCGCCGTGTGGCTCGTGCCGCTCGAGAGCCAGCACGTGTACTTCGAAGCGGCGGCCGTGGTGATCACGCTCGTGCTGCTGGGCAAGCTGCTCGAGGGACGGGCGAAGGCGAGGACGGCCAACGCGATCCGGCACCTGCTCGCGCTGCAGCCGCCCACCGTGCTGCGCGAGCGCGACGGCGACGTGAAGGAGGTCCCGCTTTCGCACGTCCGCGCGGGCGACGTCTTCGTGGTCCGCGCCGGAGCGAACGTCCCGGTCGACGGCCGCGTGCTGAGCGGCGAGTCGGCCGTCAACGAATCGATGCTGACCGGCGAGAGCCAGCCGGTGGCGAAAGCCCCCGGCGATCCGGTGCTCGCCGGGACGGTGAACGAACAGGGACCGCTGCGCTGCGAGGCCACGGCCGTCGGACAGGCGACGCTGCTCGCCGGCATCGTCCGCCAGGTCGCCGCCGCGCAGGGGTCGAAGGCTCCGGTGCAGCGCATGGCCGACGCCGTGTCCGCCTGGTTCGTCCCCGCGGTGCTCGTCGTCGCCGCGCTCACGCTCGTCGGCAACGGGCTCGCGCTCGGCGACTGGGGCGAAGCGCTGATGCGCGCGACCGCGGTGCTCGTGATCGCGTGCCCGTGCGCGCTGGGCCTCGCCACACCGACGGCGCTGATGGTCGGCGTGGGCAAGGGCGCTGCGGCGGGCATCCTCGTCCGCAACGCCGCGTCGCTCGAACGTGCAGAGAAGATCGACGCGCTCGTCGTCGACAAGACCGGGACGCTGACCGCGGGCGTGCCGGCCGTCGTGGCGACCTATCCCCAGCCTGGTTTCACGGTTAACGAATTGCTGCTCCTCGCGCTGTCGCTGGAGCAGGGCGCGACGCACCCGCTCGCCCGCGCGATCGTCGCGCGCGCGCAGGCGCTGCAGCTGACACCGCTGCCGGTCGCCTCCGTGCGCGTCCACGCCGGCCGCGGCGTCTCCGGCGAGAATGGGCTGCAGACGATCCGGCTGGGCTCGCCGTCGTTCCTCGCCGAGTCGGGGGTCGCGCTGCTCGACGCCGGCCCGCCCGCCGATGCGCAGCGCGAAGGTCAGACGATCGTCGGCGTTGCCGAAGGCACGAAGCTCGTCGGCTGGATCGCGCTCGCCGACGCGCTGCGGCCGAACGCGGCAGCCGCGGTCGCGACCCTCGCCGAGCACGGCGTCGCGGTCACGATGCTGACGGGCGATCATCCGGCGCCGGCGCTCGCCGTCGCGAAGGCGACCGGCATCGCGAACTGGCGTGCCGAGCAGCTGCCCGAGGACAAGCGCGCGATGATCGCGTCAATGCAGGCGGAGGGCAAGGTCGTCGGCATGGTCGGCGACGGCGTCAACGACGCGCCCGCACTCGCGCAGGCCGACGTCTCGTTCGCGATGGGCGCGGGCGCGGGCAGCGCGCTGTCGGCGGCCGACCTCACGCTCCTGCGCAACGATCTCTCCGCGGTCGCCGCGGCGATCGATCTCTCGCGCGCAACGCTCCGGAAGATCCGGCAGAACCTGTTCTTCGCGTTCGTCTATAACGTGCTCGGCATTCCGCTCGCGGTGTTCGGCCTGCTGACGCCGCCGCTCGCGGGCGCCGCGATGGCTGCGAGCTCCGTGTCCGTCGTCGCGAATGCGCTGCTGCTCAAGCGCTGGCGCCCGCCCGGGCCGCCTGCGTCGCCGTCGATGATGGGCGGATCTCCCGCGGATTCCCGCTCGGCGGCGCCGACGCTCGCGAACGCGCCCATGCCCGACAGCTACCCGATGAAGGAGGAGATCCGATGAGCACGATCACGCGCGAGTTCGCGGTCGAGGGCATGCATTGCCAGGGCTGCGTGAAGAGCGTCACTGGCGCCGTCACGCGGTTGCCGGGGGTAACGCACGTCGACGTGTCGCTCGAGAAGAAGGCGGCAACGGTCGAATTCGACGCGGCGGCGGCGAATCCCGCGGCGATCGTCGCGGCGATCGAGGGTGCGGGCTTCGAGGCGCAGCCGCGCTGAGCGGATCGATGTCGCCTGCGACCGCAGTTTGCCGCGGTGCAGGACGGGTGCCATAATCGCGACCGGCGGGGTGTAGCGCAGCCCGGTAGCGCGCTTGCTTTGGGAGCAAGATGTCGGAGGTTCGAATCCTCTCACCCCGACCAAAATCACGAGAAAATCAGTCGCGTGCAGCGCGCGATTGCACGTGGAGCTTGGACTTCCGCAAGCAGCGCGCCATTGGCGGCGAAGTCCACGTGAACATCTCAGGACAAGCCGTATGTGGCAAGGGATGTTGCGTGCGCGACTTGTTCGGTAAGGTGACGTGTTCCTCTCAGCCCACGAGCCAAGTCACACAAGACCTCACTGGCAAGATCGTCTGTGCAGGCCGCCGTGAAGAAGCTTCTGCAGCGAATTGCCAGCAACCGAAGTAATTTCCGGGTCAATCTGGCTATCCTCCGTATTGGCTCGACGGATCGGTACTCGGGACCGCTGTGAGCAAAGCAGACAATAGTGATGCGCGCGTTGAGGGCGCAGCCACCCTGCCGGTGGGATATCGCCAGGGCCTGGTAACGGCCATCGCGCTGTTCCTGAGTCTTTCCATCGCGTTCCTGCGTTTCTGGAGCTTCGAGGCGCCTGGGTCCTGGACTCGGGCATCGACCGGTGCAGCGATCCTGACGGGCGCGGGGATCGTGCTCCAACTGGTCGCATTGTTTCGGGCGCTCGACGTTCGCGACGAGGTCCTGTCGCGCTACCGGTCGACCGTGCGAATCTTCTTCGCGGGTATAGTGATTGCAATCATCGGCGCCACGATATCGTCGATCGTCTTGGCCATCGAAGGGGGATGATTTCGCCATATCGATCATCCCCGCTCCGCGCTGCTCACCGCGGTCGCCGGTAACCTTGTTCGTCGAACGCCTGCTTTGTCGGGATTCGATACCGTCTGCTCAGGGTTGCGGGCTCAACCGGTCGACGCAACACCGTCCATCCTTACAGACAAGGGTTTGAAGCCTATTGCCTTGCTGCGACCTGGCTTAGCGACGATCCGAGGTTGTACAAGCACGAGTCAGAGGGACCAGGAAACAGCGCTACTTGCGATTAGTACCGATTTGACAAGCCCTTGCTGTTGCGTCTCCTAAACCTAGCATGTGTTGCGCTGACCAGTTGAATCCACACCCAAGAGCGGCCTTTGCCGGCGCTTCCCAATAGCGGACACCGAAGTGCAGATCGCCGCCCAGCACGCCGGATCGATTGGCGATGACTGCGGTCACCTAGATCGATCCTTTGCCGGCAAGGTGACCACTACGTCGACAAGCGCAATGACCTGTGGGTAACGCTCAGTGAGCTTGAAGAGAGTTGGGTGAAAGATACTGCTGCCGAAAGGTTTCGAACGGCAAGACGTCCTCCGCCTCCATGAGCCGCTGCAGGTCGAGGGACTCGTCCGCGATGCGGCGAAAGTGAGATTCCAAGTCTGCCGGCAGCAGTTCGCCGAGCAAGACGTTCCGATGTTCAAGTGAATGCTCGAGAGCGAATCGGAAGTAAGAGCCGCCGTAGCGCTTCCGTATCGCGGACAGGACACGGGCAGACGGCAGGGACTCAGGGTCCGCCACGACGCGGGCCGCAGCCGAAAGTGCGCTGCGGTACTCGCTGCACCCATTCTCTGCGTCGAGCGCCGCAGCAATTGGTTCGCATTCGAGCAGCAGCTGCCTGGACCATTCGCGCAGCTCCACCGTTTCGTTGCCTCGCTCCAGACACAGCCCCGGCTCGCGTCCGCGTGCGGCGACCTGTTGCTTGTTGCGTCCGATGGCCGCGATCTCCTGCGGCGTGTCAGGGGGACTATCGCTGAGCAGGCAGTGCAGAAGGAAGATATCTAGGAGCCGGACCGTATGCGCTGTGATACCTATTGCGGAGAACGGATCCAGATCCATTGCGCGAACCTCGACGTACTGCACGCCCCGCTCGCGTAGCGCCCGCAGCGGCCGCTCACCGCGTCGCACCACGCGCTTCGGGCGAATCGTACTGTAGAACTCGTTCTCAATCTGCAGCAGGCTCGTGGCAAGCTGTCGATAATCTTCGCCTTCGCCGACGCCGATCGTCTCGTATGCGGGATACGGCTTGGTCAGCGCATCTTCGAGCGAGGCCGCATAGCTCGGCAGGTCGTTATAGCTCACGGCAAGCGCATCCTGGGCCGCGCTAAGGTAGCCGAGGCGTCCCATGCGCAGCGAAGTGGCATGAGGCAGGTACAGGGTGCCGGGTGCTAGCTCCCGCAGCTCGTGCGCGCGCCCCTCAACAAAGGACGAGCACACCGCAGGCGACGCGCCGAAGAGGTACAGCAGCAGCCACGCGTGCCGCCGGAAATTGCGGATGAGCGCGAAGTATGCCTCGTTGAAATCGCGGAAGTCCGCAAGCGGCCAACTTTCCTCGGCAAGGGAGAAGTTATAGTGAATCCCAGAGATCATTTGCATGCGCCGTCCATAGCGATGGGAGAGCCCGATGCGGTACAGCGTCTTTGCCCGCCCCACGTTCGAACGCCCGAAATGCGCGATGGGGATCGCGTTCTCGTCAGGGAGATCGCAAGGCATACTCCCACACCAAAGCATCTCCTCCCCGATGTAACGATAGACGAACCCGTGAATGTTCGTCAGCTCGTCGAGACAGGCGGTCGCCGTTGAATGGACGCCGGTAATGAACTCGAGCTGCGCTTCGCTAAAGTCCGTCGTGATGTGCGGATGGGTCAGCGCCGCGCCAAGCACCCGCGGGTGCGGCGTCATGGCCAGGGTGCCGTCCAACCGGACCCGGAGGCTTTCCTTCTCGATTCCGCGCCGAAGACCGGCGAGGACGACGGGCGAGAGGGAGCTGAGTCTTGTCAGCAAATAGCTCATGGTTATCAGAGCGGATGGACACGCACCGCCTTGTCTAGTGCACCATTTCGCAGGTGATTGGAGAGCATAGACGGTATGCTTTGGGTCGTACTCGGCCGCTCACGGAGGGTCACTGCCGGTAGTTCCCAGTCACATCGCGGCGCCAACCGGGGTTCCGAGAAACATCTCTCTCAGCCTTTTCGGCCCAATCACGCGGGCTAGCTCATGCAACACGCAGTAGTTGAAGATCAGCACGACCAATATGAGCTGAATGGCCCAGAAGTGAGGCCATACCATTTCTGCGAGCAACTTCTCGTTGCCGGCCACAAAGCCACCCGCTTCTTTCCAGAAGTCGACCAGGCGTTCCAGGTAATGGATCACCATGGCTGCCAGAACGTAAATCACGGTCTTCCACGCGACGTTGTAGGCGAGCGGTTTGTCAGGGTAGCGGTTGATGACCGGCAACATGTCAGCGATGAGCACCGCCTTGCCCAGGACGAGAGCGCCGACCGCCACTTGGATCGGTGTGCTGACCGGAATCCCGGTTCCCTTCAACATCAGCACGCGCACCACGGCAACCAGTCCCAGGGTAAGGAAGAAGAAGATCGTCGGCGGAATCATCGCAAAGAACTCCTCCTTGATTTTCTCGGATAGCTTGTCCATGTCGCCCCCATTCAATTCGGAGATTCGGCCCAACGTGCAGGAATGTTGATGGGTAGTGTCCGGGGACACCGGACAATCGTCAAACGACCGCTTCTGCGCTTTCGAATGTCGCCCTCGCTGGCGGCCGTGTTGGAGGTGTACTCACGGGCCGTCGTTGGCTGGGCCATGAGCCGAACCCTAGACAGCAAGCTGGCCACCGATGCACTGCGCATGGCGATCGGTCGCCGTGGGGCCACCCGCAATCCTGCACTCGGACCAGGGCACGACCTATGCGGCCGCCGAGTACCGGGAACTGGTCGGCCGATACCCAATCCGGCAGAGCCTGAGTCGCAAGGGAGACTGCTGGGATAAACGCGCCAATGGAAAGCTTCTTCCACACACTCAAGACCGAGCTCGTGATGCATTGCGACTACAAGACCCGTGACCAGGCGCGCGCCAGCCTGTTCGACTACATGGAAGCGTTCTATAACCGCCAGCGGCGTCACTCGACGCTGAACTACGAGGCTCCGCTGGCCTTCGAGACGATGCACGTCGCCTAATTACCGTGTCCACGGAACGTGGGTAAGATCACTGTCAGAGGTAATAGCGGCATTGACCGGTTGGATCGACAAGCGCCCGTGGGTCGAGATCAACATGAGGCTCCTTTATCGCAACAGAGGAACCATTCATGGATACCGCTACGAGGACCGCAGGTCGAAGGACCGAGTGCTACGGACGGGCCTGCTTGGATGCGACATCGAGAAGTTTCTTGGTTTTTTGGTGCTGCCGTCGGGCTTTCAGCATTGACGCGTGACTCATTTTGACCTCCGATGGATCAAAGATTGAATTCGACTTTAGTTTGATCCGATTTTGCGTTCTTGGCTAACTGGCCCAGTTGCCGCGAAATGCGACTGACCGCGTTTGAGCGAGGCGTGTGACTGGTCCGGGCCGATCTGCACCCGTCAGTGGTCAGCCCGCTCGCGGTCAGGCTCGTTCCCGACCGCCCCAATCCATCGCGCGTCAGCGGAGGCCGTTTAGGCGTTATGTCCAGTCGGCACGATGGATCGCCGCAGCGGGCGGTTGCAGGGGAAGTCCGAACCGGCCCGGCGGTGCTGTTCCCAATTGGCCGCGTGCTCGATCCACGCCAACAGGCCCGGCCTGCGGCGTAGATCAGGCCGTCGCTGGCTACGGTTTTCCAGTCCGCCGACAGGAACGCCGGGTCAAGGGAGACGGTGTATCGCCGATACAGCACTGCTCCGATGGCGCCAAGAATTCCGAGTAGAGAGCCTTTATGGCGCGCACGCGCGACCTACGCGGTCCGATTCCGCTGCTGATGTTTCCGCTCGCCGCGGGTAAGCAGTTCCGCCAGCGCGTCGAAGAGCGCATGTTCCCCGTGGGGGCCCTGCGCGAACATCGCACGCAGATCGATTGCTTGGTCAATGCATGCTGTTTCTTGCCCGGGTGGGATCGCGGCCTCGGGCGGTTGCAGCGGGTAGTCGAGTCCTTCACGGCGACGCAATTCCCAATCGCACGCACCCGCGATCCACGCCAACAACCGCGACGCTGTCTGCGGGACTCGGCCTGTGGCAGCGATTAGCGCGTGCAACTCGGCGTCGTCCAATTCGGCGAGCGCAGCTGCGACGGAATGCAGGGCGCGATCCATGGGATTATTCTGCGCCGCCTCGCCACAACTCGATGCCCTCGGCATTGATCTAGCGCAAAGGACCGCGCGGGCGCGATACTCGCCGGCAGTGCCGCCGACCACGCCAGCTCAACGCATAGCGTACGCACGAAGCCCGGACCTGCGTTTGACCTATCCCGCCCGGATTGAATCGCCCTTGGCACGTTCTACGCGGTCGCCATGAAACGCGCCCTGTTGACTGTTGTGGTTAGTCGTTCGGATGAGTGACAGCCGGGTGCACGCAGCGCTACTCCATCGCCGGTTGACCAACACCTCCCCGCGCGAAATATCCCAACTTGGGTCGTTTGGATGGCCTATCCCTCCACCCGATGGCATCGGCCCCATCGCAGCGCGCTGCCGCTCGAGCCACGCGGGGTTTGTCTCCCGTCAATCCGGCCTGCTCGGCCCGGCGCCACACTGGCTTTGTGACACCTTCGAAGGGGATGGCGCAAAGGTGTGAGTGTAGCCAGTCATTGAGCGAGCAAGAGGAGATCGTCATGACGTCCTTGTTGATTCCGGTCGATGGTTCTGACAATTCGACGCGCGCGGTCGATGCCGCCTGCCGTCAGCTCGCCTATGGCCAGCCGGCGATGGTGCATCTGCTGAACGTTCAGCCGCCGATCAATTCGGGGATCGTCAAGAACCATCTCAGCCAGGACCTGATCGACAAGTTCTGCCAGGAACTAGGCGAAACGGCCTTGGAACCCGCCCGAGCCCGGCTCCACGATGTGGGCATCGCGTACACGTCGCACGTCGAAGTCGGTGACGTGGCGCAGACGATTGCCCGCTACGTGCGCGACCTGTACTGCGACCAGGTCATCATGGGCACGCGCGGCCTTGGCTCCGGCGCCATTGGGGCCATCTCCGGCCTGCTGATGGGCTCGATCGCGACGAAAGTGCTGCATCTTGTCGAGGTGCCGGTGACATTCGTGAAGTGACCTCGTTCGGTTTGCTCCGCGGGTCCTCGAGGATGGCGATGAACCAGCGCAGCGACCGCGCAGTTCGGACCTCCCTGTGGCGCCTGCTGCTGAACGCCGATACGGTGAACGACTGTTTATGCAGCGCCTATCGACGCGTGTAGATCGATTCCGAGCGTCGGCTGTTGCGTTTCCGACTGTCCGCTTTCCGCCGGGGCCAGGGACGGCTCAGGGTCGACAATCGCCCGTCGACCGGAATCAACATGAGGCTCCTTTCCCTCAACAGAGAAGCCGTTCATGGATACCGCTACGACAATTGCAGGGCGTTCAGTACCGTGGAACAAAGGCAAACTGCTCGGCCAGAAGCCTCCACTTAGGCTGAAGGAAATCTGGGCCATCCGGATTCGCCTGCAGCTGGATCATCGAGTCCGGGAACTCGCACTGTTCAACCTCGCCATCGACAGCAAGTTGCGTGGGTGCGATCTGGTGGGACTTCGCGTCCACGACGTGGTCCAGGGCAGTCATGTCGCCGCCCGCGCGATCGTCATGCAAAGGAAGACGCAGCGGCCCGTGCAATTTGAGATCACCGAACAAACGCGGGAAGCGGTCGCGGCCTGGGTCAAGGAGGCGCATCGACAGCCGGAACAGTTCCTGTTTCCAAGCCGGGTGTCGGGGTCACCCCATCTTTCGACCCGGCAGTAATCTCGCATTGTCGGGTAATGGGTCGAGTCGATTGGGCTCGACCCCGCGGCCTACGGCACTCATTCGCTCAGGCGCACCAAGCCGACGCTGATCTACCGCCGGACCAAGAATCTCCGGGCCGTTCAACTCCTGCTGGGGCACACCAAACTCGAAAGCACGGTCCGATACCTCGGGATCGAGGTCGACGATGCGCTGGAGATTGCGGAGCAAACTGAGGTATAGCTTCGCCGCGCTGGTCGCGACCGCCGGACGCGACGGTCGCTGACCGGCCACGAGCAGTCATACGGCCAATTGCCCGTTGGCGGACGTTGGATGACGTTAGCGTCGAATCGTGGAACTAGGTAAAGCAGGTCGAGTCAGCGCGCCCGCGCCGCACGTCCTTCCAACGAAGTGCGCGCCAAGTGACGTACCAGCAGGAACATGCGCACGCGCGCTGCTGGCCTTCGCAAACATGGGACGCTACCTGCCTTCGGCTTTCCTAAAGGCCGGGGGGCCCGGGAATGGGTATCGGGTAGTAATCGAGGACGCAACGCGTGTCGCTGTACTGCGAAAACGCGATGAAATTTCCGGTCGCGTCGCTGCGCCACCGGAAGGACGAGGGCGGCCCGAGCTCGGAGACCTGCGGCGCGCCGTAGATACTGGACAAGAGGGAACGCACATTCGGACAGTCTCCGGCGTACTTTGTGCCAAGACTGACCCTCGCCAACTTCGGCTCGCCCACGGCAAACCAGAAATCAACGACGAACAGGATGTTATTCGTCGCGTAGGGGGCAGTGAGCAATAACCGCTCGCCGTTCCGTGCAACGGCGGGATATTCCGCACGCACGGCAACGCCCTTCGACGCGGCAATAACGTGCTCCGGGGACATGCCCCATGTCGTGTATTGCCAGTCCGCATGAGCGAATATTGGTACGATCACCATGCAAAGGCAAAGGCTCATGCGTGAGAGCATCGCGATCTCCAAGACGACATCGTCGAGTTTCGACGAAGTTGGATGCGTTAGATCAACGCTAGAGTGGCGTTCGCAACCGCGACGCGCGCGACCTCCGTAGCGAAGTCGGGCTCGCGCGTCATCCGCTAGTGCCATCGATTTCGCTCATCGGCTCCTCCCTTAACACTCCGCGAACAAGCAGCTGCGCGCCGTGCGTCGCCGCAAAAGCGGCGGCGCCGCATCACCGGACAGGCTATTCTCCGCCGCCGGAAACACGTCGGCAATCGCCAATAACGGTCCTCCCCCGGACCCGTTAAACGGGTTCGGGAAGGAGGCACGCAGCCACTCCCGGTATCAGGCCGTTACTTGATAATCAATTCCTGCATGACCTTGTTCCCGAGGATCTCGCGCACTTCGCCCCGCTTGGTCATCATCTGAACCTGCTTGTCTTCTGAGCCAATAATCTTGGCTTGGATTGCCTCGTACTTCGCGTCGATGCCGTCGAAAGCCGCCCAGTTCTTGTATTCCTCAAGGAACATCACGTCCCAATCGTCTCGCCCCATCGCGTTTCCAGACAGCACGTGACTCGAAATGAGGAGCCCCTGTTTCTTCGCCTCCTCATTGATCTTCTTACGCAGTGGCAGAACATCGCGCATGTAGACGTCGAACATGCCCGGTTTCACCCGAATCATGCTGACGGTCCAAACGGTACCCTCTGTGTAGGCCTTTTCTTGGGCAAACGCCGTCACCGACACCACCGAAAGTCCGCACAAAGCCGCCGCGGCCACGAGCCGCAAGATTGCGTTTCCAGTTCTTGTCATCGTCTTTCCCCTAGTCGAGTCTTGCCTGGTCGATACCGCGGACGCCAGCGGCAACGCCATTGACCCTCGTCGCTCGGCGACCCGGTACCCGCGCGTACTCTGCCAGAAGAACGGCGTTCACGGAACGGGAATTTCTTCTGCCGCGGTCGACTGACCTCGCCGAGGCATGAGAGCGACCTTCCGCTTCGGGTCGAACTCCGAAGTTCGCGGACATGCGTCCAGCACGAAGACGTCGAACGTCGATGACGTACCAAGGATTTCGGTCGAAGGACCGAGTGCTACGAACGTCGGCGCAGACAATCAGGCCGAGTTCGCCCAAGGGGCGACGGACGCGCTTGATCCTGATTCAACAAGCCTCATCAAGTAATACGCACACGCGGCAACGCATTGTCCGCCGCTTCAGACACTCAGGGGCGGCGCGATTCAACGCAATAATCCGCCCCGCTTCCGGGTCGAGAAAGGCTAGGACGCGCCTTTCTTCCCGATGCCCGCACTGCTCTTCTTCGCGTCTTGACTGCCAAGCTCCTCCTTGGTCAGCTTGACCTTCTTCACTTTTTCCTTCTTCACCCTTTCCTTCTTCACGGCCGGCCCCGCCAATGCCTGCTTCGCCAGCCGTTTGGCCTGCTTGGCTGCGACATCGAGAAGTTTCTTGGTTTTTTGGTGCTGCCGTCGGGCTTTCAGCATTGACGCGTGACTCATTTTGACCTCCGATGGATCAAAGATTGAATTCGACTTTAGTTTGATCCGATTTTGCGTTCTTGGCTAACTGACCCAGTTGCCGCGACATGCGACTGACCGCGTTTGAGCGAGGCGTGTGACTGGTCCGGGCCGATCTGCACCCGTCAGTGGTCACCCCGCTCGCGGTCAGGCTCGACGGTCGCAGACCGGCCAGAAGCGGTCTTTTGTCCCTGCCTCGCAGTCCGCTCGGTAGCGGTCATCGATGGATTGGACGACGATAACCTGTTCCGCGGCGCCATCGCAGGCCACCGTCGCTGCGTCCCGGACCGCGTTTCTGGTATCATCGTTGCCTGCGTTGACGCCCGTCGGCGACCCGCCGCTACGATTCTTGATGTCGCCCATGCTCCGTCGAGAAATGCGGTCCCGTTCTCGCTGTTCCGGGACGATACTCTGGTTGATCCCGGTCATCATCGTCGTGCTCGCTGCGGCGTGGATTTGGTTGATGATTTCGTGGAGCTACTCATCGGGCGAACGCGCCGGGTGGGTACAGAAGCTCTCCAGCAAGGGTTGGATCTGCAAAACGTGGGAAGGCGAGCTGGCACTGGTAACTATGCCTGGCACTGCGCAGGAGAAATTTCTGTTTACCGTGTGGGACGACGACGTGGCGACGAAAATCAACGCCGCAATGGGCAAGCGCGTATCGTTGCACTACGAGGAGAAGGTCGGCCTGCCGGGTAGTTGCTTCGGCGATACGCGGCATTGGGTCAACGGTGTAAAGGCGGTGGAGGACATTCCGCTCGCGCCAGGCGTAGTAGTGCCAACTCAACCGGGTGCCGCGCCGGCGGCACAGCCTTCGCAACCGACGACCGCGCCCGCTGCGAAGTAATCGAAAACTCGTCGTGCCGACTCAACGCCTTGATGCAGGCGCATAGGCGATCGAGAAACTACCAGTTGTCGATGCCGCAGTTCGTGTCGCGGCGAGATGAGCGGCATTCGCAAAATTCGGTTCTCGGCCTGGCGTGGATGGTTGACCTAATTTGTTGAACGGCCGCTTCTGGGAAGATCGAACGGCTGGTCAGGGTCGGAGCCGGTCGCCGCCGACAGAGTTCAGAATATCTGAGAAGCGGTTCGGCAGTTCCATCACGCGGTCGGCCGCGATACGAAACTCGGCAGGTACGTCCTCAGCTTGAGGGCCCGGATCGCGCACCCGCAGATCTAGCGCGCCAGCCAGCCGCCGTCGACGGGGATTACCGACCCGTGCACGTAGTCCGAAGCGGACGAGCAGAGGAACACGACGGTGCCGGCGAGGTCGTCGGGCTGTCCCCAGCGGCCGGCCGGGATGCGGCCGAGAATTTCCGCGCTGCGCGCGGCGTCGGCGCGAAGGGGCGCGGTGTTCGCGGTCGCCATGTAGCCCGGCGCGATGGCATTGACGCTGATGCCCTTCGGCGCCCACTCGTTCGCAAGCAGGCGCGTCAAGCCGAGCACGCCGCTCTTCGCCGCCGTGTACGAAGGCACGCGGATGCCGCCCTGGAAGGACAGCATCGAGGCGATGTTGACGATCTTTCCGCCTCCACCCTGCGCGATGAACCGGCGCGCCGCGGCCTGCGCGAGGAAGAAGACGCTCTTCAGGTTGATGTCGATCACGTCGTCCCAGTCGGCTTCGGTGAAGTCGATCGAGTCCGCGCGGCGGATGATTCCGGCGTTGTTGACCAGAATGTCGAGACGGCCCATCGCGCCGGCCGCGTGCTCGACAACGCGGTGCGCCGCTGCCTTGCCGCGCAGGTCCTGCTCGATCGCGACAAAGCGCCGGCCCGCGGCCACAACGCGCGTCCGCGTCTCGCTGCAATCCGCGACATCGACGGCGGCCACGTCCGCGCCCGCTTCCGCGAGCGCGACCGCCATCGCCTGCCCGAGGCCCTGTGCCGCGCCCGTGACGAGCGCGCAGCGGCCGTCCACCCGGAAATTGGCCGCCATCAGCGCAGGTCCTTCGTTGCGACGTGGTCCATGTCGTCGAACACCTGGTTCTCGCCGACCATCCCCCAGATGAACGTGTAGGCCTGCGTGCCGACGCCGGAGTGGATCGACCAGCTCGGGCTGATCACGGCCTGCTCGTTGCGCACGACGATGTGGCGGGTCTCGTCCGGTCGGCCGCACAAGTGCAAGACCGCCGCGTCGGGCGGCAGCGCGAAGTAGAAGTACACCTCCATTCGCCGCTCGTGCGTGTGCGTCGGGAACGTATTCCACACGCTGCCCGGCTCGAGCACGGTCATGCCCATCGTCAGCTGGCAAGTCTCGACCACGCCCGGGACGAGCAGCTTGTAGATGGTGCGCCGGTTCGCCGTCTTCGCGTCGCCGAGCGTGGTGGGCGAGGCCTCGGCCTGCGTGACCTTGCGGGTGGGACAGGCACGGTGCGCAGGTGCGCTGTTGAGGTAGAACTTCGCGGGACTCGCCGCATCCGCGCTGCGGAAGCGCACGTCGCGCGCACCCATGCCGACATAGAGCGCGTCGCGGTGCGCGATGGCGTGCGTCTCGCCGTCGACGACCACTGATCCCGGTCCGCCGACGTTGATCACGCCGAGCTCGCGCCGCTCGAGGAACGCGCCGACGGCGAACTCTTTCGCGAGGTCGGGCGTGAACCCCACGTCCGCGCCGAGCGGCATCGCTCCGCCGACGATGATGCGATCGATCTGGCTGTAGGTGAGCGCGAGTTGGCTCGGAACGAAGATCTGGTCGACGAGAAACTGACGGCGCAGGCCGGCCGTGTCGAGTGTCCTCGCGTGGTCGCTGTGAATGGGTTGGCGGACGTCCATGGCAGGGTCGCGTTGGGGAATTCTATGAAGTCGAGCGGGCGACGCCGCGAAGGGTAAGTTCCTTCGCGCGGTGACAGCTCACGAAGTGATTGGGAACGATCTCCTCCAATACCGGCGACTTCTCCCGACACACCGCCTGCGCGTACTTGCACCGCGGATGGAAGTGACATCCCGACGGCGTGTGGGCCGGATCCGCCACTTCGCCCTGCAGCACGATCCGCTCGGAGCGAAGGCGCGGATTCGGGATGGGAACAGCCGACATGAGCGCCTCGGTGTACGGATGCCGGGGTGATCCGAAGAGCTCCGCCGTGGGCGCGGTTTCCACGATCCTGCCGACGTACATCACCGCGACGCGCTCGCTGATGTGCTTGACGACGCTCAGATCGTGGGCGACGAAGAGAATGGTCAACCCCAGCTTGTCCTGAAGGTCGAGGAGGAGGTTCAGGATCTGCGCTTGGACCGACACGTCTAGCGCTGAGACGGGCTCGTCCGCGACGATCAGCCGGGGATTGAGCGCAAGGGCCCGCGCAATGCCGATGCGCTGGCGCTGGCCGCCGGAGAAGGCATGCGGATAGCGCCTCATGTATTCCGGCCGGAGGCCCACGAGGCGAAGCAGCTCGACGACGCGGTCGGTCCGTTCCTGGGCATTGCCGACGCCGTGGACGAGCAGGGGCTCGCCGACGATGTCGAGGAGCGTCATGCGCGGGTTGAGCGACGAGAACGGATCCTGGAAGATCATCTGCATCTGGCGCCGCAGGAGCCGCACCTGGCTCTTCGGGAGGGTCGCCACGTCGAGGACCTTGCCCTGGTCGGCGAGGAGAACCTGCCCGGCGGTTGGCGTGATGGCCCGCAGGATGCAGCGCGCGGTCGTGGTCTTGCCGCAGCCGCTCTCACCGACGAGCGACAGTGTCTCGCCCTGGTTGAGGAAGAAGGTCACGTCGTCCACGGCTTTCACGTGACCGACGGTCTTCTGGAGAAGGCCCCTGCGAATCGGGAAATACTTCCTCAGCCCCTTCACGTCGAGGAGCACGGACTTGCCCGCGCTGGCGTGGCTGCTCGTCATTGATAGAGAAAACAGCTCGCCCGTCTTCCCTCGCCGACAGGCTGGAGCAGCGGCACCTCGGTGTCGCAGCGTCCCGGCTTGAAGGATTCGCACCGTGGATGGAAGGGGCAGCCCGTCGGGCGGTTGAAGGGGTGCGGTATCGACCCGCTGATCGTCGGCAGCTTCACTCGCGGCGTGGAATCGATGCTCGGTATCGACTGCAGCAGCGCCTTCGTATACGGATGCTTCGGGTCGTGAAAGATGTCGTCGACCTTGCCCTGCTCGACCACCCGGCCCAGATACATCACGACGACGTCGTCGGCCATTTCCGCGACCACGCCGAGGTTGTGGGTGATGAGCATGATCGCCATCCCGCGCTCCTGCTGCAGCTTGCGCAGGAGATCCAGGATCTGGGCCTGGGTCGTGACGTCGAGGGCCGTCGTGGGCTCGTCGGCGATGAGGAGGCGCGGATTGCTGGCCAGCGCGACGGCGATCATCGCGCGCTGGCGGAGTCCGCCGCTCAACTCGAACGAGTATTCGTCGATGCGCCGCTCGGGTTTCGGGATTCCGACGCTCCGGAGCGCTTCGATCCCCCGAAGCCGCGCCTCCTTCTTGCCGAACGTGCTGTGGAGGAGCACCGCCTCCATGATCTGCGTGCCGACCGTGTGCACGGGGCTGAACGAGGTCATGGGTTCCTGGAAAATGAGGCCGATGTCGCCCCCCCGAACCGAGCGTATCTCCCGGCCGTTGGCCTTGAGCTTGACGAGGTCGACCTCGGAACCATCCGCGCGAGTGAGGATGATCTCGCCTTCGACGATGCGCCCGGGACGATCGACGATGCGGAGGATCGATTGCGCGGTGACGCTCTTGCCGCAGCCGCTCTCGCCGACGATGCCCAAGGTCTTTCCCGGAAAGACGTCGAAAGACGCGCCGTCGACCGCCTTCGTCGTTCCCTCGTCCTGGAAGAAGCTCGTCTGCAGGTTCCTCACTGACAGGAGCGGCTTCGCGGCATCCGGCATCGCTCGGCCCTACAGGTACGGATCCGCCGCGTCCCGGATCCCGTCGCCCATGAAGTTGAACGCGAGGACCGAAACGATCACGGGAATGGTCGGGATGAGAAGCCACGGAGAGATGACCAGCGCCTGGATGTTCTGCGCATCCTGAAGCAGAACGCCCCAGCTGATTGCGGGCGGGCGCAGCCCCAGGCCGAGGAAGGAGAGCGAGGTCTCGCTGATGATGATCGCCGGGATCGCGAGCGTCGTCGCCGCGATGATGTGGCTAATGAAGGACGGCACCATGTGGCGGAAGATGATCCTCGACTTGCTGCAGCCGACGAGCTCGGCCGCCATGACGAAATCCTCCTCCTTGAGCGAGATGAACCTCCCACGAACGACGCGCGCGAGCTCGGTCCAGCCGATCAGCGAAATGATGATCGTGATGGCGAAGTAGACCTGCACGACGTCCCAGTCTGCCGGAAGGGCCGCGGCGAGGCCCATCCAGAGGGGAATCGTCGGGATCGAACGGAGGATCTCGATGATGCGCTGGATGATCGTGTCGATCACGCCGCCGAAATAGCCGGAGACGCCGCCCAGGGCGACGCCTAGCACGAGACTCAGCGCGACGCTGACGAGGCCGATCGTCATCGACGTCTGCGTCGCGAACATGAGCCGCGACCAGAGGTCCCGTCCCTGCATGTCGGTCCCCATCAGGAAAAGCGACTCTGCCGCCTTGGCGCCCTCCACGGCGAAGAGACGGCGGTCGGTTGGGATGAAGCCCAGCAATTTGTAAGGCTCTCCCCGGCCGAAGAACGTGATCGGGATCTTCGTGCTCGTGTCGGGAACGTAGACCCGCTTGAACGTCAGGGGGTCGCGGGTTCCTTTCAACGCATACACGAAGGGTCGGAAGCTGCCGTCGTCGATCCAATGGATCGGCTGAGGGGCCATGAGCGATCGCTGGGCGTCCGATTCCTGAGGATCCACGTAGGCAAAGAAGTCGGCGAAGAGCGCAACGACGTAGAACGCGATCAGG
>CAWHNE010000026.1:0-138145 GCA_963830485.1 uncultured beta proteobacterium
GCAGGCTTCGTCCCCAACGTCTTCCTGACGCTCGCGCACCGCCCCGCCGAGTTCCGCGCATTCTTCGCCTACCATGACGCGCTGATGGCGAAGGAGGGCGGGCTCTCCAAGGCCGAGCGCGAGATGATCGTGGTCGCCACCTCCGGCGCCAACGATTGTCTCTATTGCATCGTCGCCCACGGCGCCATCCTGCGCGTCTACGCGAAGGACCCGCTCGTTGCCGACCAGGTTGCCGTTAACTACCGGAAGGCCGACATCACGCCCCGGCAGAAGGCGATGCTCGCGTTCGCGCTTAAGGTGGCGCTGGAGAGCGCCCACATCGTCGACGAGGATTTCGCCGCGCTGCGCGCGCACGGGATTCTCGGACGAGGACATCTGGGACATCGGCGCCATCGCGGCGTTCTTCGCGCTGTCGAACCGGATGGCGAACCTGATCGCGATGCGCCCGAACGACGAGTTCCACCTTCTGGGCCGGATCCCGAAAAAGCCGCAGGTGTAGCGACACCGGGCCCGATCCGATAAGATTTCGCGTCGGCCGCCTCCGCGGCACCAACAACACGGGATCCAGATGATGATTCGATTCGGACTGATCATTGCCGCGGCCTTCGCGGCCACGCTCGCCGGCGGCTGCGCCGCCACCAACGGCACGCAGAAGCGCGGCCGACGACGAGGACAAGGTCTACGTGACCGGCAGTCGCATTCCCGTGAAGGAGAGCGCCCTACGGGCGTCAAGGCGACGACGGATCGCAGGGCCATCGAGGACATGATGAGGCCGGCCGGGGCGACCGGGGGCGTCGTAGGCGCCGGCGGCAGCTGATCGAATCTGAAGCGGTCCGCGCAGGTGCGCGGTTCCACGAGGCGCCGCCCGTTCATTCAATCGGCGAGCCGAGCTTCCGTCGGGACCTGACACTGCGCGACGACGTAGTCCAGCAGTTGCGACACGCAGGCATCGATGTCCCGCGACTCGGTGTCGACGCGGAGGTCGGGACGCTCCGGCGCCTCGTAGGGCGCGTCGACGCCCGTGAAGTCCTTGAGCAGCCCGGCCCGCGCCTTCCGGTAGTGCCCCTTCGGGTCGCGGCGCTCGCATGTCGCGAGGGTCGAGTTCACGTGCACCTCGAGGAAGCGGCGCGAACCGGCGGCCGCGCGCGCGCGTACGCGGTCATCGCGATAGGGCGAGATGAACGCCGTGATGCAGACCGCCCCGGCGTCGGCAAACAGCGCGGCGACTTCACCGATGCGCCGGATGTTTTCCTGCCGATCCTCCGGCGAGAACCCAAGATCCGCGTTGAGGCCGTGGCGGACGTTGTCGCCGTCGAGCGTGTAGGCCTCCCAGCCGAGATCGAAAAGCCTACGCTCGAGCGCCATTGCGAGCGTCGACTTGCCCGAGCCGGGAAGCCCGGTGAGCCAGACGACGGCGCCCGCATGCCCGGCGCGCGCGGCGCGCTCCTCGGCCGTGACCTGATGACGGACGACGACGAGATGATCGGCGCGGGGTGGCGGGACGGGAGCGGACGGATCGTCGCGGGAGGGCATGACGGCACGGGACACGAGGACGCCGACATCTTAACAGCGCGTGCCGCAGCACCGAAAACGCGACGGCGGCACCTGCCGCCCGTCACCGAACTGCGGACCCGCGAGGGCGCTACGCGACGCCGTATTTCGCGAACCAGGCGAGCATCCGCTTCCAGCCGTCCTCGGCGTCCGCCTTGCGGTAGTTGTCGGAGCGGAAATCGGCGTGGAAGCCGTGACCGGCCTCCGGGTAGACGACGAGCTCGGCCGGCGTGCCGGAAGCCTTGACCGCCGCGAAGTACTTCTCGACCTGGTCGACCGGGATGCCCGCGTCCTTCGCACCGTAGAGCCCGAGCAGCGGAACCTTGAGGTCGGCGACCCGATCCATCGGCGTGCGCGGCGTGTATTCGTTCGGCGTGCCACCGACGCCTCCGTACCAGGCGGCCGCGGCCTTGAGCTTCGGGTTCGCCGTCGCATAGACGAGCGTCGTGCGTCCGCCGCGGCAGAACCCGGTGATCGCCATCCGCGCGACGTCGCCCTTCCCGCTCTTGCGTGCGAACTCGGCGGTCGCGTCGTAGTCGGACACGAGCTCGGTGTCGTACTTGGTGTTCACGATCGGCATGATCTCGGCCATGGCCGTGATCTTCGTGAGATCCGCCTTGCGCGTGTAGAGGTCGGGGACGATCGCGTAGTAGCCGGCCTTCCCGAGCCGCCGGCAGACGTCCTTCACGTAGGGATTGAGGCCGAAGACCTCCGCCGCGACGAGAACCACCGGAAACGGCCCACCCTTCTCCGGCATCGCTCGATAGCCGCGCAGGTCGCCCGTGGCGGTCGGAATCGTGACGTCGGCTGCATCGAGTCCCGCCGCATCCGTCATGACCGTCTGTCCCGACGCCGAATTGGCGAGCGCCAGCGCTGCGCTCGCGCCCAGCGCGGTCCACATGAAGTCGCGCCGCCCAAAATCCTTCTCGGGCAGGAGGCCCGCGACGTCCTCACCGAATTCCTGTTTCATATTCTCCTCCTGAAGGTTTGCGCCCGTCGGCGCGGATCGGCAACGATGCACGCGAACACGCCGCGCAGCCGGACATTCCCCGCTGCGACGAAATTCGCGTGGAATCCGTCAGGACTCGAAGACGACCTGACCACCGACCAGCGTCGTCCGCACGCGTCCGGGAACCTCGAGCCCCAGGAACGGCGTGTTCTTGCCCTGGCTCCGGAGCGCGCGCGGTTCGACGATCCAGTGGGCCGCGGGATCGAACACGCAGATGTCCGCTGCGTGACCGACGCCAAGATGCCCGGCATCGATGCCGAGAACCCGTGCCGGATTGAGGGTGATCCTCGCGAGTGCCCCGGAGAGCTCCACCTTTTCCGTCGCCGCCCATTTGAGCGTAAGCGGCAGCAGGAGTTCCAGCCCCGTCGCACCGGGCTCGGCCTCGGCGAAAGGAAGCTGTTTCGCATCGTCGTCGACCGGCGTGTGGTCGGAGCACACGGCGTCGATCGTGCCGTCGGTAAGACCGGCACGCAGCGCCGCGCGATCGCGAGTGCCGCGCAGCGGCGGGATCAGGTGGCACTGCGGATCGAACCAGCCGATGTCGACATCGCACAGGTGCAGGTGGTGCGCCGCGACATCGCAGGTCACGGGCAGCCCCTCCTTCTTCGCCGCGCGCACCATCGCGACGCCATCCGCCGTCGACAGGCGGGCGAGATGGACGCAGACACTCGTCTCGCGGACGAGCGCGAAGATCGTCGCGAGCGCGATCGTCTCGGCGGCCGCCGGGATCGCCGCGAGCCCAAGGCGCGTGGCGAGCTCGCCGTCGTGTGCGACACCGCCGCGCGCCAGGTACGAATCCTGCGGCCGCAGCCAGACCCGATGGCCGAACGTCGAGGCGTATTGCATCGCGCGCATGAGCACCTGGGTGTCGGCAAGTGGCGCCTCGGCCTGCGAGAACGCGACGCATCCCGCTTCCGCGAGCTCGCCCATCTCGGTCAGGTCCTGGCCGGCGAGGCCGATCGTGAGCGCGCCGACCGGATAGACGTGCGCTTGATTGAGCGAGCGAGCGCGGTGCTTCAGCATCTCCACGAGTCCCGGCTCGTCGAGCGGCGGATCGGTGTCGGGCGGGCACGAGAGCGAGGTGACGCCGCCCGCGACGGCGGCCGCCATTTCTGACTCGAGTGTCGCCTTGTATTCGAACCCGGGCTCGCGCAGCCGTGCCGACAGATCGATGAGCCCCGGCGCGACGACGAGCCCCGACGCGTCGATCGTGCGGTTCGCGCTCCAGCCCGGGGGCGACTCCCCGATCGCCGCCACCTTGCCGGCGGCGACGTAGACGGAGGTCGTGCGATCGACGCCGTGCTTGGGGTCGATCAGGCGGCCGTTCCTGATCTCGATCTTCATCAGCCGCCCGCCAGCATGCTCATGACCGCCATCCGCACCGCGATGCCGAACGTCACCTGCGGCAGGATCACGCTGCGCTCGCCGTCGGCGACCGCCGAATCGATCTCGACGCCGCGGTTCATCGGGCCCGGGTGCATGACGATGGCGTCGGGTTTCGCTAGCACGAGCTTCTCCGGTGTGAGCCCGTAGTGTTTGAAGTACTCGCCGGTCGACGGCAGGAGCGCTCCCTTCATCCGCTCGCTTTGCAGCCGCAGCATCACGACGACGTCGCATCCGGCAAGCCCCGTCCGCATGTCGTGATGAACCTGCACGCCGAGCGCCTGCACCGCCGTCGGCAGCAGTGTCTTCGGGCCGATCGCCCGAACCTCCGGCGCGCCGAGCGTGGTGAGCCCGTGGATCAGCGAGCGCGCGACGCGCGAATGCAGCACGTCCCCGACGATCGCGACGGTGAGCCCGCGGAAGTCCTTCTTGTAGTGGCGGATCGTGAACAGGTCGAGCAGGCCCTGCGTCGGATGCGCGTGGCGCCCGTCGCCCGCGTTGATCACGTGCACGTGGCGCCGGCCGGTCCGGTTCAGGTGCGCGGCGATCAGGTGGGGCGCGCCGGACTGCGAATGGCGGACGACGAACATGTCGGCGTTCATCGCGACCAGGTTGTCGACCGTGTCGAGCAGCGTCTCGCCCTTGCTGGTCGACGACACGCCGATGTTGAGATTGATCACGTCGGCCGACAGCCGCTTCGCGGCGATCTCGAAGGTCGTGCGCGTGCGCGTCGAGCTCTCGAAGAACAGGTTGAACACCGAGCGCCCGCGCAGGAGCGGCACCTTCTTCACGTCGCGCTCGGAGATCGACGCGAAGGGCACGGCGGCGTCGAGGATGCGGACGATGACTTCGGCCGGCAGCCCCTCCAGCGTGAGCAGGTGCGCGAGCGTGCCGTCGGGGGCGAGCTGCGGGTTATGCATCGCCTGCGCCCGGCGCCTTCTCCGCCGTGAGGACGAGGCGCCCGTCGGCGCCGCGCGAGAGAACGATCGACGTGTCGCGCGCGACGGCAAGTCGCGCGCCGGCCCAGGTCGCCTCGATCGGCAGCTCGCGGCCGCCGCGGTCGACCAGCACGGCGAGCCCGATCGCCGCGGGTCGGCCGTAGTCGAAGAGCTCGTTGATCGCGGCGCGCACGCTGCGGCCCGTGAAGAGCACGTCGTCGACGAGCACGATCGTCGCGCCCTCGACCTCGAAGGGGATCTCGCTCTTTCGCACCGCGGGCTTGAGCCCGGTCCGATTGAAGTCGTCGCGGTAGAACGACACGTCGACGTAGCCGACAGGATGGTCACCGGGAAGCGCCTGCGCGAGCCGGTCGGCGAGCCACGCGCCGCCCGAGTAGATGCCGACGAATCGCGCGTCGAACGCGACTGCACCGCGCATCCGTTCGACGAGCGCGGCGAGCGTCTGCTCGGCGTCAGGTACGGTCATCGGTTCGTCGCAAGTCGAGCCACGATTGCAGCATGAGCTGCGCCGCCACGGCGTCGCGCGCGCCGCGGCGCGCCGTGCCGCGCACGCCCGCTTCGCGCAGCGCCGCGTCGGCGATCCTGGTGGTGAACCGCTCGTCGACCCGCACGACCGGAAGTCCGAAGCGCCCCTCGAGCGAGCGCGCGAAGCGCTCGGCCCGCGCGGTCATCTCGTGCTCCCGGCCGTCCGCGTGGACCGGCCGACCCACGACGAGCGTCCGCGGCTTCCATTCCGCCAGGAGCGCGCCGATCGCGGCGAAACGCGGTGCCGTCGCCTCGCCGCGGATCGTCGTCAACGGATGCGCGACCCCGAGCGCGGTGTCGCCGACCGCGACACCGATCTTGCGCGTCCCGAAATCGAACGCGAGCACCGTGGCAGAGTCCGCGCGCGGCGTGACGTTCAAGACTCACGCGTGCCCGACCGCGTCGGACAGCCGCGAGAAATCGATGCCGAGGAGTCGCATCGCGGCCGGCAGCCGCGCCTCGGCCGGCGTCCCGAACAGGACGTCGGCATCGGCGAGCACGGTGAGCCACGCATTCTGCGCGATCTCCTGCTCGAGCTGGCCGGCCGACCATCCGGCATAGCCCAGCGAGACGAGCACGCTCGTCGGTCCTTCGCCGCGCGCGACCGCCTCGAGGACGTCCTTCGACGTCGTGAGCCCGATCTCCTCGCTGATCGCGAGCGTCGACTGCCAGTTGCCGAGCGGACGGTGCAGCACGAAGCCGCGGTCGACCTGGACCGGACCGCCGAAATGCACGGGCGTGTTGCCGACCTCGGCGTTCGCGAGCGGGACGTCGATCTGCTCGAACAGCGTCGCAAGCCGCATGTCGGTGGGGCGGTTGACGACGATGCCGAGCGCGCCATCCTCGTTGTGCTCGCACACGAACGTCAGCGTGTGCGCGAAATTGGGATCGGCCATTGCCGGCATGGCGATCAGGAAGTGGTGCGTGAAGTTGGCGGTCGGCCCTGCCATTTGTGCAATTGTAATCTCCACCTCCGAACCGCACAATTGGCGGCGCCGCTTCCACCCTTGTCCCGCGATGCCCCTCCCCCACCGTCCGCACTTTGCGCGCCTCGCGTTCGCACGCGGGATCGTCGCGCTCGCGACGTCCTGCGTCGCGGCGTTGCCGGCAGCGGCGGCGCTCGTCGTGATGCACGGCCACGCCGAACTCACGAGCGCAACGCTCTGGATCCAGGCCGACGGGCCGACGACCGTCGTCGTCGCCTGGCGTCCCGACAACGATGCCGCCGAGCGCCGCATAGAGCTCACGGCCACCGCGCGATCCGATTACGCCGTCGTCGCACGATTGACCGGCCTCAAGCCCGGTGCGATGGCCGCATACCGCATCGAGGCGGGCGCGGAGCGCAGGGGCGGCACGGTTCGCGCGCAGCCGTACTGGTCGCGACCAGCCGACGCGCCGGAGATTGCGATCGCCCTGGGCTCCTGCTTCTTTCTCGCCGACGCCGATCCGACGTGGCCCGGCGCCGGCTACGGTGCCGGCTTCGGCATCTTCGATGCGATCGCCGCACAGAAGCCGGATCTCATGCTCTGGCTCGGCGACAACACGTACCTGCAGCAACCGGACTACTACGACCCGGCGTCGATGGCCGCGCGCTACCGCCGCCAGCGCGCCTTCGCGCCGCTGCAGCCGCTGCTCGCGGCGACCGCGCACCTCGCGATCTGGGACGACCACGACTACGGCCCCAACGATGCCGACGGGTCGTACGTGCTGAAAGGTGAGACGCTCGGGCTCTTCCAGCGCTACTGGCCGAACCCGTCGTTCGGACTGCCCGACGTTCCCGGCGCGTTCGGCATGGCGCGCTACGGCGACGTGCTCTTCTTCCTGCTCGACGATCGCTATTACCGCTCGCCTGACGCCTGGCCCGACGGGCCCGACAAGACGATGTTCGGCGCGCGCCAGCTCGAGTGGTTGAAAGCGGCACTCGTCTCGGCGCCGCGCTCGGCGCTCAAGATCGTCGCAGCGGGCGGCCAGCTCTGGCACCGCGGCTCGCGCTTCGAGGGCTGGCACCAGTTTGCCACCGAGCGTGCCGCGTTCGCCGAGTGGCTCGTGCGCGCGCGGATCGAGGGCGTGGTGTTCCTTTCCGGGGATCGGCACCTAGGCGAACTCCTGAAGATCGAGCGACCCGACGCGTACCCGCTCTACGAATTCACGTCGAGTCCGCTGACCTCGCGGCCTCCCGCGCGAGTCGACCGCGCCGACGCCGCCAATCCGGATGTCGTTCCGGGAACGCTGGTCGCGAAACGCCAGTTTGGCCTCATTCACGTGACCGGCCCGGGCAACGACCGCCGGGTCGCGTTCGAAGCACACGATTCCGATGGCGCGCTCCTGTGGCGGCATGAGGTCAGGGTCTCCGACCTCCGGTATCCGCGCGCGCCGCAAGACCCAAGATGAAGGGCGAAGGCGGCGCGCGCACGCTCGTCTGGTTCCGTCGCGACCTGCGCGACTTCGATCATGCGGCGCTCCACCACGCGCTCGTCGGGTCGCGCGAGGTCTACTGCACGTTCGTCTTCGACCGCGACATCCTCGACCGCCTCCCGTCGCGACGCGATCGGCGCGTCGAGTTCATCCACGACAGCGTCTGCGAGCTCGACGCCGCGCTGCGCGCGCGCGGCGGCGGCCTCGTCGTACTTCAGGGCCGGGCGCGTGAGGAGATTCCCTGTCTCGCCGCGACGCTTCGCGTCGAGCGCGTGATCGCGAACCGCGACTACGAGCCGGCCGCGCGCGAACGCGACGCGGCCGTCGAGTCGGCTCTCGCCGCCCGCGGCATCGGCTGGCGAGCGTGCAAGGACCAGGTCATCTTCGAGGGCGACGAGATCCTCGCGCGTGCCGGCTCGCCGTTTCGCGTGTTCACGCCCTACAAGGCGGCCTGGCTGCGCGCACTCGCGCCGCGCGACGTCGAGCCGTACCCCATCGACCCACACGTCGCAGCGCTCGCGCGTGCGCCGGCCCAAGTGGATACAGGCGTACCGGGCCTCGCAGCACTCGGCTTCGAGCGTACGGAGCTCGAGGCGCTCGAGGTGACACCTGGAATGCGCGGGGGCGCGGCGCGCTTCGCTGACTTCCGCGCACGGATCGACGCCTACCACGAGGCGCGGGATTACCCCGCGGTCAAGGGCCCGTCGTACCTGTCCGCCCACCTGCGCTTCGGGACCGTGTCGATCCGCGAGCTCGTCCGTTTCGCGCACGCGCGCTCGCTGCTTCCGGGCGGCAGGGGGGCGGCCGCGTGGCTCTCGGAACTCGTCTGGCGCGAGTTCTACGCCCAGGTCCTCTGGCACTTTCCGCACGTCGTCGACCGCGCGTTCAAGACGGAATTCGACGGGATCGCCTTTCCGGACGATCCGGCGCGACTCGATGCTTGGCGAGAGGGGCGCACCGGCTACCCGATCGTCGACGCGGCGATGCGCGAGCTTGCGCAGACCGGTTACATGCACAACCGGCTGCGGATGATCGCGGCGTCGTTCCTCGTCAAGGATCTGCACGTCGACTGGCGCCTTGGCGAGCGCCACTTCGCCGCCGCGCTCCTCGACTACGACCTTGCATCGAACAACGGCGGCTGGCAGTGGGCGGCGTCCACCGGCTGCGACGCACAGCCGTACTTCCGCATCTTCAATCCGGTCACGCAGTCGCGCCGGTTCGACCCCGGCGGCCGGTTCATCCGCCGCTACGTGCCCGAGCTCGCCGCGCTCGGCGACGACGAGATCCACGCGCCCTGGCTCGTGGCCGCGGCGGACCAGCGCCGAAAGAACGTGATCGTCGGCCGCGACTATCCGGCGCCCATCGTCGACCACGCGCTGGCGCGCCGGCACGCACTCGCGCTCTTCAAGGCGGCGGCCGGATGACGGATCCCACCCACACGCGGCGGCGCTCCGCGGACCGGCACGGCGTGCGGGCGCTGCTATGTGCGATCGCGGCGATCGCGGCGATCGGCGCGGATGCAGCCGAAACGCCGTCCGGCGAATCGGTGCTGCTCGATCCGTTCGCGCAGGCGACGCGCGGCTATGCCGCGTGCCCCGAGACGAAGCCGCCGCTGGTCACGCCCGAGCGGATGCGTATCATCGCGCACGAGCGCGCGGAGCGCGGAACGACCTGCGCGCTCGAAGGGAAGTGCGAGCCCGGCGGGGCGTATCGGCGCGATCCCGAGATCAACGAGCGCGTGCGCGCGGCATTAGCCGCCGACCGCCGCTTCGCCGACACGTCGGTCTGGGTCACCACGACGCGGAAGTTCGTCACGCTGAACGGGTGCGTTCGCACGAAGGCGCAGCGCCGCGCGCTCGTCGCCTTCGTGCAGACGGTGCCGGGCGTCGAACGCGTCCTCGACAAGACGCGGATCGGCGTACCCCGTTGAGAAAATCGGGGACAGACCACGTTTTCCTCCGGCTGTCTTGTGTTTCCGATGCGATGGAAAATGTGGTCTGTCCCGCGCGGCGCCGCGCGGCGTTGACCCCGGACGGCGTGGTGAGCCGTTCACAGCGGCATCGTCCGTAGCCTCCGGAGGTCTGCATGCCATCCTTTGCCGCCCGCGCGGGCGCGTGGCTCGTCGTGCTCGCCACGCTCGCCCTTTTCGTCACGCTCGCAACGTCCCCTGCCGCGGCATTCTGCGGCTTCTACGTCGGCAAAGCCGATGCGGGGCTTTTCAACGAAGCCTCGCAAGTCATCCTCGTCCGCCGCGACGGCAAGACCGTGATCAGCATGGCCAACGACTATCGCGGCCCGCTGACGGAATTCGCGCTGGTGGTGCCGGTGCCGCAGGTGCTGGAGCGCGGCCAGATCCACATCGGCGAGCGGAGGCTCTTCGAGCGCATCGACGCGTACAGCGCGCCGCGCCTGGCCGAGTACCACGACCCGGACCCCTGCGTCGCGAAGGTAGGGCGCATGATGGACGGCGCGGCTGCGCAGCTGCCCGCCTCGGTCGCGAAGGAGTCGGCGAAGCGCGAGAAGGCGCTGGGCGTGACCGTCGAGGCGGCCTACACGGTCGGCGAGTACGACATCGTGATGCTCTCCGCGAAGGAGTCCGACGGCCTCGAGACGTGGCTCCGCGGGAACGGCTACCGGATCCCGAAGGGCGCGAGCGCGGCGCTCCGGCCGTACGTTCGACAAGCGATGAAGTTCTTCGTCGCGAAGGTGAACCTGGGCGAGCAGGCGAAGACGGGCGTCGCGTACCTGCGCCCGCTGCAGTTCGCGTTCGAGTCGCCGAAGTTCATGCTGCCGGTCCGGCTCGGCATGCTGAACGCGAAGGGGCCGCAGGACCTCGTCCTCTACGTGCTGACGCCGCAGGGACGCGTCGAGACGACGAACTACCGGACGGTGAAGCTGCCCGCGAATATGGACCTGCCGACATTCGTGCGGGGCGAGTTTCCTGCGACGTACAAGGCGGTGTTCGACGCTCAGGCGGCACGCGAGGATTACCGCGCGATCTTCACCGAATACTTCTGGGACATGGGCTGGTGCGATCCCTGTGCCGCCGACCCGCTCACTGCCGACGAGCTCAAGCAGGCGGGCGTCTTCTGGCTGGACGGGCAGCCGGGCGGGCGCGGCGCCGGTCAGCCCGTGATGCTCACGCGACTGCACCTGCGCTACACGCGCGAGTCCCTGCCCGAGGATCTCGTGTTCCAGGAAACGGCCGACCGCCAGAATTTCCAGGCGCGTTACGTGCTGCGCCACCCGTGGAACGGCGATGCGACGAGCTGCAGCGCAGCCCCCGCGTACTTCGAGGAGGTCGCGCGCCGACAGGAACGCGAGGCGACCGCGCTCGCCGCGCTCACCGGATGGGACGTCGAAGCGATCCGCGCCCGGATGGCGCTCGCGTCAAGGCCGACGAGCCGCTGGTGGGAAGCGTTGTGGAAGTAGGCGCCCCGGCCGCCGGCACGCTGGCGTTGCTCCGCGCACTCCGGGCGTGGCAGCGCCCGCCCGATCCCCGTGTGTTCCAGATCGCGTTCCAGGCGATCCTGCTGACCGTCGGCGTGCTCGCCCGCGACTTCGCGTTGGATCCGCGGCAGATGGCGCTCGCATTCGCGGCCGGGCTCGTCACCCAGAGGTTGTGGCTCCGCGCGCTCGGGCTCGAGCACAAGGGCTCGCTTTCCGCGCTCATCACCTGCTTCGGGCTCTCGCTGCTCCTGCGCTCGGACACTCTGTGGGTCCATCCGCTGGCCGCGGTCCTCGCGATCTCGTCGAAGTTCGTACTGCGGGTGAACGGCAAGCACGTCTTCAACCCGGCAAACCTGGGCGTGATCGCCGCGATCGTGCTGCTGCCGGGGACGTGGGTGTCGCCGGGACAGTGGGGCAACGATGTAGCGCTCGCCGGCTGGTTCGTGGCGTTGGGCGGGCTCGTGACGCAGCGCGCACGACGGTGGGACATCGCCTGGGTGTTCCTGGCCGCGTGGCTCGCGCTCCTCGCCGCGCGCGTCCTGTGGCTCGGGCAGCCGTGGACGATCCTCGCGCACCCGCTCGCGAACGGCGGGCTCCTGCTGTTCGCGTTCTTCATGATCTCCGACCCGATGACGATTCCGAACCGGCGCGCCGCGCGTGTCGGCTACGCGCTCTTCGTCGCCTCGCTCGCGTTCACGTGGCAGTTCGCGCTCTTCCGGACGCACGGGCTCCTGTGGGCGCTCTTCCTCGCGTCACCGCTCGTCCCGCTGCTCGACCGGCGATGGCTAGGTGAGGCGTTCAGTTGGCGTGCCGCCGCGCGAACTGGTGCGCCGCGAGCGCCGTGACCGCGAGGACGGCCGCGGCGACCGCCGCGAAGACGAGCATCGTGCGCTGGGTGGACATCATGCTTGCTCGGGACGCTCAGTTGCGTGGTTCAGCTTCGTACATAGACGCGCTGGTTGACGAAGCGGTCCTGCGTCGCCGCGCGGAACACGAATTCCGCAAGATCGCGCCGGCCGATGCGCGACAGCAATCCGACCGGCAACGCCGGGTCGGCGTGCACGGTGCCGGTGCGCGCGGCATCGGTGAGCCGCGGTGGCTTGACGAGGGTCCAGTCGAGCGCACTCCCCATGACGATCATCTCCTGCGCGGCGCGGTCGGCCATGACGCCCGGTTGGCGGCGCCGCGCCACGGTGGCCAGCGCGCGCAGCGCCGGGCTCAGGGTCGCCGGCAGGTCGCCGATCGTCGCGCCGGTGACGCAGACGATCCGGCGGATGCCGGCCTCGCGCATCGCCTCGACGATCCGCCGCGTCAGCGGCGCGCAGAAGGCGCGCGGATCGCGCCGCCACGGGCCGAATGCGCAGCAGACGGCATCACTGCCGCGCACCGCCTGCAGGATGTCCTCGGCGCGGCCGGGATCGCCGTGGACGACGGCGAGGCCGGGCGGCAAGGGCAGCGCCGCGCCGGCCTGCGTGCGCACGAACGCGCGCACCGTCCACCCGCGCTCGAGCGCGACAGCGACGAGCGCGCGGCCCGTTCCGCCGGTCGCACCGAATACGCCGAGCTGCATCCGCCCTTCCCCCCAGCGGCGCGCCCGGGCCGAATCCGCGATCCGGGCGCGTCAGTCCTCTTCCTGCTTGCGTGACTTCCTGAACTCGGTTGCGAGCTGCTGCTGCAGGTTGGGCGGCGCCTGCTCGTAGTGCGAGAGCTGCATCGACCACGTGCCGTGCCCGCCGGTGACCGACTTCAACCGCGCCGAATAACCTTCCAGCTCCACCAGCGGCGCGAGGCCGTTGATGGCGATGATGCCCGGCTGCAGTCCCGTCGTGCCCGTAACCTGGCCGCGGCGCGACGACAGGTCGCCCGCGATGTCGCCGGTGTTGCCCTCGGGACAGATGACCTCGACGCTGACGATCGGCTCGAGCACGATCGGCCGCGCCTTCTCGATCGCGTCGAGGAACGCCTTCTTGCCGGCCGAGACGAATGCGACTTCCTTCGAGTCGACCGGATGGTGCTTGCCGTCGTGGACGACGACACGCACATCCTGCAGCGGAAAGCCCGCGACCGCGCCCGTGGCGAGCACCTGCTCGACACCCTTCTGCACGGCAGGCATGAACTGGTGCGGAATCACGCCACCCTTCGTCTGGTCGACGAACTGGAATCCCGCGCCGCGCGCGAGCGGCTCGATCCGCAGCGACACCTCGCCGAACTGGCCGGCGCCGCCCGTCTGCTTCTTGTGGCGGTGGAAGCCCTCGGCGTTCGCCGTGATCGTCTCGCGGTACGGAATCCGCGGCGGGCGCGTCTCGATCTCGAGCTTGAACTGCGAGCTCATCCGCTCGAGGATCGAGCGCAGGTGAAGGTCGCCCAGCGCGCGCAGCACGGTCTCGTTGGTCGTCGGGTCGTGCTCGACGACGATCGTCGGGTCCTCGGCGATCATCCGGTGCAGCACGTCGGAGATCCGCTGCTCGTCGCCGCGCTTCTTAGGCGTAATCGCGACGCCGTGCATCGGCACGGGGAACTCGAGCGGCCGCATGTGGATGTGGTCCTCGTCGTGCGAATCGTGCAGCACGCAGTCGAACTCGATCTCGTCGACCTTGGCCACCGCGGCGATGTCGCCGGGGACGGCGCGGTCGACCTCGACGCTCTTGCCGCCCTGCAGAAGCAGCAGGTGGCCGACCTTGAACGGCTTGCGGCCGTCGCCGATGTAGAGCTGCGTGTCCTTGGTCACCGTGCCCTGGTGGACGCGGAAGACGCCTTGCTTGCCGACGAACGGGTCAACGACGACCTTGAACACGTGGGCGAGCACGTGTTTCTTCGGGTCGGGCGCCGAGCGGAACTCGGACGCCGCGTCGCCTTCGCCCTTGTAGAAGAGCGGCGGATTGCCCTCGGCAGGGTTGGGGGCGAGCTTCGTGAGCACCTCGAGCAGCTCGGTGATGCCGGCCCCGGTCCGCGCGGAGACGAAGCACACGGGAATCAGATGGCCCTCGCGCAGCGCCTTCTCGAAGGGCGCGTGCAGCTGATCCGGTGCGATCTCGCCCTGCTCGAGGTAGAGCGACATCAGGTCCTCGTCGACCTCGACGACCTGGTCGACGAGCGCGCGGTGGGCGGCGGCGACCGACGAGAAGTCCGCCTCGCCGTCCGGATTGAAGAAGCAGTCGACGACCTTGCGGCCCCCGTCGGCCGGCAGGTTGATCGGCAGGCACTCCTTGCCGAACGCCGCCTGGATCCCGGCGAGCACCTTCGGCAGGTCGACGTTCTCGGCGTCGATCTTGTTGACGATGACGAGACGGCACAGCCGCCGCTTCGCGGCCCAATCCATCATCCGCGACGCGATCATCTCGAGCCCCGACTGCGCGCTCACGACGACGGCCGCGGTCTCGACCGCGTCGAGCGCGCCGATCGCCTGCCCGATGAAATCCGGGAAGCCCGGCGTGTCGATCAAGTGGATGCGTACCTCGGGCGTGTCGAGGTGCAGGACCGCCGAGCGCAGCGAGTGCTGCCACGCCTTCTCGAGCGGATCGAAATCGGCGACCGTCGTGCCGCGCTCGACGGAGCCTGCTTCCTTGATGGCGCCCGTCTTCAGGAGCAGCGCTTCTGCGAGCGTCGTCTTGCCCGCGCCGCCCTGGCCCACGAGCGCGACGGTTCGGATGTTCTCGGTGGCGTAACTTGCCATGGGGGAAAGCCTTTCGTCGGGGTTCCCTCGAATTATACCGACCGACACCGGCGCTCCGGTCGCGGCGGCATCACGCGCGAATCGGGCGAGGGGGACGACGCGGCGCGAGACCGCGTCGCGGGAAAGAAGCGGGAAGCCCCGGAGGTGCGGACGGCGCGGACGCGCGCCGCGGCCTCCGCACTGCCTCGTTTGATCGCTGCACCGAGTTGTCGGCCGCCTGCGGCGACTCGCGATCGCTCGCTCCCCCACGGCACACTACGCCGTGGGGCCCCGGCGAGCCGCTCGCGCCGCGGCCTCCGCACTGCCTCGTTTGATCGCTGCACCGAGTTGTCGGCCGCCTGCGGCGACTCGCGATCGCTCGCTCCCCCACGGCACACTACGCCGTGGGGCCCCGGCGAGCCGCTCGCGCCGCTACACGGTCAGCGCGAGCATCTCGCGCAGGTTCCGGATGAGCTCGTCTTCCTGATAGGGCTTGCCGAGGTACAGGTCGACCCCGAGCTCCTTCGCGCGGTTCCGGTGTTTTTCGGCCGTACGCGAGGTGATCATGATGATCGGGATGTGCGCGTGCTTCGGATCGCCCTTGATCGTCTTCGTGAACTCGAAGCCGTCCATCCGCGGCATCTCGATGTCGAGCAGGATCACGTCGGGCGACTGGTCGCCGAGCAGCTCGAGAGCATCGATGCCATCCTTGGCCGTGACGACGTCGAAGCCCGCGCGGGTGAGCGTCCGGCTCGTGATCTTGCGCACCGTCAGCGAGTCGTCGACGATCATGACGAGCGGCGGGCCGGCCGGCGAGGCGGCTGCCGCCGTCGCCGTCATCTTCGGCACCATCGGTGCGAGGCGGTCCTCGTGCGGACTGTAGACCGGCAGATCGGGGCGTTGCGCGAGCTGCACCGGATTGATGATCAGCACGATCTCGCCGCTGCCGAGCACCGTCGCGCCCGCGATGCCGGACACGCGCGCGAGCTGCGGCCCGATGTTCTTCACCACGACTTCCTGGTTGCCGATCATCTCGTCGACGTGCACCGCTGCGACGTTCTGCCCCGCGCGCAGGAGCAGCACCGGGTTGTAGCGCGCCGTCTCCGGGTTGTGGTGGAGGTCGCCCAGAAGGCGCGGCAGGTAGTGGAACGGATAGCTCTTGCCCTGCCAGTCGACCTGGCGCGCGACGTAGAGATTGACGAGCGCCTCGGCCTTGACCTGCTGCACCTGCTCGACCATCGGCGCGGGCAGCGCCCACAGGCGGCCGCCGGCCCGCACGAGCACCGCTTGCGCGACGGCAAGCGTGAGCGGCAGATAGAGCAGGAACGACGTGCCCGCGCCGGCGCGCGTCGTCACCTCGACGCGACCGCCCAGCGCCGCGATCTCGGCGCGCACGACGTCCATGCCGATGCCGCGGCCGGAAACCTGCGTGACCTTGCTCGCCGTCGTGAACCCCGGCTGGAAGATGCACTCGATCAACTGTGCGTCGGTCGGCTGCGCGTCCGGGGCCATGCGGCCCTGCGCGACCGCCTTCGCGCGGATGTCCGCGAGGTTGAGCCCGCCGCCGTCGTCCGTCAGCTCGATCGCGATTTCGTTGCCGACCTGCCGCACGGTGAGCGCGATCTCGCCGGTCTCGGCCTTGCCGGCCGCGGCGCGCGCGGCGCGCGACTCGATCCCGTGGTCGAGCGCATTGCGCAGCAGGTGCTCGAGCGGCCCGACGAGCTTCTCCAGCACGGATCGGTCGAGCTCGGTCTGCCCGCCGCGAATCTCGAGGTTGGCGCGCTTGTCGAGCTCCTTCGCCGTCGCCCGCAGGATCCGGTAGAGCCGCTCGGACAGGCTGCCGAACGGCACCGTGCGGATCGAGAAGAGCTGCTGCTGCACGTCGCGCGAGAGCCGCGCCTGCGCGACGAGCGCCGCGTCGGCGTCGTCGAGGTTCTTGAGTAGCGACTGCTGCACCGTGGACACGTCGTTGACGCCCTCGGCCAGCGAGCGCGTGAGTTCCTGGAACCGCGTGTAGCGGTCGAACTCCAGCGGATCGAAGCCCTCGGCGGTCTCCCCGAACTGGCTCATCCGCGACTGAATCTGCGACTCGCCCTGGATCTCGATCTCGCGCACCTGCGCGCGCAGGCGGATCACGCTGCCGGTGAGCTCGAGCAGGTTCGACTTGAGCGCGCGCAGCTCGCCTTCGACGCGCGAGCGCGCGATCGCGACTTCACCGGCTTCGTTCACGAGCCGGTCGATCATGTCGGCGCGAACGCGGAGTTGGGCGCGCTGCCCGGCCTCGACCTCGGTCGCGGGCGCGGCGGCTGCAGGAGGCGGAGCGGCCGGTGCGGCAACCGGCGCGGTCAGGGGCGCGACGATCGGCGCCGCGGGCACTGCGGGCGGCAGCGGCACGACGGTCGGTTTCGCGACGGGCAGCGCCGCCTCGGCCGGCGCCGGAGCCGCCTCCGGCGGTGCAAGTGCGGCGGGCGCAGCCGCAGTGGGCAGCGCGACATTGACCTTGCCTTCGCGCAGCGCCTCGAGCACGAATGCGATGTGATCGAGGTCGTCGTCGAGCGCGTCGAGGAGTCCTGGCGTTGCCGGCGCCGGCGCGCCGCCTTCGTCCAGCCGCGATTCCATCCGGTGCGTGAGCTCGCCCAGCCGCATCGCGCCCGCCATCCGGGCGCTGCCCTTGAACGTGTGCAGCGTCCGCCGCAGCTGGCTCGAGCTCGTCAGGTCGGACGGGCGCTGCGCCACGCGCGGAGCTGCTCGCCGGCCTGCGGAAACAGCTCGGCCGCTTCCTCGAGGAAGATCGGCAGCACGTCCTGGTCGACCTCGTCTCGGATGTCGGCCAGCGGATCTTCGGGCAACGTCAGGTCGATCTCGGGCTCGACGGGAGGCGCGGGCTCCACGTGCACCTGTACGCGGGACGCAGGCGCGGGAGGCGCCGCCACGGTTGCGGCTTCGCTCGGGGAGGCGCGGCACCGCGACGGGGCCGCGAGCGCGTGCCTCGTCGTGCTCGTCGCGCGCCGCCTCGTCCTCCGCCTGCGATTCGGCGTCGACCAGCGTCGGCAGCGCCGTCGATTCCTGGCGCAATCCCTCGAGCTCGCCCTGGATCTCGGTTGCTTCCGCGGCGTCGGCCGCGGCGAAGGCGGCGCGGTCGCGCACGCGCGCGACGAGCGAGCGCAACCCTTCCACGGCGCGGGTGAGGACGGGCAACGCGGCGCCGGGCAACGGCGGTTCGCGCTGCTGGAGCGCGAGCAGCGCCTGCTCGAGCGATTTCGCAGTCACGGCGATCAGCGGGAAGCCGCCGGTGCGATGGATGCCGCACAGCGTGTGGCTCGCGCGCACCATTGCGGCCGACGGCGTCTGCTTCGAATCGAACTGCAGCACCTCGAGCTCGCGCGCGAGTGTCGCCAGGTGCTGGGCGGCCTCCTCGATCAGGATGCCGAACAGGACGGCCGACAGCGTGACGTCGCCGACGACGACCTCGTCGGTCTCCCGCTCATCGTCGACGATCCCCTGCGGCGCGATTTCGATCGTGATGTCGTCGACCGGTGCCGGCGGCGCGATGTCGATCGTGATGTCGTCGACCGGTGCCGCCGGCTTCTCCGCGGCGGCCGGTGCCGGCGGCATCTCGAGCGCGGGCTCGGCCGCGACCATGGACGGAGCTGCGCCGACCTCGGGCAACTCGATCAGCGGCATTGCGATGGCCGGCGCCGAAACGGGCGCGGAGGACGATACCGGTGGCAAGAACTCGGGCGCAGGCGGCAGAGGCGGCACGATCTCGAGCACGGGCTCCGGCGGCGGCACCTCGCGCAGCTCCGGCTTCGGAGGCGGCGGCGGCGGTGGCTCGAGCGCCCCATCGCGGCCCGGCGACATCTCCGCCTCGACGGCGGCGATCGCCGCGTGCAGCGCGCCCGCATCGACGCTCACGCGGCCCGACGCCGACAGCTCGCCGACCCACGTGCGGAAACTCCGCTCGGCCTCGGCGATCATCGCCAGCACCGCGGGCGTCACGACGCGCTCCTCTTCGAGCAGTCGGTTGTGGATCTTCTCGACCTCGAACGCGATCTCGCCCAGGTCGGTGAGGCCGACCATGCGTCCGCTGCCCTTGAGCGTGTGGAACTGCCGGCGCGCCGTGCGCAGCGCCTCGCGGTCGCCATGATTCTCTTCGAGGATCACACGCTGCGCGGCGATCGTGTCGAGCACCTCGTGCGCCTCGGTGAGATAGATGTCGAGCAGCTCGGCGTCGAACTCCGTCGCGTCGGTCGCGAGCAGCCGCTGCGTCTCCTCGGAGATCGCCGGTGCCGGCGCCGCGCCCGCGCTCTCGGCGATCGCGGTCACCGTGGCGGCCAGCGCGGCGGTGCCGCCGGCGTCGAACTCGGTTAGCGCCGCTGCGGCTTGCGCGGTGAGCTCGGCGTCGCCGATGAGCTCGGCGTCGTTGCGCAGATCCTCGAGCTTCGCGCGGAGCTCGACACGCGCTCGCTGCGTCGGCCGGGGCGCGGCGCACTTCGGCGACGAGGTCGGGCAACGCCGCGCGCAGCTCCTGCGACGGCGGCTTCGACGGTGTCGCTCGCGTCGGCACTGTTTTCCTTCGGCGCCTCGCCCAGGCGCTTCGCGAGCAGCGGCGCGATCAGGCGCTCGCGGTCGGGGCGCTGCTGCTCGACCGCCTCGATGTAGAAACCCAGCCCCGACAGCGATTCCGCGAGCAGCTCGAGATCTTCGTTCGAGACGGCCGTCTCCGGATTCGCGTAGGTCTCGATCTGCTCCTGGCAGAGGCCGAGCAGCCGCTCGGCGTCGGCGAGCCCCAGGATCTTGAGCGCGCCGCGGATCTGCTGGCTGTCCTTGCCGAGCGTCGAGAGCTCCGCGCGCTTCGAGCTGTCGCGGAAGAACGCGTCCAGCACCTGCTCCATGTGCCGGAGGTTCGCCTGGATCTCGCGACCGACCTGCGCGAGCAGCAGGCGCTCCTGCGCCCGCTTCGACATCTCGTCCAGCAGCGGCGCCGCCGCCGCGCCGGACGAGCGGGCGCGCCGAGCGCGCGGCGTCGAGCCGCGCGAGCATCGTCTCGACCTGCTTCGGGAACTCCGGCGTGAGGCTCGCGTAGTTCTCGAGCGCGCTCTCCGCGAGCAGCATGCCGGTCGCGTACTCCATCGCGAGCGGCTCGGGAATCTCCTGCGGCATCTTGTTCAGCCGCTCGACGAGCGACGCTGTCAGCTTCATCAGCGCGCCGTTGCCGACCTCGGCGACGTGCTTGTGCACGGTCGCGAGCGTCTGCTTCAGCTTCGGCAGGTTTTCCGCCCGGCCGGACGTGAACTTGAGCCAGGCATCCTTGCGCCGCGACGAGCGCTTCGCGCGCCTCGCGCAGGTGCGGCTGGATGCGCACGAGGTCCGCGTTCAGCACCTCGGCGGAGGGGATCAGGCCCGACAGCTTGAAGCCCCTTTGCACCGCCTGCACCGACGGCGCCACCGGCGCGCTGATCGCGACGTAGTAGAGCACCTCGCGGCGCAGCCGGTCGGCGACCTTGGCCGAGCCCTCGACGACGCGACGGATCTGCAGGTCGACGCGCGCGGCGAGCTGCTTCACGCCGAACCCGGACTCGAGGCCGTGCTCGACGAGCGCGTCGAGCAGCGCGCCGACGGTCCACCAGAACGCGCGCAGGTTGGGCTGCGTGGTCGCGTCCTCGATGCCGGCGACGGCGTCGCGCATCGTCTTGGCGCCTTCGCCGTCGTCGCCGCCGCGCAGCCACGCGAGCAGGCCGCGCTGGTAGAGCCGGCGCTGCTTCACCATGTACGACGGCAGCTTCGCGGCGGGGATCACCTGCGGCGCGCTCAGCTTCGGCGCGCGCGGCGCGAGATCAGGGTAGAACAGGTCGGTCGGCGCCGCCGCCTTGACGCCGCGGCCGCGCTGCATCGCCTCGTATTCGGGGAAGAGCTTGAGCGGCACCGGCGCGGCGCCGTTGACGAGTTCGTCCAGGAAGATGCGCAGCTTCTTGCACGCGCGCTCGATCGCCTCGCACGCGGCCTGCGCCTCGCGCTGCGGGAGTTCCTCGAGGCGCGCGAGCTGGCGCTCGATCTCGTCGGTGAACGCGACGACTGCGTCGAGCCCGACCATCTGGATCGCGCCCGCCGCCTGGTGGATGTGCGTGCGCGCGTGCTTGAGCGACGTCAGGTCCTTCCCGGTCGCGCGGAACGCCGCGAGCGACTCGAGGCCGCGCGTGAGCGCCTGGTCGATCTCGCCCTGCACCCACGACAGCGGGCCCAGGTCGAATTCGGTTGCGGTGTCGGTCGCCACGGTCGTTCCGTTCAATTCCCGTCGTCCGAGCAAGAACCGGGCCTGCGGGACGAAAGGGGTGGCGCGCTCAGACCTTGAAGCCCGCGACGGAACTGCGCAGCTCGGCCGCGAGCCGCGTCAGCTGGCCGATCGACACGTTCGTCTGCTTCGTGCCCTCGGTCGTCTCCTCGGTGATCTTGAGGATGCCCTGCATGCCGCGCGTCACGTCGGTCACCGACGCCGACTGCTTCTGCGTCTGCGTCGAGATGCCGCCGATCAGCTCGGCGAGCTCGCGCGACACCTTGCGGATCTCTTCGAGCGCCTGGCCCGCGGCGTCGGAGAGCTTCGTTCCCTCGACCACGCCGACGGTCGACTTCTCCATGGCGGCCACCGCGTCCTGCGTGTCCGCCTGAATCGTCTTCACGATCGCCTCGATCTGCTTCGTCGCCTCGCCGGAGCGCTCCGCGAGGCGCTGCACTTCCTCGGCCACCACCGTGAAGCCGCGGCCCGCCTCGCCCGCGGACGCGGCCTGGATCGCGGCGTTCAGCGCGAGCACGTTCGTCTGCTCGGTGATGTCGGAGATGAGCTCGACGATCTCGCCGATCTCGAGCGAGGATTCGCCGAGCCGCTTGATCCGCTTCGACGTGTCCTGGATCTGCGTGCGGATCTCGTTCATGCCGGCGATCTGGTTCTGCACCGACTGCGCGCCCTTCTCCGCGGCGGCGAGCGACTGCTGCGCCACGCGGGCGGACTGCGACGGCGCTCTGCGACACCTCGCTGATCGACTGCGCCATCTGCAGCACCGACGAGGACGCCTGCTGGATCTCCTTGTTCTGCCGCTGCGACGCCTCGTACAGCCGGTTCGAGATCGCCTGCGCGTCCTGCGTCGCCTTCGCCACCTGGTCGGTCGCCGAGTTGATGCCCTTGACCAGCGTGCGCAGCTCCTCGATCGTGAAGTTGATCGAGTCGGCGATCGCGCCGGTGACGTCCTCGGTCACCGATGCCTGCACGGTGAGGTCGCCGTCGGCGAGGTTGCCCATCTCGTTCAGCAGCCGGAGAATGGCCTCCTGGTTGCGCTTGTTCTCGCGCTCGCTCTCCACCGCGCGGACGCGGGCATCGTCGAGGAAGACCTTGCCCAGGAGCACCAGGAAGACGAGCGCGAGCAGGAAGAGCACGACCGCGAGCCACAGCGCGATGCGCGCGCGGCCGCCGGTCTCGAACTGCTCGGCGAGCTTCGTCGTGTCGGTGAGCAGCGCCTCGGACTCGTTGTTGATGCCGCGCGCCGCCTGCTTCGCGAGCACCAGCCGGTTCATGTTCTGCAGGATCGCCGCGACGCCCTGGTCGTAGGCGGCGAAGCGCTTCTGCAGCTCGACGAGCGTCGCTGCGCGCCTCCTCGTTCTGCACGCCGGCGAGGCGCAGCGCGTCGCTGCCCTTGAGGAGCCCGTTCAGGATGTCGCGGAACGTGCCGGCGTCCTTGCCGAGCAGGAACGCGACCTCGGGATCGATCTCCTCGGACGACGCGAGCGCGTTCGCGTTCTTCGCGATCCGCTGCGACAGCACCGCGAGCTGGTTCGCGTACTCGATCTCGCGCAGGGAGCCGCCGCCCTGGCCGACCTGCTGCGCGGCCTGCTGCGCGAGCTCGAGGATCGCGTTGTTGCCCTGGTTGATGTTGTCGAGACCCTTGGCGAGCGTCGTCAGGCTCTGCTGGTTGTCGATGACGCGGCCGGCGTTGACGTCGACGCGGTCCCACCGCCCGCGGATGTCCTGCAGGAGCTTCACGACCGTGTCGTCCGACGGCGCGTCGAGGGAGACGCCCTTCACCGTGCCGCCGTTCTGCAGCGCGTCGAGGTCCGCCTTGAAGCGGTCGCGGCTGTCCTTCAGGCCGGCGAACGCCGCGGCCTGGCCCTGCGCCGCGAGCGCGGTGCCGCGCGCGAGGCGCTGCGACAGCATCTGCATTTCGGTCGCGGTCGACTCGGCGGCGGCGCCCTGCGACGCGGAGCGGCCGTCGAGGAACACCATGAGCGCGGCGAACACGAGGAACGTCACCATCAGCACGCCCAGCACCTGGAACTGCCGGACGATCGGCAGGTGCCCGATCAGCGGCAGGCGCTTCGGCATCCGCATTTCGGACGTCGCCGAGCGCAGCTGCTCCATGATCGACACGGAGGCGAGCGGGTCGTAGCCCGGCTGCGCCGCGCGCACCTGCGTGGTCGGCATGTCGAGGTCGGCGGCTGCGCGCCGCCTTCTCTGCGCCGAACACCTTCGGCAGTTTCAGTGAAAGGCCATGCGTCCTCCCAATCGGCGCTTCGCGTGCGCCGGTCGTCGCTCACAGCGCCCACCTGCAGGAACGCGGGATCCTGCGCGAGGCGCGCGAGGTCGATCTCCTGCCAGGCGCCGCCGTCGGCGTCCATCCAGCGCTGCCCGTACCACTCCGGCGCGTCGGCGGGCGGCGCCGCCGGCGCGAGCTCGGCGAGGTTGCGCAGCCCCAGCACCCGCGGCACGACGATGCCCGCCCGCAGCTCGCCCACGCGCGGCCCGAACAGGACGAGCCGGCTCTGCCCGGCCGCCGCCGGCGAGGCTCGACTTCGCGCCCGAGAAACCCGCCGAAATCGATGACGCTGTAGAGGTTGCCGCGGATGTTCGCGACGCCGAGGAACCACGGCTTCGTCAGCGGCACGCTCGCGATCGGCGGCACCGTGATCACCTCGCCCGCGTCGGCGAGCCGGATCAGCCACTGCGCGCCGCCGCACGCGAGCCCGAGCCGCGACGACTCGACCTGCGCCGCCGTCTTGGTGGCGAGGCGGGAGGCGAGTTCCTGCTGGAACGACGCGGAGGTCGAGTTTGGCGGCGCGGGCCATGCGTGGGTCGTCGGTCCCGTCAGCCGAGCGCGGCGATCTTCGCGAGCAGCTCGTCGCGGTTGATCGGCTTCACGACGTAGTCGCGCGCGCCCTGCCGCATGCCCCAGATCTTGTCGGTCTCCTGGCTCTTCGACGTGCACAGGATGATCGGGATGCTGCGCGTGTCGGCGTCGCGGCTGATCGCGCGCGTCGCCTGGAAGCCGTTCAGGCCGGGCATGACGACGTCCATCAGGATGAGGTCGGGCTTCACCTGCTTCGCCTTGAGGATCGCGTCCTCGCCGTTGTCGCTCGCGACGACGTCGTAGCCGGCCTTGGTCAGCAGGTCGTTCAGCACGTGCCGCTCGGTCGGCGAATCGTCGACGATGAGGATTTTCTTGATGGCCATGGTCCCTGCCTCTTCCCGCTTTCCCCGGCGCCGCCGCGAGAGCCGGCGAACGGCCCCGGGTACCCGCTATGCCGCCGCGGCGCGCTTCACGTGCGCGGCCACCGCCTTCAGCAGGCTTTCCTTGGTGAACGGCTTCGTCAGGTACTGGTCGGAGCCCACCATCCGCCCGCGCGCACGGTCGAACAGGCCGTCCTTCGACGACAGCATGATCACGGGCGTGACGTGGAACTTCGCGTTCTTCTTGATGAGCGCGCAGGTCTGGTAACCGTCGAGGCGCGGCATCATGATGTCGACGAAGATGAGGTCGGGCTGGTGGTCGGCGATCTTCGCGAGCGCGTCGAAGCCATCCTCGGCGAGGATGACCGTGCAGCCCGCCTGCAGCAGGAATATCTCGGCGCTGCGGCGAATGGTGTTCGAGTCGTCGATCACCATTACCTTGACGCCCGACAAGCGTATTCTGCTCCGCCAACGCATTCTCCCGCCCGCGTACCCCGATCCGGCGGGCACTCCGATGAAAGCCGCCACCCTCCGGGGCAAGTTTGCCACGGCGGATGCCAACTGCCTAGAGCATAAACCTTGCCTGAATCGGCATTGGCGGACCGAATGGACCGATTTGCAACACCGGAGCAATTTTCGGGGCCCTGGATCTGCCGCGCTGCGGCACCCCCTGCCTCCGGACGTCGGATACGGGGCCTCTCGCCGCTCCGAGATTCGTCCGAAGCACCGGTTTCCGGTCCTTGGGACGTCCGGGGCGAGGCAAGTGCGGCGTCTTAGGCCACCGGCGCGGGTCCCTCAGCGCCCCAGGAACATCCGGTAGGCAGGATTCGCCGTCTCGTCGACGTAGTCGTAGCCCAGCCGGTCGAGGAACGGGCGGAACTCGGCCTTGTCCGAGGGCGGCACCTGCATCCCCACCAGCACGCGGCCGTAGTCGGCGCCGTGGTTGCGGTAGTGGAACAGGCTGATGTTCCAGCCGCGGCTCATGCTGTTCAGGAACTGCATCAGCGCGCCCGGGCGCTCCGGAAACTCGAAGCGGTAGAGGATCTCGTGCTCCGCCGCCGGCGCGTGGCCGCCGACCAGGTGGCGGACGTGGAGCTTCGCCATCTCGTTGTCGGTGAGGTCGGAGGCGTCGATCCGGTGCCGCTTCAGCTCGGCGAGCAGGCGATCCGTCTCGTGCCGGTTCGCGACCTCGATGCCGACGAACAGGTGGGCGACGCGCGGGTCGGCGTAGCGGTAGTTGAACTCGGTGACCGAGCGCTTGCCGAGCGAGCCGGCAGAACTCGCGGAAGCTGCCCGGGCGCTCGGGAATCGTCACCGCGAGGATCGCCTCGCGCTGTTCGCCCAGCTCGGCGCGCTCGGCGACGAAGCGCAGCCGGTCGAAGTTCATGTTGGCGCCGCAGGCGATCGCGACGAACGTGCGGTCCTTCGTGCGGTGCCGCTCGACCCACGCCTTGACCCCGGCGACCGACAGCGCGCCGGCGGGCTCGAGGATCGAGCGCGTGTCCTCGAACACGTCCTTCAGCGCGGCGCACGTCGCGTCGGTGTCGACCAGCACCATCTCGTCGACCAGGTCGCGGCGAGCCGGAACGTCTCCTCGCCGACCTGCTTCACCGCCACGCCGTCGGCGAAGAGCCCGACGTGCGCGAGCTTCACCCGGCGTCCGGCCGCGAGCGAGCGCGCCATCGCGTCGGAGTCGACCGGCTGCACGCCGATGATCCGAACTCCGGCCGCACGCGCTTCACGTAGGACGCGATGCCGCCGATGAGGCCGCCGCCGCCGACCGCGACGAAGATCGCGTCGAGCGGACCCTGGCACTGGCGCAGGATCTCCATGCCGATCGTGCCCTGCCCGGCGATGACGTCGGGATCGTCGTACGGATGCACGAAGGTCGCGTGCGAGGTCTTCTGCAGCGTGAGCGCGTGCGCGTAGGCGTCGCTGTACGAGTCGCCGTGGAGCACGACGGTGGCGCCGCGCGCCTCGACCGCGGCGATCTTGATGTGCGGCGTCGTGACCGGCATCACGATCGTCGCCTTGCAGCCGAGCTTGCTGCGCGGCGAGCGCGACGCCCTGCGCGTGATTGCCGGCGGACGCCGCGATCACGCCGCGCGCGCGCTCCGCGCGCCGACAGGTGCGCCATCTTGTTGTACGCGCCGCGCAGCTTGAACGAGAACACCGGCTGCTGGTCCTCGCGCTTCAGCAGCACGCGGTTGCCGAGGCGCCGCGAGAGCGTCGGCGCGAGCTCGAGCGGCGATTCGATCGCGACGTCGTAGACCTTCGCGGTCAGGATCTTCTGGAGGTAGTCGATGGACATGGGCGCGGCGCGGCGATGCGACAACCGTCGAGCGTAGCAGGAAAGCCGCCCGCGGGACCCGCGCTTCGACGCGGCCCCGCGTTTCTGCTACGCTCGCCGCACCATGGCACGATCCGCACCGATCTCGGGCACGCTCGCCGTCGTCGACATGGGATCGAACAGCTTCCGGCTCGAGGTCGGACGCGTCGAGGGCGACCAGATCTTTCGCCTCGACACCTGGCGCGAGACGCTGCGCATCGGCGCGGGCATCGACGAGCGCGGCCGGCTCACGCCGGACGCACAGCGTGCGGCGCTCGCGTGCCTCGCGCGCTTCGGCGAGCGCCTGCGCGGCCTGCATCCGTCGGCGGTGCGCGCGGTCGCGACCAACACGTTCCGGGTCGCGACGAACGCGGCGACGTTCCTGCCGCACGCCGAGCGCGCGCTCGGCTTCCCGATCGACATCATCACCGGCCACGAGGAGGCGCGGCTCATCTACAACGGCGTCGCGCACGTGCTGCCGGCGTCGCCCGAGCCGCGGCTCGTCATCGACATCGGCGGCGGCTCGACCGAATTCATCATCGGCCGCGGCCTCGAGCCCGAGCGTCTCGAGTCGCTGAAGATCGGCTGCGTCGGCATGACGCAGCGCTTCTTCCCCGACGGCCGGCTCACGGCGACCGCGTTCGTCGCTGCCGACACGACCGCGCGCGCCGAGATCGAGACGATCGCCGATCGCGTTCCACCGCGCGCACTGGACGGCGGCCTACGCGTCGTCGGGGACGGCGCTGGCGCTCGCCGAAATCCTCGAGCAGAACGGGCTCTCTGCCGCCGGCATCACGCCCGACGGTCTCGCCCGGCTGCGCAAGCGGATGATCGGCGCGGGCACGTCGAGCGGCTCCGCCTCGCGGCGTTGAAGCCCGAGCGCGCGCCGGTGCTCGCCGGCGGACTCGCGATCATGGCGGCCGCGATGGCCGAGCTCGATGTTCAGCGGATCAATCCGGTCGGCGGCGCACTGCGGCTGGGCGTGCTCTACGACCTGCTCGGCCGCCAGGTGCGCCGCGACATCCGCGTCGCGACGATCGACCAGTTCGCGACGCGCTACCGCATCGACCGCGAGCACGCAGGGCGTGTCGCCGCGATGGCGATCGCGCTCTACGTACGCGCCGCGGCGGGCGCCGACGCGGCGGCCGCGCAACGGCTCGAGTGGGCGGCGCTGCTGCACGAGATCGGGTTCTCGGTCTCGCACATCGGCTTCCACAAGCACGGCGCGTACATCCTCGGCAACGCCGACATGCCGGGTTTCTCGGCCGGCGAGCAGCTCGATCTCGCGCTGCTCGTGCTGGGCTGCCGCGGCGGGCTCGACAAGATGGCGGGGACGCTCGCCGACCCACGGTTTCGCGCGCGGCTTCTCGCGCTCCGGCTCGCGGTGCTCTTCCACCACGCGCGACGGCCGATCGATGCGCCGCGCATGGGGCTCAAGGTCGGCGCGCGCATCCGTCTCGCGGTATCCGCGCGCTGGCTCAAGGCGCATCCGCTGACCGCCCACCTGCTCGCGAAGGAGCGCGACGAGTGGTCGGCGCTCGGCTACAAATTCGGCCTAGGCTGATGGCCGGGGCGGTCCGCGACCTCCGCACCGCGTACGTACCTCGTTGCGCCGAGCTGTCGGCCGCATGCGGCGACTCGCGTTCGCGCGCTCCCCCTCGGCGCTTCGCGCTCGGGGGAACGCGCGACCGGCGAGCAGGGGAACCAAGCTTGTTTGGGGATGCGACCGATCGGGAGCGCGTTCGGAGGCCGACCACGCGTCGCCACGAGTTCCACGGGCAGCGCGGAGGCCGAACCGGCTCGCCGCTCGCGCCGCGGCCTCCGCACCGAATGCGTACTTCGTTGCGCCGAGCTGTCGGCCGCCTGCGGCGACTCGCGATCGCTCGCTCCCCCACGGCGCTCCGCACAGTGGGGCCCCGGCTCGCCGCTCGCGCCGCTAGACGAAATCCGGGCCGATCACCACGCGCAGCACAACCGACGCGGCGCCGCTCTTGTCGCGGTTCGACAGCCACCAGACCGCGCCCTTCTTCATCGACCACCACGCTTCCTCGCCAGAGAGCAGGAACGACGCGACGGCGCCCAACGTGGGCTGATGGCCGACGACAACGACAGCCTCGCGCGACTCCGGCCAGCCCGCAGCCTGCAGCACCGCCGCGGCGGCCGCGCCCGGTCCGATCTCATCGACGGTCTTGAACTTCCGCTTGAGCGCGAGCGCGGTCTGCTGCGCGCGGTCCGCGGGCGAGACGAGAATGCGCGCAGTGTCCGGCAAGTGCCGGTCGAGCCACTCGCCCATCCGCTCGGCCTGCTTCTGCCCCTTGGCGGTCAGCCGGCGTCCGAGGTCCGGCTCCCCGGGCTCGGCCTCGGCATGGCGCCATAGGACCAGATCCATCAGTCGGCGTCCTCGGGTTCGCGCATCGCTGCGAGCAGCTCGCGCTGCGCCGAGCGCACGCGCTTGCCGCGGCGCGACGCGATCTTGCGCCAAGTGCCGTCGGGGAGGAGCTCCCATGCGTCGCGCGTGTCGGCAAGGCAGGCAGAGAGCGCCTCCTCGACCACGCGCTTGCGCAGCTCGACGTCGCGCACGGGGAACGCGACCTCGATGCGCCGGAACATGTTGCGGCCCATCCAGTCGGCCGACGAGAGCCAGACGTCGGGCGTGCCGTCGTTCGCGAAGTACCAGACGCGATGGTGCTCGAGGAAGCGGCCGAGGATCGAGCGCACTCGGATACGGTCGGACAGACCGCGCACGCCCGGCCGCAGCGCGCATGCGCCGCGCACGACGAGGTCGATCTCGACGCCCGCCTGCGAGGCCGCGTACAGCGCGCGGATCACGCCTTCCTCGAGCAGCGCGTTCATCTTGGCGACGATTCGCGCCGGGCGGCCGGCACGCGCATGCGCCGTCTCGCGGCGGATCATCTCGATCACGCGCCGGTGCATCGTGAACGGCGCGAGCAGCAGGTGCCGCATCCGTCCCGCCTTCGCGAGGCTCGTGATGTGCATGAACACGTCGTTCACGTCGGCGCAGAGCGCGGGATCGGCGGTCAGCAGCCCGAAGTCGGTGTACAGGCGCGTCGTGCGCGGGTGGTAGTTGCCGGTGCCGAGATGCGCGTAGGGCCGCAGCCGCACGCGTCCGCGCGCGTCGGGCTCGCGGCGGATCAGGAGCGCGAGCTTCGCGTGCGTCTTCAGGCCGAACACGCCGTAGACGACCTGCGCGCCCGCGTGCTCGAGCCGCTCGGCCCAGTTGATGTTCGCTTCCTCGTCGAAGCGCGCCATCAGCTCGACGACGACGGTCACTTCCTTGCCGCGGCGCGCCGCCTCGATCAGCGCCTCCATCAGCACCGAGTTGACACCCGTGCGATAGACGGTCTGCTTGACCGCGACGACGTCGGGATCGTCCGCAGCCTTGCGGATGAAGTCGACGACCGGCTCGAACGACTGGTAGGGGTGGTGCAGCAGGATGTCGTGCTGCCGGATCGCCGCCAGGATGTCCGGCTGCTCGCGCAGGCGATCGGGGAGCCCCGGCACGAACGGCGGGTACTTGAGCGCGTCGATGTCGACCTGGTCGGCGAGCGAGGCCAGCCGCGCGATGTTGACCGGGCCATCGCAGCGGTAGAGGTCGGCGTCGGTGAGCTCGAACTGCTGGAGCAGAAACTGCGCGAGCGGCTCCGGACAGTTGGCGGCGACCTCGAGGCGCACGGCCGACCCGAACTGCCGCTGCGGCAGCTCGCCCTGCAGCGCCTGGCGCAGGTTCTTCACTTCCTCCTCGTCGATCCACAGGTCGGCGTCGCGCGTCACCCGGAATTGTGCGTAGTTGACGACGTCGCGGCCCGGGAACAGCTCGTGCAGCTGCGCGTGGATCACCGACGAGAGCATCACGAACGCGTGGTCGCCGCCGCCGACCTCCGCCGGCATCCGGATCACGCGCGGCAGGACGCGCGGCGCCTTGACGATCGCGATGGCCGTGTCGCGCCCGAACGCATCGGTCCCGGAGAGCTCGATCACGAAGTTCAGGCTCTTGTTGACGACCTGCGGGAACGGATGCGCCGGGTCGAGCCCGATCGGCGTCAACAGCGGACGCACCTCGCGCGCGAAGTACTGCGCCGCCCAGGTTCGCTGCGCCGCGGTGAACTCGGTGCGTCGGACGAGACGCACGCCGGCCCGCTCCAGCGCGGGCAGCACCTCGCGGTTGAGGAGTGCGTACTGCGCGTCGATCAGCGCGCGCGCCTCGTCGCCGACCTGGGCCAGCAGCGTGCGCGCCTCCTGCAGCGTCATCCCGGTCGGCGGAACCTTGGCGCGGAGCTGCTCCTTGACGCCGGCGACCCGGATCTCGAAGAACTCGTCCAGGTTGCTGCCCGCGATGCAAAGGAACCGGAGCCGCTCGAGCAGCGGCGTGTCGTGGTCGGCCGCGAGCGCGAGGACGCGCCGGTTGAAGGCGAGCAGCGACAGCTCGCGCTTGAGCGGTGCGGCGTCGGCCTGGGCGTCGGGCATCGGCGCGAGGGGCCCGGGGACCGGCAGTGCCGCGCCGGAATGGGCGAGCGGAATGGGGGCGTGCAGCGGAACCATGAGGATGACAGGCGCCTATGACGCCCATGTTACGCCCGCCGGCCGGAGGGCCGGCAGGAGGGTCAGAGTGAGGGTGCCTCGGCGGTGACGGTCGCGCCTTCAGTCGCCAGCGCGAGCCAGAGGCAGCGCCCACGGGTCTCCTTGTCCAGCGCGGCCAGGTAGTCGAGGTGCGCCGCGAGCTCGTCGGCCGCGGGGGCGATCACGATGAGCGGCTCGCCGCGGGCGGCCGCGCTGGAGGTCAGCGCGCCAGGAAGCGATCCCCGAGCACGCGGCGCCGCGGCACCGAGGTCGATCGTCAGCGATTCCTGACCGCGCGTCATCGCGAGCCAGACCTCGGCCAGAAGCTCGGCGTCGAGCAGTGCGCCGTGCAGTGTTCGGTGCGCGTTGTCGACGCCGAAGCGCTCGCACAGCGCATCGAGGCTGTTGCGCTTGCCCGGAAAGAGGTCGCGGGCGAGCGCGAGCGTGTCGGTCAGCTTCGCGTACACGCCGACGCAGGCCGGCAGCCCCGCGCGCGCGAACTCGTCATCGAGGAACGCGACGTCGAACGGCGCGTTGTGGATCACCCACTCGGCCCCGCGCGCGAACTCGAGGAAGTCGGCGGCGACGTCCCCGAATTTCGGCTTGCCCCGGAGGTCTTCCCACGTCTTGCCGTGGACCTCGGTCGCGCCGACGTCGATCTCGCGCTCCGGGTCGAGGTGGAAATGGACGGTGCGGCCGGTCGCGCGCCGGTTGACGACCTCGAGCCCCGCGAGCTCGATGATCCGGTGGCCCTGCAGCGGGTCGAGGCCCGTGGTCTCGGTGTCGAGGACGATCTGGCGCATCGGCGGAGTCTACTTCCGGTAGCGCTGGATCGTCGCCTGGATCTCGGCGATCGCGCGCTCGATCTCGTCGTCGGAGAGGTCGCGCTGCACGCCCTTGCGGTCGGTCAGCGTCAGCGTGCGGTCGATCTGCGTCTGGAACTCGCCCAGGCCGAGCGTTTCGGTGATCGTCGTCGATGGCTCGTCGGTGAGCGTCTCCGGCCCCCACCGCACGACGATCGCGGAGAGGTTGTCGCCGTCCGGGCCGCCGCGCTTCTCGGCCTCGCGCATCATCTGCGGCGCGGTCTTCAGGATCGGCGTCGAGGTGAGCCACGTCGCGATCTCCTCGCGCGTGAGCACGCTCCACAGGCCGTCGGTGCACAGAATGAGCACGTCGCCGTTGCGCAGCGGCGTGCGCTTGCCGAGATCGATGACCGGATCGACGAGACCGCCCAGGCAGCTGAAGATCTTGTTGCGGTCGGGATGCTCGGCGACGTCGTTGGCGCCGATGATTCCCTGGTCGACGAGATACTGGACCTTCGAGTGATCCTTGGTCGCGCCGATCAGTCCGCCCTGCCGGAAGAGGTAGAGCCGCGAATCGCCGACGTGCGCCCAGTACGCGTGTCCCGCCTGGACGATGCAGCCGACGCACGTCGTGCGCGGCGTCTCGAGCATCGAGAACTGGTTCGCGTACGAGCCCAGCGCCGCGTGCGCGCGCAGCATCGAGTCCTGCAGGAACTTGAGCGGATTCTTGAGGATCGGCTTCGCTTCCTGCTGGAAGCGCTCGATGAACAGGCGCACGGCGATCTGCGCGGCGATCTCGCCGCCTGCATGCCCGCCCATGCCGTCGGCGACGACGAGCAGCAGCGTGTCGCGGCTGTACGTGTAGGCGATCCGGTCCTGGTTGACCTTGCGCGATCCCTTCCGCGACTCCTGGAAGATCGTGAACCGCATTTTGAGGCGGACGGGAGCCGGCGCGTCAGGCGCCGATTTCGCTGAACAGCTTGCGCTTCAGGCTGCCGAAGAACGTGAGCTTGCGCTTCTTCGGCGGAATGTCGCGAATCGCCTTCTGCAGGGCGAACACCGATTGCGGGCGCTCGAGCGGGTCGAGCCGCAGGCACCAGTCGATCACCTCCAGCACGTTGTCCGAGTACTGGCCCGCCCAGATCTTCTTCGCCGAGACCAGGTGGTCCTCGGAGAGCCGCGCGTCGGCCGCCTGCGGCGCGAACGCAGCGAGGCAGGCGAACATGCTCGCGCCGACGCCGTAGACATCGGTCCACGGCCCCAGCCGGTCTGGCTCGCGGTATTGCTCCGGCGCCGCGAAGCCCGGCGTGTACATCGGCGCGAGTTTCGGGCGGTTGGTCGTGAGCGTCTGCCGCGCCGCGCCGAAGTCGAGCAGCACGGGGCTGCCGTCGGTGCGGAGATAGATGTTCGCGGGCTTGATGTCGAGGTGCAGGAGCTTGTGCGTGTGCACCTCGCGCAGGCCGTTCAGGAGGTGCATGAAAACGTGACGGACGAGCCGTTCGGACATCTGGTCCTGCCGCATCTGGATCTGCTGCTGCAGCGTGCGGCCGCGTTCGTAGCGCATCACCATGTACACCGTCTCGTTCGCGCGAAAGAAGTTCAACACGCGCACGACGTTCGGATGGTTGATCTTCGCGAGCGCGCGGCCTTCCTCGAAGAAGCACTTCATCCCGTACCGGAACGACGTCAGGTTCTCGGCCGAGGACGCGCGGACGATGTCGCCCTCGGTGCGCAGCACCAGCGAGGACGGCAGGTATTCCTTGATCGCGACCGGCGCGCCGGTCTCGTCGAACGCGCGATAGACGATCGAGAACCCGCCACGGCTGATCTGCCGGTCGATCCGGTAGTTCAGCAGCTGGTAGCCCCCGGTGAGGGCCTGGTTCGTGACAGCCATGGGCGCAGAGGTCAGGGAGTATCCGTCAACTACGCTCGCAATTCGTGTGCCAGCGCGGCCATCGTTGCTTGCGCGGTCCGGGGATAACGCATACATTCTCGGCAACCCGAAGCCGCAAGTATAGCCAGAAAACGTGCATAAAGCTGCACAAAACAGCCCATGATCCTCAGCATGACCGGCTTCGCGGCAGTTGCGGCGGATCTGCCGGGCGCCTCCCTGACGGTCGACCTGCGCAGTGTCAATCACCGCTACCTCGATCTCTCGATTCGCCTTCCCGACGAGTTGCGCGGGCTGGAATCCGTGCTTCGGGAGCGCATCGCGGCCGAACTCAAGCGTGGGAAGGTCGAATGCCGGATTTCGCTCAACCGGACGACCGCTGGCGCGGCAACGCTCGCGGTCTCCGTCGAGCGCGTCGAGCAGGTCGCGAAGGCCGCGGCCGACGTGCAGCGGCACGCGCCCGGCTCGGCGCCGCTCACCGTCGCCGAGATTCTGCGCTGGCCCGGGGTCCTCGCCGAGCCCACGCTCGCCGCCGACGAACTCGCGACGCTCGCGCAGGCGCTTGTCGGCAAGGCGCTCGTCGAGCTCGCGGCGTCGCGCGCCCGCGAAGGCGCGAAGCTCGCGGCGGCGCTCCTGGAGCGCTGCGCGGCGATCGAGACGCAGGTCGCGCGGGTCGCGCCGCGCATTCCCGCGCTCCACGCTGCATTTCTCGACAAGCTCGGCGCGCGGCTGCGCGAAGCCGGGCTCGATCCGGATCAGGAACGGCTGAAGCAGGAGCTCGCGCTCTTCGCGACCAAGATCGACGTCGCCGAGGAGGTGCAGCGGCTTGCCACCCATGTGGCGGAGGTGCGACGCGTGCTGGCGGCGGGCGGGAGCGCCGGCAAGCGCCTCGATTTTCTGATGCAGGAGCTGCATCGCGAAGCGAATACGCTGGGATCGAAATCCGTGGATGCCGAGCTCTCCCAAGCGTCGCTCGAGCTCAAGGTGCTGATCGAGCAGATGCGCGAGCAGGTCCAGAATGTGGAGTAGCGGCGCGAGCGGCGAGCCGGGGCCCCTGCCGAAGGCAAGGGGGAGCGAGCGATCGCGAGTCGCCGCAGGCGAGCGACGACGCGGCCTAACGATTCACGCTGACGGTACGGAGCTCGCCGGCGCGAGCGGCGAGCCGGGGCCCCTGCCGAAGGCAAGGGGGAGCGAGCGATCGCGAGTCGCCGCAGGCGAGCGACGACGCGGCCTAACGATTCACGCTGACGGTACGGAGCTCGCCGGCGCGAGCGGCGAGCCGGGGCCCCTGCCGAAGGCAAGGGGGAGCGAGCGATCGCGAGTCGCCGCAGGCGAGCGACGACGCGGCCTAACGATTCACGCTGACGGTACGGAGCTCGCCGGCGCGAGCGGCGAGCCGGGGCCCCTGCCGAAGGCAAGGGGGAGCGAGCGATCGCGAGTCGCCGCAGGCGAGCGACGACGCGGCCTAACGATTCACGCTGACGGTACGGAGCTCGCCGGCGCGAGCGGCGAGCCGGGGCCCCTGCCGAAGGCAAGGGGGAGCGAGCGATCGCGAGTCGCCGCAGGCGAGCGACGACGCGGCCTAACGATTCACGCTGACGGTACGGAGCTCGCCGGCGCGAGCGGCGAGCCGGGGCCCCTGCCGAAGGCAAGGGGGAGCGAGCGATCGCGAGTCGCCGCAGGCGGCCGACCACTCGGCTTAACGGTCCACGCCAGCGGTGCGGAGGCCGCCGGCGCGGGTGGCGGCGAGGAACGGAAGTCCGCGGCGAGTCCGACCAGGGCCCCTCCCGCCTCGGGTTGCCTGTTCGTTCTTGCGGCCCCGTCCGGCGGCGGCAAGACGAGTCTCGTCACGGCGCTGCTCGAGCGCGAGCCCGGCATCCGACTGTCGGTGTCGTACACGACGCGCGCGCCCCGCCCCGGCGAGACGGACGGCGTCCACTACCGGTTCATCGACGAGCCGCGCTTCATGGCGCTCAAGTCGCGTGGCGAATTCCTCGAGCACGCGCATGTCCACGGCAACTGGTATGCAACGTCCGCGACGTGGTTGCGCGACCAGATCGCCCAGGGCCACGACGTCTTGCTCGAAATCGACTGGCAAGGCGCCGCGCAGGTCCGCCGACTCATCCCTGAAGCCGTGCTGATCTTCATCCTCCCGCCTTCGCTCGCGTCGCTGCGCGAGCGGCTCGAAAAACGGGGCCAGGATTCGCCGGACGTGATCGAGCGCAGGCTGGAGGCGGCGCGCGAAGAGATGCGCCACTGCGGGGACTTCGATTATGTTATTATGAATCAGGACTTTGCGAGGGCTGTCGACGATCTGTCCGCGATCGTGCGTGCTGCCCGCCTGACGGCAACGCGGCAGAGTGCGCGCCACGCGACTCTGATCCAGCGGCTCGTCGAACCCTGAACCGAGCATGAGGACCCACAATGGCCCGCATCACGATCGAAGACTGCCTCGACAAGATTCCCAATCGCTTCGAGCTGACGCTCGCGGCGACCAACCGCGCGCGCCAGATCAGCGCGGGGTCGGCGCCGCTGCTCGACGCGGACCGCGACAAGCCGACCGTCATCGCGCTGCGCGAAATCGCGGCCGGCAAGGTCGGCATCGAAATGCTGCTGAAGGCGCAGAGCTAGAGCAGCTCCACGCCGCAGCAATGAGGGGCCGGTTCACCGTATGTCCGCATGTGCGAACGGTCGACATGGGGCGCCAGAGGCGCTTGACGAAGCGCAGACTGGGCGTCTGCGCGAGGAGAGCAACGAAGAGTGGCGCCCCAGGGTGCCCGTTCCCTTCGGGTTGCTGCTGAAATGCCCGCGCGCTTCGTTGCAAAGCCTCACCGGGCGGCCGGCCCGGCTTCGTTTTGCGCCTCGCTCACGGGCATTTCAGCCGTGCAACGCATACGTGGACATAGGGTGAGCAGGCCCCATGTCGGAGATCGCCGAGTTCACCCGACACCTCGGCAATTACCTGCCGCGGCCTGACATCGCGCTCGTCGAGCGCGCGTTCGAGTTCTCGGACTCGGCCCACCGCGGCCAGTTCCGCAAGTCCGGCGAGCCGTACATCACGCACCCGCTCGCGGTCGCGAGCATCCTGTCGCAGTGGCGCCTCGACGCACAGGGGCTCGCCGCGGCGCTCCTCCACGACGTGATGGAGGACACGGCGATCACCAAGGCGGAGATCGAGTCGTCGTTCGGCAAGCCCGTTGCCGACATGGTCGACGGCGTCTCCAAGCTCGACCAGATCGAATTCACCTCGCGTGAGGACGCGCAGGCCGAGAGCTTCCGCAAGATGCTGCTCGCGATGGCGCAGGACGTCCGCGTCATCCTGATCAAGCTCGCCGACCGGCTGCACAACATGCGCACGCTCGACGCGATGGCGCCGATCCACAGGAAGCGCGTCGCACGCGAGACGCTCGACATCTACGCGCCGATCGCGAACCGGCTCGGCTTGAACGCTCTCTACCTCGAGCTGCAGGACCTCGCATTCAAGCACCTGAATCCGATGCGCTACCGGATTCTCGCGAGCGCGATCAAGGCGGCGCGCGGGAACCGGCGGGAGGTGATGAACCGAATCCTCGACGTGATCCGCGAGGGCTACACGAAGGCCGGGATCACCGCCGTCGTGACCGGTCGCGAGAAGACGATCTACTCGGTCTACAAGAAGATGCGCGAGAAGCGCTACACGTTCTCGCAGGTGTTCGACATCTACGGCGTGCGCGTGCTCGTGCCCGACAAGACCAACTGCTACGCGGCGCTCGGCGTGCTGCACGGCCTCTACAAGCCGATCCCCGGAAAGTTCAAGGACTACGTGGCGATCCCGAAGGCGAATGGCTACCAGTCGCTGCACACGACGCTGTTCGGACCGTTCGGCACGCCGCTCGAAGCGCAGATCCGCACGCACGACATGCACCGGATCGCGGAAGCCGGCGTCGCCGCGCACTGGCTCTACAAATCGGGCGGCGCACTCGACCTGGCCGAGGCGCAGCGCGAGACGCACCGCTGGCTGCAGAGCCTGCTCGAGATCCAGTCCGAGTCGCGCGACTCGAAGGAGTTCCTCGAGAACATCAAAGGCGACCTCTTCCCCGACGAAGTCTATGTCTTCACGCCGAAGGGCAAGATCATGGCGCTGCCGCGCGGGGCCACGGCGGTCGACTTCGCGTACGCGGTGCACACCGACATCGGGCACCACTGCGTGGCCGCGCGCATCAACTACGAACTCCTGCCGCTGCGCACCGAGTTGAAGAACGGCGACCACGTCGAGATCCTGACCTCGCCGACGGCGCGGCCCAATCCGTCGTGGCTGTCGTTCGTCGCGACCGGCAAGGCGCGCTCGCGCATCCGCCACTTCCTCAAGGGGCTCCAGCAGAAGGAGTCTGCCGCGCTCGGCGAACGGCTGCTCGCGCAGGCGCTCGCGGCGCTCAAGGTCGCGCCGGAAGCGATCACCTGGGACCGGTGGGACGCGTTGCAGAAGGAATACGGCGCGAAAAGCCAGCTCGAGCTGCTCGCCGACATCGGGCTCGGCAAGCGGCTCTCGTTCGTCGTTGCGCAGGCGCTCACGCGCACGCCGGGCAAGGCCGGCGAGGCCGGCGCGACGCCAGCGGCGCCGATCGGCATCAAACCCTCGGCGCTGACGCTGCGCGGGGTCGAGGGCGTCGCGATCCAGTACGCGCGCTGCTGCCGGCCCATTCCGGGCGACGCGGTCGTCGGCCAGTTCCGCAAGACCCAGGGCCTGCTCGTGCACACGCGCGAGTGCGTGACGTTGCGCAAGCAGCGCCCCGATCCCGAGCAGCTGATCGACGTCGAATGGGCGCCCGACGTGCAGGGCGAGTTCGACGCCGGCGTGCGGCTGCTCGTGTCGGACCGGCGCGGCCTGCTTGCCGACATCGCGCTCGCGATCGCCGACGCCGGCGCGAACATCGACAACGTGTCGATGGAGAAGCCCGACGGCGCTGGGCTAATTGCGATGTTCTTCAGCGTGCAGGTCCGCGACCGGCGCCAGCTCGCGCACGTGATGCGCGCGATCAAGCGCGTGCCCGAGGTCCGGCGCATCCACCGCGCCCGGACTTGAGGGAGTCGCGGGGCGTTGCGACGCCCCGCGACAGGTTGTGCCGTACAGGCGCACCGGCCGTCCCTTTTGCGGCTCGAACCGCTCCAAGTGCTTGTCCCTGCAGGGCGACTGCGACCGCCGCATCCCGTCATGGCACAGAAGATGCTCTTCGGGTCTAGGGTCTGACCGCCCGCCCTAGAAGCGGCGCGAAAACGGGGGACGCCCCAGGGCCCGTCACCGCTAGAAAACGGGGAGGGTTGTCTGAACGTCCACGCCGTGCTCGGCCTCGGAAAGCTCCAGGCGCGGGCCCAATTCGCCGGTCGCTCGATGCTGGCGTGCGCGATTGCCTTTGCCGCGCTCGTCGGGGCGCGCCCGGCGCACGCCGATCTGGTGGTCCCGGCCGGCTCTGTCGTGAGCCTGGCGAGCGGAACGGTCGACCTCAGCTGCACCGACGTGATCGTTGCCGGCACGCTGCAGGTCGGCACCGGCAGCATCGCGAGCGCGCGTCACGTGACGATCCTCGCCGGCGGCACGATCGACGGGGGATCCGGCACGCTCACCCTTGGCGGCAGCTGGGCGAATTCCGGACAGTTCCTCGCGGGCACCAGCGCGGTCCGGTTCCGCGACCTCTGCTCGCTGACCACCGCAACCGTCAGCGGGAGTACCACCTTCTCGACCGCGAGCTTCGTCACCGCCACGGGCAGAAACTTCCTGTTCCAGGTCGGTACGACACAGACGGTCAACGACTTGCTCGAGATCGCCGGCACCACCGCCCTGCCCATCCAGTTCCGCAGCGGCGCTGCGGGTCAGGTCGCCAACATCAACCTCATACCGACGGGCGTGCAGTCGATTCAGCACGTCGGCGTTACGGATGTGTGGGCGACGGGCCAGTGGCTTGCGCCGACTCTCACGAACGAAGGCGGCGGCGGCAACGCAAATCGCTGGTTCGGCGGGGCCTCCGTCGCCGCCCCGATTCCGACGCTAGCCGACGCGATGTTGCTTGCCCTGACGGCGCTGCTCGCGGCGAGTGGCGGATGGTTGCTGCGCCGGCACCGACGAAACGAGTTGGACTTGATACGGCTGCGCCGATGAGTAGCACAGCGAGGATGCCCCCATGAGAACGAACCGATTCAAGCAGCGGCCACTGGCGATCGCGCTCGCGGCAAGCCTTGCGTTCGGAAGCGCCCGGACTTACGCAGCGGACGTCGAGGTACGAACCCCTGCGGGAGGCGGCTTCGCGGTCCGCGATTCGACCGGATCGCTGATGCGGCTCCTGGTCAATGGTGTTACCGGTGAGGTCACGATCCCGTACCTGACGGCCGCGCCGCAGCAGACCAACGTCGTCTGTTTCCAGACCCTCACGGGGCTACTTGGCCAGTGCGCGCCCGGTAGCGTGACCGGGCCCCAAGGCCCGCAGGGGCCACAGGGTTCAGCGGGTTCACAAGGCGCCCTGGGGCCCCAGGGCGCGCAGGGTGGAGCGGGTGTCCAGGGTTCGCAAGGCAGCACCGGAGTCCAGGGTCCCCAGGGAACGATCGGCGCCCAAGGCCCGCAGGGCACCGTCGGGTCGCAGGGCCCGCAAGGCTCCGTCGGCGCGCAGGGCCCCCTCGGACCGCAGGGCGTACCCGGCATACAGGGTCCGGTCGGCGCGCAAGGCCCGTTCGGCCCGCAGGGCGCGGCCGGAGTACAGGGTCCTGTCGGCGCGCAAGGCACCACAGGTGCGCAAGGGACCCAGGGCGTGGCCGGATTTGCCGTGCTCAGTGGCGCCGGCGTACCTTCATCGTTGCTCGGTGTCGACGGCGATTTCTACATCGACACGACCAGCGACGTCATCTACGGCCCCAAGACGGCAGGATCGTGGGGGGCGCCGACGTCCTTGATCGGTCCACAGGGACCAGTGGGCACGCAAGGTTCACAGGGAACTCAGGGCACCGCCGGCGCGCAAGGCGCGGTTGGAGCACAAGGCACGCAGGGAACGCAGGGCAACACCGGCGCACAAGGCGCGGTTGGAGCACAAGGCTCGCAAGGGACGCAGGGCAACACCGGCGCGCAAGGCGCGATCGGTGCACAGGGCACGCAAGGCAATACCGGTGCGCAAGGTGCGATCGGCGCTCAAGGCACGCAAGGCAATACCGGTGCGCAAGGCGCGACCGGTGCGCAGGGCCCGCAAGGAACGCAAGGCAACACCGGCGCGCAAGGCGCGATCGGCGCTCAAGGCACGCAAGGCAATACCGGTGCGCAAGGCGCGATCGGCGCTCAAGGCACGCAAGGCAATACCGGTGCGCAAGGTGCGATCGGCGCTCAAGGCACGCAAGGCAATACCGGTGCGCAAGGCGCGATCGGTGCGCAGGGCACGCAAGGCAATACCGGTGCGCAAGGTGCGATCGGCGCTCAAGGCACGCAAGGCAATACCGGTGCGCAAGGCGCGATCGGTGCGCAGGGCCCGCAAGGAACGCAAGGCAATACTGGTGCGCAAGGTGCGATCGGCGCGCAGGGTACTCAGGGTAATACTGGTGCGCAAGGCGCGATCGGTCCGCAAGGCGCTCAGGGCAATACTGGTGCACAAGGCGCGATCGGCGCACAAGGCTCGCAAGGAACGCAGGGCAATACCGGCGCGCAAGGCGCGATCGGCGCGCAGGGTCGCGCAAGGAACGCAGGGCAATACCGGTGCGCAAGGTGCGATCGGTGCGCAGGGCTCGCAAGGAACGCAGGGCAATACGGGCGCACAAGGCGCGATCGGTGCGCAGGGTCCGCAAGGAACACAGGGCAACACCGGTGCGCAAGGGTCGATAGGCGCGCAAGGCTCGACCGGCGCACAAGGTCCGCAGGGCACGCAAGGCAACACCGGCGCGCAAGGGTCGACTGGTGCGCAGGGCCCGCAGGGAACTCAGGGTGCGCAGGGCAATACCGGCGCGCAGGGCAACGTCGGCGCGCAGGGCATTACCGGCGCACAGGGACCGCAAGGCGCCCAAGGCACGATCGGCGCGCAGGGACCGCAAGGCACGCAAGGCGACGCCGGGACGACCGGGCAAACCGCAGGGTCGGCGTTCGGCTCGGATTGCCTCGTGGTCAACACCAGCACCTACACGCTGGTACCGGGGCTATCGGTCACGCTAACCGTGCCGGCTTCCAGCGTCGTGCTTGTTGCCTACGGCGGCGGGATGTACGTCAACGGAACCGCCGGCGGCGATGCGTCCGCCGCCGAGCTATCGCTGTTCGTCGACGGCGTCCAGTACTCCGCGTCCGGGACGATCACGTTCACGGGGATCAATGACGCCAGTCAGCGGGCGACCGGCACCGGATCCGCCACGCAGGTCGTCGCGGTCGCGGCGGGGAGCCACACGTTCGACGTCAGGGCGCGTCGCGCCTTCAACGTCGGCTCGACGACAACGCTCTTCGGCACGACCAGTGCCGTCGTGAGCTCCAACGGGACGAACACCACTTCGGCTGGCGCATGCGGCGGGTTCCAGGTGCAAGGGCTGCGGGGCCGCATGATGGTGCAGATCCTGAAGCAGTGACGCGAATCGGCGGCGCGCTGTCGAGGCTGCACGACGCGCGCGGCCCGGCGCCGCGTAGCCGGCGCGTTCAGATTTCGCAGACACCGGGCTGCCGCTGACCCTTGAGCGCGACGAGGTCGGCATAGACGTACAGGATGTTGTGCGTCTTGTGCCACTCGGTCGGGAACGTCTGCCAGATGCGCGTTGCCTGGAAGCGGCAACGGACGCCCGGCACGTACTTCGCCTGTTCCGCGCGTGTGTAGTACCAGAACGAATTCGGATTCCAGAACGACACGTGCGTCGGATCCTGGAAGGCGCCGCGCCCGTCGGTGGACGGCGTCCGCGAGACCAGCCAGCCGCCGGGGGCGAGGACGCGATAGATCTCGTTCATCAGGCCCACCACGCATTTCGGTGATTTGCCGTCGGCTCCGTGGTCGCACGTCGAGTCGCGACACGTCGGCACGTGCTCGAGAAAGTCGTACGCGCGGATGCAGGCGACCGAGCTGTCGGGAACCGGCAACCCGCGGCGAATGTCGCAAACGATGTCGGCGTCGCGCAGGTCCACGCTCCGGTACCCGGGTGGACAGCCGGTGGCACCGCCCAGGTCCAGCATCGGCAAGCCGCTCCGTTTCGCCCACTCCGCGATGAGATCGTAGACGTACCGGTTCGACACGTCCTGCTGCTTGAGCTGGATCTCCGCATTGCGTTGAAGGTACGTGTTCTGTCCGTCGGGCAGCAACCGATAGAGATAGAGGCACTCCGGAATGTAATGAAACTTCGCACCCGTGAGATAGGTCCGGCACACGAGATCGTGGTCGTCGGTGACGCCGAGCGTGGAATCGTGGCCACCGGCGCGCTGGTAGGCGGCCCGACTCCAGACCCGGACGTGGTTCGGCGCAAAGAAGATCAGATGCAGCGCGCTGGCATCCGGTGGAAAGGCGCGCAGCGCCGTGTACGTGCGGCCGTTCGATACGAAGGGATACGACTCCCATCCGTAGGCCCTGTCGTAGACCTCGCAGGTCCCGTCCGCGCGGAAGTTCGAGAAATCGGAATAGAGGAATTCGGCGCCCGAGGTGTCGATGGCCGCGCTCACCTTCGCGAGGGCGTCGGGCGTAAGCAGGTCGTCGTGATCGAGCTCGACCAGATAGTCGCCCGCACACTGCTCGCAGGCGAAGCGCTTCAGGGCGCCGATCCCGAGGCGCGAAACCCAGTCGGGCGCCGGCACGATGCGCACTCTCGCGTCGGCACGGATCCGGTCCGGAATCACGGCGCCCCCGTTCGGGACGAGCACCCATTCCCAGTCGGAATTCGACTGGGCGAGCAGCGATTCGAAGGCGCCGCTAATGAAGTCGGGACGGTGGGTGGGCGTGAAGACGCTGAATCGCATGAGGGCCCAATACTGGTCAGTCTCTCGGGAGGGATCCAACGCGTCTCGCGGCGCCGGGTCTCGGAATCAGGGCGGCGAACAGGCTTGCAGCATCAGGGCGGCGGCTCGGCCGGCGCCGCGTACCACTTCGCCTTCGGGACGACCTTTTCGTTCGCGGGATCGCCGAGGTAGTGCGGCGACATGATCTGCACACCGTGCTCGTTGAACACGTCCACCACGTTCGCATGGAGCGTGGACAGTACCTCGGCGCGCGGACGCGGATCGCTGGGAATCGCCTGGCAGACGAGGCGGTATTCGATGTAGAAATCCGAGAGCGCGGTCTGGAACACGCGCGGCTTCGGATCCGCGAGCACGCCCTCCGTCCGCCGTGCCGCCTCGATCGAGCATCGCATGGACCTGACGCCACGGCGCGTCGTAGCCGATCGTCACCGTCGTGTCGAGCACGAACCCGGCACCCTTGACTGCCCGCGAATAATTTCGCGTGACCGAGGCCAGGATGAACGAGTTCGGCAGCGACAGCTCGTCGCCCATGCCGGTGCGCACGCGCGAGGTGAACATCCCCATGGCGACCACGGTCCCCTCGTGCTCGCCGACCTGGATGTACTCGCCCGGGCGGAAGGTCCGCGTGTACATGAGGATGAGCCCGCTCGCCGCCTGGCCGACGATGCCTGACGCACCGACCGACACCATGAGGCCGATCAGCACCGAGAGCCCCTTGAACGCGTCGCTGTCCGAGCCCGGAATGTACGGGTAGGCCATCACGAGCGCGAACACCCAGACGGCTATCGTCACGAGCCGGCGCGTCGGCCGCGCGGAATCCGCGTCGATCCAGCCCACCTGCACCTGCCCCGACTGAACCCCGTCGAAGAACCTGTGGAGGACGCCGCCCACGCCGCGCGCGATCAGGAAAATCGCGACTACGACGATGAGATTGGGAACGGCGGAGGCGACCGCGACCAGGCCGCCGGTCACGCTCTCGATCAGGAAGGCGTTGAGCTGCTCGCCCCAGGGGCGGGTGTACGGGAAGAGACTCAGGAGGAATCCTACCCATTCGTAGGTAACGAGCAGCACGAGCGCCCAGTAGCCTGCGCGCAGCAGGAACCGGACGCCCCTGATCGTGCGCCCGCGGTGCAGGATCTCGGCGCCGCCGATCCTGACGTGCCCGGCCGTGTCCTCGGCGATTCTGAGCATCCGGCTCGTCACCGCCCGGCCGATCAGGCTCAGCACCCAAAGCACCGCCGCATAGACGAGCATCGCCGCGCCCGCCCAGACCGCGGCACGCAACATCCTGTCGCCGCTGCGCGCTTCGCGCCACTCGTCGATCGCCTGCTCGAGTGCCTTGGCCGCGTCACGCGCGACGCCTTCGTGGGCCTCCTCGAGCAGCGGATCGGCGTCGCCTGGAACGACGCCGAATGCGAGTGAACCGTCGATCTTGACGACGCTGCCCTGCGGAATCGACTCGACGGTGACCTTGCCCGCGCCGCCGCGCTCGAGCAGCCCATGGATTCGGTCGCGGGCATTGACGGCACGCAGCGTCGGTTCCGTACCCATGAAGGTCGTCCGGAACGTGATGATGGGCCGGTTGAAGATGACGAGCGTGCCTTCCTCGGGGCGCGGCGCCGCGTGAAGCGGTCGGCCTGTGGTTCCCTTGGTCGTCGGTCCCTTCGCCGCTGCGGCGGCTGGCGTCTCGGGCGCGGGGGCCGTGTCGGCGGCGTCGGCGGCACCCGCGATGAGCGCGAGGAGCGCGATCGCGGCTGCGCGCGCGGCACCGGCGCGCCTGCGCATTCCGTAGATCCGCGTCGCTCCCATCTCGATCGCTGGCCGGCGTCTTCAGGCGCCGCTGCGGCCGCGCATCGATGCGATATCAGGCGGGATGTTTCGCGAAAACTTGCGGCAGCTCGCCCGCCTGGTACATCTCGCGGACGATATCGCAGCCGCCGACGAATTCACCGTTGACGTACAACTGCGGAATCGTGGGCCAATTCGCGTAGTCCTTGATGCCCTGCCGGATCTCCGGATCCGCCAGGACGTCGACGGCGAGGTAGTCGGAGACGCCACTGCGCTTCAGGATTTCGACGACGGTGGCGGAAAAGCCGCATTGCGGGAACTGCGGCGTTCCCTTCATGTACAGCACGACGCGGTTCGACTTGACCTGGTCGCGGATCGTGTCTTGAATGCTCATTGCGTGCCCCATGAGAAGTGCCCGGTTGGAAGTTTACTCCAGAGGACCAACAACGGTCATTCCTTGACCGCGCCGGTCAGCCCGGACACGTAATACTCGACGAAGAACGAGTAGAGCACGGCAACCGGGACCGAGCCGAGCAGCGCCCCGGCCATCAGCGAGCCCCAGTGGTAAACGTCGCCCTCGACGAGCTCGGTGACGACCGCGACCGGAACCGTCTTCATCTCGGAAGACGAAATGAACGTGAGCGCGTAGATGAACTCGTTCCACGACAGCGTGAACGCGAAGATGCCGGCCGAGATGAGACCCGGGACCGCGAGCGGGAGGATGATCTTCACCAGGATCTGAAGGCGCGAGGCGCCGTCGATCAGCGCGCACTCCTCGAGCTCGTAGGGGATCGACTTGAAGTAGCCCATCAGCAGCCAGGTCGCGAAGGGAATGAGGAACGTCGGATACGTGAGGATCAGCGCGAGCCGCGTGTCGAAGAGCTGCAGCTGGTAGACAATTGTCGCGAGCGGGATGAACAGGATCGACGGCGGCACGAGGTACGCGAGGAAGATGCTCATCCCGATGTACCGCGCTCCCCGGTAGCGCAACCGCTCGATCGCGTAGGCCGCGAGCACGGCCGCGACGAGCGAGAGGAACGTGGCGACGACCGAGACGAGGGTCGTGTTCCACAGCCAGTCCGGGTACGAGGTGTCGAACAGCAGCTTCTTCACGTGCGCGAGCGTCGGGTTCTTTACCCAGAACGGGTTGCCCTCGCGCGAGAGTAGCTCCTCGTTCGGCTTGAACGTCGTGACGGCCATCCAGTAGAACGGGAACAGCAGCACGATCAGGAATGCGCCGAGCGGGATGTAGACAGTGACGAGGCGTCGCGGGAGCGAAACGAGATAGCTCGTTCCCTGCGAGTCGACGAGCTCCGGTGCGGCGGCGCGGTCGGGGGTCACTTGTCCGAGCCCCCTTGTTGCCACGCCCGCCGCTGCAGCCCGAAGTAGGAGACCAGGATCGCGGCGAGCAGGAATGGCACCATCGCGGTCGCGATCGCCGCGCCCTCGCCCAGGCTGCCGCCGGGAATCGCCCGCTGGAATGATAGCGTCGCCATCAGGTGCGTCGCATTGAGCGGTCCGCCGCGCGTCAGCACGTAGATCAGCTGGAAGTCGGTGAACGTCATCAGCACCGAGAATGTCATCACGACGGCGATGATCGGCGTCAGCAGCGGCAGCGTCACGTAGCGGAACTGCTGCCAGTCGGAGGCCCCGTCGAGGCTCGCCGCCTCGTAGTACGACGGCGAGATCGTCTGCAGCCCGGCGAGCAGCGTGATCGCGACGAACGGCACGCCGCGCCAGACGTTGGCCGCGATCGTCGCGAAGCGCGCATGCCAGGGCTGGCCGAGGAAGTCGATGTACTCGTGGATGAGCCCGAGTCTCATGAGCGACCAGCTGATGATCGAGAACTGCGCATCGTAGATCCACCAGAATACGATCGCCGAGAGCGCGGTCGGGACGATGAACGGCAGCAGCACGATCGCCCGGAAAAGCGACTTCCATGGCAGGTGCCGGTTCAGGATGAGCGCGAGCCAGAGCCCCAGCACGAACTTGAGGACGCAGGCGACAACCGTGTAGAAGAGCGTGTTGAACAGCGCGAGGCGCGTGACGTCGTCGCCCCAGAGGAAACGGAAATTGTCGAGGCCGATCCATTCGCCGACACGCCCGATCTTGGTATCGGTGAACCCGAGCCAAGTTCCGAGCCCCAGCGGATACGTGAGGAACAGGATCAGCGCCGCCGCTGCCGGCAGCATGAAGATCGCGCCCAGCAGGTTGCGGTTGTCGAGGGCGCGGGAGAGCGCCGTTTGTTGTGAAGCCATCAGGTGTACGGCGAACCCATGGAGACCGGGAACCGGCGTGACATGCCCTCGTCGTCCCCGCGGACGCGGGGACCCAGTGGCGTTCGACGCACGACGCTGGATTCCCGCGTTCGCGGGAATGACGAGATCGCGGACCGCTTAGACTTTGTAATACCTCTCCGCGCGCTTCTGCGCCCGCTCCGCCGCCTCCTTCGGCGTCTTCGATCCCGACGCCGCCTCCGCCATCATGTTGACGACGATGAAGTCCGCGAGCGCGCCCGCCGACGCGTAGCCCATCTTGCCCGCGTAGCCCGACGGAATCATGTTCTCCATCGAGTTCCGGTACGGCGTGTGCTTCGGGTCGACGGTCCAGATCGGATTCTTCTGGTAGTACTTGAGCGCAGGCGTCACGTAGCCGATCGCGGCCTGCACCCACGGATCCATCTGTTCGGCCTCCATCATGAAGCGCAGGTATTCCTTCGCAGCCTTCGGGTACTTCGAGTACTTGAAGATCATCTGATTGAAGAAGAGCTGGAACTCGGTCGGCCGCCCGACGGGGCCGATCGGCATGTTGGCGTGGTTGATGTCCGCCGCCATCTCCTTCACCTTCGGGTCCTGCGAGTTCTTCGCCGCGTAGTAGATCGAGATGCCGTTGTTCGTGCAGTACAGCTGGCTGTCCAGGAACGCCTTGTTGTTGTTCGGGTCGAGCCACGACAGCGTCCCGGGAACGAACGTCGCGTAGAGCTCCTTCGCGTATTCGAGCGCCTTCAGCGTCTCGGGGCTGTCGATGACGACCTTGTTGTCCTTGTCGACGAGCTTGCCGCCGAACGCCCAGAGCAACCACTGGCACCACGTGTTGCCGTCGCCCGTTGCATTGCCGAGCGCCATCCCTGCCGGCGTGCCCTTTTCCTTCAGCGCCTTGCACAGCTTGAGGAAGCCGTCGGTGTCCTTCGGGAAGCTGTCGAAGCCGGCCGCCTTGACCGCGCTCTCGCGGTAGACCATGGCCACGCCCGCCACGCCCAGCGGCACGCCGATCCACTTCTTGCCGTCCGGCTTCAGATACGGGTCGCAGACCGGATACCAGCCGCCGTATTTCGCGCCGAGGTAGGCGCAGACGTCCGTCACGTCGACCAGCTTTTCCGGATAGAGGTTCGCGTCGTCGTTGGTGGACAGGATGATGTCCGGGCCGGCGCCCGTGTTCGCGGCCACCGCGGCCTTGGGACGCACGTCCTCCCAGCCCTCGTTATCGACGCGCACCTCGATGCCGTATTTGTCCTGGAACGCTTTCACGTTGACCATGTACCGGTCGATGTCGCCCTGGACGAAGCGGCTCCAGCGCAGCACGCGAAGCTTCGCGCCCTTCTCGGGCGTGTTGCTCCACTGCGCGTTCGCGTCCTTGATCCAGATGAACGGACCGACTGCGGCGCCGGCGGCGACTGCTGCTGTCGATTGCAGGAACTTGCGACGCTTGAACTCGCTCATGCTCTCCTCCTCCGTTAGTGGGCTTCGATGACGTGCCGTGCCCGTTTGGAACCTGGTCAGGCGGCGAGGCGCTGGCCGCTCGCCGCATCGAATACGTGCGCCCGCGCGGGATCGGGCGCGAGGTGGATCCGGTCGCCGGGACGACAATCGGTGCGATCCTTGATGGTCGCCGTGACGTCCCGGCCATTGAAGCGGCAGTAAAGCTGCGTGTCCGCGCCAGTCGGCTCGACGACGACGACGTCCACCGGCAGTCCTGTCGCACCGAGCGCGCAGTGCTCGGGGCGGATGCCGTAGAGCACCTCGCGTCCCTCGTCCGCGCGCGCGCCCGCGGGCAGCGGCAGCGCGACCGCGTCACCGAAGGCGACGCGGCCCGCACCGCGGATCACGCCGGGTAGCATGTTCATCGCCGGTGAGCCGATAAAGCCCGCGACGAACGTGTTCGCCGGCTGGTCGTAGAGCGCGAGCGGGTCGCCCGACTGCTCGACGATGCCGTCGCGCATCACGACGATCCGATCGGCCATCGTCATCGCTTCGATCTGGTCGTGCGTCACGTAGATCGACGTCGTCTTCAAGCGCTGGTGCAACTCCTTGATCTCGGTGCGCATCTGCACCCGGAGCTTCGCATCGAGGTTCGACAGGGGCTCGTCGAACAGGAACACCTGCGGCTCGCGGACGATCGCGCGGCCCATCGCGACGCGCTGCCGCTGCCCGCCCGAGAGCTGCCGCGGATAGCGGTCGAGGTAGGGCGCGAGGCCGAGGATGTCGGCCGCCTTCGCGAGGCGCGCGTCGACCTCCGCCTTGGGTTTCTTGGCGAGCGTCAGCGCGAATGACATGTTGTCGCGCACCGTCATGTGCGGATACAGCGCATAGTTCTGGAACACCATCGCGATGTCGCGCTCCTTCGGCGGCACGCGGTTGACGACCCTGTCGCCGATTGCAACCTCGCCTTCGGTGATCTCTTCCAGCCCTGCGATCATCCGCAGCAGCGTCGACTTGCCGCAGCCCGACGGACCGACGAGCACGCAGAACTCGCCGTCGGCGATGGCAATGTCGACGCCACGGATCACGTGGGTCGAGCCGAAATGCTTGTGCACTGCGCGGATGGTGACGGCGGCCATTGCCTTCCGCTCCCCCTACGGCTTGCGCGTTCCGGCGACAACGACGTAGTCGGGCCGGCCCGTCCTGAGCCAGGTGACGATATTCTGCGCCGCCTTGCGTCGCAGCTCGCGTTCGGCTTCGCCCGAATAGAACGCCGCGTGCGGCGTCAGGATCACACGCGGATGGCCGAGCAACCTCGATCCGGCCGGCACCGGCTCGACGGGCAGCACGTCGAGAGCGAGCCCCACGAGCGTGCCGTGGTCTAGCGCAGCGAGCGCCGCCTCGACGTCGACCACGGCGCCGCGCGCCGTGTTGACGAGATAGCCGCCGGGCTTCATCGCGCCCAGCACCTTGGCGTCGATCATCCGGCGCGTCTCGGCAGTGAGCGGCACGTGCAGCGATACCACGTCGCTTTGCGCGAAAACGTCGGCGAGGCTGCCGCGGGCGACATAGGCCGGGAAGTCGCCGTCGATGATGTACGGATCGCACGCGATCACGCGCCCGAACACGTTGCGCGAGACGTGCGCCATCCGCTTGCCGATGCGTCCCAGCCCGACGATGCCGAGCGTCATGTCGCCGGCGCGGCGCAACTCGCCGGAGGACAGGTAGTGCCAGCGCCCGGCGTGAATATCGCGGTGATAGGCGACGACGTTGCGCATGAGCGCGAGGGAGAGAGCGAGCGCGTGCGTCGCGACTTCGCCAACGCCGTAGTCCGGAGAGTTGGCGACCCAGACACCGTGCCGCGCACAGGCGTCGGTGTCGACCGTGTCGAAGCCCGCGCCGATCCGGCTCACGATCCCGAGCGCTGGCAGCGAGGCGACCACGCGCTCGGAGATCGGCGCGTACTGAAGCAGAATGCCCGCGCAGTCGCGTCCGGCGGCGATGACGTCGTCCTCGGTCCTGCACTGCGCGGTCGCGAGCTCGGCGCCGGCGGCGGCGAAGAGGCCGCGTTCGAGGTCGATGTCGGGAAATTCGTTGTCGGAGAACAGGACTCGGGACATATGGAGGGGACGGGACACGCGCGGACTTCGCGCCGCGCAAAGGTACGTGCGGCGCGGGAATTGGTCAAGCGGCCTGACCGCTTTCGACCGCGGGGCGTGGTCCCGCCGCTATAATCGGAACCCCGGCCGCGCCCGCCGCTCGGAATCCACCATGAACACACTCCTCCCGACGACCATCGCCGGCAGCCTGCCCAAGCCGTCGTGGCTCGCCGACCCCGGCGTGCTGTGGGCGCCGTGGCGCCTCGAAGGCGACGCCCTGGCGGAGGGCCAGCGGGATGCAGTGCGGCTCGTGGTGCGCGATCAGGAGCACGCGGGCATCGACATCGTCTCCGACGGCGAGCAGACGCGCCGGCATTTCGTCACCACATTCGTCGAGGCGCTCGACGGCGTCGATTTCCAGCACCGGCGGACAGTGCGCATCCGCAACCGCTATGACGCGGACGTGCCCGTGGTGACGGGACCTGTCGCGCGGCGGCACCCGGTCTTTGTCGACAGTGCCGCCTTCCTGCGGGCGACGACGGCGAACAGGACGAAATTCACGCTGCCGGGCCCGATGACGATGGTCGACACGCTCTACGACGCGCACTACCGAAGCCGCGAGAAGCTCGCGTGGGCTTTCGCGGAGATCCTGAACGACGAGGCGCGCGCGATCGCCGATGCGGGCGTGGACGTGATCCAGTTCGACGAGCCCGCATTCAACGTCTATTTCGACGAGGTCCGCGACTGGGGTATCGCCGCGCTCGAGCGCGCCGCGCGCGGCCTGCGCTGCACGACCGCGGTCCACATTTGCTACGGCTACGGGATCAAGGCGAACGTCGAGTGGAAGAAAACACTGGGCTCCGAGTGGCGGCAGTACGAGCAGACGTTTCCGCTGCTCGCGCGCTCGGCAATTCAGCAGGTGTCGCTCGAATGCGCGAATTCGCACGTGCCGATCGACCTCCTCGGCCTGCTCAAGGGCAAGGACGTGTTGGTCGGCGCGATCGACGTCGCCACCGACCGGGTCGAATCGCCGGCGGAGGTGGCGGCAACCCTCCGGTCCGCGCTCCGGCACGTTCCGGCCGCTCGGCTCTATCCGTGCACGAACTGCGGGATGGTGCCGCTGTCACGCGAGGTTGCCAGGGCCAAGCTCGATGCCCTCGGCACCGGTGCGGCGGTCGTCCGGGCCGAGGTCTCCGCCGAGCGCTGACGCCTTCCGGGGATGCGGCGTTCTGCCGCGCCGAATCGGTGCGGCCCGTGTCCCCCGCCCCTCCAGATTTCGCTGGCGCTCGCGCCGATTCCCCTGTATCCTCCCGCCCGTGTTTTAGTTTCAAGGCAGCACGTCCGCTCACGCGACCGCGTTGCAGCCGTTGCCGTACTTCCCTTGAGATCGAAACATGGGCCGGGACACCGACCCGATATCTTTTCTTTTTCTTGAGGAATTGCAGAAATGGCAACTGGAACTGTCAAGTGGTTCAACGACGCCAAGGGTTTCGGCTTCATCACGCCGGACGGCGGCGGCGAAGACCTGTTCGCGCACTTCTCGGCGATCAACATGCCGGGGTTCAAAACGCTGAAAGAAGGCCAGAAGGTCAGCTTCGAAGTGACCCAAGGCCCGAAGGGGAAGCAGGCGAGCAACATCCAGTCGGTCTGACGCCGCGCGAGCGGATCTACACCGAAAAAAGGCCGGGCGCTGCCCGGCCTTTTTCTTTTCACGCAGATGGCGGCCGGGCCGCCTCGGCTCGTGTGGTGCCGGTGTCAGCGCGGGGCCCGGCCGCGCGCGAAGCGCACGCCGAGCATTCCGATCGCGAGCATCGCAAGCACGAGCGCCCAGGGTGCATTGACGGGAATCTGCGTCGCAGCCGAAGCGCCGACGTTCGTCGTCGCCGAGCTCGACGCATTGCCGGGCGTCGGATCGGTCACCCCCCCTGGCGGGGTGACCGCCGCGACGTTCGTGACCGCGCCGGCCGCAGCGCCGGAGACATTGCCGGTGATCGTGATCACGACACTGCCGCCGACAGGCAGCGTCGCGACGACGCCGCTCACCGTGTTGCCGACGACCGTCACAACGCCACATGCTGCGCCGCCCGCCGCGCCGCCGCAACTCGCGACGACGCCCGTAATCACACCTGGAACGTTGTCGCTGAACGTGGCGCCGCTTGCACTGCTGGGACCACCGTTGGAGATCGCCAGTGAATAGGTAATTGCGCTGCCCGCAGTCAGCATCCCGGGGCCCGTCTTCACGATGACGAGATCGGCGGCTGCCGCGCGGGCGTCGCTGTCGGACGCGCTGACCGGGCCCGGCGCCGACGGATCACTCACGGTCACCGTGTTGATCAGCGGATCGGTTGTCATGCCCGCGGCGAAGGCGACCGGCGCCGTGTACGTGAGCTGGTTGCCGGGGCCCGCAGCGATCGTCGCGCCGGTGGCACCGAAGCTCGTCGCGCCGGTCGCACCCGCGACGGTTCCGCACGTGGCGGCGCCCGCCGCCGCGCACGTCACGCCGGCTGCCAGGGTGACACCGGCGGGAAGCGCATCGGCGACGGTGATGTTCGCGGCATTGCTGGGGCCGCCATTGGAAACGACGATCGTATACGTCGCCGTGCCACCTGGCGTATAGGTCGCGCTGCCGTCGGACTTGGTCACGGCAAGCCCCACCGCCGGGACGAGCGTGTCGCTGTCGGAGCCGCTCGCAGAGGCGCCGCTCGCGACGTCGTTGGCGGCCGCGGTGTTGACGAGAGGATTGGTGGTCATGCCGGCGGCGAATGCGACAGGTGCCGTGAACACGAGCGTGTTCGCCGGGCCCGCGTCGAGGCGCGCGCCCGTCGCGCCGAAGCTCGTCTGTCCGGTCGTGCCCGTCACCGCACCGCAGCTCGACGAACCGCTGGCCACACAGGTCGCGTTGGCGCTCAGGGTCAATCCCGCCGGCAGCGGGTCGGCGACGGTCACGTTGAGCGCGTCGGTCACGCCGGTGTTGGTCAGTGTCACTGTGTACGTTGCCACCCCGCCCGGCGTGTAGGTCGCGCTGCCGTCGGTCTTCGCAACGGCGAGCATCACGTTCGCGGCGAGCGTATCGCTGTCGGAGCCGTTCGCGGTGGCGCCGCTCGCGAGGTCGGTCGCCATCGTCGTGTTGACGAGCGGATTCGTGCTCATGCCCGCGGCGAAGGCGACCGGCGCGCTGAACACGAGCGCGCTCGCGCCGCCCGCGTCGACGCGGGCCGCCGTCGCGCCGAAGCTCGTCTGCCCCGTCGTGCCGGTCACCGTACCGCAGCTCGACGTACCGCCCGCGACGCACGTCGCGTTCGCACTCAGCGTAACGCCGGCCGGCAGTGCGTCGGCGACCGTGACGTCTAGCGCATCGGTTACGCCGCTGTTGGTGACCGTCACCGTGTAGGTGGCCGTGCCGCCCGGTGTGTACGTCGCGCTGCCATCGGTCTTGGTCACGGAGAGCGTCACACTCGCCGAGAGTGTGTCGCTGTCGGAACCGTTGGCGGTGATGCCGCTGGCGGCGTCGGTCGCGGTTGCTGTGTTCTGCAGCGGATTCGTCGTCATCCCGGCGGCGAAGGCCACCGGCACCGTGAACACGATCGCGTTGCCCGCGCCCGCATTGACGCGCGCTGCCGTCGCCCCGAAGCTCGTCTGTCCGGTCGTGCCGGTCACCGTGCCACAGCTCGACGTGCCGCCGGCTACGCACGTCGCATTCGCCGACAGCGTCACCCCCGTCGGCAGCGCGTCGGTGACAGTGACATTGAGCGCATCGGTGAGGCCGGTGTTCGCGATCGTGACCGTGTAGGTCGCGCCACCGCCCGGTGTATAGGTCGCGCTGCCGTCGGTCTTGACGACGCCGAGCGTGACCGCGGGCGACAGCGTGTCGCTGTCGCTGCCGTTCGCCGTGTTCCCGCTCGTCGCGTCGGTGGCCGTCGCCGTGTTCACGAGTGGATCGGTCGTCATGCCTGCCGCGAACGTCACCGGGACCGTGAATACCAGCGTGTTGGCGCCGCCCGTCTCGACGCGGGCCGCGGTCGCGCCGAAGCTCGTCTGCCCCGTCGTGCCGGTCACGCTGCCGCAACTCGATGTTCCGTTGGCCGTGCAGGTCACATTCGCCGACAGCGTGACGCCGGCGGGCAAGGCGTCGGCCACCATGACATCGAGCGCGTTGGACAACCCCGTGTTCGCGACGGTCACCGTGTAAGTCGCGGTGCCGCCCGGCGTGTACGTCGCGCTGCCGTCGGTCTTCGTGAGCGCAAGCGTGACATTGGACGAAAGCGTGTCGCTGTCGGAGCCATTCGCAGTGGCGCCGCTCGGAACGTCGGTGGCAACCGCCGCATTGACCAGCGGATTCGTCGACATGCCGGGCGCGAACGCGACCGGCACCGTGAACACGATCGTGTTAGCGCCGCCGGCGTCCACCCTGGCGCCGGTCGCGCCGAAGCTCGTCTGACCGGTCGTGCCGGTCACCGTGCCACAGCTCGAGGTCCCGTTCGCCACGCACGTCGCGTTGGCGCTCAACGTAACGCCCGCGGGCAGCGCATCGACGACGGTGACGTCCAGGGCATCGGTGGTGCCGGCGTTGCCGACGGTGACCGAATAGGTCGCGGTGCCTCCCGGCGTGTAGGTCGTGGCGCCGTCCGCCTTCGTCACCGCGAGCGTCACGGCCGCGCTGCGAGCGTCGCTGTCGGACCCGCTCGCGTTGCTGCCCGGGCCCGACGCGGCGAGGTCGGTCGCGTCCGCCGTGTTCACGAGCGGATCCGTCGTCATGCCCGAGCCGAACGTGACGGGCACCGTGAACACGAGCTTGTCCGCCGCAGCGTTGCCGATGCTCGCGCCGGTCGTGCCGAAGCTCGTCTGGCCCGTGGTGCCGGTGACGCTGCCGCAGGCCGCCGTTCCGCTCGCGACGCAGCTGACGTTCGCGGAGAGCGTCACGCCCGCGGGCAGCGCATCGGTGACCGTCACGTTGCTCGCCGCCGACGGCCCGCCATTCGTGACGGTGACGGTGTAGGTCGCCGTACCGCCCGGCGTGTACGTCGCACTGCCGTCGGTCTTGATGACGCCGAGCGAAACTTGAGCGTTCAGCGCATCGCTGTCGGTCGCGGAGTTGTTGCCCGGATTGGGATCCGTGACGCCGGCCGGTACGGCTACCGTCGCGGTGTTCAGCAGCGTTCCCGTCGCAGCGGGCGAGAGGGTTGCCGTCAGCGTGTAGGTGACGGTCGCACCGACCGGGAGATTCACCGTGTCGGCGATGTTGCCCGATCCGGAGGCCGCGCACGTCCCGCCGCTCGCGCCGACGCAGGTCCACGTCGCGCTGGTGAGCGACGCGGGCAGTGTGTCTGTCACCGTTGCGCCGGTGACCGCACTCGGTCCTGCATTCGACGCGACGATGGTGTAGGTCACCGGATTGCCCGGGGCTGCCGTTGCCGAACCGTCGGTCTTCGTGATCGACAGGTCGGCCGTCGGCGTGATCGTGTCCGTGTCGGTCGCCGAATTGTTGCCGGGATTCGGATCTGTCACGCCGGCCGGCGCCGCGATCGTTGCCGTGTTGACGAGCGTGCCGGTCGCCGTAGCTGACAACGTCGCCGTCAGCGTGAACGTTGCCGTGGCGCCGACGGGCAGGCCCACCGCTGCGCTGATGTTTCCGGAACCCGAGGCGGGACACGTGCCGCCGCCCGCGCCCACGCACGTCCACGTCGCGCCGCTGAGCGGTGCGGGCAGCGTGTCCGTGACGGTCGCGCCCGTCACCGCGCTCGGTCCGGCGTTCGACGCTACGATCGTGTACGTGACGCCGGCTCCCGGCGTCACGTTCGCGACGCCGTCGGTCTTCGTGATCGCGAGATCCGCGGTCGGCACGAGCGTGTCCGTGTCCGTCGCGGAGTTGTTGCCGGGATTCGGATCGGTGACTCCGGCTGGCGCGGTCACCGTCGCCGTGTTGACGAGCGTGCCGGTCGCCGCCGCGGACACCGTCCCGGACAGCGTGAACGTCACACTCGCGCCCACGGGAAGGTTGACCGCAGCATTGATGTTGCCCGAGCCCGATGCGGGACACGTGCCGCCGCTTGCACCCACGCACGTCCAGGTCGCGCCGAGAATCGCGGCGGGAATCGAGTCCGTCACCATCGCGCCGATCGCGTTGCTCGGCCCCGCGTTGCTTGCGACGATCGTGTACGTGACTCCCGGAGCCGGGCGTGACCGTGGCGACGCCGTCGGTCTTGGTGATCGCGAGATCCGCGGTCGGCACGAGCGTGTCGGTGTCGGTCGCCGAATTGTTCCCCGGATTCGGATCGGTGACCCCGGCCGGCGCGGCGATCGTTGCGGTATTGACGAGTGTACCGGTCGCCGCCGCGGAAACCGTGCCGACGACGGTGAACGTCGCCGTGCCGCCGGGCGGCAGGTTGACGCTCGCGCCGATGTTTCCCGCGCCCGCGGCGGGACACGTGCCACCGCCGGCACCGACGCACGTCCAGGTCGCGCCGATAATCGCAGCCGGGAACGTGTCGGCAACCGTCGCCCCGACCGCCGTGCTCGGCCCCGCGTTGCTCGCGACGATCGTGTATGCGATCCCCGATCCTGGCACGATCGTCGCCACGCCGTCGGTCTTGGTGATCGCGAGGTCGGCTACCGGCGTCAGCGTGTCGGTGTCGGTCGCTGTGTTGTTGGCGGCATTCGGATCCACGACGGTTGCGGGTACGGTGACTGTCGCCGTGTTCGAAATCGTTCCGGTCGCGCCGGACGCGACCGCCGCCGTCACGGTGTAGGTCGCGTTGCCGCCATTCAACAACGTGACGAGCTCGTTGATCGGACCGCTGCCGCTCGGATTGCCACAGGCGGAGCCCGCGGAGGCGGCGCAGGTCCAGCTCGTGAACGTGACGCCGGCGGGGGGCGTGTCGACGACGCTTGCGCCGGCCACCGCGTTGGGCCCGAGGTTGGTCGCGACGATCGTGTACGTCGTGCTCGCGCCGGGCGTCACGCTCGCCACGCTGTCAGTCTTGGTGATCGCGAGGTCCGCGACGCCGGTCGCGGCAAGTGTCGCGGAGGCTGGCAACGGGTTGGTCACCCCCTGTGCAGACGTGAAGAGACCCGCGGCGAGCGGGTTGATCAGGTTGCCGCTCGCGGTCGCCACGACGTTCAACTGAATGCGGCACGTGGCGTTGGCGGCGATCGAACCGTTCGCGAGCGAGACGGTCCCCGCGCCAGCGACCGCCGTCAGCGCGCCGCCGCACGTGTTGGACGAGGCGGGCGGCGTCGCTATCACCATGCCGACCGGCAGCGTGTCGACGAGCCCTGTCGTGGTCAGCGCGATGGCATTGGCGTTGGTGTTGAGGACGTTGATCGTAAGCTGTGACGGTCCCGCCAACCAGGACCGTCGCCGGGCTGAACGATTTGTTGAGCGTGACGCTGGTGACCACGCGCGTGATGGTCGCGCTCGCCGCGGCCGGGTTGACGAAGCCCTGGGCCGAGGTCACGGCGCCTGCCGCGATCGTGTTCGTCGCCGCCGCGGCCCCGGGCGGCGTCGTGACATTGACGAGGATCGTGCAGCTCGTTGCCGCAGCGCCGCCGGCGAGCGCGCCGCCGGCGAGCGAGACCGCGTTGGTGCCTGACGTCGCCGTCACGGCACCGCCACAGTTGTTGACAAGGTTCGGCGTCGCCGACACGACGTGCCCCGCCGGCAGCGTGTCGGTGAACGCAAGTCCGGACAGCGCGGAGGCGCCCGCGGCGCGCGTCAGCGTGATCGTCATCCGCGTGTCGGCGCCTGCCGCGACCGTCGTCGGCGCGACCGCCTTCGCGACCGAGAGCACGGCATTGACCACGAGATTTGCGGTGATCGTCGCCTGCGTGCGGCCCTGACTCGTCTGCAGCGCGCCCTGCGCGATCGTGTTGGTCCGCGTGCCGGTCGACGCGGTCGCCGACGCCTGGACCGGCACGGTGATCGTGCAGCTGCCGGCCGCCGGAATGGAATTGCCCGCGCCCAGCGTGATCGTGTTGGCGCCAGGCGCGGCGTTCAGGATGCCGCCACAGGTCGTCGTGGCCGCCGGTGACGCCGCGACGGTGAACTGCGGGTTGGCGCCCAGCGTCGTCAGCGCATCGGTGAACGCCGTGATGACCGCAGGCACGGCTGCCGAGTTGTTGAGGGTGATCGTCAGCGTGCTGACACCGCCCTGGAGGATCGTCCCCGGCGAGAACGACTTGCTGCCGGTCACGCTCGACGCGGCGTTGACGACGAGGTTGCCGCCGGCCGACGAGAACGCGACACCGCCGAAATTACCGACCGGAATCGTGTTGGTCAGCGTAACCGGGTTGATACCCGCGTTCGTCGCCGTGACGTTGATCGTGACCGCGCAGTTCGCGTTGGCGATGCCGGCCGGCGCCGCCGGAAGGGAACCGCCGCTGACCGTGAAGAACGCGTCGCCAGCGAGCGGTACCGGGGTAAACGTCAGTCCGGTGCACGTGGTGCCGGTGGTGACCGGCGCCGCCACGCGCATGGTCCCCGGGAACGTATCGGTGAACGCAATGGCGGACAGCGGCGTCGCGTTGAAATTGCGCACGGTCACCGTGAGCGTCGACGTACCGCCCGTCGTGATCGGCGTGGGCGCGAACACCTTCTCGACGCGCGCACCGGTCTGCAGCCGGACGTTGGCCGCGAACGCGCTGTTGCCCACGCCTTGCGCCGTCGTCAGCGCATTTGCCGCGATCGCGTTCGCCACGTTGCCGTCGACGTAGGCGTTCGGATTCGCCGCGACGACGTCGAAGCGGATCGTGCAGTTGCCGTTCGCCGGGATCGTGCCGCCCGTGAGCGCGGCACTTGCGACGCCGGTAGTCACGGTTCCCGCCCCGCAGGTCGTGGACGCATTTGCCGGCGAGGCGATAGCGAGCGACGCGGGGAGCGTGTCGGTCAGTGCGGCACTGGTGAGCGCGACGCCATTGGGATTGGTGAGCGTCAGCGTGACCGTCGACGCGGTGCCGCCACCATGGAGGTTAGTGGGCGCGAACGCCTTGGCGCCGGTGACGGGCCGCAGCGCGGCGACCGTCAGCGTTGCGTTCGCGTTCTGCGGATTCGTGCCCTGCGACGACGACACCGCGCCGGCCGGAATGTTGTTGATGAACACGCCTGCCGACGGTGAGACTACGTCGACCGTAACGGTGCATTGTCCGGCGACGCCGCCCGACGCCGCGGGAATCGTTCCACCGGAAAGCGAGAAGTTGCCGGCGGCCGGGACCGCCGTGACCGAGCCGCCACACGAGGTCGTCGCGTTCGCTGGATTGGCGACGACGACGGCACCCGGCAGCGTGTCGGTGAACGCCGTGCCGGTGGCGGCCGACGGGTTGTTGTTGAGAAGGAAGACCGTCAGCGTCGAGACCTGGCCGGCCGAGACGTTGATCGGATTGAATGTCTTGTTGACGCCGACCGCGGCGAACGCGGCCGGTGCGGCGACAGCAAGAGCGAGCCCGCCGGCTCGCAGCAACTGAAGCAACGCTGCTCGCTGTCGCACTCTCCCCGGCCTCTCTTGTTCTCCTGCCGCGTCCGCCCGGGTGGGCCCGCGCCTACAGGACGACGTCGCGTGAGCCTCCGGCTTCGGCCGGATGCTAGCACCGCGCAGGTCCAGAGCCGCGACTTATCGGCGCATTCCTTGCGAATCGGCGCGCGGCGTGTGCGACATTGCAACAGATCGACGGGTCTCCGGCCCGCGCGCCGCCGCTGTGGCTACTTCGAAGGGATGCCCGCGCGAAGCTTTCCCATGAGCATGAAGCCGCCGAAGGCGATCGTCTGCCGCGGGTTCTGCCGGCAGTAGTCGTCCATCCAGCGGAAGAGCGCCGGGTCGTCCATGCCCTTCGGGAAGTGGTGGTCCGCTTCCTGTGCAAGGCCGGACAGGTAGCCGAGCAGCCACGATTCGAGGACCTTCGCGTTGTGCGGACGCTGCTTCGACCATGTCTCGCAGCTCGCGCCACCGCGCGATTCGACGAGGTGCCCCTGGGCGGCCGGCGTCAGTGCCAGCGCGAGAACTGCGAATACCATGATCAAGACAATCGAGCGGGTCATCTTCGGTTTCTCCTCCGGCCGACTTCGACGCCACCGCACGCCGCGGTGGTGCGCTGCGGCGCCACTCTATCAAATCGCGGCAGCGTGGTCGCGATGTGGCACGCGTCCGGCTTGATCGGGGGCAAGGGCGTGCTGGGAATTTGGACTAGAATCTGCGATTCACGATCGACGGGATTGCAATGACGTCCTTGCGCGCCGTATTACCGCTTCTCTTCGTGCTGGTCACGCTCGCCGGCTGCGCGACGCGCCCGGTAAACCCGCGAATCGAGCATGTGGAGCCCGGCCAACCGTACAATGTCGAGCGCAGCGGGCAGACTGCCACCCAAAGGGAAAACCTCGTCATCCTCGCCTTCTCGGGCGGTGGTACCCGGGCCGCAGCGTTCGCCTACGGGGTGCTGGAGGTGCTGCGCAACACCGACGCCACGCGGCCGGACGGGCAGCGGGTCCGGCTGCTTGACCAGGTCGACGTCATCACCGGAATCTCCGGCGGCAGCTTCACGGCGCTCGCGTATGGGCTGTACGGCGAGAAGCTGTTCGACGAGTACGAGAGACGCTTTCTCAAACGCAACGTCCAGGGCGAGCTGGTCAGCCGGACGCTGAGCCCCGCGAATTGGGGTGCACTGGCGTCTACCGGCTGGGGGCGCTCCGAGCTCGCCGCGAACCTCTACGACGAGATCCTGTTCAACGGCGCGACGTTTGCCGACCTCGCGCGCGCGGGCGGCCCGACGATCGTGGTCGGCGCCACCGATCTCTCGTCCGGCGCGCGCCTCGCGTTCAATCGCGTGAACTTCGACATCATGTGCGCCGACCTCGGTTCGTTCCGGCTGGCGCGGGCGGCGGCGGCGTCGTCCGCGGTGCCGGTCGTGCTCTCGCCCTTGACGATCAACAACTACGGCGGAACGTGCGGCTTCAAGGAACCCTCCTGGGTCGCGAAGTACTTCGACGTGCCCGACCCGCCGCGCCCTGCCGCGCGCACGATCAAACGGCTGCAGGAGCTCCGCGAATTCGCCGAGAGCAAGGACCAGCCCTATCTTCACCTGGTCGACGGCGGCATCTCCGACAACCTCGGTTTGCGCAGCGTGATCGACGTCATCGTGACGTTCGAGGCGCTGCACGAGGCCGGCCAGCCGACGCCGCTCGACCACGTCCGGCACATCATCGTCTTCGTCGTCAATTCTCTTTCCACGCCAGTTACCGACTGGGACAAGTCGGAAGACGCGCCGGGCACCGTGCAGGTTCTGGTCAAGGCGGCCGGCGTGCCGATCGACCGGTACAGTGGCGAATCTGTGGAGCTTCTTAAGGACATCGCCGCCCGCTGGCGCATCCTGCGGCAAATGCGCGACTCGGTCGTGTTCGTGAAGCCGGCGGACGAGGCCGCCAAGTACGTGAAGAACGCGCCCAATGCGGACATCTATCCGATCGATGTGTCGTTTCCCGCGCTCAAGGATCCGGTCGAGCGCGAGTATCTGAACCAGCTGCCGACGTCGTTCGTGCTGCCCGACGAGGCGGTCGATCGCCTGCGCGCCGCGGCGGCCAGGATCATCCTGGACTCGCCCGAGCTCCAGCGGCTGGCGCGCGACGCCGGCGTGCGCTTCGTTCCGCATTCCGGCGCCAATCCTCCGTCCGCACCCTCGCCCACGAAGTAGCCGAAGCAGCAACCGCTGACCGCAAACGACCTGGTGGCACTTCCGGCCCGACACCCCACGGCGGCGGCGCGATCGTGACGATCCGCTTGAAGAGCTCGCGGAACGCCTTGCTCGCGGGTACGCCTACGACCGGATCCTCGTTCGACGCGAACGCGGCGTCGATCGCGGCCCAGTCCTCGGCGGTCAGCGCGCTCGATGCACACCGAGCCGTCCACGGAGAAGCCACCGCCGTGTTCCCATTGCGCCATCGCCCGCGCGTCATCGCCCTGAAGCAGGCCACGCCGCACGAAGGTGCGCAGCAAGCGCTGGCGCACCCGCGTCGCTGCCGCCGCGATGGCATGGGACCGAGCGCGGTGGCGGCAGGGAAGATGATCGCGCCTGCCGCGGCCGCGTCGAACACGCCGTCGATGACGACGCAGTGGAAGTGTCGGTGCGCATTGAGCGTCGAGCCGAAGCAGTGGGAATAGGCGCAGAGGAGCACCCTGAAGTGCGGCGTCGCATTACACTCTGGCCGCAACTGCACGTCTCGCGTTCGGCGCCGCCAAAACGCGGACTGATGGAGTCGAAAATGTCGCATCGTCGCACCACGAACCCGCGCCGCAGCCTGATTGCGGCGCTATCGCTCGCCTTGCTCGCGAGTTCCAGCCACGTCACCGCTGCCGACGCCCCACCCCCCCGGGCGCCCGGTGCGCCGCCACGCATCGCAGTCGCTCTCTCCGGCGGCGGCGCGCGCGGGATCGCGCACGTGGGTGTGCTCAAGGTGCTGGACGAAATGCGCATTCCGATCAGTTGTATCACGGGTACCAGCATGGGCTCGATCGTCAGCGGCGCCTTTGCCGTCGGAACGTCACCGGCCGAGATCGAGAAGATGGTGCTCGCCACCAACTGGGATGAAATCTTCCGCGACAACCCGCCGCGGGCGGAAATCGCGACACGCCGCAAGCTGGACGACTACAAGACCTTGTTCGCGCCGGAGTTCGGGTTGAAGGACGGCGGCCTGGCGCTGCCGAAGGGGATCATTGCAGGGGTCTCGATCGAGGCGTTCCTGCGGGTCGTCGCGGAGCCGGCGACCGGCATCCAGGACTTCGACAAGCTGCCGGTCCCGTATCGGGCGGTAGCCACCGACATCGAGACCGGCGAAGCGGTCGTGCTGAGCCACGGCAACGTCGCCGAGGCGATGCGCGCCAGCATGTCCGTGCCGGGCGCGATTAGTCCGGTGTCAATGGACGGCCGTCTGCTGGTCGACGGCATGATCGCCAACAACCTGCCGATCGACCAGGCACGCAAGCTCTGCGGCGACGTGGTGATCGCCGTCAACATCGGAACGCCCCCGCTGAAGCGCGACGAGATCACGTCCGCGCTTGCCGTGGTCAGCCAAATGATGGCCTTCCTTGGCAAGCAGACGGTCGACGAGCAGCTGAAGAGCCTCGGACCGAACGACGTGCTGATCGCGCCCGACCTCGGCGACATCTCGGTCGCCAAGTACGACCGCGCCAAGGACGCGATCCGCATCGGCGAGGAGGCCACACGGAAGATGGCGGCGTCGCTGTCGCGCTACAGCATCCCGCCCGAGCAGTACGCGGCGGTCCGCGCGAAACAGGTCCATGGGAAGGTCGCGCTGGGAACAGTGGATGAAATCCGTTTCGAGGGTTTGAAGCGCACCAATCCCGAGGTGCTGAGCGGGCTCGTGGAGACGAAGCCCGGCGAGCCTATCGATCAGGAGAAGATCGGCGCCGACCTGCGCCGCATCTACGGCCGCGGCGACTTCGAGGGCGTCGATGCCCAGGTTATCGGGTCGGCCGGCGGGCCACGCGCGATGGTGATCACGCCGCACGAGAAGGAATGGGGGCCCGATTACCTGCGCTTCGGCCTTGGACTGGAAAGCGATTTCCAGGGTGACAACGCGTTTAACCTGCTGGTCCAGTACCGCAAGACGTGGCTCAACCGGCTGGGCGGGGAGTGGCTGTCCGAGGCGCAGATCGGGCAGGACACGCATCTGTTCAGCGAGTTCTACCAGCCGTTGAACGAGCGGGGCGTTTGGTTCGGGTCGGTGTACGGCCAGGTCGGACAGACGACGCGCGGCGTGTTCAGTGGCGACGACAAGATCGCCGAGTATCTGATCGGCAGCGCGCGGGGGGGCGTGGACCTCGGCATGACGCTGGGCACGCTCGGCATCGTCCGCGTCGGCCCGCAGTGGACGCAAGTTCACGCTCGCGTCGATACCGGCGATCCGGTGCTGCCGTCGGTGCGCGAGCTCACCGCAGGCGTTCGCGTCGTATTCAACCTGGACGCGCTCGATCACGCCTGGTTTGCTCAAAACGGCTACAACGCGTTCGTCACGTACTACGGCGCGACGAAGGACCTGGGTTCGGCGCTCAACTACCAACGCCTCGAAGGCCGGGGTCAATACGCGATGTCGTGGGGCGCGCACACGGTGAATCTGGTCGCGTCCGGGGGAACTGATTTCGGCACCAATATGCCGGCCTACGAGACGTTCGCGCTCGGCGGTCCGCTGCGGCTGTCCGGCTTTCGGCTGAATCAGTTCTCCGGCCGCGATTATGTGTTCGGTCGCGCGATGTACTACAACCGCATACTGCCGCTGCCTGAGATCCTGGGCGCCGGCGTGTTCGCGGGGGCGTCCGCCGAGGTCGGCAACATCCGGAATCGCGCCGACGGGTTGCCATCACCGGGCACGCAATACTCGGGATCGTTGTTCCTCGGCGCGAACACCGTCGCGGGCCCTGGGTATCTCGGCGTCGGGTTCGGGAATAACGGCGCATTCAGCGTGTATCTGCTGCTCGGCGCGCCGTAGACGAGCGCGCGGCTAGTTCACGGCGACCCGCGGGTCGGGCAGTCCCTCGCGGATCCCCTGCGAGAAGCCCGGGTCACGATCGAGGGCCTTCGCCCTGGCATTGATGTGACTCTTTGCGCGCAACTCCTCGAACGGCATCCGCGTATCGATCCTTCCGCGCTCGTAGAGCATCTGATCGCCGTACCCGTTGGCGAGCAACCGCCAGTCGAAGCGCGCTGGGTTCGCGGTGACGTGCGTGACGTGCGTACGGATGCTGGTCGTGCAGTTGTCGACCAGCGCGTTGTAGAACTGCGGGGCCTTGACCAGTGCGTTCATGCTGGCGACGTAATCCATGAGCAGGGCCCGCGCCTGCACCGGCGTCACCTTCAGCCGGTAGAGATAGTCGTCCTCGCCGCGATAGTTGGTTCGCACGCGGATGACATCGCGCTCGTCGGCGGCGACATAGATGATTTCGTAATGCCTGAAGAAGCCCTTGACGGCCGAGTACTCCTGGCCCTTGCTCTTCCGGGTCTCGATGGAGATCGCAAGCGGCCGTGAGCCCTCGAAATCCCAGCTCATGATCGTGTGTGCGATGGCCGGCGAACCCCAGTAAGACATGAACAGGTCGAGACCGCGAAGCTTCGAGAGATCGTAGACGCGGTCCTCGTAGCGCGGCGTGAAATCGGTTTCGCTTCGATAGTCGAAGTCGCGTACGTTGTGGAACGTCAACTGGTCGCCGCGGACTTCAGCCCAGGAAAGCTTCTCCACGTCGGGCTGCCAGTCGCGGTCGTTGCTCGGCTTCAGCGTGTTCCACCAGACCATGATTGCAAGGAATGCGGCGCTCCAAACGGCCAGCGACCGCCAAAGCGGGCGTAGCCAGATGAACGCCGCGATGCTGCCGAGCACGAACAGGGCAATGAAGACTGCCCGCGGCACGACATCGGCGTCATGGCCGGCATAAAGGAGAGCGAGGACGCCCCATGCCGACGCAATCAGCACTACGGTAGTAAGAACAACGATAAGCGTACGCTTCAATCGGGTTCCCGCCGTTCTCCGGCCCCGGACGCGATCCCGGCGCCGTAACCGGTCAGCGCGGTGGCGCCGCCTCGGGGCCGACGCCCCACGGCGGCGGCGCGATCGTGACGATCCGCTTGAAAAGCTCGCGGAAAGCCTTGCTCGCGGGCACGCCGACGACCGGATCGTCGTTCGACGCGAACGCCGCATCGATCGCCGCCCAGTCCTCGGCGGTCAGCGCCTGCGCGGCGAGCGGCAGCACCTCGTCCTCCTCCTTGCGCATGTGTCGCCAGTGGAAGTGTGCGTAGCGCTCGACGCCATCGGCGAACGGCGCGAAGGCGCCCGGGTCGGCGCGGTAGCGCTCCCACAGCGCCTTCAGCTCGGCGAAGCGCTCGCGGCCGACGACGTGCTCGCGCTCGAGCGCGTCGAGGAGCGGCGCGTACTCCGGCCGCCGCGCGCGGAGCCGCGCGAACAGGTAGTCGTCCTCCTTCGGATGGTGCAGCTTCTCCGGGAAGGTCTCGATGTAGTGGAACATCGCGCCGAAGAGCTTGTGGTCGGCCGCCATGTGCCCCGCGCCGACCTCGGCGACAAGGTGCCGCAGTCCCTCGACGACCGCCGTGATCGCGCGGTGCTCGTCCTGGATGATCGTGATCGCCTTCATCGAACCCCCTCACGAAACCGCGACCAGCCGGTGCAGCGTCTCCGGATCGCGCAGCAGCGCCTCGCTGTCGGAGCGATGGACGACACGGCCCCGCTCGAGCACGACCGCCTGCCGCGTCAGCGACAGCGCGAGCTTCGCGTGCTGCTCGACGACGATCACCGCCATGCCGCCGTCGGCGACGAGGTCGCGGATCACGCCCAGGAGTTCCTGCACGATGATCGGCGCGAGTCCTTCCATCGGCTCGTCCAGCAGCAGCAGGCGCGGGTTCACCATCAGCGCGCGCGCGATCGCGAGCATCTGCTGCTCGCCGCCCGAGAGCTGGTTGCCGTAGTTCGCCCGGCGCTCCTCGAGCCGCGGAAAGATCGCGTAGATGCGGGGCACGGTGAAGCGGCCGGGCCGCGCAACCACGGTCAGGTGCTCCTCGACGGTGAGCGAGGGGAACATGTAGCGCTCCTGCGGCACCCAGCCCAGGCCGGCCTGGCTCCGCCGATGCGTCGGCAGCGCCGCGAGATCGCCGCCGCGCCAGCGCAACGTTCCGCCGCGCAGCCGCGTGAGCCCCATCAGCGTCACGAGCAGCGTCGTCTTGCCGACGCCGTTGCGACCGAGCAGCGCGAGGCTGTCGCCTTCTTCCACCGCGAGCGAGACGTCCTCGAGCACGACACCCTCGCCGTAGCCGGCGGTGACGCCGTCGAGCACCAGGAACTCAGCCATGCTGCGCCTCGCCGAGATAGACCTCGCGCACGCGCGGATCGGCCGCGATCTCCTGCGGCGCGCCCTCCGTCAGCACCTTGCCGCCGACGAGCACCGTGATGCGCTCGGCGAACCGGAACACGAGCTCCATGTCGTGCTCGATGAAGAGGATCGTCACGTCCTTCGGCAGGCCCGCGATGACGGCGAAGAGCTCGGCGCTCTCGCCGGCCGGAATGCCGGCCGCCGGCTCGTCGAGCAGCAGGATCCGCGGCTTCGTCGCGAGCGCGAGCGCGATCTCGACCAGTCGCTGCTTGCCATAGGGCAGGTTCTTCGTCAGCGTATTGGCCTCGGTGGCGAGTCGCAGCATCTGCAGGAGCGCCTGCGCCTCGTCCGCCTCCTCGCGCTGCCGCGCCACGGTCCGGTGCCAGATGCCCGCCCGCCCCTTGCGCTCGCAGACCGCGAGCGTGACCGACTCGAGGACCGTGAGGCCGGCGAACAGCGTGTTGATCTGGAACGTTCGCGTCATGCCGAGCTTCACGCGCTGGTGCTGCGCGAGCCCGGTGATCCGCTCGTCGCCGAGGAACACGTCGCCCGCTGTCGGGACCAGCGCCCCCGTCAGCAGGTTGATGAGCGTCGTCTTGCCGGCACCGTTCGGGCCGATCAGCGCATGTCGGACGCCGTGCGGGAAGGCGAGCGAGACGTCGCTGTTCGCATGGAACGCGCCGAACGATTTCGACAGACCGGACGTGCGAGAGCGCGGGCGTCATCGGCGCGCCCCGCGGAAGCGCTCGCGCCAGCCTTCGATCGCCCCGAGGATTCCGCCGCGCGCGTACAGCACGACGACGACGAGCAGCAGGCCGAGCCAGAACTGCCAGTAGATTGGATTGAGGTCGGACAGGTAGTGGTGCGCGATCATGAACACCGCTGTCCCGACGAGCCCGCCGTAGAGACGCCCGGCGCCGCCCAGCACGAGCATGATCATCAGGTCGGCCGAGCGGGGGAAGCCGAACACGTCGAGGCCGACGAACTGCGTCGTCTGCGCGAGGAGGCCGCCGGCGACGCCCGCGATCGCCGCGCTGACCGTATAGATCGCGATCAGCCGCTTCGTGACGGGCGCGCCGATCGCCGGCATCCGCCGGACGTTCTCGCGGACGCCGCGCAGCGAAAGCCCGAACGGCGAGCTCACGATCCGCCGGGCGACGACGAACAGCAGGAACAGGACGCCAAGGCTGTAGAGATAGGCGGTGCTGCCGGTCAGGTCGAACGAGAACAGGCCGAAGACCTTCCCCATCGTCACCCCGGAAAGACCGTCGGCGCCACCGGTGATCGACGGCAGCTGGTTCGCCGCCTCGAACAGCATGAGGCCGATGCCGAGCGTCACCATGAGCCGCGCGAGGTCCGACCCGCGCACGACGAGGAAGCTCGTCGCGAAACCGACGACTGCGCCGGCGGCGCCGGCGACGACGAGACCGGAGAACGGCTCGCCCCAGCCGTGCACCGCAAGCAGGCCGGCCGCGTACGCGCCGATGCCGAAATACGCCGCGTGGCCGAGCGAGACGATGCCCGCGTAGCCCAGGATCAGGTCGAGCGACACGGCGAAAAGCCCCGTGATCAGGATCTGACTGCCGAGCACGCGGTGGCTCGGGAAGACGAAATATGCCGTGATCGCCACGAGCCAGAACGCGATCTCGATCGCGCGCCAGCGGTCGGTCGGCAGCCGCGGAGCGACAGCTGGGATCATCGCAGCAGCCGGAGCACTCATGCGCGCCGCCCGTACAGCCCGGCGGGGAACGCGATCATCAGCGTCACCATCAGGAAATAGATGATGAACGAGCCGATCTGCGGCACGTAGTACTTGCCGGCGACGTCGCAGATCCCGAGGATCATCGCGGCGACGAGACCGCCCTTGATCGTGCCCGCTCCGCCGATCGCGACGACGAGGAGGAAGTACACCATGTACTTGAGCGGAAACGTCGGGTCGAGTCCGAGCACGTCAACGCCGAGCCCTCCTCCGAGACCCGCGAGCCCGGAACCGAGCGCGAACGTCACGCCGAACACGCGGTTGACGTTGATGCCGAGACCTGCGGACGCCACCGCATTGTCGACGGAGGCGCGCACCTGCGCGCCGAAGCGCGTGCGCACGAGCAAAAGGTGAAGCGCGACCGTGAGGATGGCGACGACGGCGATGAGGAACATGCGATAGGCGCCGAGGTCGAGCCCCAGCACGCGCACCTGCCCGCGGAGAAAATCGGGCAGGCGCACGGGCTGTTGCGACGGCCCGAAGAAGAAGGTCGTCGCCGCGACTGCCATGAACACGAGGCCGATCGAGAACATCACCTGGTCGAGGTGTGGCGCCTTGTACAGCCGCTGATAGAGCGTGCGCTCGAGGACGATGCCGGCCATCGCGGAGACGACGAACGCCGCCGGCAAGGTCGCCAGGAACGGCACGCCCGCGCGCGTCATCAACATCACGCAGACGTAGCCGCCCAGCATCGCGAACGCGCCGTGCGCGAGGTTGATGAAATTCATCAACCCCATCGTCACCGACAGGCCGATGCTGATGACGAACAGCAGGCTGCCGTAGGCGACGCCGTCGAACAGCACCCCGGCCAGGTTGCCGATCATGACGTCGCTCCTGCCGCCTCAGGCATATATCAGTTCCCGGGGTCTTTGACATTCTCGAACTTGTCGAACTCGATGTTCCAGGGCTGGCCGTTGACGATCTTGACCTCGCGCAGGTAGACGGTCTGAATCGGCTGCCGGGTGGCGGGGTCGATCGACATGGGCCCGCGCGGGCTCGTCCACTTCATCCCCTTCATCGCCTCGACCAGCTGCTCGCCGGTCGCGTTCGGGCCGGCCTTCTTCAGTGCCTCGTAGATCAGGTGCATGCCGTCGTAGCCGCCCAGCGAGTGGAAGTTCGGGCGCATCCCGTTGTTCGCCTTCATGAACGCGTCGACATACGCCTTGTTCTCGGGCGAATCATGCGCCGCCGAGTAGTGGAACGACGTGATCACGCCAACCGAGGGCGCGCCCATGCTGACCAGCAGGTCGTCGTCGGTGACATCACCCGTGCCGATCATCCGGATGCCGGACTGCTTCAACCCGCGCTCCTCGAACTGCTTCATCACCGCGAGCCCTTCGCCGGAGGGTACGAACACGAACAGCGCGTCGGGTTTCGCATCCTTGGCGCGCTGCAGGAAAGGCGCGTAGTCGGGGTTGCGCAGCGGTGTGCGGATCGACTCGACAACTTCGCCGCCGCCCGCCTTGAAGACCGCCACGAACGTCTTCTCGGCGTCGAGGCCCGGGCCATAGTCGGTGACCATCGTGACGACGCGCTTGATCTTGTTCTTGAGCGCCCATTCGGCGATCGGCGCGGTGACCTGAGGCAGCGTGAAGTTCGGTCGTACGATGAAAGGCGAGCGGGTCGGGATCATCCCGGTGGCTGCCGCCATCACGATCATCGGCACCTTCGCCTCGGTGGCCACCGGCGCCGCGGCGAGCGCGAGCGGCGTCAGGCCGAAGCCGGCGAGCACGTTGACCTTGTCCTGCACGACCATCTCCTGTGCGATCCGCTTGGTCGTCTCGGGCGCGAGCCCGGTGTCGTCCTTGACGATCAGCTCGATCTTGCGGCCGACGACGGTGTCGCCGTTCTTTGCCATGTAGAGGCGCGCCGCCGCCTCGATCTGCTTGCCGGTCGACGCGAACGGGCCCGTGAGCGGCAGAATGAGGCCGACCTTGAACGGGTCGGCGGCGAGCGCCGTGCCGGCGAGCGCGGCGAACGCGGCAACCGCCATGACGCCCTGGAGCGCGCGGCGGCGGGTAGCACGAATACGGTCTTGCATGAGCTCCTCCTTGGTGGGTGATTCCGGACGTGTCGACATCGTGCAACGGCGATCGAGCTCGCCGCGCGGTGAATTCATGCGCCTCGTGCCTCGGCCTCGATCAGCGACGCGAGCAGCCGCCGCCCCTGCGTGGGCCCGGCATCGGCCTTGACCGCGATCGTGAAGACCGGGTCGGTTACGTCGCCGATGATGCGCTGCTGCGATTCCAGCATGTCCTTGTCCTCATCGAACGTGCGGCCGACGTTGGTGCGCAGGAATTCGGTGACACCGGGCTCGTCCAGCCGGAAGTTGCGCGCGAACGCCCAGAAGTAGTGGGTTGACGTCGCCGTCTCCGGCGTCATCAGGTTGATCACGCGGCCCTCGACTCGGTTCGAGCCGGGCACCGCGTCGAGCGGCGCGACACCGACATCGATCACGATGTAGCCCGGCGGCTGGAAGACGGTTCGCTGCCAGCGGTCGATGCGGTCCGTCGCCTTCAGCCGGCCGAGGAACTGGTAGAACGGCGGCGGCGTGCAGCCCGGCATGTCCTTGTCGATCCGCACGGCGCCGTCGTCGACCTTGATCGCGATCGGCGTTTCCGCCACGGCCTCGTGACCGATCGTCCGCGTGTGCACGTAGGTCTCGTGCGATAGGTCGAGCAGGTTGTCGTTCAAGAGCCGATAGTTGGCGGCGATCCGGTGGTAGCCCTCGGCCGCGACCCACGCCGGGTCGTCGAGCCAGTGCACGTCCGGCACCCGCGCGGCGTCGGCGCGTTCCGGATCGCCCAGCCAGATCCAGACGAGCCGGTACTTCTCGATCACCGGAAACGCGCGCACGCGCGCCTTCGACGGCACGTGGTCCTGGCCCGGAATCTGCACGCATTTCCCCGTCGTGTCGTAGCACAGCCCGTGATAGCCGCAGCGCAGCGTATCACCGATCAGCGCGCCTTTCGACAGCGGCGCGAAGCGGTGCGCGCATTTGTCCTCGAGAGCGACCGGCCTGCCATCCAGCGCCCGGTAGAGCACGACCGGCTCGTCGCAGATGCGTCGGGCGAAAAGCTGCCCGCCGACGACCTCGTGCGTGAATGCCGCCACCTGCCAGCAATTGCGCAACCACATGATGCCTCTCCTTCGTTCGGTGCCCCGCGGCTCGACGTCACAGGTCCAGCACGAGGCGCGGCGTCTTCGCCCGCGACACACACACCGTCATCCGGTCCCCGGCACGCTTCTCGGCGTCGGTGAGGAAGACGTCGCGATGATCGGGCTCGCCCTCGAGCACGCCGGTGATGCACGTGCCACACACGCCCTGCTCGCACGACGTGTCGACGACGATGCCATTCTCGGCCAACACCTCGATGATCGTGCGGCCGTCCGGAATCTCGAACTCGCCGCCGTGGCGCGCGAGCTTCACCACGAAGTGCTCGCGCGGCCCGCCGAGTGCCGCGGGATCGGCCGCGAAGTACTCGAGGTGCACGGCCTCCGGCGGCCACGTCGACGCCGCCGTCGCCTCGACCAAATCCATGAACGGCCGTGGCCCGCACAGGTACAGATGTGCGTCCTCCGGCCGGTGCCACAGGAGCTTGCGCACGTAGGCGCGCACTTGCTCCGGCTCGAGCGCGTAGTGGAACGCGACGCGACCGCGGTACTCGGGGCCCGACAGCAGGTCGTGGAACGCCGTGTGGGCGATCGAGCGGCTGAAGTACACGAGCTGGAACGACGCGCCAGCCGCGAGCAGGTGCCTTGCCATCGCGAGGAGCGGCGTAATGCCGATGCCGCCGGCGAAGAGCAGGTGATGTGCCGCGCCGCTCGCGAGCGCGAAGTTGTTGCGCGGCGCGCCGATCGTCAGGCGGTCGCCCGCGCGAACGCGCTCGTGCATCGCCTGCGAGCCGCCGCGCGAGGCCGGCTCGCGCTTGACCGCGATCATGTAGTGATCCGTATCGCGCGGATCGTTGCACAGCGAGTACTGCCGCACGAGGCCCGGTACGACGTGCACGTCGACGTGGGCGCCCGCGGTGAACGGCGGCAGTGCAGCGCCCTCGGCGGCGACCAGCTCGAACGAGCGGACGTCTGCCGCTTCGTCGCGCACCGCTCGCACCGTCACTGTCAGCTCGCCCATTGCCGCACCGTTTCTACCCGCGCAGGTGCCCGCAGCCAGGCGAGCAGGGCGCTCGCCACCTCACGCGGCCGCTCCATCGGCGCCATGTGGCCGCAGCGCTCCACGATGGCGAGCCGCGCGTTCGGAATCAGCGCCGCCATCTCCCGGTGCTGCGCGCAGGTGCTCCAGCCGTCCTCACGTCCGCACAGCACGAGCGCAGGGCAGGCGATGGAGCGCAGCAACGCCGTCGTGTCGGGCCGCGCGAGCAGCGCCTCGATCTGGCCCGCGAACTCGGACGCCGTGCGCCGCTCGAACATGTCGAGGATTGCGTCGATCAGCGCCCGGTCGTCGCGCCGATCCGGATGGACCATCGGTCGCACCCATTCGCGCGCCATCGCCCGCATGCCGCTTTCGCGCGCGAGCGTCAGGAGCGCGAGCCGCCGCGCCTTCTCTTCCGCGCCGGCGGGACCTGCCGGCCTGGCGCGAAAACCCGTGTCGAGAAGCGCGAGCCGCGACACTTGCCCCGGCGCCCGGCGCACGATCTCCAGCGCGACGCGGCCGCCCATCGAGTGTCCGGCCAGCGCGAAGGACGGCGGCGCATCGGCGAGCACGCGCTCCGCCATCTCGGTGAGGCTTCTCGCATCCGCATAGTCGGCGATCCGACAGTCCGCGGCAGCCTCCAAGCTCGGCAGCATCGGCGCCCAGACGGCGGCGTCGCACAAGAGCCCAGGCAGGAGCAGCAGGTTCATCTTTGCGGAAGGCCGAGTCAGCCGCGCTTCGCCGCGGCGTTCACCTGGCGCGCGCTCTTCGATCCCAGCCGCCCGAACACCCGCCGCGCGTTGCCCTCGAAGATCTTGCGGCGATCCGCCTCCGAGAGCGCGTCCATCTGATCGACGTAGCGCTTCGTGTCGTCGAAGTGATGTCCGGTCTCGGGGTCGATGCCTCGCACGGCGCCGACCATCTCGGAGGCGAATAGGATGTTGTCGACGGGGATCACCTTGGTCAGGAGCTCGATCCCGGGACGATGGTAGACGCACGTGTCGAAGAACACGTTGTTCAGCAGCAGCTCCTTCAACGGCGGCCGCTTCATGTCCTGCGCGAGCCCGCGGTAGCGCCCCCAGTGGTACGGCACCGCGCCGCCGCCGTGCGGGATGATGAACTTGAGCGTCGGAAAGTCGTTGAACAGGTCGGACGTCAGGAACTGCATGAACGCCGTCGTGTCCGCGTTGATGTAGTGCGCGCCGGTCGCGTGGAAGCACGGATTGCAGGACGTGCTCACGTGGACCATCGCCGGCACGTCGAGCTCGACCATCTTCTCGTAGAGCGGGTACCACCAGCGGTCGGTCAGCGGCGGCTCCTTCCAGTGCCCGCCCGACGGGTCCGGGTTGAGGTTGCAGCCGATGAAGCCGAGCTCGTTCACGCAGCGCTCGAGCTCCGGCGATGCATCGCTCCGGCCGCACGCCGGGCGACTGCGGCAGCTGGCAGACGCCGACGAAGTTGTCCGGGTACAGGCCGCAGACCCGCGCGACGAGGTCGTTGCAGATCTCCGACCACTCGCGGCTCGTCGCCTCGGTGCCGATGTGGTGCGCCATGAAGCTCGCGCGCGGCGAGAAGATCGTCAGGTCCGTGCCGCGCTCGCGCTGCATCTTCAGTTGCGCGTTCTCGAGGCTCGCCCGGATCTCGTCGTCCGCGATGACCAGTTCGCCGCGCGCCGGCGATTTCGCCGGCTCGTCGAGCGCCGCGACCTGCCGCTTGCGCCACGCCTCGAGCGCGGCCGGCGCCGTCGTGTAGTGCCCGTGACAGTCGATGATCATCGCGGATCCGCCTTCTGTCGCCTCAGGCCGCGCGCGACTGTGCCGCCGGGCGTGGCTCGTTCGCGAGCACCATCAGGCCTGTCGCCGTGTTGGAGATCGGAATGTGGTAGTTCGAGTGGACCTTGGTCACGCGACCGCTGAGCGCGCCGCGCGCCGCGAGCCAGGCCATGAGCTCGGTCCCTTGCGCGCCGGCCTCGCGGACGATGTCGAGCGTCGAGTAGCGGGTCAGCCGCTCCGGATCGCCGACGATCGCGTCCATGCACATGAGGTCGAACGGCTTGTTGATGAATCCCGCGCGCTTGCCGTCGAGCTGGTGTGAGAGCCCCCCCGTGCCGAGCACGAGGACGCGCACGTTCTCGTCCCAGGCGTCGAGCGCGCGGCCGACGGCCTGGCCGAGGCGATACGCGCGCCGCGGCGACGGCAGCGGATGCTGGACATGGTTCATCGCGATGGGGACGATGCGCACGGGCCAGTCGGCGCCGCCCGGCCACAGCAGCGCCATCGGCAGCGTCAGCGCGTGATCGACCAGCATCTCCTGGCACATCGTGATGTCGAACTCGTCGGCAACGAGCGACTCGATGATGTGCCACGACAGTGCGGGATCCCCCTTGAACGGCTTGACCGTGGGGATGCCCCAGCCCTCGTCGGCATTGCGGTACTCGGGCGCGGCGCCGACGGCGAACGTCGGCAGCTTGTCGAGGAAGAAGTTGAGCCCATGGTCGTTGTAGAACACGACGGCGACGTCGGGCCTCGCCTGCGCGAGCCACGCGTGCACGGGCGGAAACCCGTCGAAGAACGGCTTCCAGTAGGGCTCCTGCTGCAGGTTCTTCGCAATCGCACCTCCGATGGCCGGGACGTGCGAGCTCGTGACAGCTCCGATGACGTTTGCCATGATGGGATCTCCTATTGGCCCGCCGCGACCAGCATGGCCTTGAACGCGTCCTTGCTCATTCCCGTCTGCTGCGCGCCGACATCCTGGACGTCGAGCCCGAGGATGCCGGCGAACTTGGCGAGATAGTAGATGTTGCCGCCGGCCGCGATCAGCTGCAGCACGTTGCGGCTCGCGATCGCCGCGCGCTGCTCGTCGTTGAGCGCGTACTTGCGGCAGTAGGCGTCCTCGTCGCGCTTGAACTCCGCGCGGTTGTCCGCCGAATTGAACGAATAGCACATACGGTTGAGCGCATAGCCCTTGCGCGCCAGGTACCCGTCGAACACCGTGGTGCCCGGAATTCCGTAATCCCGCTGACTGCCCCGCATCGCCTGCCCCTCTCGCCTCGTTTCGTCGCCATGTCACTGCAGTCGGCGTCTTCGCGCGCCATCCGCACACGTTTCCATCGGTCAGGCCGCCTCGCGAACAAGTTGCGCCTCCAGCGCCGCCAGCGTCCGATAACACGGCAGCACCTGTGCGACGCTCGCGTTCGGCTCGCGCCGCTCGCGGATCGCCGCGACGAACTCGCGGTCCTGCAGCTCGATCCCGTTCATCGACACGTCGACCTTCGACACGTCGATCTTCTGATCCTTGCCGTCGACCAGGTCGTCATAGCGCGCAATGTACGTGCCCGTGTCGCCGATGTACCGGAAGAACGTCCCGAGCGGCCCGTCGTTGTTGAACGAGAGCGACAGCGTACAGATCGCGCCGGTCGCCGCCTTGAGTTGGATCGACATATCCATCGCGATGCCGAGCTCGGGATGGATTGGCCCCTGAAGCGCGTGCGCGGCTACGATCGGTCCCGTCTGCCACGCGAAGAGATCGACCGTGTGCGCGGCGTGATGCCAGAGCAGGTGATCCGTCCATGATCGCGGCTGCCCGAGCGCGTTGATATTCCGGCGCCGGAAGAAGTAGGTCTGCACGTCCATCTGCTGGATCTTGAGCGCGCCGGCCGCGATGCGGCTGTGTACCCACTGGTGGCTCGGATTGAAGCGGCGCGTGTGGCCGACCATCGCGACGAGCCCCGTCTCCTTCTGCGCACGGTCGACCGCGAGCGCGCCGTCGAGGCTGTCGGCGAGGGGGATCTCGACCTGCATGTGCTTCCCCGCGCGCAGGCACTGCTCGGCTTGCGCTGCATGGAGCTGCGTGGGCGTCGCGAGGATCACGGCGTCTACGTCCGGTCGCGCGAGGCTCTCGCCAAGGTCTGTTGTCACGTGCGCGACGCCGAATTTCCCCGCGACCTCCCGCGTCGCCTCCAGCGTGCGACCCACGAGTGAGACGACCCGGGCGCCGTCGATCTTCGCGAGCGCTTCAAGGTGCTTGACACCGAAGGCGCCGGCACCGGCCAGGCAGATGTTCATCGAGGATTCTCGAAGATGATGTGACCGACCGCCGTGTTCGACGCCGGCACGTGGTAGAAGCGGTAGACCTCGCGCGCGTCCGCGGCGAGCGCGCCGCGCATGATGAGCCACATCACGAGCTCGATGCCCTCGGATCCGGCCTCACGCACGTACTCGAGGTGCGGCACCCGCGCGAGCCCTTCCGGGTCGATCGTCAGTCGGTCGAGGAAACGCGTGTCGAACTCGCGGTTGATGAGGCCCGCGCGCGGCCCCTGCAGCTGGTGCGACATTCCGCCCGTGCCCCAGACCATGACATCGAGATCGCCGTCGAACGACGCGACGGCCTTGCGGATCGCGCGCCCCAGGTTCCAGCAGCGGTTGCCGGTGGGCGGGGGGTATTGGACGACGTTGACCGCGAGCGGGATCACCTTGCACGGCCAGGCGGCGGGCTGCCCGAACATCAGCGACATCGGCACGGTGAGCCCGTGATCGACGTCCATGCGGTTGACGATCGTCATGTCGAACTCGTCGAGGATCGTCGACTGCGCAATGTGCCAGGCAAGCTCCGGATGTCCCTCGACCACGGGCACCGGCCGCGGTCCCCATCCCTCGTCGGCCGGCGCGAACGATTCCGCGCAACCGAGCGCGAATGTCGGAATCATCTCGAGCGAGAACGCGGATGCATGGTCGTTGTAGACAAGGACGACGACGTCGGGCTTCTGCTCCGCGATCCAGCGCTTCGAGAATTCATAGCCGGCGAACACGGGCTGCCAGTACGGTTCGCCCGTCTTGCCGAGGTCGATCGCGGCGCCGACCGCCGGAATGTGCGATGTCGCGACGCCAGCCGTGATTCGTGCCATGTTCTAGCGGCTCCGGTCCGTCTTGCTGCGATTGCCCTGGGCCGGACGCCCACCCGCGACCATCATCGCCTTGTACTCGTCTTCGGGCATGCCCGTCATCTTGGAGGCGAGATTCTGGAACGAGAAGCCATCGGTGGCGCCGATCTTCGCCAGAAAGTAGATATTGCCGCCCAGCTCGATCATCCGGTTGTAGTCGCGCGCGAGCACGGCGTCGCGCTGCGCATCGGTCATCGGGAAGCGCTGCAGATAGGCGCGCTCGTCCGCCTTGAACGCTTCACGATTGGCGGCTTTCATCAGCGACATGCAGAACATGTTGAGGTGGTAGCCCAGGCGCGACTGCGTCGCGTCGAAGACGACCGTCCCGGGAATGTCCTTGAACGCATCGGTGTAGTTCGCCGGCACGGTTCAGCTCCAGTAGAGCCGCATGGGGTTGTCGACGAGCAGCTTGCGCTGCAGCTCCGGCGTCGCCGCAATCTTCGGCACGAAGTCGACGAGCTTGCCGTCGTCGGGCATGTGCGTCTTCATGTTCGGATGCGGCCAGTCGGTGCCCCAGAGGACACGATCCGGAAACGTGTCGACGAGTCGCGTCGCGAAGGGCACGACGTCATCGTATCCCGGCGGTCCCGATTTCGACAGCCGCTCGGGACAGCTCACCTTCGACCAGATATTCGGATGCTCCGCCAGCAGGCGCACGAAGCGCTCGAATTCCGGCCCGTCGACCGGCTTGCCTACGTCCGGGCGGCCCATGTGATCGACGACGACGGTGGTGGGCAGCGCCGTGAAGAAGTCCCACAGGTCGGGCAGGTCCTGCGCCTCGAAGTAGACGACCACGTGCCAGCCAAGCGGCGCGATGCGCTGCGCAATCTCGGCCAAGACCTCGCGCGGTGTGAAGTCGACCAGCCGCCGGACGAAGTTGAAGCGCGTACCGCGCACGCCCGCGGCATGCAGCGCGCGAAGCTCGGCATCACTGACCCCGCGGCCAACGGAGGCCACGCCGCGCGCCCGGCTGCCGGAGTTGACGAGCGCGTCGACGAGCGCCCGGTTGTCGTTGCCGTGGCAAGTCGCCTGCACGATGACGTTGCGCTCGAAGCCCAGGAAATCGCGCAGCGCGAAGAGCTTCTCCTTCGGCGCATCGCACGGTGTGTACTTGCGTTCAGGCGCATAAGGGAAGACGGCGGCGGGGCCGAATACATGGCAGTGCGCGTCGACGGCACCTTTCGGCGCCGCGAAGGCGGGCTCCGACGGCGCGGGATCGAACGGCAGGTAGTCGGCGTCCACGGGGATCCGGTTCAACGAACGGACCGCGCGCGCAGGGCCGCCCCAAGCGCGCGGCGCGGCCCCCTGCGGGGAGGCGAACGAAGTTCGCTTCGGGGGGATCTCATCAGTCGACGTACTTGAGGCCGGCCTTCGCGAGCGCGTCGCGCATCCCGTAGAGGTCGAGTCCGAGCTCGCCCGCCGCGAGACGCTTGCGATTGCCCTCCTCCTTCTTCTCGCGCGCGTCTGCCGCTTCCGCGACCGCGGCCACCCGCGCCCGCGGCACGACGACCACGCCGTCGTCATCGGCGACGATCGCATCGCCCGGCTCGACCAGCATGCCGGCGCAGACGACCGGCACGTTCACCGAGCCGAGCGTCGATTTCACTGTGCCACGCGCGCAGACCGCGCGCGACCAGACTGGAAACTTCATCGCCGACAGCGTCGCGACATCCCGCACGCCCGCGTCGATCACGAGGCCGCGGGCGCCGCGCGCCCGGTAAGACGTCGCGAGCAGGTCGCCGAACATTCCATCGTCGTTGTCCGTCGTGACTCCGACGACGACGATGTCGCCGGGATGGATCATCTCGGCGGCGACGTGCAACATCCAATTATCGCCCGGCTGCGCAAGGACCGTCACCGCCGTGCCGCACGCTGCGGCGCCGGGATAGATCGGCCGCACGTGCGATTTGAGTAGGCCCGTGCGGCCTTGCGCCTCGTGCACGGTGGCCGTGCCGAAGCGCGCGAGCCGCTCGACCGCTGCCGCGTCGGCGCGCTCGATCGTGCGCACTGCGATCCCCGTCTTGCCGTATTCGCTCATTCCGCGGCCTCCGCGATGTTCGTGAAACTCGTTGCGCCTTGGCGATCGGCCGCCGCTCGCGGACGCGAGCTACGCTCCTTGGCTTCGCCCCGCTCGCGCGGGCGTCCTCGTACCTTGGCTCGCTTCGCTCGCCCGCCGTCGCTCATTCCGCGGCCTCCGCGCTCCCCTCGTGGTGCGTTCCGCCTCTGCGTCGGCCGCGCTCAATCGCTCGGCGACGCGCCCTTCGGGCCTTGGCTCGCTTCGCTCGCCCGCCGTCGCTCATTCGTTGCTCCGTCGCGCCGAAGCCGCGACCAGCGCCTCGCCGCCTGCCCACGAGGCCAGTGTGCGCCGCGACTGCCATGATTGAAAAGCGCTATTGCTGCACTAGCAGATATGCCGGGTCGGCATGGATGCATCAGGACCACGAAACCGTGGGTCGCCGAAACTCGACCGCCGCGTTTCACGCCGGCTCCATCCCGTTTCGCCGCTTCGCCGCGGCGGCGGCGGGCGATGCCATGAAGGTAAGCAGTGTGCGCACCGCTTCGCGTTGCGTCGACGTCGCGGCGACGCCTGCCGAGAACGTGGTGACGATCTGGATCGCAGGGGGAAGCGGTCCCACCACATCGATCCCCTCGAGTTGCATGAGCTCGGAGAGCTGCTGGAACCCGAGTTCGACCTTTCCCTCGGCCACCAGCGCGCCGACCGGCACACCCGGCGGCGCCTGCACGATGCGCGATTTCACCGCGTCGACAATACCCCAGCGCTCGAACAGCTTCGCGAGATGCACCCCGCTCGGCCCCGTCGAATAGCTGACGGTGCTCGCGGCAAGCACGGCGCGGCGGACCCCGTCCTCCGAACCGATGTCGGGCCGCGGAGCACCGGCTCGAACCGCCATGGAAACGCCGGACCGGACGAGGTCGACCCGGCTTCCGGCCACGATCCTGCCCTCCCCGATCAGCTGGTCGATCACATCGGCCGCCAGTACCACGGCATCGAAGGCTTCACCTGCGCGCACGCGCCTGGCCGCGTCGACACCGCCGACCGACTCGAGCACCACCTCGTGCGGCGAGTCGAACGCTGCGACGAGTTCGGCCAGCACCTGCCGGGTGGCCATCGATGAAACGATCCTGATCGGGGAAGCCATCGGAGGTCGATCATCCAGCGCGATGCGCTCGTCGCGTCAAGTGTGCGCCGTCCCCGGACCGGCATGAAAGCGCTATTGCTACACTAACAGTTATGCCGATGCGGCATTGCGTCGGCCGCGAACCGTGGACGTTCGATCGCCTTGGATCGCGCCTCGGCTCGATCCATCAGCCCCTCACCATGGACCTGAAGCAACTCGAGTATTTCGTCGCTGTCGTCGACCTCGGCGGCTTCTCGCGGGCGGCGCGCCTCCTCGGCGTCGCCCAGCCGGCCATCAGCCGGCAGGTCAGAAGCCTCGAGGTCGAGCTCCGGCAGAACCTTCTCGTCCGCAACGGTCGCGGCGCCGCCCCGACGGAGGCCGGCAAGCGCCTGCTCGCGCATGCCCGCGGCATCCTGCAGCAGGTCGAGCGCGCGCGCGCCGAGGTCGAGGAGATCAAGGGGGCGCCGGTCGGTCACGTCGTCGTCGGGCTCCCGCCGACGCTTGCGCGAATCATCACGGTGCCTGTCGTCCGCGAGTTCCGCCGGCGCTTTCCCCGCGCGTCGCTGTCGATCGTCGAGGGCCTTTCGTCGTACATGCACGAGTGGCTGCAGGTCGGGCGCATCGACATCGGCCTCCTCTACAATCCCACGCCGTCCCCTGCGATCGACAGCCGGCCGCTGCTCGAAGAGGCGCTTTGTTTCGTCGCGCGGCGGCAGAAGGGCACGGCCCCGCGCACGCTGCGGCTGCGCGATCTGCCGCGGTACCCTCTGATCATCCCGAGCCGGCCGAACGCGATCCGAATGCTGGTCGAGACGCGCCTTGCCGCGATCGGGCAGAAACCGCAGGTGTCGATGGAGATTGACGCCGTGTCCGCGATCCTCGAGCTCGTCGCCGAGGGCCACGGCTTCGCGGTGCTCTCGCCGCGCGCGCTCGACGGCGCCGACGTGGCGCGCAAGCTCATAGCGCGGCCCATCGTGCAACCGCGGATCGCGAGCACGCTCGCGATCGCTACCTCTGCGCAGCGGCCGTCGACGCCGTTGCAACAGGCCGCCGTCGCGCTGATCGAGGAGATCGCGCGAACGACGATCGCGGCGCATTGAGCGGCGGTCGCGGCGTGGGCAAGCGAATCCGATCTCGCCCGGGCGCCCGGGGCGACCCGTCGCTCCCCGCACAAGGCCCCGGTCGCCGCGCGGGCCTGCGCGGATACGACGCGCTGCTTCTTGGCGGCTTTCTATGCTCGGGCGTTGCAGCGCTCGGGCTCGAGCTCATCTGGATGCGGTTGCTCGGCCTCGCGTTCGGCAGCGAGAGCTTTGGAATGCTCGGCGTGCTCACCGGATTCTTCACAGGACTGGCAATTGGCGCCTCGGCGTTTCACGGCGTGGTGCTCCGGAGTGCGCGTCCCGCGCTGATCTACGTCGCGGCGGAGCTCGTGGTCGCGGCCTGCGCGATGGTCGGCCCGCCGTTGCTGCTCGGCCTTGGCGATGCGCTGCCGGTGGCCCTCGGCCCGTTGGTCGGCGACAACCAGTCGTTGGCCGCTCTGTCGCTCGACCTGGTGATCGCCACGGTGATCCTCCTTCCGGCCACGGTCGCGATGGGGGCAACGACGGTCGCCGTCGTCGAGGCCTGGCGGCGACGGCGCCCTGCGGCGGAAAACGACAACACGGTCGCCTGGCTCTATGCGTCGAACACCCTGGGCGCGACCCTCGGCGTTGCACTCGCCATCCACGCGTTGATGCCCACGCTCGGCGTCATCGCGGCCTCGCTCGCGTTCGGCGGAGCGAGCCTCGCCGGAGCCGCCCTCGTCTGGGCCTGGCATCGCGTCGCGGGCAGGGAGCGCGAGCACCGGGCCGACACAACAGACAGCGCGTCGGATACCGCGATGGCGCCCCGATCGCGCCGACTGCTTTACGCGCTGCTGTTCGCCACGGGTCTCGCCGGGATCGGCGTGGAGACGATCGGCACGCACGTGCTAGCACAGGTCTTCGACAATACGATCCACACGTTCGCCAACATCCTGGCCGTCTATCTGCTCGGTACCGCGGTGGGTGCTTGGCTGTACGCGCTCTCCGTCTCGCGCGGGGTCCTCGCCTCGCGCGATCGCGCGACCCGGATCCTGCTCTACGCGATCGCCGTCACCGGCATTCTTTCGGTTGTTGGGCTCGCGCATTCCGCCGCCGCGATGGCAGCGTGGGCCCCTCCGGGGTCGTCGTACGGTGCTCGAATGCTGGCCGAGGCCGCGGTCGCCGCTTCGGTATTTCTCCTGCCAACGATCGCGATGGGCGCAACGTTCAGCCACCTGCTCGGCCACTTCACGCGCGAAGGCGTCGGCCGCGCCTCGGCCGTCAATACCGCCGGCGCGGCGCTCGCGCCGCTCCTGTTCGGACTCGTGCTCCTCCCGGTGGCGGGATACGGCGCCGCGTATTACTTCGCTCTCGGCCTGTACGTGCTGCTCTTCTTGGTCGCGGGCCTCATCCACCGCGCATCGCCTTCGTGGCTGGTCGCGGGCACCGGATCAGCCGCCGCGATCGGCGCCGTCGCCTACTCTTCGCTCGTGCTCGTTGAGTTTCCGCCCGGCGCCTCGTTGCTCGCCCAGCGTTCGGGGCTGCAAGGTGTCGTGTCGGTGACTGAGGGCGCTGCCGCCGCGGCTCCCTCCGGCGACAGCGCCACGCGGATCCTCCAGCTCGACCAGAAGCAGCTGATGGGGGGCTCGCCCGGTTTCGTCACCCGGCGCATGGGCCACCTGCCGATGCTCGTGTCGTCGTCGCCACGGCGCGTCTTGTTCCTGGGCGTCGGCACGGGAATCACGGCCGGCGCCGCGCTCGGCTATCCGGTGGAGCGGGTCACGGCGGTCGAACTCGTCCCGGAAATCCTCGCCATGCTTCCGTGGTTCGATGCGGACAACCATGGCCTCGCACACGATGCCCGCGCGACGCTTCACGCCTCCGATGCGCGACGCTTCGTTCGGGCGGCACCGGACTCCTGGGACGTGATCGTGGCCGATCTCTACCATCCGAGCCGCGACGGCACGTCATCGCTCTACACGATCGAGCATTTCCAGGCCGTTCGCGACCATCTGGCCGAAGGCGGCGTCTTCGTGCAGTGGTTGCCGCTCTATCAGCTGCGTCCCGACGACCTGCGGACCATCGTCAGGACCTTTCTTCGGGTGTTCCCCGCGGCCGACAGCATGATCGGCAACTACAGCGGCTTTGCGCGGCTCGCCTTGATTGGCTGGGCGGGTGACGGCGGCGCCCGGGTCGACATTGCGCGCGCCGACGCGCTGCTGCGGGGGCACCGCGATCGCGACGCGGTGTTCGATGGCATGCCCGATCTTCTCTCGTCCTACATGCTCGATGCGGACGGTCTCCACCGCTATGCGGGTCAGGGTCCGGTCAACACCGACGGCAACCAGCGTATCGCGTTCGATGCGGCCGGCGCGTCGGATATCGAACGCAGCGCGGCGGCACATCGGACGCTCGCGTCGCTGCTGCCGTTCCGGCGTCCCTATCCCGACGCCTTCGTCCGGAACGCGGTTGGGGGACCGGACGCGATGCGGCGCGACGTCGGGCCGTACGCGGATGCCGTCACGCGCTATCTCGCCGCCGACATCGCGCGCCTCGACGATCGCTCGAGCCCGATGCCGCCCGCCGCGTTGTCCGGCTACCTCGATGCCTATGCCGCCGACGCGCGATTCACGCTTGCCGTCGGCAAGCTGCTGGAATATGCGGCGCGTCAACCCGATCGTGCCCGGGATATCGTGCAGCGCCTGTGGACGATTCATCCCGCGCAGCCGAATATCGCCGCGCTCCGGCAGCGCCTGGAAACGGCCGGAACCCTCGCGCAGGCGAGCGCGATCGTCCTGCGGTTCCTGCATACCGGGGGCGACTAGCGATGCGCCGCCGGATTGCGTCCAGCCGTGACCTGCCCGGATAATTCGCCCGCCTGGCCCTCGTTGGAGACAGCATCATGAACCCAAACGTGCGCATCGACGATCGACGCCTCGCCGTCATCGGTTTCGGCGAAGCGGGCCGCATTCTCGCGGCCGGGCTTGCCGCGTCCGGGCACTTCGACGTCTCGGCCTATGACATCCTCGTCCGCGATCCGGCCGGGCGTGGGCCCATGCTCGCGGCCGCGGCCGAGCGCAACGTTGCGATGAGCGAGTCGCATCGCTCCGCCATTGCCGGTGCGCGGATTATTGTCTCCGCGGTCACCGCCACTTCGTCGACCGACGTCGCACGCGATGCCGCGGCATCGCTCGCGCCCGGCCAGATCTTCGCCGACATCAATTCGGTGTCGCCAGGCACGAAGCAAGTGAACGCGAAGCTGATCGAGGACGCCGGCGGGCATTACGTCGACGTCGCGGTGATGGCGCCTGTGCCACCTTATGGACTCAAGGTGCCGATCCTGCTCGGCGGTGCCGCGGCCGCGGACCTGACGGCGCGCCTCGCGCCCGCCGGCATGAAGCTCGAGGTCGTCGCAGAGGTCGTCGGCATCGCGTCGGCGATCAAGATGTGCCGCAGCGTGATGATCAAGGGCATCGAGGCGCTCGTCGTCGAGTGCATGCTGGGCGCGCGCCACTACGGCGTCGAGGACCGGGTGCTCGCTTCGCTCGAGGAGACGTTTCCGCAGATGAAGTGGGACGAGCGCGCCGACTACCTCGTGAGCCGCGTCGTCGTGCACGGCCGCCGCCGCGCGGCCGAGATGCGCGAGGTCGCGGCGACGCTCCGCGAAGCAGGGCTCGAGCCGTTCATGGCGACCGCGACGGCGCGGTGCCAGGATCGCATCGCCGACCTGGCCAATGCGGAGGCCCGCTCACGTGCCGCGGGCAAGGATTTCGCGTGGCGTCAGTTCGCCGACGCCGTCGCCACTTCCATTCCGGGGCGCGCGCCTCCGAAGGCCGCTTCGCGCTGACGGTCGCGGCTGTCGGACGCGCTCAGCGGATCTCCGCCGGGACCGCGCCGTTGCGAATCGCGGGCACGACCGGCGGCTGGCCCGTGTCCTGCAGGATGCGCTGCGCCTCGGGCGAGAGCACAAACGCGACGAAGGCAAGCGCTTCGCCGGGATTCCTCGCCGTTCCCGGAACGGTCGCCGCGTTCCGGATCGCCTCGCTCAGGTTGACGCTCGCGGGAAACCGGACCGCGTCGACGTCCGCGCGCGCGGCGACTGCTGCCGAGTAATAGACAATGCCGGCACTTGCTCTGCCGTCGCGAACGGCCGCCACGACGTCGGGTACGCCGGTCGGTTTCGCCGGATCGACCGGCGCGCGATCGACGACCGCCTGCGCAAGTTCAGGCTTGCCTTCGAGCGCGGTCGCGCGCTTGACGAACTCGATCGTGCGGCCGGTCGCGAGGTCCTTCTCGCCGGTGACGCGCGCGAACTTCACGTCGGGCCGGGCGAGATCGACGACCTGCTTGATACCGAACGGATTGCCCTTGGCGGTGATGACGACCATCTCGTTGGCCGAGAATACGACGTACCACGTCGCGGCATCGCGGTCGGTGCCCGCGACCTTCTTGTTCATCAGGTCCTGGTCGATGACGGCAGGCGACGACGGCGCGAAGACGTCGCAGACGTCACCCTTGACGATCCGGCCGGCGAGTTCGCGGGAGACGCCCGACGTGAGATTGATCGTGGCGCCAGGATGCCCCGCTTCGAATGCGCGCTTGAGCTCGCGCATCGGACCGGCAAGCGAATCGGCGTGGAAGACCTCGACGGGCGCGGCGGCAGCGTTCGAAAGCGGGATTGCTGCCATGGCAATCAGCGGAAATAGCGATGCGATGCGTTGTCGCATGGGATCTCCCGAGACGGAGCGTGGCGACCGCCGCGTGACTTGATCATACGCCCGGCGCCGCCCGCCCGGGATCGAGCGCGCGCGCGAGCACGCGGACGACGTGGACGGCCTCGCGACCCGCGCCATCGGCGATCTGGTGCCGGCAGCTCGTGCCGTCGGCGACGATCAGCGTCTTCGCGTCGGCCGCACGGACGGCCGGCAGCAGCGAAAGCTCGGCCATCCGCATCGACACGTCGTAGTGCGCAGCCTCGTAGCCGAAGCTGCCCGCCATCCCGCAGCAGCTCGACTCGACGACGTCGACGGCGAGGCCGGGGACCAGCCCCAGCACCTCGCTTGTGGCGCCCATCGCGTCGAACGCCTTCTGGTGGCAATGACCGTGCAGCAGCGCGCGCTTGTTCCGGCAGCGCGGCGAGCGACAGCTTCAGGCGGCCGGCACGGTGCTCGCGCGCGAGGAACTCCTCGATCAGCAACGCGCGCTTGGACAGCGTTTGCGCGGCGGCGCCCAGTCCCAGCACCAGGAACTCGTCACGCAGCGAATAGAGGCACGACGGCTCGAGGCCGACGATCGTCGCGCCCCGTTCGACGTGCGACGCGAGCGCAGCGACCATGCGGCGCGCCTCGCGTTTCGCCTCGTCGACGAGGCCGGCGGCGAGGTAGGTCCGGCCGCAACAAAGCGGCCGCACAGCGTCGGCATCGTCGGCAAGCGCCCGCGCGATCGCGACGCGATAGCCCGCCCCCTTCAGCACGGCGAGCGCGGCAAGCGCGTTCTCCGGCTCGAAGTAATTGGTGAAGGTGTCAACGAACAGCACGACGTCAACGGTCTCGGAGCCTTGGCCGTCGGCGCGCTCCGCGGAAAGGAACGTGTCGCGCCGCCATGCCGGCAGCGACCGCTTCGCGGAGAGCCCTAGCGTCCGCTCGCCGAGCGCCGCGAGGCCCTTGACCGCGTTGCGCGCGTTGAACAGCCACGGCACGCGCGCCGCCCACGGCGCCCAGCGCGGCAGGTGCGCGATCGCGCGGTCCTTCAGCGACAGCCCGTGCGCCCTCTGCCAGTGGTGAAGGAACTCGATCTTCATCTTCGCCATGTCGACGCCGGTCGGGCAGTCGCGGCGGCAGCCCTTGCAGCTCACGCAGAGGTCGAGCGCGTCGCGCACGGCTTCCGACGCGAACTCGGGACCGAGCTGGCCCGAGAGCGCGAGCCGCAGCGTGTTCGCGCGGCCGCGCGTCAGGTGAATCTCGTCCTTCGTGACGCGGTAGCTCGGGCACATCGTGCCGGCGTCGAACTTGCGGCAGTGGCCGTTGTTGTTGCACATCTCGACGGCTTTGGCGAAGCCGCGCGCCGGATCGCCACCCGTCCCCGGTGCCGATACGGTGTCGCGTCACCGGATCGTTGTGCACGTTCCACTCCGACCAGTCGAGCGCGGTGTCGAGCGGCAGCGGACGATGACCCGGGCCGAAGCGGAACAGCGTCGCGTCGTCCATCCGCGTCCCGCGGACGATCTTGCCTGGATTCATCAGGCCCGTCGGGTCGAACAGGTCCTTGATCTCCTCGAACGCGCGCGTCAGTCGCGGTCCGAACTGCCACGCGACCCATTCGCTGCGCACGAGGCCGTCGCCGTGCTCGCCCGAGTACGCGCCCTTGTACTCGCGCACCATCGCGCTCGCTTCCTCGGCGATCGCGCGCATCTTCGCCGCGCCGTCGCGGCGCATGTCGAGGATCGGCCGCACGTGCAGCGTGCCCACCGACGCGTGCGCGTACCACGTCCCGCGGGTGCCGTGCTTGCGGAACACCCCGGTGAGCCGGTCGACGTAGTCGGCCAGATGCTCGAGCGGCACCGCGCAGTCCTCGATGAACGACACCGGCTTGCCGTCGCCCTTCATGCTCATCATGATGTTGAGCCCGGCCTTGCGGACCTCCCACAGCGCCTTTTGCGCCGCGGCGTCGGTCATCTGCACGACGCTGCCCGGCAGCCCCAGATCGCCCATCAGCGCCACGAGGTCGCCGAGCGCTCGCACCGGTGCGTCCGCGGTCTCGCCGATGAACTCGACCAGCAGGATCGCCTCGGGCTCGCCGATCAGCGCGCGCATCGATGACCGGCCGGAACGCGGGATTGCCGCGCGCGAGGTCGATCATCGTCCGGTCGACGAGCTCGACCGCCGACGGCCCGAGGCGAACGATGTGCCGCGCGGTATCCATCGCCTTGTACAGCGTCGGAAAATTGACGACGCCGAGCACGCGGTGCCGCGGCGGCGGCACGAGGCGCAGCGTGACCGCGCGCGTCCATGCGAGCGTTCCCTCGCTGCCCACGAGCAGATGCGCATAGTTGACGCTGCCGTCCGCGGTGTAGGGCCGCTCGCTCTGCGGGCAGCAGAGGTCGATGTTGTAGCCGCCGACGCGCCGCATCACCTTCGGCACCTGCCGCGCGATCTCGTCGCGCTCGCGCGCACCGAGCGCCTGCAGCCGTTCCAGAAGCTCGCGAACCCGCGGGATTCCCAGGCTCCATGTCCCGTTCCGGGCCGAACCGAGCTTCGGTGCCGTCCGCGAGCGTCGCGTCGATGGCGAGCACGTTGTGCACCATGTTGCCGTAGGCGATCGAGCGCGAGCCGCACGAGTTGTTGCCGGTCATCCCGCCCAGCGTGCACTGCGCCGACGTGCTGACGTCGACGGGGAACCACAGGCCGTGCGGCCTGAGCCACGCGTTGAGCGCATCGAGCACGATGCCGGGCTCGACGGTCACGGTGCGCGCGTCGCGGTCGAACGCGACGACGCGGTTCAGGTGCTTGCTGTGATCGACGACGAGCGCCGCGCCGACCGTCTGCCCGCATTGCGAGCTGCCCGCGCCCGCGCGGCAGCAGCGGCACGCCGAGCTCGCGGCAGACGTCGAACGCCGCACGCACGTCGGCGTCGCTGCGCGGAACGAGCACGCCGAGCGGCTCGATCTGGTAGATCGACGCATCGGTCGAATAGCGGCCGCGCGACGCGCGATCGAACAGCACGTCGCCCTCGACGGCGCCGCGCAGGCGTCGCGGCGAGATCGCCCGCGCCGTCGCGGGGCTGGAACACGAGGGGTCGGGATTCGGGTGCGTTCACGGATCGATCGCGCGAAGCCGGTTGGTGCGCGGCCCCAAACGTGGCTATGATAGCCGCGGCATCGCAAGGACGGTCGACCCGTCGCCGCGATCGCCGCCGGAGGCACCATGTTCCAGCTCGACGCGCACCCGTCCGGGCGCCATTTCCTGCAGATCCCCGGCCCCACCAACGTGCCGGACCGCGTGCTGCGGGCGATCGACCGGCCGACGATCGATCATCGCGGCCCCGAGTTCGCGCGCCTCGACGCAGGAAATTCTCGACGGGCTGAAGGAGGTCTTCCGGACGACGCGGTCCGATCGTCACCTATGCCGCGTCCGGCACCGGCGCGTGGGAGGCGGCGCTCGTCAACACGCTGTCGCCGGGCGACCGCGTGCTGATGTTCGAGACCGGCCACTTCGCGACCCTGTGGCGCGCGATGGCCGAGCGGCTCGGCCTCGTCGTCGATTTCGTCCCGGGCGACTGGCGCAGCGGCGTCGACCCCGCGCGCGTCGAGGCGAAGCTCGCGGAGGACCGCGCGCACGCGATCAAGGCGGTGCTCGCCGTCCACAACGAGACGTCGACCGGCGTCACGTCGCGCATCGCCGAGATCCGCCAGGCGATCGACCGCGCCGGCCATCCGGCGCTGTTCATGGTCGACACGATCAGCTCGCTCGCGTCGATCGACTATCGCCACGACGAGTGGGGCGTCGACGTCACGGTCGCCGGCTCGCAGAAGGGTCTGATGCTGCCGCCGGGCCTGTCGTTCAACGCCGTCAGCGAAAAGGCGCTCGCCGCGAGCAAGCATGCGAAGCTGCCGCGCTCGTACTGGCGCTGGGACGAGACGATCGCGATGAACCGGCAGGGCTATTTCCCGTCGACGCCGGCGACCAACCTCCTCTACGGCCTGCACGAGGCGCTTGCGATGCTGCGCGAGGAGGGCCTGCCGAACGTGTTCGCGCGCCACGCGCGTCATGCGGAAGCGACGCGACGCGCCGTGCGCGCGTGGGGGCTCGAGGTGCTCTGCCGCGATCCCGCCGAATACAGCGGGTCGCTCACCGCCGTGCTGATGCCCGACGGCCACGACGCCGATGCGCTCCGGCGCGAGATCCTCGCCCGCTTCGACCTGTCGCTCGGCACCGGTCTCGGGCAAGCTCGCGGGACGCGTGTTCCGGATCGGCCACCTGGGCTGGTTCAACGACCTGATGCTGTGCGGGACGCTGTGCGGCGTCGAGATGGGGTTGAAGCTCGCCGGCGTTCCCTGCCGCGCGGGCGGCGTGCAGGCGGCGATGGACTCGCTGGCGCAATCGGCCACGACAGGACTGGCCCGGGCGGCGTAGACTGTCGCGTCCCACGACCGGGCGCCTGGCGCGCCCGGCGAACACGATCGCAACGACTCTGGAGGATCCCGTGATGACCGCATTTCTGCAAGCGCGCCGACTTGCCGCGCGCATCCTCGCCACCCTCACGCTTTGCTGCCCTGGCGCTGCCTGCCTGGGCGCAGCTCGAGATCAAGTTCGGCCACGTCGGCGAGCCGGGGTCGCTGTTCGCCGCATCGGCCGACGAGTTCGCTAAGCGAGCGAACGCGAAGCTCGGCAACAAGGCGAAGGTCGTCGTGTTCGGGTCGAGCCAGCTCGGCGGCGACAAGGAACTGCTGCAGAAGCTGAAGCTCGGCACCGTCGACATCGCGCTGCCGTCGACCGTGATGTCGTCCGAGGCGGATCTCTTCGGCGTGTTCGAGATGCCGTACCTGGTCAAGGACCGCGCGCACATGGGCCGCATCGAGAAGGAGGTGTTCTGGTCGAAGCTCGCGCCAGAGGCCGAGAAGAAGGGCCTGAAGGTGATCGCCGTCTGGGAAAACGGCTACCGGCACATCACGAACTCGAAGCGCCCGATCAACACGCCGGCCGACCTGCAGGGAATCAAGCTGCGCGTGCCCGAGGGCAAGTGGCGCGTGAAGATGTTCCAGGCCTACGGCGCGAACCCGTCGCCGATGAAGTTCTCCGAAGTGTTCACCGCGCTGCAGACCGGCGTGATGGACGGTCAGGAGAATCCGTTCACGCAGATCTACAGCGCGAAGTTCCAGGAGGTGCAGAAGTTCCTGTCGCTGACCGGTCACGTCTACACGCCGGCCTACGTGACCGTCGGCGCCAAGAAGTGGGAGACGCTGCCGCCCGACGTGCGCAAGATCCTCGAAGACACCGCGAAGGAGACGCAGGCCTTCGTCTACGAGAAAGCCGCGAAGGACGACGACGAGCTGCTCGGCAAGATCAAGGCAGCGGGGGTCGCGGTGAACACGCCGAACAAGGACGCGTTCGTCGCCGCCTCCAAGCCCGTGTACGAGGAGTTCGCGAAGGAAGTCGCCGGCTCGAAGGAAGTGATCGACCGCGCGATCGCGCTCGGCAAGTAGGAGATGACTTTCCGGTCGTTCCGCCGGGGATACGAACGGTTCCTCGAGTGGATCTGCATCGCGCTCATGGCCGCGCTCGCCGCCGAGGTGACGGCGGGCGTGGTCTTCCGCTACTCGGGCCATTCCCTCGTCTGGTATGACGAGGTCGCCACCATCCTCCTCGCCTGGGTGACGTTCTACGGCTCGGCGCTGGCGGTCCTCAAGCACGCGCACATGGGCGTGCCCGAGATCGTGAGGATGCTGCCGCCCGGGCCGCGGGTCGCCGCCGCCGTCCTCGCGCAGCTGTGCACGCTGGCCTTCTTCGTGCTGCTCGCCTGGGTGGGCTATTCGATCCTCGACGTCCTTGCGACGGACCGGCTCGTTTCGCTGCCGCAGGTCTCGGTGGCTTACGCGATCTCGGCGATCCCGATCAGCGCCGTCCTGTTCGTGGTGGGCCAGCTGCTGGTGTTTCCCGAGGTGCTGCGCGAGGCGCGCGGCGAAGCGAGGCGCGCGGAGGAGTCCGAATGATCGGCTTCCTCGTCCTTGTCTGCGTGGTCGTGCTGGTGCTGATCAACGTTCCGATCGCCGTGGCGCTTTGCATCGCGTCGGTCGCGGCGATGCTCGCGACGCCAGGGTGTCGCGAGCCTGCCCAACGTGCCGCTCGCGCTCTACCAGGGCGCGACCAGCTTTCCGCTGATCGCGATCCCGCTGTTCATCCTCGCCGCCGCGATCATGAACACCTCGGGGATCTCGCACCGGCTGATCGACTTCTGCCAGGCGCTCGTCGGCTGGATGAGGGGCGCGCTCGCCCAGGTGAACGTGCTGAGCCACATGTTCTTCGCGGAGATCTCGGGCTCGGCCGTCGCCGGCGTGGCCGCCACCGCGTCGATCATCATGCCCGCCATGAAGAAGCGCGGCTACCCGGGCCCCTTCACGGCCGCGGTGACCTCCTCCACGGCCACGCTGGCGATCATCATCCCGCCGTCGATCCCGATGATCCTCTACGCGGTCATGGCGGGCACTTCGGTGGTGCAGATGTTCGTCGCGGGCATCGTGCCCGGCCTCCTCGCGGCATTCGGCTTCATGGGCCTGTGCTACTGGTACGCGGTCCGGTACAACTGGCCGGTCGAGGAGATCTTCCAGTGGGGCAAGCTCTGGCGCGCCTTCAAGGAGGCGTTCTGGGCGCTCACGCTGCCGATCATCATCCTCGGCGGCATCTTCGGCGGCGTGGTCACGGCGACCGAAGGCGCGGCGCTCGCCGTCGTCGCGGCTCTCTTGGTGGGCGGGCTGGTCTATCGCGAGCTCGACTGGGCGCGGCTGCGCGAGGCGATCATCGACGGCGACGGTGCAGACCGGCACCGTGATGCTGCTGGTCGCCGCCTCGGCCCTGCTCGGCCTCTACCTCACGGAGGTGCAGCTTCCGCAACGCATCGCGGCGGCGATGCTCTCCATCACGAGCGAGAAGTGGGCCATTCTCGCGATCCTCAATGTCTTCTTCCTCATCATCGGGATGTTCCTGCACTCGGCGGCCGCCATCGTCCTGGTGGTGCCGATCGTGATGCCGGCGGTGACCGCGGCGGGGATCGATCCGATCCATTTCGGCGTGATCGTGACGCTCAACCTCGCCATCGGCCAGCAGACGCCGCCCGTGGCGAGCGTCCTGCTGCTCACCTGCTCGATCGCGAAGGAGAGCGTCTGGGACGTGACCAAGGCGAACATCCCGTTCATCGGCGTGCTCCTGGCGACACTTGCTGCTGATCACCTACGTGCCGGTCGTCACGCTGGGTCTGGTGGACCTGTTCTACCAGTAGTCGATGGCCGAAACCATCTTCGTCGAACGCGACGGACCGATCGCGACCGTCGTCCTCAACCGGCCGGCGAAGCTCAACGCGCTCACGCAAGACGATGTGGCGCGAGCTGGGCGCGGCGGTCGACGCGCTCTCGGCCGACGACGACGTGCGCTGCATCATCGTCCGCGGCGCCGGCGAGAAGGCGTTCTCGCCCGGCAACGACATCGGCGAGTTCGCGACCGAGCGCGCGAACAAGGCGCAGGCGATCGCCTACGGCGCGGTGATGCACGACACGGCACGCGCGCTCGCCAGCCTGCCGCCATCCGCTCGTCGCGCAGATCCACGGCATCTGCGTCGGCGGCGGGCTCGAGATCGCCGCGCTCTGCGACCTGCGGATCTGCGGTGCGTCGAGCCGGTTCGGCGCGCCGATCAAGAACCTCGGGCTCGTGATGGCCTACGCCGAGATGGCGCCGCTCGTCGCGCTCGTCGGGCGCGCGGTGGCGCTCGAATTGCTGCTCGAGGGCCGCATCCTCGACGCCGCCGAGGCGAAGGAGAAGGGTCTCGTCACGCGCGTGGTGCCCGACGCCGAGGTCGCCGCCGAGGCGCGCGCGACCGCGCAGCGCATCGCGGACGGCGCGCCGCTCGTCGCGCGATGGCACAAGAAGTTCGCGCGCCGACTCGCGGACCCGCGACCGCTCTCGGCCGCGGAAGAGGACGAGTGCTTCGACTGCTTCGACACCGAGGACTTCCGCATCGGCTACGCGGCGTTCCTCGCGAAGACGAAGCCCGAGTTCCGCGGCAAATGAACGCCGACGCGCGCGCGGCGCCCGGCGCGCCGCATCCCGGACCGCTCGCGGGCATGCGCGTGCTCGAGCTCGCGCAGATCATGGCCGGGCCGACCTGCGGCGCGCTGCTCGCGGACCTGGGCGCCGACGTGATCAAGGTCGAGAAGCTGCCCGGCGGCGACGACGCGCGCGGCTACCGCGAGCCGCGCGTCAACGGCGTCTCGGCGCCGTTCCTGATGCTGAACCGCAACAAGCGCGGCCTCGCGCTCGATCTCAAGCGGCCCGAGGGCCGCGCGATCCTGCTGCGGCTCGTCCGGCACGCCGACGTGCTGATCGAGAACTATCGGCGCGGAACGATGGAGAAGCTCGGGCTCGGCTACGACGTGCTGGCCGTCGAGAATCCCGCGCTCATCTATTGCGCGATCACCGGCTACGGTCGCGACGGCCCGTACGCCGACAAGGGCGGCTTCGACCTGATCGCGCAGGCGTTCGCCGGGCTGATGGCGATCACCGGCGAGCCCGGCCGGCCGCCCGCGAAGACGGGCAATCCCGTGTCCGACATCAACGCCGGCATCCTGGCCGCGGTCGGCATCCTCGCCGCATGGGCGCACCGGTTGCGCACCGGACGCGGGCAGATCGTCGACACCTCGCTCATGGAAGCGGCGCTGCAGCAGACGTACTGGCACGCGGCCAGCTACTTCGCGACGGGCGAGTCGCCGGGCCCGCTCGGGTCCGCGCACATCCTCACGGCGCCGTACCAGGCGTTCACCGCGAGCGACGGCTGGATCGTCATCGGCGGCGCGAACCAGGCGAACTGGGAGCGTATCGCCGACGTGCTCGGCCATCCCGAGTGGCGCGACGATCCGCGCTTCGCGACGAACACGGCGCGGATGGAGAACCTCCCCGCGCTCGTCGCGGCGATGAACGCGGTGCTCGTGCGCAAGTCACGCGCCGAATGGCTCGCCGCTGCTCGACGCGGCCGGCGTGCCGGCCGGCCCCGTTCACTCGCTGGGCGAGGCGCTGACGCATCCGCAGACGCTCGCGCGCGGCATGGTCGTCGATCTCGATCATCCTGACGCGGGTCACACGAAAGCGCTCGGCTGCCCGATCCATCTCTCGGATTCGCCCGCGCGGGTCGACCGGCCGGCGCCCCGGCTGGGCGAGCACACGCGCGAACTGCTGCGCGAATGCGGCTACGTCGACGACGAGATCGAGGCGTTCATTGCCGCGGGCATCGTAGCGGCCGCGGAGACGGTTTGATTGTCCACCGCTATGCGAGCGCGACCGATGCGTCGGTCGCGGCGGCGTTCAATCCGGGCTGGGTCAGATTCGACGTCACCGCGCGGGTGCCGCAGTGGTCGGGGGCGGTTGCCACCAAGTTCGGCTGGCGAGTGAAGCAGACAACGAGTGGTTCCAACTACAAGCAGCTCGCAACGAACGCGTGCACCACCGACCCCAGGCTAAGACCGAAACTGTCGGCCACCTTTAGTGAACAGCGCGTCGCTCGCTAGGTCTAGGTAAGCGGCCTCCGAAGGCCCCCCGAAAGGGGGCCAACGGCGGAGTTGAACCGCCGAAACAAAAAATACCCTCCGCCAAAAAAGGGCCATAATGCAGGCGCCATCGGGGGGTGGCGGCTAGGGGGTCCGAGTGCCAAAACCGGCTCGGAAAGATTCGGCCACGGCGAAGCTTCGCCTTCCCGACGCGGTCAAGACCGCCGCGCCGGCGCTGACCGGCATTCTTGCGCGTCCCCGACTCGAGGCGCGACTGGCGCAAATCGCGGCCCCGGCCAAATGGCTCGTCGCGCCATCGGGGACCGGAAAGTCGACGCTGGTCGCGAGCTATGCCCGCGGTACCGGGCGCACCGTGGTCTGGTATCGGCTCGACCCGCGCGACGACGACCCGGCGTATTTCTACGACCAGCTCGGGTCGACGCTCGCCGCGGCCATCCGAAAGTTGCCTCGGCTTCCGCGTTTCGCGGCGGAGGACCGCGAACGCGAGGGCCAATTCGCGGAGCGCTTTGCCGCGGCAGTCCACTCGGCGTGCGGCAAACCGTTGATCCTCGTCTTCGACGATGCGCACAAGGTTCGCGACCCGGCACGGTACGACTCTCTCGCGCGACTCGTCGCGGTCGCCGACGCGCGGCTGGAGCTCGTGTTCATCGGCACGGAAACGGCGCCGCCGGCCTTCTTCGACGCGATCGCCGCGCGCCGCCTCGCGTTGTGCAACGACCTGCGGCTCGAATTCGAACCCGGCGAATGCGTTGCATTGGCGGCAGGGCTTGAGGCTCGCCCACCCTGACGGCCATGCACTTTCCGCGCTGACCGGCGGCCACGCCGCTGCACTCGTGCTCGCCTGCGAGCTGCTGCGCGGCACTGCCGCTTCTCCGGTGGACGGCCATTCCGTCGTCGACCAGATCCACCTCCACCTGCTCGACCGGATGCTCGACGCCGCACCGGCGCCCCGGCGCGATCTGCTCGAGCGGACGGCCTTCGCGCCACACATCACGCCTGCGCTGGCGATCGAATTGGCGGGTGAGGAAGCGGCGGCGGAGCTGGAGCCGCTCGCCGCCCGCGGGCTGCTGCGAAGGATCGCGAGCGACGGCGGGCCGATCTACGAGGCGCACGGCCTCGTCCGGCGCGGAATGCAGACGCTGTTGCGCAAGCGGCGCGGCGACACAGAAGCGCAGCAGATTGCACTCGCCACGGCGGCCGCGCTTGAGCGCCACGGTGCGCACGAGGATGCATTCGCGCTCCTGATCGAGTGCGGTGCCCTCGAGGCGGCGGCACCGGTTCTCGAGACGCTCGCCGAGCGCTACGCGAGAAACGGTCAGGCCGCCCTTCTCTCCCGCTCGCTCGCGCAGCTTCCGGCGAGCGTGGCGGGTCACAATCCATGGCTGTGCTTCTGGGCGGGTCAGGCGCTCTTGGGCGTGGACGAGGAGGCGGCTCGGGGCTGGTTCGAGCGGAGCTACGTCGGATTCGAGACGCGCGAACGATCGCGACGGCATGCGCCTCGCTGCGGCGTGCGTCGTCACGGCGTTCGGCCTCGAGTATGGCGACATCCGGTCGATGGACGAATGGATGGAACGGCATTCCCGCGCCGGCGGTGATGAGGCTGTCCCCGCCGGCTGTGCCCATGAAGCCTCGCTTTGCCTTGGCGTGATGTGCACGGCGATTGCGCGCGGTGCGTTTCCTCCGGGGTTCGATACCGAGGCGCTGGTCGCCCGGCTTGATCGTGCTCATCGACGATCCGTCGGCGTGGTTGACGCCTGACCAGCCGATCGAGGCCGCACGGCTGCTGATCGACCATCGGCGCATCTTCGGGACGAACGAGCAGGCGCAGGCGGTGGTCATCGCGACGCGCGCCCAGGCGGAACCCGAAACCACAAGCGCCCTGCAACGCGGCCGCTACTGGATCAGCGCAGCCCTGGCCTATTTCGAGGACGGCCTGCACGTCCCGGCAGCGGATTTTCTCGCGCGCGCCAGACGCCTCGTCGATGAGACAGGGTCGCGTCGCCTGGCTTTCGAGCTCGGCATGGCCGAGGTCAACTCCGCGTTGAAGCGCAACGACCTCGACGCGGCGGCCGCTCGATTGTCCGACCTGGAAGCCATTGCCGATCGGAGCGCCGCCGGCGCAGCGCGCCGAGCACGCGCGACTTCACCGCACGCGTGCTGCTCCTCCAGGGCCTCGCAAGGGAAGGTCTGCGATGGGCGGAGGATGCGCTCAAGACCGCCGCGCTTGCCGGCTATACGGGCGGCCACGCGCGCGCGTTCCAGATCGAATGCATCTACGCGCTGGCGGCGAATCGGCGCTACCCGGACGCGATTTCTCTCAACGAAAGTCTCAGTCAGGGGTTGGACGGAACGCAGCGCGATGTCGGACTTGCGCTCGACGCGTGCCTACGATATCTCGCGGACGGCGGCCAGGACGTCAATTTGCTGCGCCGGGCCTTCGCGCACGCCGCGAATTCGGGGTTCGTCAACATGCTCGCGCGGGCACGAGACGCGATCGCCCGCCTGTGCGAACGCGCGCTGGCGAACGATATCGAGCCCGACTTCGTGCGTCGCCTGATTGCCGTTCAGCAACTGGATCCGCCCGAGGACGCGGGACCCTCGTGGCCCTGGCCGGTGCGGATCCGCACGCTGGGCAGCTTCGAACTGGAAATCCGCGGTGAGCGCTACACGCCAGCGCACAAGACGCAGGACAAGCCGCTCGAATTGCCGCCGGGGTGGATGAGGAAGACGCTACCGAACAGGAGCAGCCGCGCGACGCATCCACCCAGCTTGTGCAGGACCACACGGCGCCAATCAGTCGAACCGTTGGGAATTTCGAACCAGGATTTCATGGCTTCTCTCCTCTGCAAGCTCGGCAACGCGCCGAGATCGGAGAGAGCGTGACGGGACGGCCCCCACGGAATGCCCACGGATTCGATTCATTCCCGTCGTGATGATCCCGGTGCCTCCAAGATTGTGTTCAGCGCCGGCTATCGGTGCCTGTCGTGTTCAAAGAACTCGCGTGCCGCACTTCGTGGGCGACGGACCGATTGGTCGGCCGATTGCAGCGGCTCGGCGGTGACGATCGTTACCCGAATCCCGTCGCAACGGCGATGAATCGAATCCGTGGGCATTCCGTGGGGACCGTCCCCGCAGCCTCTCTCCAACCCGGCACGTTGCCGGGCTTACAGAGGAGAGAGGACATGAACCCACGCATCCTGCATCTCGACAAGCACGTCACGGCGCGTCCCGTCCAACCGGACGTCTGCCGTCGCCTCCCCCGCGCCGATGCCCGAAGGGCTCGCCCGTCGCTCGAATGGCGCGATGAGAAGCCTTCTCGCGCTCGCCTTCATGGCGACGGCGGCGCACGCGCAGGTGGACATTTCACACGCGCCGTATTCGTATGCGAACGGCGTCCTCGCTGCGCCCAATTACTTCTCGTTCGTCGGGACCGTTCCGGCCGGAAAGGAATTCAACGTCCACCGGCTCGACGCGTACTCGGTCACGCTCGGCGCGGGCAGCCAATCGAAGGTTGCCGATAGCTTCACCATCGTCAACGCCGGCTCCGCACCGTCGTCCGCCGCCTACGGCGACATCCACGCCATCATCAACGATGGGGCGGGATTGGCGAATGCCGACTACCGGCGCGTGCACTGCGATTCCCCGTCCACCGGCTACTGCATCGCGAGGAAGACGGCGGCACGCGGGAATCCGAACTCGCCGCCGTGGGGCATGTGGCTGTCGCAGGAGAATGTCGGTCCGTACCTGCAGGCGGTGCGCTGGGTTTCCGCCGACAATCCGCCCGCCGGAACCACCTACGCGATTCCGCGCATCGACGTGATCAGCAACGACGTGGACGTTACCGCGGCTGTCGTGCAGTGGAACGTGAGCCCCAAGACCACGGGCGACTACTTGCGCATCCTCAAGCCGCCCCCGGTGTACTCGGGTAGCGGGTACGCGTTCAGGCTGACCAAGGATGGCACCATCTTCATCGGCGACCTTTCGCTCGACCAATACATCGACGCGAGAATCCGCACGGCGCTCGGGCGTTGAGTATCTCGTTCCTTGGGCGGGCCAAGTTGGGTGCTTCAGCGCCAGGAGGTGGTCAGTGAAGCAACGAAGGGCCGATGCGATTGCGCACCCGACTACTACGCTGTAGCCGGGTGCGCGCCCTGATTCAGAGGTTGCAGATGCTGCAGAGGCGGAGGGACTGGACGTTCACTGTCCCATCCGTGTCCCAGGCTAGTGGGACGACAACGGAATCTGCTTCCATCCCGTTGAATACATTGGTGGCCAAGGGCGGAATTGAACCACCGACACAAGGATTTTCAGTCCTCTGCTCTACCAACTGAGCTACTTGGCCAAGCCGCGAATTATATCAAAATGCCGCGCGTTCCTGCTGACCCCTGCGGCCCGCTCGAGCTGGGCGCTCAGTCCGCGAAGAACGCCGACAGCTCCGCCAGCGTCTCCTCCGGCGCCTCCTCGGCGAGATAGTGGCCCGACGGCAGTGCGCGCCCGCGCACGTCCGTCGCAACGGTCCGCCAGTCCGCGACCGGATCGAAGTAGCGGTGGACCACGCCCTTGTCGCCCCAGAGCACGAGCAGCGGGCACGTCACCTTGCGGCCGGCGGCGACGTCGGCGTCGTCGTGCTCGAGGTCGATCGACGCCGCGGCGCGGTAGTCCTCGCACGTCGCGTGAATCGTCGCCGGATCGCGAAAGCAGCGCTCGTACTCGGCGAAGGCGCGCGGATCGAAGATGTTCGCCGCCGACCCCCAGCCGCCGGTCTTCTTCCGCAGGTAGTAGCCAGGATCCGCGCCGATCAGCTTCTCCGGCAGGTCGAACGGCTGGATCAGGAAGAACCAGTGGTAATACGCGGTCGCAAACGCCTGGTCCGTCTTGCCGTACATGAGCCGCGTGGGCGAGATGTCGAGCACCGCGACGCGCTCGACCGCCTCCGGATGATCGACGCAAAGGCGGTGCGAGACGCGACCGCCGCGGTCGTGGCCCGCGAGCCGGAAGCGCGGAAAGCCCAGTGCGCGCATCAGCGCGACCTGATCCGCGGCCATCGCGCGCTTCGAATAGTTGCTGCTGCGCTCGCCCCCGTCCGGCTTCGACGAGTCGCCGTAGCCGCGCAGGTCGCTGCAGACGACGGTGAACCGTTCCGCGAGACGCGGGGCGATCTTGTGCCACATCGCGTGCGTCTGCGGATAGCCGTGCAGCATGAGAAGCGGCGGTCCGCTCCCGCCGATCACGCACTGGATCTCCGCCCCCTCGGTCGCGATTCGACGCGGCGCAAAGCCCGGGAACAGTGCGGCGTCGGCCGACACTAATCGACCCTCGCGCCGGACTTCTTCACGACGTCGGACCACCTGACGACTTCGGCCTTCACGATCGCGGCGAATTCTTCGGGCGAGTCGGCGACGATCTCCGCGCCGAGTGCCCCGAGCTTCTCGCGCACCTCGGGCAGCCCGAGGATCTTCACGATCTCCGCGTTGAGGCGCTTCACGATCGCGGGCGGCGTCCCGGCGGGCGCGAAGACGCCCTGCCACGAGCCGACCTCGAATCCCGGCAGCCCCGATTCGGCGAGCGTCGGCACGTCGGGCGCGACGGCCGAGCGCTTCGCCGTCGTCACCGCGAGCGCCTTGAGCTTGCCGGCCTTCGCGAGCGGCCACGCGGTCGTGATGTTGTCGAACGTCATCGTCACCTGGCCGCCGACGACGTCCTGCAGCGCCGGCGGGCTGCCCTTGTACGGGATGTGCTGCATGTCGACGCCGGCCATCGTCTTGAAGAGCTCGCCCGACAGGTGCTGCGACGTGCCGTTGCCCGACGATGCGAACGTGTATTTCCCCGGGTTCGTCTTCAGCAGGACGATCAGCTCCTTCACGTCCTTCGCGGGCACCCCCGGGTTGACGACGAGCATGTTCGGCACGCGCGCGATCATCGTGATCGGCACGAAATCCTTGACCGGATCGTACGGCAGGTCCTTGTACAGCGACGCGTTGATCGCGTGCGTGCTGATCGTCCCGCCCATGATCGTGTAGCCGTCCGGCGCGGCCTTCGCGGTGAACTCCGCGCCGACGCCGCCGCCTGCGCCCGGCTTGTTCTCGACGACGACCGGCACGCCCAGCGCGACCGAGAGCTTCTCGCCGACGGTGCGCGCGAGGATGTCGGTCGTGCCGCCCGGCGCGAACGGCACGATCCACTTGATCGGCTTCGACGGCCACGTCTGGGCCGTCGCCATCGTGGCTGTCGCTGCGAATGCGAGTCCCGCGAACAACGCGACGAATCGTTGCATCGTGCCTCCCTCGGATGTTCGTTGGCTCAGGCGCAGAGCGCTTCGGCGCGCTTCGAATCGATACCGACCGACGCGGCGGCCGCGAGCAGATCGGACCACGTCTTGTCGTCGAGCGGCACGCCGGAGGCGAGTCGCGCGGCGCGGTTGCGGCGCTCGATCTCGCCGGGCGCCAGCACCGGCTCGCCGGGCTTCGCCGGCGGCGACGCCCTCACCCACTCGACGAAGCGCTTCGCCTCGGCGAGGACGCCGCCCTCCTTGTCGTACACGGCCGGCGCGATGTAGATCGACAGCATGTTGTTGCGCAGGATCGTGTCGGCGGGATCCGAGCTGCGTCCGGTCGTCACCGCGCCCGCGAGCAGGTCGGTGAGGATCGAAAGCCCCGAGCCCTTGTGCGCGCCGATCGTGAGCAGCGCGCCGCCGTCGTAGAAATCCTTCGGCTCCGTCGTCGGCCGGCCCGCCTTGTCGACGATCCAGCCCTCGGGCACGCGCTCGCCCTTGTTCAGCGCGACCATCAGCTTGCCCTCGGCCACCGTCGACGTCGTGATGTCGAGGATCGCCGGCGGCGCGCCCGCGAGCGGAACGCCGATCGCCATCGGATTGGTCGACAGGCGCCGGTCGCTGCCGCCGAAGGGCGCGACTCGCTGCGCGCCGGACGTGTTGAGGAAGTGCAGCGACACCTGTCCCGCCTCCGCCGCCATCTCCGCCCAGTCGCCGAGCCGTCCGAGGTGACCGCAGTTGCGCAGTCCGATCATCGCGATGCCGGTCTTCGCCGCTTTCGCGATGCCGAGCCGCGTCGCGAATTCGCCGGTCACCTGTCCGAAGCCGCGGTTGCCGTCGATGATCGCAATGCCGTCGCTCTCGAACACGATCGTCGGCGGCGTGTTCGGCTTGAGCGTGCCGTCGCGGACCCAGTCGAGGTATTTGGAGACGCGCAGCACGCCGTGCGAATCGTGCCCGACGAGATTCGAGTCGACGAGCCGCTGCGCGACCGTCCGCGCCTCGGCCGCGCTGCAGCCGCCGCCCTCCATGATCGCGGCGACGAGCGCGACGAGCTTCGGCGGCAGCGACCGTCTTCATCAGGTCAGTGTATTTCCGGTTCGGCCGTGGGCGCCGTGCCTTCGAGGAAGTCGAAGTCGCAGCCCTGGTCCGCCTGCGTGATGTGCTGCTGGTAGAGCGCACCGAAGCCGCGCTCGAAGCGCGGCGGCGGCGCCTTCCACGCCGCGCGGCGGCGCGCGAGCTCGTCGTCGCTCACGTGCAGCACGAGCTTGCGCGCCGGCACGTCGAGCTCGATCCGATCGCCGTCGCGCACGAGCGCGAGCGGCCCGCCGACGAACGATTCGGGCGCGACATGAAGAACGCAACAGCCGTAAGCCGTCCCGCTCATCCGCGCGTCGGAGATCCGCACCATGTCGCGCACGCCCTGCGCGAGGAGCTTCTTCGGAATCGGCAGCTGCCCCCATTCGGGCATGCCGGGCGCGCCCTGCGGTCCCGCGTGCTGCAGCACCAGCACCGAGTCCTTCGTGACCGGCGAGCGCGGGGTCGTCGATGCGCGCCGCCATGTCGTTGTAGTCGGCGAACACGACCGCAGGTCCGGTGTGCCGCAGCAGATGCGGCTCTGCGGCGGCGGGCTTGATGACCGCACCGTTCGGCGCGAGATTGCCGCGCAGCACGGCGAGGCTGTCGCGCGCGACCAGCGCCTTGTCGCGCGGCAGGATCACGTCGTGGTCGAAGATCTCCGGCGCCGGCGATGTTCTCGCGCAGCGTTCGGCCGTTGACCGTCTTCGCGTCGAGGTCGAGCAGGTCGGCGATCGTCGGACGAGCAGCGCGCGCAGGCCGCCCGCGTAGTAGAAGTCCTCCATCAGGTACTTGCCCGCGGGACGGATGTTCGCGACGAGCGGCGTGCGCCGCGCGAGCGCGTCGAAGCGGTCGATCGACAGCGGCACGCCGGCACGCCGCGCGAGCGCGACCATGTGCACGACCGCGTTGGTCGAGCCGCCGAGCGCGAGGACCGCGGTGATCGCGTTGTCGACCGCGGCGGCCGTCACGAAGTCGCGCGGCTTGAGGTCTTCCCACACCATGTCGACGATCCGCCGTCCCGTCTCGGCCGCCATCCGGCCGTGCCGGGAATCGGCGGCAGGAATCGACGCGGCGCCGGGCAGCGTGAAGCCGATCGCCTCGGCGGCCGAGGTCATCGTCGACGCCGTGCCCATCGTCATGCAGTGACCCGGCGAGCGCGCGATGCCGTCCTCGATCGCGTGCCACTGCTCGTCGGTGAGATTGCCCGCGCGCTTCTCCGCCCAGTACTTCCAGACGTCGGAGCCCGAGCCCAGGAACTGGCCGCGCCAGTCGCCGCGCAGCATCGGGCCCGCGGGCATGAAGATCGCGGGCAGGTTCATGCTGAGCGCACCCATCAGCAGCGCCGGCGTCGTCTTGTCGCAGCCGCCCATCAGCACCGCGCCGTCGACCGGATACGAGCGCAGGAGCTCCTCGGTCTCCATCGCGAGCAGGTTGCGATAGAGCATCGTCGTCGGCTTCTGGAACACCTCGGCCAGCGCGATCGCCGGCATCTCGAGCGGGAAGCCGCCCGCCTGCAGCACGCCGCGCTTCACTTCCTCGGCGCGCTGCCGGAAGTGCGCGTGGCACTGGTTGATGTCGCTCCAGGTGTTGATGATCGCGATGATCGGCTTGCCCTGGTAGTCGGCGCGCGAATAGCCCATCTGCGCGGCGCGCGAATGGTGGCCGAAGCCGCGCATGTCGCTCGGTCCGAACCAGCGGTGCGAGCGAAGGTCCTCGGGCTTGCGGCGCGCGGTCATGGGAGGCTTTCGTGTTCGCGCGCCTGGCCCGCGCATCGCGCGGCCGACCGGCAGCGGAGAACGTGGGGCCAATGGCGGCGTCCCATTATACCGGCCGAATTCGGCGGGCCCGGCGGGCGTCCGCAACGGCCGGGAATCGCGGCCCGCACTGCGTTGTTCGCTTGTGCATTCGCGGCGACGCGCTATATTGGCGACGGTTCCCCGGCTCGCACCGGGCGCTTGCCGGAAGACCCGACCATCGTCGTAACCTTTGCATTTCGCGTTCGGGCCGGCGGGCCCTGCGCGGCGCCCACCCTCTTGGAGGCCGCCATGCCGACTCCTGTTTCAGCCGCAACGGCTATACCGCGGTCGGCGCGCGCGCTGGCGTTCTTGGCGTCCCTGCTTCTGATCGCCGGCGCGCGCCTTCGCCGACGATCGCCCGGCGCGATCCGCCGCGAAACCCGCGACGACGGACGCGCCGAACATGGAGCGGTTCTTCGAGGCGGTGGTCAAAGTGCGCACGCGCGCGGTGCCGAACGCGCGCAGCGCGGCAACGCTCGGACAGGAGCGCGAAGGCACCGGGATCGTCATCGGCGACGACGGCCTGATCCTGACGATCGGCTACCTGATCGTCGAGGCGGACGACGTGCAGATCGTCGACGGCCGCGGCCGCTCGCTGCCGGCGCAGGTCGCGGGCTACGATCACGCGACCGGGCTTCGGGCTCGTGCGCACCACGGTGCCGCTCGAAGGTGCCGCCGCTCCCGCTCGGCGATTCGGGAAAGCTCGCCCTGCGCGATCCGGTGCTCGATCGTCAACTACGACGGCGAGAGCGATGTCACGCTCGCCTACGTCGTGTCGAAGCGGCCGTTCACCGGCAGCTGGGAATATCTGCTCGACCAGGCGATCTTCACGTCGCCGCCGACCGCGAACTGGAGCGGCGCCGCGCTCGTCAACCGCGACCTCAAGCTCGTCGGCGTCGGCTCGCTGATCGTGCGCGAGGTGGACGCGGACGACGCGGCCGTCCCCGGCAACATGTTCGTGCCGATCGACGCGCTGAAGCCGATCCTCGCCGATCTCGCGAAGACCGGGCAGCGCGCGGGACCGGCGCGGCCGTGGCTCGGCGTCGCGGCCGACGAAGTGCAGGGTCGCCTCGTCGTCGCGCGCGTCTCGCCGGACGGGTCCGGGCGACAAGGCGGGCATCCACGCCGGCGACATCATCCTCGGCGTCGGCGGCGAAGGCGTGCGCACGCAGGCCGAGTTCTACCGCAAGGTGTGGGGCCGCGGCGGCGCGGGCACCGACATTCCGCTGCGCGTGCTGCAGGGCATCGACGTGCGCGAGATCACCGTGCACTCGATCGACCGCGTCGAGTACTTCCGCCCGCGCACGACGTACTGATCCGACACGGCCTCGGCGCGCTCGTCGCCAGGCGCGCCGCCGACCCCGTAGAATGCGCGCTTTCGCCCGCCGCCGGATTCCCGCGGCCGCCGGACCGTCTTCGCTCCGTCCCATGCTCCTCTACGCCGTCACGATCTTCGTCAGCGCGTTCCTGCTCTTCCTCGTCCAGCCGGTGATGGCGAAGCAGATCCTGCCCTGGTTCGGCGGCTCGGCCGCGGTCTGGACGACTTGCCTCGTCTTCTTCCAGACGACGCTGCTCGCGGGCTACGCGTACTCGGATCTCGCGGTGCACCGCCTCGCGCCACGCGCGCAGGTGCGGCTCCACGTCGCGCTGCTCGTGGTCTCGCTCGTCGTGCTGCCGATCGTGCCCGGCGTCGGCTGGAAGCCCGCCGGCAGCGAGAATCCGTCGTGGCTGATCCTCGGGCTGCTCACGGTCACGATCGGGCTGCCCTACTTCCTGCTGTCGACGACGAGCCCGCTGATCCAGGCGTGGTTCGCGCGCGCGCGGCCGGGCGCGAGCCCATACCGTCTGTTCGCGCTCTCGAATCTGGCGTCGATGCTCGCGCTCGTCGGCTATCCGTTCCTGCTCGAGCCGTGGGCGCCGACCCGCGCGCAGGCGTGGGGCTGGTCGGCGGCGTACGCGCTGTTCGTCGTGCTGTGCGCGGCGGCCGGATGGGCGAGCCTTCGCGCCGCGCGCACGCCGGCGATCGTCGACCTCGCCGCACGCGCAGATACCGCGATCGGCGATGGTCGCGAAGAGGCGGCGCCGCCGGCCGCTCGGCAGGCCCTGTGGTGCGCGCTCGCGGCGATGGGCTCGCTCCTGCTGCTCGCCGTGTCGAACCACATCACCGTGGACATCGCCTCGATCCCGCTCCTGTGGATCGTGCCCGCTCGCGATCTACCTCCTCACGTTCATCCTCTGCTTCGACGCGACGGGCTGGTACCGGCGCGAATGGCTCCTGCCGATAGCCGCGGCGACGCTCGGCGTGATGGGGTGGACCGTCGCGGATCCGAAGCTCACTCACGAGCTCGCGCTGCAGATCGGCGTGTTCTGCGCGGGCCTGTTCATCGCGTGCATGTTCTGCCACGGCGAGCTCGTGCGCCTCAAGCCCGCGCCGCGCTATCTCACGCGCTTCTACCTGATGATCTCGCTGGGCGGCGCCGTCGGCGCGGTGCTGGTCGGGATCGTCGCGCCGCTCGTGCTGCCGGCGCACTTCGAGCTCGCGCTGGGCCTCGTCGGTGCTTCGCTGCTGCTCGCGTGGCAGGTCCGCCGGATGCATCCTGTCTACCTGACGCTGGCGGCGGTGGCGGTGCTCGCGACGATCGGGACCGGCGTCTGGTCGGTGCGCGAGTTCTACGACGACGTGATCGTCTCGAAGCGCAACTTCTACGGCGTTCTTCGCGTCACCGAGTGGGGCCAGGACGAGCCCGAGGAGCATCGCCGCTCGCTGATCCACGGCTCGATCCTGCACGGCCAGCAGTTCCAGGCGGCGGACCTCAAGGGCGTGCCGACGACGTACTACACGCCCACCTCGGGCATCGGCCGGCTGCTCGAGTCGCTGCACCCGCGCAAGGACCCGCTGAAGGTCGGCGTGATCGGCCTCGGCACCGGCACGATCGCCACGTACGGCGCGAAGGGCGACACCTACCGTTTCTACGAGATCAATCCGGACGTGATCGAAGCGGCGCAGCGCGATTTCACGTACCTGGACGACAGCGCGGCGACGATCGAGCTCGCGCTCGGCGATGCGCGACTCTCGCTCGAGCGCGAACCGAAGCAGAATTTCGACGTGCTCGCCGTCGACGCGTTCTCGAGCGACGCGATCCCGGTGCACCTCATCACCGCGGAGGCGCTGGCGATCTACCTGCGCCACATGAAGCCGGGCGGTGTCATCGCGTTCCACGTGACGAACCGCTATCTCGATCTCGTCCCGGTCGTGCAGGCGCTGGCCGATGCGCACGGGCTCGCGGCCGTCCAGATTCGCGACGAGACGAAGAACAAGCTCACGAGCACGAGCGACTGGGTGCTGCTATCGGACGACCCCGCGGCGCTTGCGGGCCCCGCACTCGCGGAATTTGCGACGCCCATCGAACCGCGGCCCGACTGGCGATTGTGGACCGACGACTTCAACAACCTGGTCCAGGTGCTCAAGTGACCGGCCGCCGCTGGCGGTAGAATTTCGGCATGCACGATCCCCGGGAGACTTCCCCGACGGTCCGCGATCCCGCGTCGTACCGCGCACTCGTTCACCCTGCGGGTACGCGCCACGTCGAGGCGCTCGACCAGCGCGCGTTGCCGCATGCGGTCGTCGCCGTGAAGATCGGCAGCGCCGACGCCGCCGCGATGGCGATCCGAACGATGTGGGTGCGCGGCGCGCCGCTGATCGGCGCCGTGGGCGCCTATGGCCTCGCGCTCGCGCTCGATCGGGACGCCACGGACGACGCGCTCGCCAAGGCGCACGCGGCGCTCGACGCGACGCGACCGACCGCCGTCAACCTGCGCTGGGCGCTCGACCGCGTGCGCGACGCGGTGCTCCCGCTGCCGCCGTCGGCGCGTGCCGACGCCGCGTGGCACGAGGCCGATGCGATCGCGGCCGAGGACGAGGCGATCAACTTCGCGATCGGCCGGCACGGGCTCGAGCTGCTGCGCGGACTCGCGCGTCAGCGGTCCGGTCCTGTGCGCGTCATGACCCACTGCAATGCGGGCGCGCTCGCCACCTGCGGCTGGGGCACGGCGACCGCGCCGCTCTTCCTCGCTCATGCCGAGGGGCTGCCGGTCCACGTCTGGGTGAGCGAGACGCGGCCGCGGTTGCAGGGCGCGAACCTGACGGCATGGGAGATGGCGCGCCGCGGTGTCCCGCACACGCTCCTGCCCGACGCCGCGAGCGCGCTGCTGATGCGCCGCGGCGATGTCGATGCCGTCATCGTCGGTGCGGACCGCGTCGCCGGGAACGGCGACGTCTGCAACAAGATCGGAACCTACGCGAAGGCGCTCGCCGCACGCGACAACGGCGTTCCCTTCTACGTCGCGCTGCCGTCGCCCACGCTGGATGCGCGGCTCGCGGCCGGTGATGCGATCCCGATCGAGTCGCGCAGCGCCGACGAAGTCCTCACGATCACCGGACGTGACGCCTACGGGCAGACGGCGAGTGTCGCGATCGCGCCCGCGGGGACGCGTGCGGTCAACTATGCGTTCGACGTGACGCCCGCGCGGCTCGTCACCGGTCTCATCACCGAGCGGGGGATCATCGCTGCGGAAGCGGCTGCGCTCGCGGCGGCGTTTCCCGAGCGTTACGAAGTCCCGGTGAGCGCGTGAAGGCGATTCCGTCCGGCGAGCGCGCGTTGCGCGCGGCGATCGTCGCGACGGCGCGGGCGATGAACGCGCAGGGCATCAATCGCGGCAAGTCGGGCAACGTCAGCGCACGGTTGCCGGGCGCCACGTTCAAAGGATTTCTGATCACCCCGACCGGCATGCCGTACGACACGATGACGGCGCGTGACATCGTGGCGATCAATCCGCGCGGCGTCGCAAACGGGGCCCGCCTGCCTTCGTCCGAGTGGCGGTTCCATTGCGACCTCTATCGCGCACGCGACGATATTCGGGCGATCGTCCACGCCCATTCGCCGTTCGCGACCGCGCTCGCCTGCCAGCGGCGCGGGATCCCCGCCTTCCACTACATGGTCGCCGTCGCCGGCGGGCGCGACATCCGCTGCGCACCGTACGAAACGTTCGGCACGCAGGGCCTGGCCGACCTCGCTGTCGCCGCCATGGCGGACCGCCGCGCGTGTCTGCTCGCGAACCACGGGATGATCGCGGGGGGCGCCTCACTTCCGGATGCGCTGGCGCTCGCGGTCGAGGTCGAGGGCCTCGCCGAAGTGTATTGGCGCGCGCTGCAGCTGGGCGAGCCGCCGCTGCTCAGCGACGCCGAAATGGACGACGTGCTCGAACGGTTCCGGACCTACGGCCAGCCCGGATTGCGTTGACGCGATCGCAAGGGCGCGAGTGCGCGCGCCGTCGTTGTACCGGACAATTTGGTGAGCTGCGGCGTGGCAGCAACCGTCGTGCGCGCCGCGTCCGAACGCCGCCACGGCACGTCACGTTGCGTGCAACGCCTTTCCGGGCAAGCATTCCAGCCGGTCCCCTGCCGGCCGTCGGCAATCTCCCGCATTTTCGTTGCGCGGCAACGTGTTATGCCGATATCATATGCTCTCGGCATACTGACCTCTTGCCCGCGCGCGCTGGCTCCGGGCCGTCTATGCAAATGGCATAGCGATTGCTCGATCTTGCCCACGCTCAGGGAGACAATAATGAATCCGCGTTTTTCATTGCGACGGGCGGCCGCCTACGTGGCGGTCGCGGCGTTCGCGCTGGCCGCCGTGCCCGGCGTCGACGCGCACCATGTCAACTCGCACGACACGAAGTCGAAGGCGGCGGGCCTGCCGGACGGTACGTCCGTATCGGTGCAGGGACGACTCTCGATCCTCGACTTCATCTATCTCAACGGCGCCGGCCATGAGCGTATCTATGCGCTGGTCGGCGACGACGGTTCGGTGACGCGGGTCAAGTTCGCCTCCGGCGTGACCGTGCGCCAGGGAACGCAGATGGTCGCTTCCGGGCACGCGTCGCGCGGTGCCGTCATCGTCGAGCAGCATCAGCAGCAGCCGGCCCCGAAGGCGGCCTCGGCGACGAAGGCGGTCTCCGTCGAGGGAACGGTACAGCTGCTCCATGCCGACTACTTCGAGGGCGGCACGAGCCGCTTCGTGTGGACGCTCCGCCAGGACAGCGGTGAGGAGAGCGAGCTCGATCTTCCGATCGCGCCGGTCGAACTGGCTTCCGGCATGCGCGTGAACGTCACGGGCGAGCAAAGCGCGGCGGGCATCGCGCCCAGCTCGATCGCCGTGCTCGCCGAGGCCGCGTCGCGGCGGTCCCGGCGCAGTCACCGCCGCGTCGACCGCCAACGTGCTCGTGATCCTGCTCAACTTCAAGCCGACGCCGCCCGCGACGACGCCGGCGCAGCCGTTTACGCAGGCCGCGGTGAACACGGTCGTGTTCTCGGGTACGAGCAGCATCGCGAACTACTGGGCCGAGACGTCGTTCGGCAATCAACTCCTCACGGGAACCGTGACGCCGTGGCTGACGGCGAGCTTCACGGTTCCGACGACCTGCAACTACTCGGCCATTGCGACCGAGGCGCGGCGGGTCGCGACGGCGGCGGGCTACAACCTCGCGAGCTACCAGAAGTTCCATTACCTGTTCGAGCGCGTGCCCGCGTGCGGCTGGGCCGGGCTCGGCGAAGTCCCCGGCTCCCAGACGTGGAGCAACCAGTACAACACGCTCGGCGTGATCGGCCACGAGCTCGGCCACAACCTCGGGCTCGGCCACGCGAACTCGCTGCCGTGCAACGGCGCGACGATCGCCACCAACTGCCCGCTCGCGCGGCCCGAGTACGGCGATCCGTGGGACATCATGGGCAACCAGAGCTCGCGCCACGTCAACGCGTGGCAGAAGAACAGCCTGGGCTGGATCCCGGATGCCAAGGTCGCGACCCACGCGGGCGGCACGGCCAGCTACACGCTTTCGCCGCTCACGTCACCGGGCGGGACGCTCTACGCGGTGCAGGTGCCGGCCGCGGTGCATCGCACCTACTGGCTCGAGTACCGCCAGCCGACGGGCTTCGATGCGCGGGCTGCCGGCCTCCGCGACGAACGGCGCGATCATCCATCTGGCCGGGCTCATGCACCAGTCCGATCGCAGCGAATACGGCTGCTGGGACACGTGCTTCCTCGACATGGTCCCGGCGACATCGACGATGACCGACGGCGCGCTGCAGGTGGGGAACGCGTTCGTCGACGCGCAGACCGGCGTCACGGTCACCGCGGTCTCGAAGGGCGCGGGCGGGCTGACGGTCACGGTGGCGAGCCCGCAGATCAAGACCGACCTCGGTCTCTACCGCAAGCTGTCGTCGACGGGAACGCCGGTCTACAAGTTCCTGCTGGACTGGGGATTCGACTCACGTGCCGGACGCCAAGGTGCCCTACGGCATGGCCGGCGACATCCCGGTCGTCGGCAACTTCACGTATGACGGGCTCACGAGTCTCGTCGTCTATCGCAACGGGATCTGGTATCTCGACACCGATCGCAACGGCACGTCGAACCAGACGGTCGTCCTGGGCGGCGTCGCCGGCGACATCCCGCTCGCGGCGAACTTCACGGGTCCCGGCTGGACCGACGACCTCGTGCTCTATCGCAGCGGCACCTGGTACGTCGACCAGTACCACAACGGAACCGTCGACAAGACGTTCCACTTCGGCGGCGTGCCCGGCGACAAGCCGCTCGCCGGCGACGTCAACGGCGACGGCATCGCCGATCTCGTGATCTACCGCAACGGCTTCTGGTACGTCGACACGAACCGCGACGGCGTCGCCGACATGACGGTGATCTTCGGCGGCATGCCGCAGGACATGCCGGCGCTGATCGACTGGGACGGCGACGGCAAGGCCGACCTCTGCATCTTCCGCGACGGCGTGTGGTACGTGAACACGAAGCGCGACGGGACGCTGCAGGCGATGTTCATCTACGGCGCGGCGGGCGACATCCCGTTCGGCGGCCACTTCTACTGACGTCTCCGCCGACGCCTCGCAGGGGCCGCGACAGCCCGTAGGCCCCGCTCCGTCGGCCGTGGCGTCGCCTCCGCGCACGACGCACGACGTGCGTGTTCGATCTCTCCGCTCGAGGCCGCTCGTGGCGGCGAGCGCCGCTCGGTCCCGCTGACTACTTGCGCCGACTGCGACGCCGTGCGACCGCTCCGCAGGCGTCAGCGTCGCCAAGCACGTGATTGAACCCGTGTCTTCGAGACTCGCTGCAGGAGCCGCGCTGCATCTGCACCCTGCGGCCTACCACGCGGCGACAGGGCCAGCTCGCGATCAGTTGCCAAGAACCCGCGACCCGTCGCTGCCACGCGACCGCGGCAAATGTGCAGGACATGGCAAGCCTGGAGCGGCGCGAGATCGTCCGGTCAGTGGAACTTGCCGAGCATGGGCAGGTCGCCGGCGGCGCCGTAGCCGAAGATCACGTCCGCCACGCCGTCGCGCTTCGTGCTCACGTACCACGATGCCGTCCCGGAACAGGCACAGATCCGCCTTGCCGTCGCCATTCCAGTCGAACAGCAGCGGAATGTCCTGCGGCATGCCGCCAAACACCACCGTCATGTCGGCCGTGCCGTTGCGGTTCGTGTCGATGTACCAGATCCCGTTGCGGTAGATCGCCAGATCGGCCATGCCGTCACCGTTGACATCGCCCGCCAGCGGCATGTCGCCGGGCACCCCGCCGAACATGTAGGTCAAGTTGGCCGACCCGCTCAGATCCGTGTCCACGTACCAGATCGCCGGCCCGGTAGATGACGATGTCGTCCAGCTGGCCCGGACCCGGAGAAGTTCGCCGTCAGCGGAATGTCGCCGGGCACCCCCCCGAAGCGGCACGACCGAGTCGGTCACCCCGTCGCGGTTCGTGTCGATGTACCACATCCCGTTGCGGTAGACGATCAGGCTCGACTTGCCGCCGGGGCTCGATGTAGCCCACCAGCGGCACGTCGCCGGCCACGCCGAACTGGATCTGCGCATCGGGCGCGTGATCGAAGTTGTAGTCCAGCAGGTAGCGGTAGGGCGGTTTCGTCACGCCCGCCGTCTTCCGGTACAAGCCGACATCCAATGACGGCGTCGACCGTAACGTAGTCGGTGATGGTCTGGGTGTCGCTGCCCCCGGCCCCGGTCACCGTCAGCGTGACCGTGTATAGGCCAGGCGCCGAATAGACCTTGCTCGGATTGGCGACGGTGCTGGTCGTGCCGTCGCCGAAGTCCCAAGCGTAGCTGGTGACGCCGCCGAGTGATTCGTCGGTGAAATTGACGGTGAGCGGAGCCATCCCGGCTGGTCGACGATGCCGAAAACTTCGCCCGCGGAGTCACCTTGACGTAGTTGGTCTGGGTCTTCGTGTGGCTGCCCCCGGGCCCGGTGACCGTCAGCGCGACCGTGTACACGCCCGACGCCGAATAGATCTTGCTCGGATTGGCAACGGGGCTCGTCGTGCCGTCGCCGAAGGTCCAGGCGTAGCTCGTGATGCTGCCGGTCGAGCTGTTGGTGAAAGCGACCGTCTGCGGGGCCTTGCCCTTGGTTGGCGTGCCGGTGAACTGCGCCAGGGCTGGCGTGCCGACCGTCACGTAGTTGGTGCGCGTCTGCGTGTTGCTGCCGCCCGGTCCGGTCACGGTCAGCGCCACCGTGTAGGTCGGCGGCACGTGGTTGAGTCGCGCGTGCTGGTGTGCTGCGGCGTCCGCGTGTTGCTGCCGCCCGGCCCGGTCACGGTCAATGCCACCGTGTAGGTGCCGGCCGCCGCGTACACGTGGCTCGGACTCGCCACCGTGCTGGTGCCGCCGTCACCGAAGGTCCACGCATGGCTGGTGATCGATCCGGTCGACGTGTTGCTGAAGTTCACCGTCAGCGGGAACGTGCCCGAGGTCGGGCTGCCCGTGAACTGCGCCACCGGCGCCGGCGTGCCCACCGTCACGTAGCTGGTGCGCGTCTGCGTGTTGCTGCCGCCCGGTCCGGTCACCGTCAGCGCCACCGTGTAGGTGCCGGCCGCCGCGTACACGTGGCTCGGACTCGCCGCCGTGCTGGTGCCGCCGTCACCGAAGGTCCACGCATGGCTGGTGATCGATCCGGTCGACGTATTGCTGAAGTTCACCGTCAGCGGGAAGCTGTCCCGAGGTCGGAGTGCCGGTGAACTGCGCCACCGGCGCCGGCGTGCCCACCGTCACGTAGCCGGTGCGCGTCTGCGTGTTGCTGCCGCCCGGTCCGGTCACGGTCAGTGCCACCGTGTAGGTGCCGGCCGCCGCGTACACGTGGCTCGGACTCGCCAGCCGTGCTGGTGCCGCCGTCACCGAAGGTCCACGCATAGCTGGTGATCGATCCGGTCGACGTGTTGCTGAAGTTCACCGTCAGCGGGAACGTGCCCGAGGTCGGGCTGCCCGTGAACTGCGCCACCGGCGCCGGCGTGCCCACCGTCACGTAGCCGGTGCGCGTCTGCGTGTTGCTGCCGCCCGGTCCGGTCACGGTCAGCGCCACCGTGTAGGTGCCGGCCGCCGCGTACACGTGGCTCGGACTCGCCAGCGTGCTGGTGCCGCCGTCACCGAAGGTCCACGCATGGCTGGTGATCGATCCGGTCGACGTGTTGCTGAAGTTCACCGTCAGCGGGAAGCGTGCCCGAGGTCGGGCTGCCGGTGAACTGCGCGACCGGCGCCGGCGCGCTCACCGTCACGTAGTTGGTGCGCGTCTGCGTGTTGCTGCCGCCCGGGCCGGTCACCGTGAGGGCCACCGTGTAGGTGCCCGGCCGCCGCGTAGACGTGGCTCGGACTCGCCACCGTGCTGGTGCCGCCATCACCGAAGGTCCAGGCATAGCTGGTGATCGATCCGGTCGACGTGTTGCTGAAGTTCACCGTCAGCGGCGCCGCCCCGAGGTTGGGGTCCCGGTGAACTGCGCCACCGGCGCCGGCGCGCTCACCGTCACGTAGTTGGTGCGCGTCTGCGTGTTGCTGCCGCCCGGACCGGTCACGGTCAGCGCCACCGTGTAGGTGCCGGCCGCCGCGTACACGTGGCTCGGACTCGCCACCGTGCTGGTGCCGCCGTCACCGAAGGTCCAGGCGTAGCTGGTGATCGATCCGGTCGACGTGTTGCTGAAGTTCACCGTCAGCGGGAAGTCGCCCGAGGTCGGGCGTGCCGGTGAACTGCGCCACCGGCGCCGGCGCGCTCACCGTCACGTAGTTGGTGCGCGTCTGCGTGTTGCTGCCGCCCGGTCCGGTCACCGTGAGCGCCACCGTGTAGGTGCCGGCCGCCGCGTACACGTGGCTCGGACTCGCCGCCGTGCTGGTGCCGCCGTCGCCGAAGGTCCAGGCGTAGCTGGTGATCGATCCGGTCGACGTGTTGCTGAAGTTCACCGTCAGCGGAGCTGTCCCGAGGTCGGACGTGCCGGTGAACTGCGCGACCGGCGCCGGCGCGCTCACCGTCACGTAGTTGGTGCGCGTCTGCGTGTTGCTGCCGCCCGGCCCAGTCACCGTGAGGCCACCGTGTAGGTCCCCGCCGCCGAGTAGACGTGGCTCGGACTCGCCACCGTGCTGGTGCCGCCGTCACCGAAGGTCCAGGCGTAGCTGGTGATCGATCCGGTCGACGTGTTGCTGAAGTTCACCGTCAGCGGGAAGGTGCCCGAGGTCGGACTGCCGGTGAACTGCGCCACCGGCGCCGGCGTGCCCACCGTCACGTAGCCGGTGCGCGTCTGCGTGTTGCTGCCGCCCGGCCCGGTCACCGTCAGCGCCACCGTGTAGGTTCCGGCCGCCGCGTAGACGTGGCTCGGACTCGCCGCCGTGCTGGTGCCGCCGTCGCCGAAGGTCCACGCGTAGCTGGTGATCGATCCGGTCGACGTATTGCTGAAGTTCACCGTCAGCGGGAAGGTGCCCGGAGGTCGGACTCCCGGTGAACTGCGCCACCGGTGCGCTGTACGGCACCGTCGTGCCGACGTCGTTCGAGAATCCACTGTCCGTATATCCGGGCGGCATAGGCGGTGACTACAAAGTGATACGTCGCCCCCTCGGTCAATCCCGTGACAGTGTAGGTCGTCGTGTTGCCGACGTCGATCTGCGACGGATAGTTGCCGACGGAGGGCCCGTAGTAGATCTTGTAGCCAGTCGCCGGGGGGCTCAGTACCGGATCCCAGGCGAGATTCACGCCCGCAGCAAGCGCGCGCGCCGCGACGAGCAACAGCAACAGGGATAGTCCCAGCAGCCGCGCGAGCGCGGCCAACCTGCTCAAGCCGCTGCGCGAAGAAACGTCGACCATCGTGCCTCCCTCGAACTTACAGCCAAGAGGCACGAAGCCCATTCCTTGGCGACCAGGCTGCCCTGTCCCGCTGCGGGGATTTAGGCCCTCGGCTTTGCGTCCCGCCCTTTCGAGCGGTTTGCCTTTTTCAGAAACAGAAACGACCCGACAGATCAGAACTACTGCAGTTACACACAGCTTTTTTTTGCGACGGCCTCCCTGGCCGACTTCCGACGCTTCGAAACCTTGTGCACCACTACCTGATCCAACGACGTTGTCTCGTACCAACCCATCACCGGTGCGACCCAGGCCGGGGCGCCCATTATGACGACAGCATACCATGCCAATAGCATAATTGGCGAGGGCCGTCTACTCCTTGCGGCAGATCAACGAACCGATCGGGGGAGGGAGACGCAGTGCAAGAGCGCCCTGCCGTCGCGCCGGCGTGGGCTACAGGCGCGGCTCGAGGCGGCATCGAGACGGGCGCTCGAACGCGCAAAAGGCCGATCGCCGCGGGGAATGACCGGACGTGCGGGTTCCCGTCCAGGACAACGCAAGCGGGGATCCGGGGCGCCGGGCTAGCCCCGGTGCCCGAGCCGCGCACCGCGGCGCGGCTTTATGACAGGGCCGATCCGCCTACGTCGCGCTCGCCATGCGGGGCCGCTCGAGGCTTCCGGACGCGAGGTCTCCTGATCGCCCGCGCGACCTCCTCGCTTTGGGCTTCCGTCAGTTCCGGAAACATCGGAAGCGACAGCACTTCGTTCGCAGCCCGCTCGGAGTGTGGGAACTGTCCAGACTTGTAGCCCAGGTCCGAGAACGCCGGAAGCAAGTGCACCGGAATCGGATAGTGAATTCCCGTCTGGATACCTTGCGCGTTCAGCGTCTCCTGCCATGTTTCGCGCTGGCCGGTCCGGACGGCGTAGACGTGATAGACGTGACGCGCGTAGGACATGGCCGGCGGAGTGACCACGCCACTGCCGGCCAGGAGTCGGTCGTACCGTGCGGCTGCCGCGCGGCGCGCCTCGGTCCACGCTTCGAGGTGGCGCAGCTTGACTCGCAGCACGGCGCCCTGAATCCCCTCGAGCCGGTAGTTGTAGCCCTTGAGCACGTGCTGATACTTCCTCTCGGCGCCCCAGTCGCGCAGCATGCGAATCGTGCGTGCGTAATCCGCATTGTTCGTGACCACCATGCCGCCTTCGCCATAGGCGCCGAGGTTCTTGCCGGGATAGAAGCTGAAGCAGCCCATGTCGCCCATGCTTCCGGCGCGGCGTCCCTTGTACTCCGCGCCGTGCGCCTGGCACGCATCCTCGATGACGACGAGGCCGCGCCGCTTGGCGATTTCCAGCAACGGGTCCATGTCCGCCGGCTGGCCGTACAGATGCACCGGAATGATCGCCTTCGTGCGCTCGGTGATCGCGGCCTCGATCGCCGCGACGTCGATGGTGAACGACCGCGGATCGATGTCGACGAAGACGGGCGTCGCACCGGTGTAGCAGATCGCCGACACGGTCGCGACGAACGTGAAAGGAACGGTGATGACTTCGTCGCCGGGCCCGATGTTCGCCGCGAGCAGCGCAAGATGCAGTGCGCTCGTCCCCGTGTTCACGCCGATGCCCTGACTCGGTCCGGCAATAGGCGGAGAACTCCTTCTCGAATGCGGCGACCTCGCTGCCGAGCGTGAACTGGCAGCTGTCCAGAACGCCCTGTATCGCCGCGTTGACCTCGGTCTTGATCGAGGCGTATTGCGCCTTGAGATCGACAAATGGAATCACGATGGCTTCCCCTTATGTTGCACGTACACGGTCTCGCCCTTCCCGCGCATCGAACTGGTTGCGGCTTCGATCAATTCAACGACCCGCAGGCCGAGTTGCCCGTCGGTTTCCGGCACCTTGTCATGCTCGATGCAGTCGACGAAATGCTCGGCTTCCATGCTCAACGCTTCGGTCCCCACCAGCTTGGGCGCCCACATGTCGCCCGTCCGGTAACCCACGCGCATCTCGTGAATCTGTTGCGGGTCGTCGGTAAAGCTGACGCCCTTGTCGTAGACCTTGATCTTCTCGCTCGGCGCAAGGTCATCGTAGATGATCATCTTCTTGCTCCCGCCGACCAGAATCTGGCGAACCTTGACCGGCGCCAGCCAGCTCACGTTCGCATGAGCGATCGGCCCCGACGAATAGAACAGCGTGATGTACGCCAGGTTCTCCGGAGTGCCGGGAAAGTGGTTGGTGCCGCTCGCCGACACGGCGGCTGGATGTTCGCCCAGCAGATAGTCGAGAATGGAAAAATCGTGCACGGCCAGGTCGGAGATCACGCTGACATCGCGCTGGAACAGGCCGAGATTTACACGCACCGAGTCGTAGTAATACACCCGACCGAGCTCGCCGCTCTTGATGATTTCCCTCATCCGGCGGACGGCGCCCGTGTAGATGAACGTGTGATCGACGATCAGCGTCCGCTTGCGCCGCTCGGCCTCGTCGATCAGCTTGCGCGCCTGCAGGGACGTTTCGGCCATCGGCTTTTCGAGCCACAGATGCTTGCCGGCCTTGAGCGCCGCCATCCCGAGCTCGAAGTGGGTAGCGACCGGTGTCGCCACGGCGATGGCGTCGATCGCGGGATCGCGCAGCAGATCCTGGAAGTCGGACGTGGTCTTGACCGCCGGGTAGCGCCGCTGAACGATCTCGAGCTTCTTCGGATCGAGATCCGCGACCGCTGCGACCGCGGCGCCTGGCGTCTCCGCGAAGTTTCTGACCAGATTGGGGCCCCAGTAGCCATAGCCGATTACGCCGATCTTGATCATTGAGCTCTTCGCGTTGGATGGGGGTGTTTTGGTCACGATGAATGAATCGCGTGGACAGACAGGCTTTCGGAGCACGAATGCGTCGGGTTTCACCGGCGCGTGCGCGTATCTCCGATGACGCGCGCGGGCACGCCGGCGACGATTGCAAAATCCGGAACGTCTTTGTTGACCACCGCGCCCGCGCCGATCAGCGCCCCCTCGCCGATCGTGACCCCACAAATGATGGTCGCATTGGAACCGATCGATGCCGCACGTCTCACGCGCGTTGCCTCGACCTTCCAGTCGGCCTCGGTCTGCAGACCACCATCGGCCTTGGTCGCACGCGGATATCGATCGTTCGTGAACATGACGCCGTGGCCGACGAAAACCTCGTCTTCGATGACCACGCCCTCGCAAATGAATGAATGCGAGGAGATCTTGCACCGTGCTCCGACCCGCGATTTCTTCTGAATCTCGACGAACGCCCCGATCTTGGTTCCCTCGCCGATTGTACAACCGTACAGATTGACGAGCGACGGGTGCGGAATACTGACGTTCGTGCCGAGCGAAACAGTTTCGGAAATGGGCATCGAAAATTCTCGGGTCAAGGCCGACTCATTCGGGGCGCACCGTCAAACGAGCCCCTCTGCGCCGGGTCGCAAGATCGAAACGGCGGTCTGCCGCATCGCTTCGCGTCAATGATAGTCGAGCTTTGAATTCGCGTCCCACCGTTGTTGCATTGGACGACGAGTGGCGAGGCGGAGCTAAGGAGATCGGAGCGAAGCGGATGTGCGGCAAATTGTGCGATACAACGGACGGCTACCGCCACCGTGCATCCGCACCGAATGGCAATCCTGGTGCACGCAAGCGAAAAGGCAATCGTGATCGCACGTACGAGTCGTTCGTTCGACGGAGCCACGCCACTGAAACCGTCGAGCGGACATCAGTCAACCGGCACGACGCGCCGCCGACCATCGTCGAAGATGATCAGTAACGGTAGGTGTAACAACACCCGCTCGCGCGGACTCGAGTGCGAAGATCCTGGCTGCCGCGCGGAATCCGGCCAATCAGCCGGGCAGCGGAAACGATGGCCGACCCCGAGTCGTCCGCAACGGACTCGGGCGTGGTGCGTCGCCGATCAGTGGAACTTGCCGAGCATGGGCAGGTCGCCGGCCGCGCCGTAGCCGAAGATCACGTCCGCCACGCCGTCGCGCTTCGTGCTCACGTACCAGATGCCGTCCCGGAACAGGCACAGATCCGCCTTGCCGTCGCCGTTCCAGTCGAACAGCAGCGGAATGTCCTGCGCCATCCCGCCGAACACCACCGTCATGTCGGCCGTGCCGTTGCGGTTCGTGTCGATGTACCAGATCCCGTTGCGGTAGATCGCGAGGTCGGCCATGCCGTCACCGTTGACATCGCCCGCCAGCGGAATGTCGCCGGGCACCCCGCCGAACATGTAGGTCAAGTTGGCCGACCCGCTGAGATCCGTGTCCACGTACCAGATGCCGGCCCGGTAGATGACGATGTCGTCCAGCTGGCCCGGACCGGAGAAATTCGCCGTCAGCGGAATGTCGCCGGGCACCCCACCGAAGGGCACGACCGAGTCGGTCACCCCGTCGCGGTTCGTGTCGATGTTCCACATCCCGTTGCGGTAGACGATCAGGCTCGACTTGCCGCCGGGGGCGATGTATGCCCACCAGCGGCACGTCGCCCGCCACGCCGTACTGGATCTGCGCATCGGGCAGCGTGATCGAAGTTGTAGTCCAGCAGGTAGCGGTAGGGCGGTTGCACTGCCCCAGCGGTCTTCCGGTACAGGCCGACATCCGGCAGCGAGACCACCGAGACGTAGTTGCTACGCGTTTGCGTGTTGCTGCCGCCCGGTCCGGTGACCGTCAGGGCCACCGAGTACGTTCCCGGGAGTCAAGTAGACGTGGCTCGGAGTCGCGATCGTGCTCGTGCCGCCGTCACCGAAGGTCCAGGCGTAGCCGGTGATCGATCCGGTCGAGGTGTTGCTGAAGATCACCGTCAGCGGCGCCGTCCCGGCGGTCGGGCTACCAGTGAACTGCGCGACCGGCGGCGGCGGCGGCGGTGGACACCACGATGTAATTGGTGCGCGTCTGCGTATTGCTGCCGCCGGGACCGGTGACCGTGAGTTTCACCGTATAGGTTCCCGCCGCCGCGTACACGTGGCTCGGGGCCGCGGCGGTGCTGGTGCCGCCGTCGCCGAACGTCCAGGCATAGCTGGTGATCGTTCCGGACGACGTGTTGCTGAAGTTCACCGTCAGCGGGAAGGTGCCTGAGGTCGGGGTGCCCGTGAACTGCGCGACCGGCACGCTGTACGGCACCGTCGTGCCGACGTCGTTCGAGAATCCACTCTCCGTATATCCGGCGGCATAGGCCGTGACAACAAAGTGATACGTCGCCCCTTCCGTCAATCCCGTGACGGTGTAGGTCGTCGTGTTGCCGACGTCGATCTGCGACGGATAGTTGCCGACGGAGGGCCCGTAGTAGATCTTGTAGCCAGTCGCCGGGGGGCTCACTACCGGATCCCAGGCCAAATTCACCCCGGCAGCAAGAGCAGGCGCCGCTACGACCAACAACAACAGGCGACAGTCCGAGTGACCGCGCCAGAGGGGCCCATCGTCTCAAGCCGCTGCGCGAAGATACGTCGGCCATCGTGCCTCCATCAACTTGCCGCCAAGAGGCACCAAGCCCATTCCTTGGCAACCAGGCTGCCCTGTCCCGTTATGGGGATTTAGGCCCTCGGCTTTGCGTCCCACCCTTTCGAGTGGTTTGCCTTTTTCAGAAGCAGAAAACCCGACAGAGTACGCACCAGTAGTTGCGACGCGAGCCATCAAGTCCATGTAATGACCCAGCGGTTTCTGCTCAGGTCAGGCTGCTAATGCGTAGGTTGCCGCCGGCGTTTTCATGCCCAGTGCTTGATGCGGGCGGCGGTGGTTGTAGAAGCTGATCCAGTCGCCGATCACGCGACTGGCGTGCTGCAGGGTCTCGAACCGATGCCGGTGCACGCACTGCTCCTTCAAGGTCCGGATGACCCGTTCCACCATGCCGTTCTGCTCGGGCGTGTGCGGCGTGATGAACTCCTGGCGCAGGCCGTAGCTGCGCACCAGTGCGGTGTAGCTGCGACTGGTGAAGACCAGGCCGTTGTCGCTGCGCAGCAGGAATGGGGTCGGCACCCGTCCCAAGCGTGCCGTAGCGGGCAATCAGTGCCTGCTCCAGCGCCGACTCGGCCGTCTTGGCCTTGCCGGAACGGGACAGGTGCCACCCCAGCAGCTCTCGGGTATGGCAATCGATCACCAGCGCCAAGGTGGTCCAGTGGTCCCGCCCGGTCCAGATTCGGCACAGGTCGGTCGCCCACCGCTCGTTCGGCGCCTGCGCGACCGAGGGCAGCGCCTGGACCCGCGGTCGAAAGCCGACCGGGCGCTTCTTCACCTGCCAGCCCTTGAGCTGGAAGATCCGTTGCACCGTGTTCTTGTTGAAGTCGAGCAGGTGCGCCACGGTGCGATAGCCGAAGGCCGGGTTCTCCTCGATCATCGCCTTGATCGGCTCGGCGAACCGAGCATCGACCTTCGGCGCCGCTTTGGTCGGCTGGTAGTACACCGTGCGCCGCGGCACGGCGAACCACTGGCACAGCTTGCTGATCGGGACGTGAATGCCGTCGGCTTTGAGTCCCTGGCGGATCGTCTCGATCATTTCTCGTCCTCGCCCAGCAGGGACTGCAATTTTTTTCGGGCACGCAGCTCCAGCATCGCCTCGCCGTACGCTTCCTGGAGTTCCTTGAGCTGCCGCTCGTATTCCTCGCGGACCTCCAGGGGCTTGGTGCGCAGGGCGTTCTCCATCCCGCGCTTGCCTTCCTCCACCCATTCCTCGATCTCCGAGGGCGTTATGTCGAAGGATCGACTCGCCTCGGCCACCGTCGTCTTGCCCTGGATGATTTCCAGTACCAGCGCCGCCTTGCGCCGCGCCGTCCACCGCTTGATGTCTTCTTCCATCACTGCGCTCATGTCATGACCCCTTCGAAATTATGACTTGAGCAGGAAATCAGTGGGTCATTACACATCCAGGCGCGGCGATCGTCTGGTAACGACCCTCTCCCGCAGATCGAGCTACGCCGGAAGCTGTCATTGAAACCGATGGGAGCCGCCATCCAGGTCACCGGAGTACGCCTCAGCCCGGATGAGCACGAAGGCGTGCAAGACGCCACTCCAGACGTGCCAACCCCGCCACGCGGGCAGGGTCGGTGCGCGAAGCGTTGACGCGTTAGTTCAGCTTGCGGCGACGCGATGCTCCGAGACCGGCGAGGCCAAGTCCGAGGAGGATGAGCGTCGCGGGCTCGGGAACCGTGGTGACATTATCGAAGCTGTAGTTGGCCGCGCCAGAGCCAGTGCCGATGTTGAAGAATGATACGGATAGAAGTCCCGCAGCAGTGTTGGAACCGGCGTTGCTGCGACAGCTGGCAGCTTGAATCTCGCTCAGCCGCAAGGTCTGTCATCTTCGACTCAATTTGTTCCGGCGGGCCCATGAAAAGCAGACGTTCACGAAGATTACTGTGCGGCCTACAAGCAGCGTTCGCGTTAACCAATTCCAGGGATCCCTACGAAACAAACGAAACAGAATTGGCGTCCCGGTGAAGTTCTTCTACCGCACCTCGCCAATAGACTGCGATGCTTGCCCCACATTTTCCCGAATGTGAGCAGCCAGACCAAGGGACTCCGGATTAATGTCGATGCTGCTCGTGCGAGGAGTAGAGCGCCCTATGAATGTCCGCTCTGGAATCGCCGAAGACCGGATGGGTTCGTGGTCGTGCGCGGCGAGGTGCCAGCCGCGATACGGAAAAGCATGGAACTGTGGGTCGGCTGTATCGGTGGCGCTCTCTCCGAGGACGACTATCGAAGCAAGTTAGCAAAGGCAGGATTCACCGGCATCGATGTGGAAGTTACTCGCGTCTACGATGTGGAAGCACGCGGCGGCACACCTCACCGGGCAAGGCATCGATGTTGGAACCGTGGCCAAAGAAGTCGGTGGTAAGATCGTTAGCGCATTCATTCGAGCCACCAAACCGACTTCGTGCTGCGCACCGAGTTGCTGCTCGCACTAGTCTGCAGTCGTTCAGCTAGGCCGCGACCGAAGTCTGTCATTACGTAGGAGGCTATCACGGCCAAGGCAAGTAAATCGCTCTGAGAAATTGATCGTGGAGATGGAAATCAAAAGCACTTTGCCTGCTTGATCATCACTCTGGTCACCATGTTGAACCCTTTGCTGGGATTTTCTCAGCAGGCTGGCCTCCAGCAGCCCCGCAATGGGATTGGCCCGGTCACTGGCACATGTGGGGATTCTGGTGGATTTTCCCTCTATTCATGTTCCTCATAATGATCGTCTGCTTCTTTACGTTCTTTGGCGGACATAGACGATTCCATCATTGGGGATCGTGGGAGTCGAAGGATAGAAGCCGTGCGTCGGACGATCCAACGTACTCTGCGCTACAAATCCTGAACGAGCGCTACGCCAAGGGCGAGATTCAGAGGCAAGAGTACGAGGAGAAGAAGACGGTGATCCTTGTCCATGTGAGGCATTAGTCGAGTGCCGTCGCACTACTAGGAGGTTGTATGAAACCACTCACGGCTCTTGGATTGGCCATGGTCGGAGGTGTGATCGCGTTCCAGTGTCTGCCACCGGAGTTGCGAGGTCGCCTGACTGTCAGAGTAAAACATCGGGTGACTGAAGGAATGAAACACATGATGGCGAGCCTTCCCGAAGACGCTCCGCCAAAACTGATCATGTCGGTCTTGCCAAAGCTGCAGGCGCAAAACGAGCAGATTCTCGCCATGTTGCGGGATCAGAACGAACTTCTTCGAGAGCAGCAGCGCAATACCCGCTAACGAAGTGCGCCTACGGCTGGTGCCGCGTCGTTTCTGTCTTCCTACGCGACCCGCCACGATGAACGGGCCCGCGCTGTCGAAGTAAGCCGAGGCGCCAGGCCGCCTCGTTTCAGCACGAGCGCGTCCGCAACGGAGCGTGTCCACAGCCACGACGTGCTGGCCGGCGTCGTCAGCTGGGTCGCGTACACGATGGGCGCATCGTCTTTTCCCCATGCCAGCGCGCTGCGCTATACGGCGCTAAGCATTTTCACGTCGGATTCCCTCGGCACGCCCCGTCGCGATTACACCAACGTCTGCTTACGACAATATTGAACCGATCTGCCGATGGACGGGTCATGGCCGGTCGCCGGCATTGAAGCGATTCGACGAGCGCCCGCTGAATGGCGTACTGCAGCCATCCAGGCGCGAAATTCTGGTGTGGATCGTAGAGCCGCCGCTCAGCGTCGGGGAGCGGTTGACCGTCATCGCCGCCATTACCGCCATGAACCTGTGGCTGATGGCGCACGACATGGAAATGCGGTGTTGCGAGCAGTAGCAACGCCGCTCGGCCTCGCTTCAGGTTGGCACGCCACTTGCGAATAGCTGCCTTGGGTGGGTGCTCATCATCGTAGGAGCCACCCCGCTGACGCTGCTCGTCACATAGCGACAGGTAACGTTTGCAAGGAGACCCGAAATCAAACATCTCATACTCGCATTGCTCGCAGCAACATTCCCACTGTCGGTGATGGCCGCAACAAACCTCAACTCCTCGAAGAGCAACGTCACGGAGGAACAGGCAGCGACGAAGGTGAAATCGTCAAAGAGCAACTCATCCGACCGGGAACAGGCCGTGACGGCGAGCGATTGTGATTTCACGATCGACCAGAAGGGCGTCAAGCGAGTAGTACAGCACGAAGCAACACACACGGCCCAGCAAGGCAGCACGCGGCGGGCCGCCGGAGTGGATAAACAGAGGTGCGAAAGCGACAGGCAGAGCAAAGGCGCCGTCGTGAAATAGACGCTTCCTGCGTCTACGAGCAGATACCCTTGTAGAACGCGGCGCCCGCCGCTCGCGGCCGGCGCCCACAAGGTCAACGATGCGCCGCACGTAGCGCCGACCGGGAGCTCCCGACACGCTGATGTATCGCACGGTCCAGATTCACTTCGAGATTCGGCTCGCGCTGCGACATGGCGAATGCGATGACGCCGACGCTGTCCCCCTGGTACGTCGAGCGCGACTTCCGCCCTCTCGAATGCGCGGCATCCTCGCCCATGGCTTCGCCCGCGCGCGGTGCGCGCAATGCGGGCACGACTTCCTGATCGTCTTCTCGTGCAAGGTGCGCGGCGTGTTCGACGCGGCCGCCGCATTTCCACGTCACCGCTACCTCGGTTCGCTGGTGCGCACGGCCGCTTACGGGAAATTTCCATGGCGACCTCGACTGTCCGAAGGTCGACTGCCGGCGTTGACGCGATGCGACCGAGCGGCCGCTGGGTCACGCATAGCCGCCAACGAGGAGTGAAGGTCGGCCTGAAAGGCTGTAGAGCCGCCGGCCGGTGCCTCGGTTCCAACTCGGCGAGAACGACCCTCAGCGGAACTACGGGGTTGCTCCGAACTGCAGTCATTGAATAGTATTCCAAGCCTGACGTTCAATTCGTCACCGCTTCTGTCCCACCGTCTCAGACACGTGGTTCACCTCAATGGTGCTGTGAGCAATCTCTTCGTGAACCGAAAGCCATTCCCGTACCTTGTCGGTGGTAATCGTTGGGTCCCTCGTGACTAGGATGAGCGCGCATGAATAGCTGGCACGACCGACCCGCCAGACATGGAGGTCGGCGATTCGCGTTTCCCCGCCTTCGAGTTGACCTCGACGACCTCGCGAATTTCGTCAACGACGGGGTGATCCATCTCCCGGTCGAGCAGGACCTTGCCTGTGTCGGTAAGGAGTTGCTTGGCCCAAACGGCAACCAGTACCGCCCCCAGCACCGCACATGGTCGGGGTCGAGCCAGTCAGCCGTATATCCAGCCGCCCAGCAGCGCAGCAACCGCGAGCACGGAGGTAGCCGCGTCGGCGATGACGTGTACGTAGGCCGACTTGAGATTCAAGTCGTGATGGTGGTGGTCATTGTTGCCGTGATGGTGATGATGGTCGTCGTGATGCGCACGACCAAGAATCAGGGCCGACACGACGTTGACGACGAGTCCGACGACAGCGACCACGATGGCCTCGCGATAGTGGATTGGCTGCGGCACAAAGAGGCGCTCGATGGACCCGAAGACCATCAGCGCCACAACCGCGAGCAGGAGGACGGCGCTGGCGAAGCCGCCGAGAATTTCAATCTTCCACGTCCCGAATGAGAACCGTCGGTCCGTCACATAGCGGCGAGCGGCTGCGTAGGCGAATGCACTCAGTCCGATGGCCAGCGCGTGCGAACTCATGTGGAACCCGTCGGCCAGCAGGGCCATGGAGTTGTACCACCACCCTGCGATGATCTCGACCACCATCATGACGGCGGTCAGCCACGCGACGGCGCGCGTGCCCCGCTCACCGGCAGCGTTGCCTCTGTCGAAAACGTGGTCGTGCTCCCAACGGGAAATGTCGTACGGCATTTCTGCTCCTACAAGACACCGCCACCGCTCGACCTTCAGCCCGAACGCTTCATCTCCTCGTACTGTTCTTTGGTAAGCTCGCCGCTGGCAAATCGCCGGTCAAGAATCTCCCGCGGCGTTTCCCGGTTTCCGCTACCGTCACGACCGCGCCCAGACCACCACGGGCCGCGAACTAAGAGCGCAACGCAGAGTACGAGCACGATAAGGAAGAAGAGGGGGAACATCCACATGAACCCCATGCCGTGCCACCACCACTGATAGAGTTCCATTGTGCTCTTCCCTCGCGGTTATGCCGCAGCGCTGATCCTGCGCGTCCGTCAAATCGCTTGTGTTTCGCTCAGGCAGGGTTCAGCCGCGGATGCGTTTCCTCGCCCTGCCACCACAGCAGCAGCCCCGACAGAAACATGGCGATGGCCACAAACCAGAATCCGCTCTCGATGTGCCCGGTCGAGCTGGCCACGATGCCCATGGCCAAGCCACCGATGCCGTAGCCCAAGAACTTGGCGCCAAAGACGATAGATGCCAATGGCCGAGCCGCGCCAGTTCGGGTGGGCGATGTCTGCAACTGCCGCACTCAGATTCGGATAGAGCAACGCCATCCCGAGTCCGGTCAGGCCCGCACTCATCGACCACCAGAGAACACTGTCGTGCATGAGCATGAGGGCCACGCCCGCGCCGCATATCCACATACCCCAGACATTGAGAAGGTGGCGACCGAGGTGGTCGGATAACTTGCCGGTAAAGAACTGGGCCCCGCCCCAAACGAAGCCGTACACGCCAACAATCCAGCCGATGTTGCTGACACTGTACCGTGCCGGAACAGGAACACGGGGTAGAACACCCAGACCAGGGCATCAACGAACTTCTCCACCAGTCCCGCCTGACTCACGGCCATCAACTGCGTCGTGCCAAGTCATGAGCGTGAGTACATCCAGGTTCAATGGCTCATTGGAGATGTTCTTTGGATAGCGGGGCATCACGCCGGACGCACCGGCCGCATGCTTCTTCGCCTCCACGTCGGCCCACGGACGCGTGTCTTTGACCCACAGCAGGGTGAGGAGGATGGCCAGCACGATCACCACCGCGCCGAAGAGCGCAAGACCGTGCCGGGCGCCCAACGCCGTGGCAAGGTAACCGGTGATACGCCGGTGCCCGCCACTCCCACGTAGCCCGAGAATTCGTTGAGGCCGATGGTCAGCCCCCGCTGGTCAGGGCGCGTGATGTCGAGTTTGGCGGTCTGGGTCATCGACCAGGTGAGCCCCTGGTTGACGCCGAGCAGCACCGTGGCGGCGACGATCCAGTTCCAGCCCGGCGCCCAGAGCACCATGGCAGGGATCGGTAGCGCCGCAAGCCAGCCCAGCAGCAATACCTGCTTGCGCCCGATGCGTTCCGACAGTCGCCCCGCGACGAAGTTGAGGATGCCCTTGACGAAGCCGAAGGCGACCACGAAGGCGGTCAGCAGGACAAACGAATTCCGGGGCACCCCGAATTCGGTTTCCGCCAGTGCCGGCACGACCGTGCGCATCATGCCGATGGTGAATCCGACCAGCAGCACCTGGAGCAGCTGGTGCAGGAACTGGTCGAGGTTGTGGCGGATGCCGTGCAATAACTCGGCGGCGTGGGCTGTCACGGACGGTGCTCAGGCAGCGATATTGGTCGCCACGATCTGGTCCATGTTCGCCGGCCGCGGCGGGATTTGCTTGGTGAGATAGGCGATAAATTCCTCCGGTCGCGCATGGAGAGCGCCGGATTCCAGCGCCGCTCGAATCCGATGGTGGAGGACGGCTTGCCGGAGAGACCGGCGCCGCAGACACTGCCCGCCTGATGTCCGGGAAACAACTCGATAGTGTCGGGCAGAGGCAGGAGCTTCGCCTGCAGCGTGTCGAACAGCAGGCTCGCCATCTCGCGCTCGCGGCCGGCGAGGTCGGGCCGCCCGATGGCACCGACGAAGAGCGTGTCCCCGGTCAGCACGAACCAGGGCTCGTCTCCACGACGCTTGTCAGTGACCAGCAGCGAGACGCTGTCCGGCGTGTGGCCCGGCGTGTGCAGTACACGGACGATGACGTTGCCCGCCTCGATCACCTGGCTGTCATGCAGCGGCTCGAACGGAAACTTCACGAAGATCAGCGTCGCTCTCATGCAGGCAATAAAGCGCGCCGGTCATCGCCGCCAATTTGCGGCCGCCCGATACGTGGTCGGCATGGACGTGCGTGTCGATGACGTGGGTAATCTTGACGTTGGCCTTCCTGGCTTCCTCGATGAACCAGGGCTCGTCGCCTGCCACAACGTCCACAGCCACGGACTTGGCGAGGGTGCCGCATCCGAAGAAATAGGAAAGCGTCGAATCCTTGGTCGGATACTGTCGAAAGAACATGGTGCCTCCTCCTAGAAAACGACGACCTTGTCAGCCCACTGGGTCCACTGCGCAAGCTCTTCCATGCTGCTGCGGTGCGCGCCCTCGACGATCTCTGTGGCAGCCATTCCGCGCGCATCCATGCAACTGCCGCAAAGACCCACTTGGCCTTTGCTGCGTATAACTCTGTTGACCATGAGTTCGATGTTGTAAAAACCCTGGGGAACCTTTTGGCCACCTTTCGCACACGTCACCGCATCGCCCATGAGGAAGACGTGCACCTCGTTGTCAGGCGATTTGCCCAGCGCTCCAGCGAGCCTGAGGCCATTGTAGGATGCTTGGTGCCGTAAGGAGCGTCGTTGAGGACGAAGAGGGATTTCATGCAAGACTCCACACATTCTCACCGTTCAATCGGTAGTCCACGCGCCCGCCACTCCGCCACACCATCTTCCAGATTCTGAGCGCGGTAACCCTGCTTCTGCAGCAGGGCGACTGCGTCGTGGGCCATCAGGCAGAACGGCCCGCGGCAGTAGGCGACCACCGGCTTGTCCTTGGGCAGTTGTTGCAGGCGCTTCTTCAGTTCGGTCAGCGGCAACGACCGTGCGTAGGGAAGATGTCCCGCCGCGAACTCTTCCTCGGGGGCGTACGTCGATCACGATGACCTCGCCCTGCCGAGCCTGGCGCAAAATCGCTTTGCGGTCGACGCCGACCAACGCCGCGCGGGCCTCAAGCAGCGAGCGCAGCGCCACCTGCAGGTCGACCAGTCGCTCCTCGGCCACGCTCCGGAGTGAGACCCACAGGTCGGCCACGCTCGCGTCAGCCAGCCGGTATAGGACGTACTTCCCGTCCTTGCGCGTTTCCACGAGGCGGCCAGTACGCAGTGCCCGAAGATGCGCGCTGGCAAGCTTCACGCTCATGCCCGTTTCACGCGCCAGCGTCTCGACGCTCTTTTCGCACTGGCAGAGGAGTTCGATGAGTTCGAGCCGCTTCGGGCTCGCCAGCGCCTTGCTGACGCGGCTGACCTGTTCGTAGAGGATATTTTTCAGATCGCTCATAGACCAACACTCTAACTGTTAGAATGTAAGTCAAGCATTCAGCATGGTCCCGGCTTGCTGCTCAGCGCGAGGTGCACCAGCATGACTCGTCCCGTTTATCTTGATTACAACGCCACCACGCCGGTCGCGTCGGAGGTTGCCGAGGCGATTCGCCCATTCCTCAACGAGTTCTTCGGTAACCCGTCGTCGTCGCATGTGTTTGGGCAACATGCAAAGGAGGCCGTGCTTCAAGCACGACGGGAAGTCGCCGCACTGATCAGGGCTGCGCCGTCTGAGATCGTCTTCACCGGCTGCGCGACCGAAGCCAACAACCTGGCATTGCTGGTGCGTGCGCGAAAGCACCCGTCGGCCGGCGACATCTCATCATCAGCGCAGTCGAACATCCCGCGGTCATGCAGGCGGCGCTTCATCTGGAAAGCTGTGGCTGGGAGCTTTCAATCCTGCCAGTGGACGCCCGGGGCCGGGTGTCACCCGCCGACGTGGCGGCGGCGTTGCGTCCGGACACCGCTTTGGTGTCGATCATGCACGCCAACAACGAAGTCGGCACGATTCAGCCGGTGACCGAGATCGCCGCGCTGACACGCCCACGGAAAGTTTTGTCGCCCACACCGACGCCGCTCAGTCCGCGGGCAAGATCGCAGTCGATGTCGATGCGCTAGGCGTGAACCTGTCTACGCTTGCCGGGCACAAGTTCTATGCCACCAAGGGTATCGGTGCGCTGTATGTCCGTGCGGGCACGCCAATCGGGAGCATCCTGTTCGGCGCCGATCAGGAACATGGCTTGCGACCGGGAACCGAAAATGTGCCGGCAATCGTCGGGCTTGGCGCCGCTGCCAGGTCTGCGTGGGAACGCCTGCCCGAAGCCACGGCCCATCTACGCGGCCTGCGCGATCACTTGCATAGTCGGCTCGCCGAGGCGATCCCCGGCCTTGTTCTGAACGGCGATCCGGACGAGCGTTTGCCCAACACGTTGCATGTATCGTTCCCCGGTGTAGCCGGGCGAGAGTTATTGCACGAAGCCAGCACCGACGTGGCCGCCTCGGTCGGCTCGGCCTGTCACTCCGAGCACGACGCCGTGAGCGGTGTGCTGGCGGCGATGGGTGTCGAGTCGATACGTGCGGCGGGTGCGGTGCGCCTCTCGGTGGGCTGGATGACCACCGAGGATGACCTCGCCCGCGCCGCTGCCGGACTGATCGGCGCGTGGAGGCGCTTGGTCAAGCAATGAGAGCCGATTGCCGCCGAAGACAGACGCTTGACCCGCACGACCGAACCCCCAACACTCGGACTCGTCTAATTTCAATCCAGTCACCACTGGCCGGGTCCGGTGCCTGACACGACGGTGCCCCCACCGGCATGGCACCCGTGAGGAGTGCGAGCACCCTGCGCGCCATCGGCGTGTGGCGCTGGCCGGCCAATGTCAACTTGTCACGAGGAGGTCCATCATGGCTGCTCCCATCACTTTTGACCGAGGAACTCGAGTCCAAGGTCAAGGCGATGTACCGAAGCGTCGCGGAAAACCCGCATGGCGAGTTCCACTTCGAGATGGGTCGAGCCATGGCGGAGCGCCTCGGCGAGCGCCCGCGGATCTAGATCGCATCCCTAAAGAGGCAATCGAGTCGTTTGCCGGTGTCGGCTACTATTTCCATATTGCTGATCTCAAGGAAGGCGAGACCGGCTCCCTTGATCTGGGTAGCGGTTCGGGCATGGACACGTTCATCGCGGCGCTGAAGGTGGGTCCGCGCGGGAAAGTCATCGGAGTAGACATGACTGATGAACAGCGCGCCAAGGCGGAACGCCTGCGCGACCGCGATGGTTTCACAAACGTGACGTACGTGAAAGGCTACATCGAGAATGTCCCGGCCTCGGCGGCGTCGGTCGACGTAGTGATCAGCAATGGCGTGATCAATCTGGCGACTGACAAGAGCAAGGTCTTCCGCGAGGTGGCACGCCTGATGAAATCCGGCGGCCGATTGGCGATCTCCGACATTGTCACTGACGTTCAGCTACCCGAGACCATCGTGTGCAATTCGACGTTATGGGCGGCCTGCATCGGTGGCGCCGCGCAGCAGGACAACTATCGCGGCCAGATCGCAGCGGCCGGCCTGAAGGTCGTAAAAGTCCCGGACAATCCGACCTATCAATTCATCTCGGACAACGCGCGCGGTGCCAGCAAGAAGTTCGGTGTGAAGAGCGTCTCATTGCTGGCGGTGAAGCCGTCGTGACGGCCGCGGGCATAATGCTGGGGTACCCGGGTACCGCTACCGTTACGTCGTGCCGGCGCCCACTCGTGCGTTCGCGCCTATACCGCGCCGTGCCCCGACATTGGCGCTAAATTAGCCACGGCATTGACGCAGATCAACCGTATTCACAACTCTATATATAACGTGCGCGCTATATTAGAAGCATGAATCCGAACATCGATCTGATAGGTGATTCCACCCGGCGCTGCATGTTGGCGCTGTTGGCGGTCGAGGGTGAAGTCTGCGTCTGCGAGTTCGTCGCAGCGCTCGAAGAGCTTCAGCCTGAGCGTATCTCGCCACCTCGCCCTGCTGCGTGATGGGGGCTGGATCAAGTCCCGCCGCGAGGGAACGTGGATGCACTATCGGCGGCGAGCTGCCTTGATGGGCTCGGTCGATACTCGACGCGCTCGTCGGGGGTGGCGTGCCGCCCGATAGGCTGCGCGAGGTGAGAAAGCGCCTTGCGGCATTCGCGGGCCGACCGCAGCGCGCAATCGGACGCGTCGCATGAACGCCGCCTTGACGCTCCCCAACCACCGGCCCCGGTTGTTCCTGCTGGTCGCGGCCGCGGTTTGGTTTGTTGCTTTTCACGCGTTGACGCCGCTGTCGGAGGCGCTGACGGCGCTGCTGCCCGTGGATCGCGACAGCCACCTCGGCGGCGCACTCCAGTTCTTCTTCTACGACACCCCGAAGGTGCTGTTGCTGCTCACCGGCGTCGTGTTCGTCATGGGGATGATCAATTCCTACTTCACGCCCGAACGCACGCGGGCGCTCCTCGCCGGCCGCTCCGAGGGGGTCGGCAACATCCTGGCAGCCTCGCTCGGCGTTGTCACTCCGTTCTGTTCCTGCTCCGCAGTGCCGCTGTTCATCGGGTTCGTGCAGGCGGGCGTGCCGCTCGGGATCACGTTCTCTTTCCTGATTTCGGCGCCGATGGTCAACGAGGTCGCGCTGGCCTCCTGCTTGGACCTTCTTCGGCTGGAAGATCGCTGTCCTTTATCTCGGGCTAGGACTTGCCGTCGCCATCGTCTCCGGCTGGGTGATCGGCCGGCTGCACATGGAGGCACATCTCGAAGACTGGGTGAGGAACATGCCGCGCCTGAACGTGGCGCTCGGCGCCGAGGCGGTGGCGATGGCCGAGCGCGTACAGGCCGGATTTGCATCGGTACGCGAGATCGTGGGCAGGGTCTGGCCGTACGTCGTCGCGGGCATTGCCATCGGTGCTGCCATCCACGGCTACGTGCCGGAGGACTTTATGGCGGGCCTGATGGGCAAGGAGGTCTGGTGGTCGGTGCCGGTCGCCGTGCTGATTGGGGTGCCGATGTATTCCGATGCCGCGGGCATCATTCCCTATCGTCGAGGCGCTGCTGGGCCAAAGGTGCCGCGCTCGGCACGGTGCTGGCGTTCATGATGAGCGTCATCGCGCTGTCGCTGCCGGAAATGGTCATCCTGCGCAAGGTCCTCAAGATGCGACTCATCGCCACATTCGCCGCCGTCGTCGCGAGCGGCATTCTATTGGTGGGCTACGTGTTCAACGCAGTGTTGTAGGTCAACGGGACGACATCATGAGAGCGATCAAGGTACTGGAACCGGGTGTGCCAATTGCCGTACGACGAGTCAGCGCGTCGAGCAGGTGGCGAAGGATCTGGGGGTGGCAATCACGCTGGAGAAGGTCGAAGCGATCCAGGACATCATGAGCTACGGAATCCTGGCCACGCCCGGCGTCGTGGTCGACGGCAAGGTCGTGCACTCGGGCGGCGTGCCAACCCGCGAGAAGATCGTCGACGGTTCACCGCGAACGCGGAACCCGCAGTGGCCGCCTCGCCGGTTGCGCTTGGCTGCGGGTGCGGCGGCCGCGGATGAAGCGCGAATCCGCCTCCTGCCTGATCCCAGTGTCACGACCATCCACTCGTGGAGGCCAGATGAGCAGCACCACTCTCCTGGTAGCGATGACCATGGGTTGGGCCAGCGCCCTTGCGTCCTCCGCCATCGCACAAGACCACCAGCATTCGATGACCGGATCCGCTGCCGCGCAATCCGATTCCCGGCAGTTGGTCCAATTTCCCAGCCGATGCGCCTGCACACGATCACCAGCATGCGCGACCATCTGCTCGCACTTCAGGAGATCGATGTCGCCCTTTCACAAAACGCGTTCGACAAGGCCGCGGCCATCGCCGAGCAGCGT
>CAWHNE010000027.1:0-61719 GCA_963830485.1 uncultured beta proteobacterium
CCCTCAAAGTCGATGATCGAGGGGAGATCAAGAAACATGCCGGTCTGATTCGTCTCGACGACGAAATGCTCAGGGCGCTGGTGCTCTACCTCCTGCGACGGGGTCCCAAGCCCAGCTTCTCGGCGCACCAGGTCCGCCGCTACCCGTGGCAATTCTGGCGGCCGCGCAACGAGGTCGTCGCGCTCAAGATCGACTGGCTGGGCGTGCTGCCCGTGATCCTTGCCGTAATCGGTTTCGTCACGCTGCAGTTCGGATTCGGCGGCCTTCTCATCCTGGTCGGCGCCGCCGTTACCTACTACATAGCCCGTCGACGCCCCAGAACGGTCCGGAGCTCCGGCAAACCCGAATCCGAGCCGCGCGTCCTGACTTGGGTCGACTCGTGGCAGGCGGTGGTGTCAGGACTCGGGGGAGATGCCGCCGTGCTGCGGGAGCGATTCCTCAAGGCGCTGGAGAGCCCGCCGATAAAGGGCTTGAAACATCGTGAGGAGACGATTTGGTATTGGGGCATCGATCCGGCAAGGTCGAGCGCCAGCAGATCGTGTTGAGCTTCCAGCGGGGTCTGCTCTATTGCCAGATCTATCGCTACGACGATGAGCTGTATGTCGGCTCGGGACGGACATCTGAACATGGGGCAGTGGGTCGAAAAGACGCTTGCCCAGGGGCTCGATCGCGAGTCCAGTCAACTGGTCAAGGTCAACACGGTCGAGCCGGGGACGCAACAGGTGACGGAATACGACATCACCGACTTGAGTTGCGTGATGGAATGGACGCACGCAAAGTTGACGAAATTCGTCAAGGATCTGATGGAGGAGCGCAAGATCGATCAGGAGATCGACTTCAAGATCTTGCGTGGCGAGCGACAAAAGCTATCCGCTCCCAGTGAATCGGGAGGCTCCCAGGGCAAGAAAGTCGGCGGCGGCTTGCTGGGACGGCTGCGTCGGACGGGTTGAGGGAGCCTCGACTGGCTAGCGTTTTGCGGCCTCCTTCTCCCAGTCGGGACGCGATGTGCGAGACGATCGGACCCCGATGAGGCGCAATGTATCTGGCGGCGTTTGAGTTCGACCAGGTCCGGATCCTGCAGGGATGCGTCCGTCTCGGACCGTTGCCGACGGTGCTTCAGGAAACGCTGTCATTGTGGTGGCGCATCCTGGAAGGACGCCTTCGATCCCGCGACGCGGTGACCGGGGGGCAACATGCCTTGCGCCTGTTGCTGGACAGCGACGGCAGCATGCGGCGGTTCTGATCGCCTCCGCCCCGCCTCAGGCGGAATCCCAGCTGCGGTCCTACCTCGCCTCCTATACGCGGCTGGATGGCGTCGTCGAGGGGTCGGTAGGGATTCCCCTTACGCGCGCCGAGCACGACGCGTTATTGCACGGATTCCCGAAGCTGCAGTGCCAGGTGCGGGCCGGGAGCTTCGGTGCCGGCGAACCGTGGTTCGCCTGTCCGTTTCAGATCGCTCGGAGCTCGACAGTCTGTTTGCCGAGGCCGACACGCTGGGCTACCGGCTCGGGTATCAGGTGCATGTTCGACCGTGGACCGCGGATCCCGAGGCGCTGCGTGATGCGCGCAAGAATGTGCTGCGTGTTCGGAGCCTTCCCGGCGTCCCGCAACCCTCGCCGAGACGCAGGAACAGCTCGTGGAAAGGCTCGCGACAGCCACCGCACTGTGCGAAGAGTTCGTCGCCGTGGATTCCGATGAAGCAGCGAGATGGCTGGGGGAGGCGCTCCGGCGCGACTTCAGGCGTCGCATGGCGGGCATGCGCTTCGAGGCTCCCCGGTTCGATTTCGCGAACGGCGGGAGCGATGATTTGCTGACGGTGGCTACCCACTCCAGCGTCTTCGAGGCGATCTCGCTCGACGAAAGCTGCGCCCAATGCATCGCCAGCGATGGCGCCCTGGAAGTCCTGGGCTGGCGGGGCTCCGTCGACCTCGAGCAGCGCCTCGCAATCCGTGCGCCGTCCGTGGAGCGACCGCTGGAGGAAAAGGAAAGCCCGACGCCGGCGGCCGCCGTCCGTCTACTTCCTTCCGCGTATGAAGGGGAAGGCGAGTTCTTTTTCGTGAGCTACAAGCATCAGGACATCGGGGCCATCGCGCCGATCCTGAATCGCCTCAGTGCAGCAGGATGCTCAACGTCTGGTATGACAAGGGATCCCGGTGGACAGGAGTGGGACGCGACGCTGAGAGCGAGAAAGGTCCGGCAATGCCGCTTCGTTCTGCTGTTCGTGAGCTCGGCGTCGATCAACTCCAAATACGTTCGGCGCGAGGCGAAGTATGCCGACGTGGTCGACAAACCTCTCCTGAGCGTCAAACTGGACGATGCGACACTCACTCACGGGATGGAGATGCTGCTCACGCAGTATCAGATGCTGGACGCCAGGGCCCCCAACTTCGAGGATCAGCTCGACCGCGCGATTCGGAATCTCCAGGGGCGGAAATAGGGTCAGTGCGGCTGGGGAGAGACGGCTCGGGTGCCGGAGCCGGGCGAACCTTCGCTGCGACTGCGCGAAGAGCCCTTATGCGTCAGCCCCGAGGTCTGATAACGTGCGCCCTGGGAGCGGTTCCGAGCCACGTGTCCGACGGTCGATCGGCGGCAACAATGGCAAGCGAGAGCGGTGATGCGGTAAGCGATGGAAGGAGCCGCCGTCGTGAAGAAGTCGCCCCTCCGCCGACGCTGTGCGAATCGCGCGCGGTCGGTCCGCGCACCCGCGTCTGGCCGCTCGCGCGCGTACTGCCGGGCGCGCGCATCGGCGCGGACTGCAACGTCTGCGATTCACGGTTCATCGAGGATGACGTCGTCGTCGGCGACCGCGTCACCGTCAAGTGCGGCGTCCAGCTCTGGGACGGCGTACGCTCGAGGACGACGTCTTCGTCGGCCCAACGCGACCTTCTCGAACGATCGCGTTCCGCGCAGCCGGCGGCGACCGACGCGTTCCTGCGCACGGTGGTCAAGGCGGGCGCGTCGATCGGCGCCGACGCCACGATCCTCCCCGGCGTGACGATCGGCCAAGGCACGATGGTCGGCGCCGGGGCGGTGATCGTCGAGACGGTGCCGCCGTACGCGGTCGTCGCCGGCAACCCGGCCCATATCGTCGGCTACGTGGCCTCACGGGCCCGACGGGGCTCGATCGACCGGCTCGCGCCACGGACCGCCGCGGCGCAGGCCGCGGAAGTCGCGGGGCGTGACCGTCCGTCGCCTGACGTACGGCCGAGGATGCCGACTGCGCGGCAATCTCGTCGCCGGCGAGGTGATGCGCCAAGTTCCTGCCGTTCGAGGTCCGAGCGCTTCTTCGTGGTGCACGACGTGTCGACCGGCAGATCCGCGGCCAGCATGCGCATCGGGAGCTGCCACCAGTTTCTCGTCTGCCTCCGCGGCGGGTGATCGCGTGATGGCGGATGACGGCGTGCATCGGGAGGAGTTCGCTGCTCGATTCGCCCGACGCTTGCGGCGTCTCACCTGCCGCCGATGAGAATCTGGGGCAGCCAGTACGCTACAGCGCGGACGCTGCGCTCCTCGTCCTCGCGTCGGACGCGTGATCCGGGCGGACTACATTCGCGACTACGCGGAGTTCCTGCGCCTCGCGCGGCGCTGAGCGGTCTCCCGCGGCGGCGTCTTCCGTGCGCTTCGCCCGCTTCGTCGTCGTCGGCGGTGCCAACACCGCGGCGAGCTATGCCATCTATGTCTTGCTGCTCTTCGTCGTCGACTACCGCGTCGCGTACACGGTCGCGTATCTCGCGGGGCTCGTCTTCGGCTACTGGGCGCGGCGCGAGTTCGTGTTTCAAGCGCCGCTCGGCACGCGCTCCGCGGTTGCATACGTCGCCACGTACGCGGCGATGTATCTCGCCTCGCTGTTGATGCTCTGGCTCGCCGTCGATGTCCTGGGCGTGCCGAAGCCGCTGGCGATGCTGGTCGCGCTCTGCGTGACCGTGCCACTGTCGTTCCTGCTCCTCTCGCGCGGCTTCCGGTCCCGATCCTGACGACGGCGCCAGCGCGGAGAGCAGTTGGTCCCCCGCGCCGCCGTCGCCATAGCGGTAGCCACGCGGTGACTCGCGCGATCAGACCTTCGGACGATGTCCGGAGCGGCCCCGCATCATCCAAAATAATTCGCGTACCTGTCAGAAATGACAGGTGTCAGACGCGGTCAGACGGCGTAAAAAGTTTTGAGCCGTGGAAGACGCGAAAGCGCGCGCGACAGTGCCCGAGCAGGCGCGCCGCCTCGAGCGTGGATTCCCGCGGCACCGTTGCGTGGGTTCGGGGAGGATCGATGCGTCGTTCGCATGACGCTCGCCGGGCGTTCGCGGGCGCGTGTCTGATTGCGCCGCAGAACGATCAGGGGGACCGAATGGCATGTACGACGTACCCAGCCTGTCCAAGGGTCAGCCTCGGGGCAAGCCGCCGAGCCACATTGGCCGTATGTTGCCTGGCCCTGCTGTCCGGCACTGCCTTGGGTCGAGACATGAGCAGTTTCTTCCCTCGCCCCGCCGTTGCCATTGTCGCGTCCGGTTTGCCGCCGTTTCTTGAGGTGATTCATGGCTTCCATGCGACCACGAGCGGCCTAAACCCAAGCCCCTATTCAGTCGATACGGAATCCGAGGCCAAGAATCTACTAATCGCGGCGCGCGCGGTCCCCACCCCATATGGGTTCGGGGGTTGGTGCAATTGGCAAAACATAGTGATTTCTGAAAACACACCTTGGTCGCTGATTCAGGCTGGGGTCTATTTCAGAAAATACATGAACATGGACGTCGACCAGATTTGCTCGGATCCGCGTGGACGTTACTACGACGCGCATGTTGTCATAGGCGTGACCATGGTGAGCTACATGGGCTGCACGGACATGAGCGACTCAGTTCTTGCTTTCATGGGCGCGCTCAATTCTCCGTATGACCCGATGGCGTGCGTGCACCGTCCCACGATCGATCGGCCACCGTGTTGTGACGCCCAGCCAAGCTACAGTCAGGGGCCGATGACGGCCGGTAATCCGATCAACTTCGGATTGGGCCGCAAAGTTCTGATCGAGACTGATCATGTTTCACCGTCGGATTCGCGATTGAGCCTCCACCGATACTACGAGGTGCACAACTCCACGCCGTACCTTCCATCGCCGATTGGGCGCGATTGGAATCATTCGTTCAATCGTGCGTTGTTTGATGGCGGATACGTCGCCGCCGGCGTCTACTCCATCGGCATTAGCGAACCAAACGGGCACTGGACGTGGTTTACGCAATCGGGAGCGAATTTCGTTTCGATGTTTCATCCGTCCGACATTCTCACGAAGATTGATCTGGGCGGCGGTTCGTTTAGGTGGCTTCGGCAGAAGCCTGATGGAACCTTTGAGACTTATGACTCGAGTGGCCGCAATAGTCGAATCGACTCGTCGACCGGTCGATATTTGACGCTTGCTTACGACTCCGCAGAACCGAATCGCCAGTGTGACGAACGAAGTCGGTCGAGCCCTGACATTTGCGTACGGAACGAACGGGAGGGTGAGTCAAGTAATGCTTCCGGATGGAAATTGCGTCACCTATGACTATTCGACCGACAGTCAACCGTTCCTTACTGCGGTGCACTATCCCGGCGGAGTGAATCGCGGCTACGGTTACACGTCGCTGCGGCTCTCCAGCGTGGCCGATGAGAATGGTTCGGCATACATGAACGTCACGTACAACAGCAACGGCAGGGCAACGGCGTCACAACTGTCTGGCGGTGTCAATCGCTACGGGTATACGTCGGCCCACACGTCGGGCGGCGCCCTGGTCTACGGTAATGAGGGCGCCACGGGTAGCTTCGCGTTGACGACGCCACTCGGACAGACGATCAGTTTCACCACGATCAATGTAAGAGGCAGCATTCGCTCGGCAACCATGTCGCAATCGTGTCCGACCTGCGGTGAGACGAGCGCGGGTCTTACATACGACACGAACGGCAACGTTTCGTCGCGCACGGACTTCAACAACAAGAAGGCGTGCTACGCCTACGACCTGAGCCGGAACCTGGAGACGGCGCGGGCGGAGGGCATCCTGTCGACGGAGACGTGCAGCACTGTGCTCACGACCCTGCCGTCCCGTGTGGATGTGCGCAAGGTGTCGACGCAGTGGCACACGATCTGGCGTTTGCCGACCAAGGTCGCCGAACCGAACCGCATCACCACCAACGCTTACAACGGCGACGGCGGGGTGTACTGCGCGCCGACCACGGCGCTGGTCAACGGCAACCCGATCGGAGTGCTGTGCACGAAGACGGTCCAGGAAACGACCGATGCGACCGGCCAACAGGGCTTCGCCGCCGTGCTTACTGGCCCGCCGCGGGTGTGGCAGTACACCTATGACAGCTTCGGCCAGGTGCTGACCGCGACCGATCCGAACTACAAGACTACGACCACCGTCTACTACGCCGCGAACGACCCGAATCTCGGCAAACGCGGCAACGTGCAGACGATCACCAATCCGCTCGGCCACGTCACCACGTTCACGGCCTACGACGCCAATGGCCGGCCGCTGTCGATCACGGATCCGAACGGGACGGTGACCGCCCTCACGTATCACCCGCGCGGCTGGCTCACCTCTCGCACCGTCGGCGGCGAACAGACGACCTACGACTATGACGGGGTAGGGCAGCTCACCAAGGTCACGCTGCCGGATGGCAGCTACGTCCAGTACACCTACGACGGCGCGCACCGATTGACCCAGATCCAGGACGGGCTCGGCAACAAGATCGTCTACACGCTGGACGCGATGGGCAACCGGATCAAGGAGCAAGCATTCGATCGGGTCGGGCAGCTGGCCCGGGTCAAGCAGCAGGTCTACGACAGCCTGAACCGACTGCACCAGACCGTGGGAGCGCAGTAGCGCTATGCAGAGAGATAATGATGAAGAACCGCAACGCCAGCACCTTCGCGCCGGCCGTCCTCATTGCTCTGTTCGCCGTAGCCTCGGGTGCGGCAGGCCAATACTGTCCCGTCGCCTCGACCTACTTCACTAACAACTACAGCCGCCCTGCCTGCACGATCGGCACCTGCTGGGCGACTGCGCCGTTCCCCGGGTCGACCGCGATCAGTGGCAGCCAGTACCCGTCGACCAACTACGCCTGCGCTACCACCGGGCCGGCGAGCGGCGCGCTGGAGAACACGCTCTACGCTATACGATGCGCATGGCAATCTGACTGTGGCCAAGGACCCGCTCGGACGGAGCACGACCAACACCTATGACGCGTTGAACCGCCTGACCCAAGTGCTCAATCCCGCGAGCGGCACGACCAAGTACGCCTACAACGGCAACGGGGTGCTTAAGCAGGTGACTGATCCGCGCAACCTGGTCACGACGTACACGCTTAACGGCTTCGGTGAGACGACCACGCTCGCTTCCCCCGACACGGGGAATGCCATCAACACTTACGATGCCGCCGGCAACCTGCTGACCCGGGTCGACGCGCGTGGGGTGACCGCAACCTACACCTACGACGCGCTTAACCGGGTGACACGGGTCGTCTACAGCAAGAGCGGTTCGCCGAGCGAGACGCACACGTTCATCTACGACGTGGGTGCCAACGCCAAGGGCCGGCTCACGCAGGTGACCGATCCCGCCAGCACCACCAGCTGGACCTACGAGGCGCACGGCCGGGTAACCGGCAAGACGCAAGTTGCAGCCGGGGTGACCAAGACGACGGGCTACGCCTACAACGCTGCGGGCCAGCTGGCGACGCTCACCACCCCGTCCGGGCAGCAGCTCACCTACACCTACAGCAACAACCGCATCGCTACCATCAGCGTCAATGGCGCCCCATTGATCACCGGAGCGACGACCGAGCCCTTCGGTCCGCTCAATTTCTGGCGCTGGGGCAACGGCCTCTACTCCTTCCGCGATTACGACACCGATGGCCGGCTCGCGACCTGGGAGTTCCGCGACGGCGTCTCGATCCTGCGGAGCGAGCTGACATGGGACATCGCGAGCCGCATCACCGCGGTCACCGATCCGGCTGCGCCGGCCATCAAGGGCGCCTACCAGTACGACGCGATCGACCGACTCACCGTGGCGCAGAAGGGGAACCCGGTCACAAGCACCCAGCAGTTCGGCTACGACGCCGTGGGGAACCGGTCGAACAAGACGGTGGACGGTCAGCTCACCAACTACACGTACCTCACGACCAACAATCGGCTGCAGGCCCTCACCGGTGTTGGCGCCAAGAGCTACACCTACGACGCCGCCGGCAACCCGACCGTAACCGGGACCCGGAGCTTCACCTACAATCTCGCCAACCGGATGGTCGCGGTCACGGGGTTAGCGAGCTATACCGTCAATGCGCTGGGCCAGCGGCTGAGCAAGACCACGAGCGGCGCGACCACCGTCTTCGTCTACGATGAGCAAGGGCGGCTGTTTGGAGAGTACGACGGCACCGGTGCCCTGATCCAGGAGACGGTGTGGCTCGAGGACCTGCCGATTGCCACGCTCCGGCCGACCGGCTCCGGCAATCCGCCGCCGATCGCGGTCTACTACGTCCATCCGGACCACCTCGGTACTCCGCGGGCCATCACCCGCCCGTCCGACAACGTCTTCCTCTGGCGCTGGGACAACATCGATCCATTCGGAGGCAATCTGCCCAATGAGGACCCGGCGGGCCAAGGCCCGTTCAAGTACGCGATACGCTTCCCCGGCCAGTATTACGATGCCGAGACGGGACTGCACTATAACTACTTTCGGGACTACGATCCGGTGATTGGACGGTACTTGGAGAGCGATCCAATCGGACTCGACGGCGGGTTGAACACTTATGTCTACGTGGTAGACCCGCTAGCTCAAATTGATCCCACTGGAGAAATGGGTCGTGCACCACCCCCTGGAAAGCCCGCGCCGGGACCAATCAAGCGCCCCGGTCGTCCAAACGCGGGCTGCGGCCCGAACGGTAGGCTTCTCGAGTTCTTCATACCCGACTATCCAATTTACTCATTCCGCAGCTGCTGTGACGATCATGATGACTGCTACGCAGACTGCAAGAACAAGCCGAGCAAGGAATCGTGTGACGACAAATTCTGTGACTGCTTGCGCAAGAAGTGCCGGGTGCGAGGGGGCGCCGTTGCGGGTGACTGTATGGGGATCGCCAACGCCTACTGTAACGGCGTAAAAGGCAGTATGGGGCAAGGTGCGTTTAACGACTCGCGGAAAGACTGCAAAGGTTGCTGAAAGATGAGCGATGCGATTATTCTTCTCGGCGTCGTGATCATTCCGCCGCTCGTCGGGCGGCTCGTGGCCAATTTCTGGGCCGCCGTCACAATCAGCGCGCTGTCGCTCTCTGTCCTACTGCACGTCGCCACTTGGCTTAGTTTAGGTTATGTCGCGCCGTTCGCGAACGTTTCCATTCCTGTCAGCCTCGTAGCATTCTTTATTTGGGCCATGGGATTGATCTGGTTACTTCGCAGGCCGTGGACCACGAAGAAGAAGCAAACTGCGGAGCGAGATTGAGAGCGCAGTCTCCGCCGTCGCCGAGCCAGAAGCGGCTCTATACGGGAGCGGTCCATTCGAATACTGCCCGGCCAGTACTTCGATGCGGAGACAGGATCCCACTACAACCATTTTTTCGGCTGCGATCCGGTGACGGAAAGGCGAAAGGGTAAGAAGAGGAAAGCCAGTTCTCTGAAGCAAAAAATGCCGGTCTGGAACGCAAATCCGGGATGAGAGGGGGTATGCATGTTCAGTCTAGGACGGCAGGCGCGACCAACGGAGGTTGCACAATCGGCGCCGCAGGCGGATGATGACATCGTCATCTCCGCCCACCGCCCGAGGAGAGCCGCCATGCTGAATTTCAGCCGCCGTGATCGCATCGCCCAAGCGAAGAACGTCGACAAGGGCGCGCTCAAGCCCGCACTCTACGATCCGCCGGGCAATGCGAACCGGAGCACGGCGGCGAACGTGACGGCGACGCGCCCGTCGTCGCTCGTTCCCGCGGCGCAATCTCCGCAGCCGCACAGCCGCCGCCGTCCGGGGCCGGGTCGCCAGGGGCGCCGGCGACCGAGCAGGCGCCCGCACCCACGGCCAAGCTCGAACCCCCACGCAGCAAGCTTGCCGTGGGCATCAACATCCAGCTGAAGGGCGTCGAGATTTCCGAATGCGACGCGCTCATCATCGAAGGTCACGTCGAGGCGACGGTGCACAGCAAGACGATGGAGATCGCGAAGCCGGGAACCCTCAAGGGCACCGCATTCATCGACGTCGCGGAAATCCACGGCGAGTTCTCGGGTGAGCTCACGGCCCGCACGCGGCTCGTCGTCCACGGCACAGGCAGAGTCTCGGGCACCATCCGCTACGGCAAGCTCGTGGTGGAGGAGGGCGGCGAGCTCTCCGGCGACGTGAAGCGCGTGGACGACACGCGCGAGATCGCGGTACAGCAGCCACCCACACCGGCGGCCAAAGCGGCGCACGGACCACCACCGCTAGGCGGCGTCGCCGCGCACTGATCGCTCGCGGCGGGCGAGGCTGACCCGCCCGGTCGCCCGCGTCGCGGCAGCGGCACCGTATGCGCGCGGGATTCATTCCCGCGCGTCGCACGCGGGTACGCGGGCGCTCCCGCATTCCCGCTGACAGCGCCCGTCGGATTGCCTAGACTGGCGTCCATGAGCGCATTTCCTCCCGTGGTCATTCGCGAAGTCGGCCTGCGCGACGGGCTGCAGAGCATTGCCCGCGTGCTGCCGACCGCACAGAAGCTGAAATGGACGCGACGCGTGGTCGGCCGGCCAGCGCGAGATCGAGGTCGGCTCGTTCGTGCCCGCGCGACTCCTGCCGCAGCTCGCCGACACCGCAGAGCTCGTCGCCTTCGCGAAGACGCTGCCGGACCTTGCTCGGAAGGCAGCCCTCGATCCCTCGGGCAGATCCTTGTATGTCAGGCTCAGTGTCGGCTAACGTGCGCCCCGGGCGATCCCGAGCCACGTATCCGATAGACAATTGCCCGCAACCTTGACAAGCGAGATTGGCAATGCGCAAGAGCACCGCCTCCTCCGTCGCCGGTCCGGTTCAGATAAGCAAGATTGTCGCGCTCCCGAAGAGCCGCATGTCGACGTCAGCAGAAATCTATACGGTGCCTGCCGGCATGCGCTTGGTGATCGAGTATGTCTCCTTCGCCTGCTCGGCCCAAGTTCACGATGCTCATGCGGTGGTCCGCCTTCGGATTGGCACGACCCTTCGCGGAGAAACCGTGTGGCACGATGTCAACACGCTTTCCGCCTCGAACGACTGGTCCGGCGCCTCGCAGCTCGTAAAGATCCGCGCCGATCCCAAGACGGTGGTTCACGCTCTCGTCGAACGGGTCTTCCGACCTCCTTCGACGGCGAGAATTTCATTCAGCGGACAGTTGGAGCGTCTGTCTCAGGTCAGGCCGGGAGTCCGGAAAGGACAGTGACGCAGCCCACGGGATATTTGACGTTGAATCCGCTGGCCAGACTGCCGAGCCGGCGGATCTGGTTGGCGAGTTGCAGCGTGACGGTCATGGGATCGATCCGAGCAGGGCCTCCACGGCCGCCAACTGCTCCGCCATGTGCATCGCCATGCCGCGCGCGTGTTCGCCGGCCTGTGGATCGCCGGCGAGCGTCTCGTTCGCCAAGTCGAGGAGGTCGCGGGCGAAGTGAAGGGCCTCGCGCAGCGGCTCGCCATTCTCGCCGGCTCGCCTAAGTTCGTAGGCCTCGCGCAATGCATCGCGCAGCGCCTCGGAGATTTTGACGAGCTCGAGCAGCGTGCGGTGGTCGGGCATTCTGCAAACCCTACGGCAACCGGCCGAAGGCGAGCAACCGTGGGGTCATCGAGTCCTGCGAATGGCCGCTGACGCAGAACCGGTCTTAGTGATTTGCGCTCAATACCGGTCATGCGAGGAAGCGTCGGCCGTGCGCTACTGTTCGCGCCCTCCGTAAGAGGGACGCCGCCAAGAGTGTGACGCCCTAATTCGGCCGGACGCAGTTTGGATTTGGCCATCGCAGGCCGCTATTGATCGAGCCCTTCGCGCAGCAGGCGTGCGATGAAAGCCGGCCCGCGATCACCTAGCGCGGCATAATGGCGGTAAGCCATGACGGCGAACACAGCGGGATCGAACTCGTACGAGAGCATCGAAATCTCGCTCGCGTCTGCGAATCCTTTGGCGTCGTAGCGGTCGAGAATCGCCTGCCGCAGATCGGGCGGCAGCGTCGCCAGCTGAACCACGACGGCGATGTACTCGCTCGCAGTCGGGCGGTGCACACCCGCCGCGAAGTTCTGTTCGGCGACCGCATGCGCCGTCTCGTGGCTGACGAAGCTTTGCCACAACGCGGGACTCATCGGCATGTCGAAGGCTGGCGGATGCTTCCTCGATTCAACGATGGCCGCGTCATAGGTCAGGATAAGTATCTCGTTGCAGAGCACATTGTAGCGGCCGACCACGCACTGATCTTCCCCGTCCCCTCCCGGGGGCAGCGGCCTGATCGTCAAGTCATCCCCATGATAGGCAAGACCGGCTGCCCGAAAGAAAGCAATGGCGGCTGCTGCGGCGCTGCATACGCGATCGCGCTCCTCCGCGTTCCAGTTGGGCACCCGGATACCAGTTCCCGGGCAGCGAAACAGTCCGTCGGCTGCCGTCACGGCGACCGGGAACAAGACGATCGACGCGATCGCGAGGCGGAGACTCATCGACAGCAGTCGGAGCGCGCGCCCTCGGATTCACTTCGCCTGCAGCCGATAGAGATAATCGATCACCGCCAGAATGCGGGCACGTACGAATTCCTCGCGCTCATATGGGTAATCGTCGTATTCGGGCGCCGCTCTGAATGACAGGTGCCTGCCCCAGATCGGCATTTCCCGCGTGCCGTGCGCCTTGACCACCTCTCTACCGTCGATCACGTTGTATACACGGGAGATGGGAAACACACCTCCGTTGCTCTTCGAAAGCGTTGTCAGGTCGGGCATACTCACCTGGAGCATCTGTGCGAACGACCCGCCGCCCTTTCCGTTTAGACCATGGCAGCTGGCGCAGCTCGCGTCATATTCCCGCTTCCCAATGTCCAACTGGTCTGCCGCAATCGGCATTGTGGACACCCCCAACGTCACGGTTCCCAGGAACACCATCGCAAGTTTGGAAAGCTTCATGTCGGGCCTCCTCGCGAATTTCGCGCTTCAGTACGACCACCGAAATCATCGCACGGCGTCGCGCGGTTTCAGGCTAACAATCCTGCGAACGATGCACCTTGCCTTGCGTCAAGGGGCGGTCGATTCGTACGGGGGGTGGCCGGCCTGTGCGGAAACGCCGTAGCGCTAGCTAGTCCTTCGCCGTGTGTCTGAAAGCTCAAGCAACGTTTTCAAATTCCTCACTCTCCGTCCCCGCCAGGGTCGTGGAGTCGGGGGTTTGCCGCCGTAGTGATCGCTGTTCGGAGCAACCTCAATGACCGCTTCGCGCTGACTCGAAGGGCTGCAAGGGGTTGTAAGCTGCAGTTGGTCACAGGCTGCTTTCGACCAACGGCGTCCGGTGGCAGCCGCTGCGAAGGCGCACAGGCACGGCCCTCCAGAATGCCGCTGACAGCGCGCTCGGGATTGCCTAGACTGACGCCCATGAGCGTCTTTCCTCCCGTGATCATTCGCGAAGTAGGCCTGCGCGACGGCCTCCAGAGCATCGCCCGCGTCCTCCCGACCGCCCAGAAGCTCGAATGGATCCGCGACGCGTGGGCGGCCGGCCAGCGCGAGATCGAGGTCGGTTCGTTCGTGCCGGCGCGCCTTCTGCCCCAACTTGCGGACACCGCGGAGCTCGTCGCCTTCGCGAAGACGCTGCCGGACCTGTTCGCGTCGGTGCTCGTGCCGAACCTGAAGGGCGCGGAGCGCGCGCTCGAAAGCGGCGCCGACCTGATGCTCGTGCCGCTGTCGGCGAGCCACGCGCACAGCCTCGCCAACCTGCGCAGGACGCCCGACGACGTCGTCGCGGAGATCGCGCGCATCCGCGCCGCGCGCGACGCGGCGCAGTTCATCCTGCCTGCTCGAAGTCGGCATCAGCACGGCGTTCGGCTGCACGATCCAGGGCCGCGTCGAGCCCTCCGAGGTGCTGAGGCTGATTCGAGCGGTGCTCGATGCAGGCGTCGATCGTGTCGGGCTCGCGGACACCGTGGGCTACGCCGATCCCGCGACGGTGCAGGACCTGTTCGAGCGCGCGCTCGCGGTGGCGGGCGAGCGCCTCACGTGCGGCCACTTCCACGACACGCGCGGCCTCGGCATGGCGAACGTGTTCGCCGCCTGGAAGCTCGGCATCCGCCGCTTCGATGCATGCCTCGCGGGCATCGGCGGCTGCCCGCACGCGCCCGGCGCGAGCGGCAACGTCACGACCGAGGACGTCGTCTACATGTTCGCGAGCATGGGCGTGCCGACCGGACAGGACTTCGACAAGCTGATCGCGCTGCGGACGAAAGTTGCGGGATGGCTCGACGGCGAGCAGCTGCACGGCACGCTGTGGCGCGCGGGCCTGCCGAAGACGATGCGCGCCGCGCCTGCCGACGTCCTGACCTCGCACGCATGACGGACGTCGCCGCTCGGGACGCGCCGCCGCAGCCGCTCGCCGGCCTGCGCGTCGTCGAGTTCACGCACATGGTGATGGGCCCGACCTGCGGGATGGTGCTGGCCGACCTGGGCGCCGAGACGATCAAGGTCGAGCCGATCGACGGTGACCGCACGCGACGGCTCCTCGGCGCGGGCGCCGGCTTCTTCCCGATGTTCAATCGCAACAAGAAGAGCATCGCGATCGACCTGCGCAGCGCCGCGGGCGCGGAGGTCGCGCGCAGGCTCGCCGCCAGCGCCGATGTCGTCGCCGAGAACTTCAAGCCCGGCACGATGGGCAAGTACGGCCTCGACTACGCCGCGCTTGCCCAGGTCAATCCGCGCGTGATCTACGTGAGCTTGAAGGGCTTCCTGCCCGGGCCCTACGAGCACCGCACCGCGTTGGACGAGGTCGTGCAGATGATGGGCGGGCTCGCCTACATGACCGGCCGGCCCGGCGACCCGCTGCGGGCGGGCACCAGCATCAACGACATCATGGGCGGCCTCTTCGGCGCGATCGGCGCGCTCGGCGCATTGATCCAGCGCGGCATCACGGGCCGCGGCATGGAAGTGCAGTCCGCACTGTTCGAGAACAACGTCTTCCTCGTCGGCCAGCACATGCTGCAGTTCGCGGTGACCGGCAAGGCGCCGGCGCCGATGCCCGCGCGCGACAACCCGTGGGCCGTCTACGACGTGTTCACGGTGAAGGACGGCGAGCAGATCTTCCTCGCGGCGGTCAGCGATCCGCAGTGGGAGACGTTCTGCGACGCTTTGGGTTTCGCCGACCTCAAGGCGGACCCCGCGCTCGCGACGAACAATCTCCGCGTGGAGCGCCGCGCAACCTTGCTCAAGACGATCGGCGAGCGCATCGCGCATCGCTCGGCCGCCGAGCTCGCCGCGCTGTTCGAGCGCGTGGGCCTGCCCTTCGCGCCAATCCGCCGGCCGGAAGACCTTTACGACGATCCGCACCTCGCCGCGACGGGTGGCCTCGCCGACGTGCGCCTGCCGGACGGCGCGCGCGCCGGCCAGTCGGTCAAGACCACGCTGTTTCCATTCACACTCGGCGGTCGCCGGCTCGGCGTGCGGCTCGACCCGCCGCGGATGGGCGAGCACACGCGCGAGCTCCTGCGCTCGATCGGTTACGAGGCGGCGGAGATCGACTCGCTGCACGCACAGAACGCGGTCGCGTGACGCGATCGCGATTGTCTTTCAACACGGAGAATCGCATGACCCGACGCCTGCCCCGCCCATCGCTCCTCGGTCTCGTTCGCATCACGATCGCGGTCGCGGCGCTCGCAACATGGGCTCCCGCCCACGCGCAGCTCGGCGAGCGCGCGGTGAAATTCATTCTTCCGGTGGCGACGGCGTCCGGTGTGGACACGATCACGCGCGCGGCGCAGCCCGCGCTGTCCAAGGCGCTCAATGCGCCCATCGTCGTCGACAACCAGCCCGGAGCCGGCGGCATCGTCGGCACCTCGGCACTCGTGAAGTCCGCGCCCGACGGCTACACGCTGTCGATCGTGTCGAACAACCACGTCATCTATCCGAGCGTCTACAAGTCGGTGCCGTTCGATCCGATCGCCGACATCACGCCGATTGCCGTCATCGGCTCGACGCCGATCGTCATCGTCGTCAACGCCAAGGTCCCCGCGAAGAACGCGCAGGAGCTGATCGCGCTCCTCAAGGCGAATCCCGGCAAGTACAACTACGGCTCGTCCGGCAACGGCACGATCCTGCACCTCGCAGCCGAGATGTTCTTCGATGAGGCGGGCGTCAAGGCGACGCACGTGCCGTACAAGGGCGTCGGCCCGATGCTGACCGACCTGATCGGAGGGCAGGTCGAGATCGGCGCACTTTCGCTGCCGTCAGTTCAGCAACATTTGAAGAGCGGCGCGCTCCGCGCGGTCGGTGTCGGCACGGCGCAGCGGCTGGCCGCGGCGCCCGAGATTCCGACGATGGTCGAGCAGGGGCTGCCCAACTATCTGGTCGAGGGCTGGTTCGCCGTCATCGGCCCGGCGAAGTTGCCGCCGACCGACGTGAAGCGCATCCGGGACGCGTTCGCCGCCGCGTTCGCGACCCCCGAAGTAGCGGAGGCGATGGCGAAACAGGGCAATACCATCAATGTCAGCACGACGGATTACGCGAATTCGTTCTTCCGGAGCGAGCTCGCGAAGTACGCGAAGCTCGTGAAGAAGGCGGGCATCGAGCTGCAGTGAGCGCGGGGCGCGAGTGCGCAGCCGCGCAATTTCGTGACATGATGTCGCCCTCGCGGCGGGCCCCGCCCGCCGCGCACCACTGAAATTGCGGAGATCCTCATGAAGCTCTACTACCATCCGGTATCCACGACGAGCCGGCCCGTCGTGCTGTTCGCCGCCGAGTCCGGCATCCCGCTCGACTTCCAGGTCGTCGATCTCTTCACCGGCGAGCAGTACCAGCCGGCGTACGAGAAGATCAATCCGAGCCACCAGGTTCCGGTGCTGGAGGACGGCGACTTCCGCCTGACCGAGAGCTCGTCGATCCTCAAGTACCTCGCCGACAAGGTCGGCTCGCCGGCCTACCCGAAGGACCCGCGCCAGCGCGCGCACGTCAACGAGCGGATGGACTGGTTCAACACAGGCTTCTATCGCGACTACTCGTACGGCTTCATCTATCCGCAGATCTTCGCGTTCATGAAGCGGCCCGACGACGTCGTGCAGGCGGGGACCCTCGCGTACGGGAAGGACAAGGCGCTGGGCTGGCTCAAGGTTCTCGACCAGAGCCTGCTCGGCCCGCGCAACGGCTATCTCTGCGGCGATGCGATCACGGTCGCCGACTATCTCGGCGCGATGATGGTGCTGAGCGGCGAGGCGATCACCTGCAACTTCGCCGCCTACCCGAACGTCACGCGGTGGATGGGCAACATGAAGAAGCTGAAGAACTGGTCGAGCGTGAACGAGGCGTTCTACAAGTACGTGGTCGATCCGAACAAGGGCAAGGAGTTCGTGCGTATCTAGACACAAACGGAGGCCGGCGATGATCAAGGGCCTGCATCACAACGCATACCGCTGCCGCGATTCCGAGGAGACGCGGCGCTTCTACCAGGACTTCCTGGGCCTGCCGCTCGCCGGTAGCCTCGACATTCGCGAGACGATGAGCGGACGCAAGACGGCAGTGCTGCACACGTTCTACCGGTTGGACGACGGCTCGTTCCTCGCGTTCTTCGAGGCGCCCGACATGCCGTTCGAATGGAAGGCGCAGCACGACTTCGACCTCCACATCGCGCTCGAGGTCGACCCGCCGGCACTTGACGCGATGATGGCCAAGGGCAAGGCGCGCGGCATCGAGACGCGCGGGATCTCGGAGCACGGCTTCGTGCGCTCGATCTATTTCCGCGATCCGAACGGCTACGTGATCGAGCTCACGGCGAAGACGCCCGGCCACGATGCGATGATGGATCCGGCGACGAACGACGCGCGCGCGATACTCGAGCGCTGGCAGCAGGAAAAGACGACGGCGGCGGCTTCGGACTGAGCCCGGCATGCGGGCTCGACGGCGACGCGGCGCGGCGGAAGTGCGGATCGCCGCGGCGCTCTTGGTCGCCGCGGCCTGGCCCGCGCACGCGCAGTTCGACAATGCGCCGAGTCCCGTGCAGCCGGACAATCCGATCGATCAGGCGACCGCCAATCCCGTTCGCGACCACGGCGCCTCGAAGATCCTGCAGGGCCCGTTGCGCGCGCTGGCGCGCCGGCCGCTGCCCGACACCGACGCCGAGGCGGGCGTCATGCAGACGCAGGATCTGAGTGCGTGGCCGCGCCTCTATCGCGACGGCGGGCTGCTCGTCACCGGCAGCCTGACCGGCGCCGTCGGGCTCTTCACGATGTCCGGCAACGACTTCGACAAGCCGCCGGCGCTCGCATCGCCCGGCTACAAGTCGAATCCGAGTTGGGGCGAAGCGTTCGTCGAGCCGGGTATCGCCGCGACGTGGGCGCTCGGCTCGGGCGCGAGCCTCTACGGCGGCTACGCGTGGATGGGGACGGCCACGCGCGGCACCGACAACGGCGGCAACGGCAACACGTGGCACGGCGACAACGAGCAACTCTACGGCGGGCTCAAGTGGAAGGACGCCACGAGTGGCGTGTCGGTCGACGTCTCGTACGGCCAGCAGGACTTCCAGGTCGGCAAGGGCATGCTGATTTCGAAAGGCGCGAGCAACGGTCCGCAGCGCGGCGCCAACGAGATAGGACCGCGCGCTGCGTGGGCGAACGCGGCGCTCGCGACCGTGAGCTACCGGGACCTGAAGCTGCAGGGATTCTGGCTCAAGCCGAACGAGTCGACCTCCGCCGAAACGGGTACCCGGCTCACCGGCGTCAACCTCGAATGGCTGCCCACAGGCCCCGTGCGGCTCGGCGCGATGTGGATTCACGTGCCGGACTCGGAGATCGTCACGCGCGACGGTCTCGACGTCTACGATCTCCGCGCGCGGTGGCATCCCTTTTGGGCAACGCCGAATCTCTGGTTGGAGGCCTCCTACGCTTGGCAGACGAAGCCCGACGTCGCGGCATCCGGCTGGCTGCTCCAGGCGAACTACAACGCGCAGGACGTGGCGTGGAAGCCGCTCTTCGACTTGCGCTATGCCTCGCTGTCGGGCGACAAGCCGGACACCTCGAAATGGGAAGGCTTCGATCCGCTCTATTTCGGCGGCAGCGACCCGAACTGGTATCAGGGCCAGATCGGGTCGACGATTTTCGGCAACACGAACTTGAATGTCGCGAGCGCGGGCGTCACGTTGACGCCTGATGCGAAGAACATCGTCATCCTGCGCTATCTGTATTTCGCGGCGGCTCAGACGAACTCGCCGCTGTCGATCCCCGCGCCAGGCAAGCCGTTGCCCACCGGCGGCGTCCCGTCGAAACCGCTCGCGAACGAGTTCGACGTATCGTGGACGTACGTGATCGACAAGCACCTGAACGTCAACGGCTTCGCGGCGTATGCGGCGCCCGGTTCCGGCTACAAGGACCTGTACGCGTCGTACGGCGGCAGCGCCGAGGGCTGGTGGTTTCTCGGCGCCCAGTTCAACTTCAGCTATTGAATCGGCCTTGGCACTACAGGAGCCCGTCATGCCCACGCCTCGCCTCCCTCCCTTCGCCTCGTTCGCGCTGCTCGCGCTCGCATGGACCGCCCAGACTGCGCTCGCCGACGGCACGCCGTTCTTCAGCACCGCGCAGCTCGCGCAGGGACGATGGGAGTACTCGCAGAAATGCGCGGTGTGCCACGGCGCGCAGCTGCAGGGCGGCGGCGCGCCGGCGCTCAAGGGCGGCACGTTCGTCGCGCAGTGGAACGGCAAGACGCTGAAGCAGTTCTACGGCTACGTCCACGACAACATGCCGCTGGGGCAGGGCGGCGCGCTCTCGAGCCAGGAGTACGCGGACATCGTCGCCTACATCCTCGCGCGGAGCGGGCTGCCCGCCGGCAGCGAAAAATTCACTCCGCGGTCGCCTATGGAACGCGTGCTCGAGCTCGACAGCGCCGTCGCAGGTCGCAGCGAGGCGGATAACGCCGGTGCGGCGCAGGTGAAGATCGGCGAGCTCTACGGCAAGCTCGCGCAGCCCTCGACCACGAAGCCCACGCAGGCCGAGCTCGACGCCGCCGACGGCGCGACCGACAGCTGGCTCATGTATAACAAGGGCTATCGCGCGGAACGCTGGTCGACGCTCGACCGGATCAACGACACCAACGCGGCGCAGCTCCGCGTAGTGTGCATCTTCCAGCTGGGCGAGCTCGGAACGTTCTCGACCGGGCCGGTAGTGTACGACGGCGTGCTGTACGTCACGACGCACCTCGGCACGTACGCGATCGATGCGACGACGTGCAAGAAGCTCTGGACGCACCAGCACATCGCGCAAGGGCCAGAGATGAACGCGACGAACAAGGGCGTCGCGATCGCCGGCGGCCGAGTGGTCCGCGGCACGCAGGACGGCTTCCTGTACGCGCTCGATGCCAAGACCGGCGCGCCGCTGTGGGTGCGCCAGGTCGCCGACTGGAGGATCGGCGAAGGCGTGGGCGCCGCGCCGACCGTGTGGAACGACCTCGTCTACGTCGCGAAGGCCGGCGGCGACTGGGGCATCAAGGGCCGGATGATGGCGTTCAATGTCGCCGACGGCACGCTTGCGTGGTCGTTCGACCTCATCCCGACCGGCACCCAGTCGGGCGCCGACACGTGGCAGACGCCGGGATCCGCCGAGCACGGTGGCGGCGCCGCATGGACCGCGTACGCGCTCGACCGCGAGACCGGCACGTTGTTCGTCCCCGTCGGCAACCCGGGGCCAGACTATCAGAAGGGGATGCGCAAGGGCGCGAACCTCTTCACGACCTCGACGGTGGCGATCGACGCGCGGACCGGCAAGCTCAAGTGGTGGTACCAGCTGCGACCCAACGACGACCACGACTGGGACAACACGACGGTCGCGCTGTTCGATTCGGAGGGGCGCAAGCTCGTCGCGACGGGCGGCAAGGAAGGCATCCTGCACGTGCTCGAGCGCGAGACGGGCAAGCTCGTGTTCAAGCTGCCGGTGACGACCGTGCTGAATCACGACGCGCCGCTGACACCGGAGGGCGTGCGCGTGTGTCCTGTGGCCGGCATCCAGTGGAACGGCGCGGCGCACAGCCAGAAGACCGGCCTCCTGTACGTCAATGCGATCGACTGGTGCACGTTGTTCAAGCTCGGCTCCGAGCCGAAGTGGGTCGCGACGGTGCCGTACACGGGTCTTGCCAACGGATGGGGCAGGAACGATCCCGTCCGCGACTGGAGCGGTTGGATCAATGCCATCGATCCCAAGACCGGCAAGATGGCGTGGCGCGTGCACACGCCGGCGCCGATGTACGCGGCGCTCACGCCGACCGCCGGCAACGTGCTCTTCACCGGCGACCTCAATGGCAATTTCCTCGTGCTCGACGCGCGCGACGGCAAGGAGCTCTACCGCTTCGACACCGGCGGGCCGATCGCCGGCGGCGTCGTCACCTACGAGCAGAAGGGCAAGCAATACATCGCAGTCGCCTCGGGCCACAGCGGTGGGTCGATTCCGCTGACCGGCAGCACGACGGTCGTGATCTTCGGGCTGTAGCGTCGGCGTCAGAAGCGCTTCGCGAGCCACGCGCGAGGTGCGCGGCGCATAGGTGTTGACGACGAGGCCCGCAAAGACGAGCGCGACGCCCGCCATTTGCAGCGGCGCGAGCGATTCGCCGAGGAACAGCACGCCGCTCGCGAGGCCCGACACGGGGATCAGGAGCGCGTACGGCGAGATCAGCGCCGTTGGATAGCGGTGGAGGAGCGCGTTCCACGACCCGAAGCCGAACAGCGTCGCGCCGTACGCCATCACGAACAGGCAGCCCCACACGATCGCGCTCGCCCCGACGACCGCGTGGACCGCGGCCGGACCGCCTTCGAGCGCGTACGAGAGCGCCGCGAGCGGCAGCGGCGGCACGAGGCTCGACCACACGACGAGCGCGAACATGTCGGGCGCGTGCGCGCCGGCGCCGCGCTTGGCGATGATGTTGCCGACCGCCCACGCGAGCCCCGATGCGATCACCAGCAGGAAACCCACGAACGTCCCGCTCTCGCCGGCGCCGAGCTTGTGCGCGGCGAGGAGCGCGACCCCTGCCACCGCGACGCCCGCGCCGACGAGGTTGTGCCGCTGCAGCTTGTCGCCTTCGAGCACGACGGCGAGCCCGATCGTGAAGAACACCTGCAGCTGGATCACGAGCGACGAGAGCCCCGCCGGCATGCCGAGCTTCATTCCGAGGAAGAGCAGACCGAACTGCAGGACGCCGATCGCGATCCCGTAGCCGATCACGTAGCGCCACGGCATCGCCGGGCGCCGGATGAAGAACACGAGCGGCAGCGCGGCGAGCGCAAAGCGCACGGCAGCTAGCGCGAACGGCGGCACCTCGCGCAGCGCGACCTTGATCGGAACGAACGTGTAGCCCCAGATCGCGACCACGGCGAGGGTCAGCAGCAGGTCGCGCGGCGTGAGATGGGCTTTCACACCGGATCGACGAAGTGAGGCGGCGACGGGGGGACCAAGCCGTCGATGATACCTCGCGGATCGGGGACGACTGGCGCGAACCGCCGCGTCGGTCGTACAGTACGGGGTCGCGGCAACCGTGGACCAACGAGCCGCATCGGCGAGGAGGAGAAGACATGAAGCGATTCGTGCGTGCACTGGCGGGCTCGCTGCTCGCGCTCGGTGCGGCGGGCGCGCAAGCGCAGGGACAGGTCAACATCATCTGCAGCGTGCCGATGACGTGGTGCCAGGCAGTCGGCAACGCGTTCACGAAGGAGACGGGCATCACCGTCGGCGTCCAGAACAAGAGTTCCGGCGAGGCGATGGCGCAGATCCTGGCCGAGCGCGCGAATCCGAAGCTCGACGTCTACTACACGGGCACGGGCGACCCCCACCTGCAGGCCGCGGAGATGGGGTTGACCGAGGAGTACAAGTCGCCGCAGCTGCCGCAGCTCCACGAGTGGGCGGTCAAGCAGGCCGAGGCGGCGAAGTTCCGGACGGTCGGCGTCTACAGCGGCGCGCTCGGCATCGCCTACAACCCGGAGCTCCTCGCGAAGAAGAAGCTGCCGGAACCGAAATGCTGGGCCGATCTCGCGAATCCGATCTACAAGGACGAGGTGCAGATGGCCAATCCCGAACTCATCCGGCACGGCGTACGCGACGCTCGCGACGTTCGTCCAGGTGTTCGGCGAGGACAAGGCGTTCGAGCTGCTCAAGGGCATGCACAAGAACACGAACAGCTACCCGCGCGCCGGCGCCGGTCCGGTGCGCGCGGTCGCGCGCGGCGAGACGGCGATCGCCGTGACGTTCCTGCATGACGGCGTGACCGAGATCACCGCGGGCTTTCCGGTAAAGCTAGTCGTGCCCTGCGAAGGCACGGGCTACGAGGTCGGCTCGATGAGCATCGTCAAGGGCGCGAAGAACATGGAGAACGCGAAGAAGTTCTACGAGTTCGCGCTCACGCCGACCGCGCAGAAGATCGGCGGCGAGCTCAAGAATTTCCAGACGCCCTCGAACAAGGCGACGCCCGCGCCGCCCGGCGCGCCCGACCTCGGCAATATCAAGCTCATCAACTACGACTTCGTGAAGTACGGCGGCGCGGCCGAGCGCAAGCGCATCCTCGAGAAGTGGGACAAGGAGGTCTACTCCATCCCCCGGGGTTGATGGGGGTGGCGGCCGATGCGCGCTATGCGTTCCTGCAGCGCCTGGCTCGCGGCGCCGGCCGGCTCGCCCACGATTTCTGGGTCGACCGCGACACGCTGACGGTCGAGCTCAAGGGGCCGCAGGATTTCGTGACCGCCGCCGACCGCGAGGTCGAAGCGTTCATCCGCGACGAGATCGCACGCGAGTTCCCGGGCGACGCGTTTCTCGGCGAGGAGACCGCCGCGTCGTTCACGGGCGGCGCCGAGCGCCTCTGGATCGTCGACCCGATCGACGGGACGCACAACTTCCTGCGCGGGATCCCGTACTGGAACGTGTCGATCGCGTGGGTCGAGGACGGCGTGCGCACGCTGGGCGCCGTCTACGATCCCGCGCACGACGAGCTCTTCCACGCTCGACGCGGCGGCGGCGCCTTCCGTGAGGATGCGGGCGGCGAAACGCGCCTCGAGGCGGCATCCACCGCGGCGCTCTCGGGCGCGCTCGTGGCGGTCGGGCATTCCGACCGCTTCTTCGACCTGCGCGTCGTCGCATTGCGTCGGGCGCTGATGGAGGCGCACGCGGCGTTCCGCAACTTCGGCTCGGCCGCGCTGCAGCTCGCTCACGTCGCCGCGGGCCGCCTCGACGCCTACGTAGAGCTCGAACTCTCCGCGTGGGATGCGATGGCGGGGCTGCTCCTCGTCGAGGAAGCGGGCGGGCGTGTGGCGCCGTTTCCCGGCCCGCGCGGAATCACCGTGCGCGCGCCCGTGGTCGCCGCGGCGGCGGGGATCGCCGACGAGCTTGGCGCGATCGTGCGGGCGGTCTCGCGCGAAGAGAGTTGATGCCGTCAGCCGCGCTTCTCGGGCGGCACGTCGACGGCCGGTGACCGCCGCAGTTCGGCGTCCCGGCGGAGCTTGCCGAACCACGTGAGCGCGAGCGCGAGGGCCGCGAGCGCGGCAAAAGCGATCGCCTCGTAGCGCTTCGCAGTGCTCGAGGAAGGTGGTGAACGCCGCGCCGAACAGGTAGCCGGCGCCGCCAATGACGATCGCCCACACCACGGCACCGGCCGCGTTCGGGGGTGCGAACCGCGACATCGGCAGGCCGCTCGCGCCGATGACGATCGGCGACGCGATCCGGAGGCCGACCGCGAACCGAAGCATGAACACGACCCAGGTCGCATGCCGCGAGAGCTTGGCGAGGATGACCGGCTGCAACGCAGCGAGCCGCGGTGACCACGCGAGGAGACGCGGACCGTAGCTGCGGCCCACGAGGAACACCGTCTGGTCGCCGCAGAAGCCGGCGAACGCCGCGGTCGTCACGACCCAGGGCAGCGACAGGTAGCCCAGGTGCGCGGCGAACCCGGCCAGCACGAGGACGGTCTCGCCTTCGAGGAAGCATCCGATGAAAACGGCGACGTAGCCATACTGCTCGATGATGCCCTGCAACGTCATCGGCTCGCGTGCGGCTGACGCCTCACTTCCCGAAGGTCCCGGCGTAGACGTACGCGAAGGCGTCCGGCTTCACGTACTTGCGAGAGCGCCGCGTTCACGTCGGCCGTCGTCGCCGCCGCGATCGCCGCATCGATCTTCGCCGAGTACGCGAACGTCCGGCCGAGGTGTGCCTGCTGGACGAGGGCTGCGGCGAGCGACGGATCCTGCGTACGTGAGAGCTGCCGGCGCTTGAGAAGCCCGCTCTTCGCCTCGGCGACCTCGGCATCGGTCGCTCCGTCGCGCACGAGGCGGGCAAGCTCCTCTGCGAGCGCCTTCGCGAGCCGGTCGCGGTTCTCCGGCGCGAAGATCGCCGAGAGGACGAGCGGCGAGTTCGCCTCGAAGCTGCTCGGATGGAGCGACGCGCCGACGCTGTAGCTCAGGCCGTCCTGCTCGCGGATGCGCTTCCACAGCCTCGAGGTGCCGAGATCGCCGAGGATGTAGGCGGCCACGGACGCCGCCGGATAATCCGCGCTCGCATCGTTCAGTGGCAGCGCGAGCTCGCCCTGCATCGCGGCGTTCGCCTTGTCCGGCGTCTCCAGCACGACGGCCCGAGCCGGCTTCGGGACGAGCGGCTCCGGCACGCGCGTGTACGGCGTGGGGCTCCTCCACGTTCCGAACAGCGTCGCGAGCTGCGCCTTGACCGCCTCGCCGTCGAAGTCGCCGACGATCGCAAGCTCCGCGGCAGCGCCGCCCGCGAACTGCGCATGGAAGCGCCGGACGTCGTCGAGCTTCGCCGCGTTGTACCAGGCGAGTTCTTCGTCGAGCGTCGGCTGATACCGGACGTCGCCCTTCGGATACGGATTGCCGAGCCGCGCCAGCGCGCGTTCGGCCATGCTGTCGGGATCGGTCCGGCTTTCCTCGAGTGATGCGGCGATTTCGCGCTTCAACTGCTCGAGCTCCGACGCCGGGAACGCCGGCTGGCGCAGGATTTCGGCAGCGAGCGCGAGCACGTCGGCGAGCTTCTCGCGCGTTGTCTCGCCGGCGATCGTGAGCGACGTTTCGCCCCCTTCGATCCCGAGCTTCGAGCGGAGTCGATCGAGCGTGTCCTCGATCTCCTGGCGGCTGTGCTTCGCCGTGCCGCGCTTCAGCATGTACGCGGCGAGCGTCCCGAGCGGCGCCTTGCCGAACAGCGACTTCTCGTCGCCCTGGTTCACCTGCAGCCGGAGCTTGACCGTCGCGCCGCGCGTCTTCTTGGGCAGCAGCGCGACCTTCATTCCGTTCGCGAGAGCGAACCGCTGCGCGCGCGCGTCGAGGTTGGCTGGCGTCGCATCGAAGACCTCGCCCGCGGCGGCGGCGGGATCGCCCTTGTAGTCCTTGACCATGGCGGCGACGTCGACCGCCGGCGGCCGCGCCGCGCGGTCGGGCTTCGTTTCAGGCACGAACGTGCCGACCGTCCGGTTCGACGGCTTGAGATACGCGGCCGCCACGCGCTGCACGTCGGCCGCGGTGAGCGTGCGCCATCGGTCGCGCGTGAGAAAGAAGAGCCGCCAGTCGCCGAGCGCGACCGATTCGGACAGCGCGACGCCGAGCCGCGCGGGGTCCGCGATCGTCTCGTCGAAGTCGCGCAGCGCCTTCGCGCGAACGCGATCGACCTCGACCGCCGTGATCGGCGTCTTGGCGGACGCCTTCGAGCGTCGCTTCCATCGCCGCGCGCGCGGCGGCCATCGAGTCGGTGAGCGCCAGCTGCGCAAAGAACGCGACGAAACCCGGATCGTGCAGCTCGGGCGCGAAGCTCTGGACCCCGGCGGCCTTCTTCGTTTCGACCAAGGCTTTGTAGAGGCGGCCCGCCGGCTCGATCGTCATGACCTTGGCCAGCGCGTCGACGGCCACCGCGTCGGGGTGCGCGCCGGGCACCGTGTGATAAAGGATGCCCAAGAGTTGCGTGTCACCGACGCGACGGATCGAGACGCTGCGCTCGCCGTCCTGGACGGGCTCGTCCGTGTAGAGGCGCGGCAGGGGACGCACGGGCTTCGGGATTGCGCCGAAGTCCTTCGCGATCCAGCCGAGCGCCTCGTCCGGGTCGAATCGGCCGGCGACGACCAGCACCGCGTTGTCCGGCTGGTAGTACGTGCGGTAGTACGCCTGCAGCCGGCCGATGTCGACGCCTTCGACGTCGGAGCGCGCGCCGATCGTGTCCTTGCCGTAGTTGTGCCAGTCGTACGCGGTCCCGGTCAGCCGCTGCACCAGCATGTTCCACGGATTGTTCTCGCCCATCTCCATTTCGTTGCGGACGACCGTCATCTCGCTGTCGAGGTCGGCGCGCGCGACCTTCGCATTGACCATGCGGTCTGCTTCCATGGCGAGCGCCCATTGCAGGTCCGCGGGCGACGCGTTGAACGTCTCGTGATAGTTGGTGCGGTCGTACCAGGTCGACGCGTTGAAGCGCATCCCGCGCTTGGTCAGTTCCGCTTTGGGGTCGGCCATGGCCGGGGTGCCCTTGAACAGCATGTGCTCGAGCAGGTGCGCCATGCCCGTCTCGCCGTAATTCTCCTGCCGCGAGCCGACGAGGTAGGTGACGTTGACGGTCGTCTTCGCGGCGCTCGCGTCGGGAAACAGCAGCACGGTGAGGCCGTTCGCGAGCGTGTATTGCGTGATGCCCTCGACGGAGGGACCCTGCGTGACGCCGGGCGGGAGCGCGGCCACCGCGGTGACAGCGACGAAGGCGAGACTGGTGACGAGAAAGCGGGCGAGCGGGCGGAGAATTGAGGTCATGTAGGTCTTGGAGGCAATCGCGGACACGCGGGAGGCGGCGGAGTATAGCCCCGCGCCGGGTGGGTCATGGACACGAAGGACGCGCCCTGGTTCGCTGCCGCGCGACGGATTGCGGGCAGGGCCGACAGGCGGCGTGGGGGCCTCGGTAAAGCTCAAGTTGACGTTTACGTAAACGTCATGTAGGGTGGGCGGCTCCCTCGGACCGACGGGCCGGGGAGTAAGCTTGGCGTCCCCGGGCGCGACCGGGGGCCGAATAGCCGGAGGAGCCTCGCGATGAACGACTCGAGCCGTCCGCCGCTCGCCTACAAGCCGGTCAACAAGGTTCGCTTCGTCACGGCGGCGGCGCTGTTCGACGGGCACGACGCGTCGATCAACATCATGCGGCGGATCCTGCAGGCGAGCGGCTGCGAGGTGATCCACCTCGGGCACAACCGCTCGGTCGAGGAGATCGTCAACTGCGCGCTGGCCGAGGACGCGCACGGCATCGCGATCTCGTCCTACCAGGGCGGGCACCTCGAGTTCTTCAAGTACATGCTGGACCTGCTGCGCGAGCGCGGCGGCGCCGACATCAAGGTGTTCGGCGGCGGCGGCGGCGTGATCGTGCCCTCCGAGATCAAGGAGCTTCACGACTACGGCGTCGCGCGGATCTTCTCGCCCGAGGACGGACAGAAGCTCGGCCTGCAGGGAATGATCAACGAGATCGTCGTCGCCTGCGACGTCGACCTCGCGAAGCATCTGCCCGCCGACATCTCGGCGCTGACCACAGGCGACCGCTTCGCCCGCACCCGTGCGCTCGCGCGGATGATCACGGGGCTCGAGGCCGGGACCGTGTCCGCGAAGACACGCGAGGCGCTGCTTGCGGCGGCGGCCAAGACCAAGGTGCCGACGCTGGGCGTGACGGGAACGGGCGGCGCGGGAAAGAGCTCCCTCACAGACGAGATCATCCGGCGGTTCCGTTTGGACCAGGAGGACAAGCTGAAGATCGCGATCGTCTCGATCGACCCCTCGCGGCGCAAGTCCGGCGGGGCGCTCCTGGGCGACCGCATCCGGATGAACGCGATCGAGCATCCGAACATCTACATGCGCTCGCTCGCGACGCGCGAGGCCGGCATGGAGATCAGCGCGGCACTGCCCGACGCGATCGCCGCATGCAAGGTCGCGGGCTACGACCTCGTGCTCGTCGAGACCTCGGGCATCGGTCAGGGCGACGCAGCGATCGTGCCGGTGGCCGACGTCTCGCTCTACGTGATGACGCCCGAGTTCGGCGCGGCGAGCCAGTTGGAGAAGATCGACATGCTCGACTTCGCCGACTTCGTCGCGATCAACAAGTTCGACCGCAAGGGTGCGGCCGATGCGTTGCGCGACGTACGCAAGCAGTACCAGCGGAACCGCGAGCTGTTCAAGACGCCGGCCGGACGAAATGCCGGTATTCGGCACGATCGCCGCACGCTTCAACGACGACGGCGTGACAGCGCTCTACCAGGCGCTCGTCGCGAGACTCGCGGAAAAGGGGCTCAAGATGGCGACGGGCAAGCTGCCGAAGGTCGACACGAAATTCTCGACCGGCCAGCACGCGATCGTGCCGGCGGCGCGCGTCCGCTACCTGGCCGAGATCGCCGACACGGTCCGCGGCTACCACAAGTGGGTCGACGCGCAGTCGAAGCTCGCACGCGAGCGACAGCAGCTACGCGCGGCGAAGGCGATGCTCGCGGGATCCGCCCAGCCGGGCGAGGGCGAGGAATTGCCGGCGCGCCTCGACGCGCTCGCGGCCGACCGCGATGCGAAGCTCGACCCGCGATCGAGGAAGCTGCTCGACATGTGGCCGAAGACGAAGGCAGCCTACACCGGCGACGAATACGTCGTGAAGATCCGCGACAAGCAAATCCGCACGGCGCTCACGACGACGTCGCTGTCCGGTACGAAGATCCCGAAGGTCGCGTTGCCGAAGTTCGAGGACGACGGCGAGATCCTGCGCTGGCAGTTGAGGGAGAACGTGCCCGGCAGCTTCCCGTTCACCGGTGGCGTGTTCGCGTTCAAGCGCGAGAACGAGGATCCCGACCCGGATGTTCGCCGGCGAGGGCGACGCGTTCCGCACCAACCGCCGCTTCCATCTGCTCGCCGACGGCGTGCCGGCGAAGCGGTTGTCCACGGCGTTCGACTCGGTCACGCTGTACGGGAACGAGCCCGACCCTCGCCCCGACATCTACGGCAAGGTCGGCAACTCGGGCGTGTCGATCGCGACGCTCGACGACATGAAGGTGCTCTACTCGGGCTTCGACCTCTGCGACCCGGCGACCTCGGTCTCGATGACGATCAACGGACCGGCGCCTACGATCCTCGCGATGTTCGTCAATACGGCGATCGACCAGCAGATCGACAAGTTCGCGCAGGACAACGGCCGCGAGCCGACCGACGACGAGGCCGACAAGATCCGCGCGTGGACGATTTCGACCGTCCGCGGCACCGTGCAGGCCGACATCCTGAAGGAGGATCAGGGCCAGAACACGTGCATCTTCTCGACCGAGTTCAGCCTCAAGGTGATGGGCGACATCCAGCAGTGGTTCGTCCACAACGACGTGCAGAACTTCTACTCGGTGTCGATCTCGGGCTACCACATCGCCGAGGCCGGTGCCAACCCGATCAGCCAGCTCGCCTTCACGCTGTCGAACGGCTTCACGTTCGTCGAGGCCTACCTGGCGCGCGGGATGCAGATCGACGACTTCGCGCCGAACCTGTCGTTCTTCTTTTCCAACGGGATGGACCCCGAGTACACGGTGATGGGCCGCGTCGCGCGCCGGATCTGGGCGGTCGCGATGAAGCACCGCTACGGCGCGAACGAGCGCAGCCAGAAGCTCAAGTACCACTGCCAGACGTCCGGCCGCAGCCTGCACGCGCAGGAGATCGCGTTCAACGACATCCGCACGACGCTGCAGGCGCTGATCGCGACCTACGACAACGCCAATTCACTGCACACCAACGCCTACGACGAGGCGATCACGACGCCCACCGAGGAGAGCGTGCGCCGCGCGATGGCGATCCAGCTCGTGATCAACCGCGAGTGGGGCCTCGCGAAGAACGAGAATCCGAGCCAGGGCTCGTTCATCATCGACGAGCTGACCGATCTCGTCGAGGAGGCCGTGCTGAAGGAGTTCGAGGCGATCTCCGAGCGCGGCGGCGTGCTGGGCGCGATGGAGACGGGCTACCAGCGCAGCAAGATCCAGGAGGAGTCGCTCTACTACGAGCACCGCAAGCACGACGGCAGCTACCCGATCGTCGGCGTCAACACGTTCCGCAACCCGCATGGCGACACGATTCCCGACAAGGTCGAGCTTGCGCGCTCGACGGAGGAGGAGAAGGAATCGCAGCTGAAGCGGCTGGCGGACTTCCACCGGCGCAATGCGAAGGAAGCGCCGGCGGCACTGGCGAAGCTCAAGCAGGCGGTGATCGAGGACCGCAACGTCTTCGCGGAGCTCGTCGACACCGTGCGCGTCTGCTCGCTCGGGCAGATCACGAACGCGCTGTTCGAGGTCGGCGGGCAGTATCGCAGGAGCATGTGAGACTGTGCGCAGCTCCGTGCGGCGCCGCGACGTGCGTCGGAATTTTTCGGTCCGGCGTCCCTGCCGAACCGGGGCGATTCGGAACTCCAGACGGCCGCCCGCGATGTCCGATCCGTGCGTTCGCCAAGACAAGGCGCAAGCGCGCTTTCGCTTGGCATTTGCCCCTTACGGCATAGTTGTCAAATACCAAGGAGAAATGCGATGCTCAGGAAGCTGGTAATGAGTGGGCTGGTGGCGTTGGGTTGTCTAGGGATGGTTTCGGCGACGCTCGCGGCCGAACCTCCGCCGTCCGGAACGGTCAAGATGGAGAGCAAGACGGTTGCGATCGGCGTCGGCGTGAGTTGGGGCGACGGCACGCTGACGTTTGGCGGCAAATCGTATCCCTTCTCGGTCGACGGCCTCAGCGTCGTCGACCTGGGCGTGTCGAACATTACGACGACGGGCGAAGTCTTCAACCTCAAGAACGTCGCCGATTTCAGCGGCAACTACGTTGCCGGCGAGGCTGGGATCGCGATCGCGGGCGGTCCGACCGACACGATCATGAAGAACGAGAACGGCGTCGTGCTCCGCCTGCACGGCACGCAGCAAGGCGCGCGGCTCACGCTCGCTGCAGGCGGCGTGAAGCTCAAGATCAAGAACTAGCGGTTCCGGCGGCCGTCGTCGCGATGCGCGACGGGGGCCGCCTTTGCAATGGGGCGATCCCCTTATCGTGCGACGGCGTAAAGCCGCCACGGCTCGTCGACCCCCTTGAGCGAGTGCACGCCGCGGTCGACGAGCGATAGACCCGAGCCCGCGACGAGATCGCGGACCGTGCTCGACACGACGACCTCGCCGACGGCCAATCGTCGGACTTGCGCTCGCCACCTCGGAGCCACACAGCACGAGCGCGCGGGTGCGTTCGGGGTACGTCGCCGCGAACAGCATCGACATCGGCCCGCCTTCCGACACGCCGATGATCGCCGCGCGCTTCGCCCCGGCCGCATCCATCACGGCGCGGACGTCCTACATCCGCTCTTCGAGGGTGCCGACGCGCACCCGGTCGGAGAGACCCATGCCGCGCTTGTCGCTCGTGCGAGGCATCGGGAAAGCGTGGAGCATGCCGGCGCGTTCGCCAAATCGAACGGCTGCTACACTCGACTGCGATCATGGAGATCCACACCCACGATTCCGGCTACACGAGCTCGCCACACGCGCACGCCAATTTCCGCGTCGCGCTCAAGATCACGGCGGGCTTCATCGCGCTGATCTGGCTCTTCCAGATCTCGGGCTGGGCGCTCGACGTCGGACCCGGGGACTTCGGCGTGCGGCCGCGCGAATGGCTGGGCTTGTCCGGGATCCTCTTCGCGCCGCTCGTGCACGACGGGTTCCCGCACCTGCTCGCGAATACGCCGCCCTTGCTGGTGCTCGGCACCGCGATGCTGTACCTGTATCCGACGGCCGCGCCGAAGGTGCTGCCGGCGATCTGGCTTGGACCCGGCATCGCGGTCTGGCTGCTCGCTCGCGGCGGCGTTCACATCGGGGCTAGCGGCCTCGTCTACGGACTCGTGAGCTACATCTTCGTCGCGGGACTGATCCGCCGCGACCGGCGTGCGATCGCCGCGTCGCTGCTCGTGTGCTTCATGTACGGCGCGCTCGTCTGGGGCGTCATGCCGATCCGGACGCGCATGTCGTGGGAAACGCATCTCGCGGCGGCGGTGATCGGCGTCGTGCTCGCGCTCGCGCTGCGGCGAACGGATATCCCGCCGCGCAAGCGCTACACGTGGGAGGACGAGCCGGCCGACGTCGATTGGACAGACGACGCCGCTCGGTCCGAGGAAGGCTCCCTCGCATCGCCGCCGCCCGAATCGGCGCGCGATCCGGGCGATCGCGGCACGATCCACTGAATTCGTACGGACGATCGCATCTGTTGCGGCCGGCCGCGCTTTGCCCGCGCGGGAACCGCCGCGGCGTTGGCTTGAAATCCCGTTTCGACGGGCATAGAGTCTTTCGGCTGTTCGACGCGCGGCGCCTCTCCGGCGGCGACGCCTCCTCTTCGCGCGCGGCAGCACGCATGAGTGCAGCGTCAACTTTCAGGGGACGCCCACGCAACGGAAACTCATCGAGAAGGACAACTCACCATGAAATCCGGAATTCGAAACGCGACGGTATTGTCTGCGGCGCTCGCCGCGGCCGTGGCATCGCTCAGCGGGTGCTGGGGCGATTCCGATGCCCAATCCACGACGTTCACCCTGTCGAGCCCCGATCTCCTGAGCGGCACTTTCGCCACGGCCTATATCCTCAACGGATTCGGTTGCACCGGCGGAAACCTTTCGCCCGAGCTGCAGTGGTTCAACGTGCCCGCGGGCACGAAGTCGCTGGCGCTGCAGATGTACGATCCGGACGCGCCGACGGGCAGCGGATTCTGGCATTGGGCGGTCTACGACATCCCGCCTACGGCCACCGGACTCGCGCGCGGGGTAGGCAACAACGCGGCGCTGTTGCCTCCCGGCGCGTTCGGCGGCAACACCGACTTCCTCGACACGGGCGCGACGGGAGTCAACGGCAATTACGGCGGTCCCTGCCCGCCCGCGGGCGATCCGCCGCATCGCTACATATTCACGCTGTTCGCGCTGTCGGTCGACAAGGTGGAAGTGGCGGGGGGCGTGCCGAAGACCGGCACGGCGGGTCTCTACGGCTTCGTGCTGAACAAGGGAGTCGGCCCCGCACTCCTTGGCAAGGCGACGTTCACCGCGACCTACGGCCGCTAGCCGAGCGCGTGCGGATTCAATGATCCGCGTGCGCGCGGGCCGATGGTGGATAGGGCCAGCCTTCCTCGCCGGAGGCTGGTTTCGCTTGCGCGGAAGATTTCGGGATTCTGAGCCGCCGCGTGCGGAGACGCGGTGTCACCGTCCGCGCGCAGGCGGCGGCTTCTTGCCCGCGGGAGCGCTCGCCGCGGCGACGGGAGCCGGGCTCGGCACCTCGGGCTCGCGGCATTCGGCCCCGGTCGATTTCAGCTGACGGGCGACGGCTTCCGCGTCTTTGGTCCGCCCTTCCTTGCGCGCCACGGTCGCCGAGCCGCACAGCGCTTCGACGTCGAGAGGATTGATCGCCAGCGCGCTCGCGAACGCCGCCCTCGCCTGCGGCAGGTGACCGAGCTCCACGTTGAGCGTTCCCGCCTGCGCCCGGCTGGTCACGTCTCGCTCGTTCAGCTCGCTCGCCTTCTCGAACGCGGTCAGCGCCGCGGCCGGCTGCCGGAGCGCTACGTTGATCTGCCCCAGGTTCTGCCACAGCTGCGCGTCGTTCGGGGACATCTGCACCGCCTTGCGGGTCGCTTCCAGCGCGTCGTCGTACTGGCGCATCCTGAGGTAGCCGCCGCCCAACTCCCTCCAGGCGTCGGGATTCGCGGGCTCCTTGCGCGTCCACTCGACCGCGTAGAGGACGAGCACGTTCCAGTTGCCCGCATCCTTGAATTCCTGGATCTTGCGGGCGAAGTCCTCGGCGGCCATCGCGGCGCCCTTTGCGGCATCTGCCTTTTTCTCGACAGCGGTGCGCGGCGCGGCCGACGGCAGAACGGCGGTGACGGCGGGTGCCGGCGGCGGCGCACTCCCGGGGCGCATGACGAGGATGCCGACGATGATTGCGATCGCGGCGAGTCCGCCCGCCGCGAGAACGATCCGCTTGCGGTCGAGGATTCCGGGCGCCTGCGACGTCGGGTCCGACCGCGCGGACAATGAGGCGCGGCGTTCCGATCCGGCATTCGCGCCGCGTGCTGGGCGGTCGTGCAGGGGCGTAGCCTCGGCACGCTTGTCCCGTCGCTCGAGGCGGAGCGCGACGGCGCGAGCACGCAGGTACGCCGGTTTCGCCGTCGCGACATCACCATCGGCCTGGGCCAGCGAACGAACCCAGAGCGGCTGATCGACGCGTCCCTTGTCGAATTCGCGGACCGCCTCGGCCATGAAGGCCTCGTCTCCCCTGCCGATCAGCGTCAGCGGCCGCTCGGGCGCGACAGGGGCGGGCTGCGGTGTCGCAACGACCGGTGTGGGGGCGGGGGCCTCCCGCTTGAGCTCGAGCGTCATCGCGGGCGGGCTCTCCGGCCCAGGAGGCGCCGCGGGGGATGCCTTGGTCGGCGCGGCCATATCCGGACCATCGACCAACCTCAATTGGTCGAGCTTCGTATTGGGGGCGTAACTGCTCATTCCTCCCCAATAAGCAACCTTCGTACCCGATTCGTAAGACTCGGCCCGGATCAGATCTGCGGGGCGCCGGCTCCGCCCTCGCCGAGGGCGTGGCGGATGGCACCCTCCACCGTCGTGGCACGGCCGGCGTTCCAGCTGCGATCGAACGCCGCCGCGTCGCCCAAGGCGATGCGCAACGCGGCGACCCGCTCGTCGTAGTGCGCCCGGGCACTCCCGGGCAGCGGGGCGCCGATGTCCTCGCGCAGCCGCGCGGCCGCCCCCAGCAGGCGGGCCGCCGCCTCGGGCCGGCCCTGCGCGAGCGCGACGTAGCCCAGCGACTCGAGCGAGTCCGCGATGCCGCGCCGGTCGCCCAGCTCGCGCCGGAGGGTGAGGCACTCCTCGTGGAACGCGCGGGCGGCGGCGTGTGCGCTCTCCTCGTAGGCGATGTCGCCGAGGTTGTTGAGCGACATCGCGATCCCCGATGGGTCCCCGAGCTCGCGGCGGATCGCGAGGCTCTGCTCGTGCAGCGCCTTGGCAGACGCGTAGTCGCGTTGGTCGGAGGCGACGAGCGCGAGATTGTTCAACGACATCGCGATGCCGCGCCGGTCCCCGAGTTCGCGCTTGATCGCGAGGCTCTCCTCGTGCATGGCGCGCGCGACGACGTAGTCGCCCTGATCGCTCGCAACGGCGCCCAGGTTGTTCAGCGACATCGCGATGCCGCGGCGGTCGCCGAGCTCGCGCTGGATCGCGAGACTTTGCTCGTGGAGCGCCCGCGCATCCGCGTAGTTGCCCTGATCGTAGGCGACGATGCCAAGGCTGCCGAGCTGGGCGGCGATGCCGCGGCGATCACCCTGTTCGCGTCGCAACGCGAGGCATGCCTCGTGCGCTGCGCGCGACGCGGCATAGTCGCCCTGGTCGTACGCCAACACGCCGGCCCCGCGCAGCACCTTGGCGCGCGTCCCCGCATCGCCTTCCGGCGCCGCCGCGAGCAGCGCGGAAAGCCAGCGGCGGCCCTCGGTCGGATGGCCGCGCACGTACCAGAAGAGCCATAGCGCACCCCCGAGCTGCAGTCCGCGTGCCGCGTCGCCGCCGCCGGATGCCCACGCGAGCGCGGCGCGGAAGTTGTCGTGCTCCGCTTCCAGCTTGTCGAGCCACGTTCGCTGCTCCGCCCCGGTCAGGTGCGGCTCGGCCGCTTCGGTCAACGCGAGAAAATGCGTGCAATGCCGCGCCTGCCATCGGTCTTCCTCGCCGCTTTCGCGCAGGCGGTCGCGCGCGTACTGGCGCACGGTCTCGAGCAGCCGATACCGCGAACCGCCCGCGTCGCGCTCGACCAGCGATTTCTCGACGAGCAGGGTCAGGAGATCGAGCACGTCGCCGGCGTCGATCCCGTCGCCCGCGCTCGCCGCCTCGGCCGCTTCCATCGTGAAACCGCCGGCGAAAATGGCGACCCGCGTGAAGAGCTTCTTCTCCGCCTCGGACAGGAGGTCGTAGCTCCAGTCGATCAGCGCGCGCAGCGTCTGTTGCCGCGGCAGCGCCGCCCGGCTGCCGCGCGTGAGCAGCCGGAAGCGGTCCGTGAGCCGGGCGGCGATCGTATCGACGGGCAACGAACCCACGCGCGCGGCGGCGAGCTCGAGCGCGAGCGGGATGCCGTCGAGTTGCCGGCAGATGCCCGCGACCGCCGGTGCGTTCTCGCGCCGTCACCGCGAACGACGGCTGCACGGCGCGCGCGCGATCGACGAACAGGCGCACCGCGTCGAAATCCGTCAGCGCGGCGGCGGCGACGGTCGCGCGCGCATCCGGGAGCGAAAGCGCGGGCAACGGATAGGTCGTCTCGCCGGGGACGCGCAGCGGCTCGCGGCTCGACGCGAGCACCTTGAGGCGGGCGCCCGCCTGCAGGAGCCGGTTCGCGAGCTCGGCGCACGCGTCGATCAGGTGCTCGCAGTTGTCGAGCACGACGAGCAGGCTTCGGTCTGCCACGAACTTCGTCAGCGCGTCGAGCGCCGAGCGGCCGGACTCCTCGATCACACCCAGCACCGACGCGACCGCCTGAGCCACGAAGCGGCCATCGGTGATCGGCGCGAGCTCGACGAGCCAGACGCCGTCCGCGTAATCGTCGATGACGTCCGCCGCAGCCTGTAGCGACAGCCGCGTCTTGCCGAGGCCACCGGTGCCGACCAGCGTCAAGAGGCGCGCATTCGCGAGCAGCGCCTTCACATCCGCGAGCGCGCGTGCGCGGCCGACGAACGAGGTCATCTGCTGCGGCAGGTTGTTGGGCGTCGCCTCGAGCGAACGGAGCGCCGGAAAATCGCGGCGCAGCGCCGGGTGCACGAGCTGGAAGACGCGCTCGGGTCTCGCGAGATCGCGCAGCCGCACGATGCCGAGGTCGCGCAGCGTTGCTTCCGGCGGCAGCCGCGCGCCGATCGATTCCGCCACCGCCTGCGACAGCAACACCTGGCCGCCGTGGGCGGCGGACATGATCCGCGCCGCGCGATTGACCACGTTGCCGAAGTAGTCGCTGTCGCGCCGCTCGACCGGTCCGACGTGCATCCCGCAGCGCATGCGAAGCGGGATTCCGTGCGTCGCCGCCGGGTCGGCGAGTGCGATCTGCGCTTGCAGCGCCGCCCGGACCGCGTCAGCCGGATCGTCGAATACGGCGTGCAGACCGTCGCCGACCATCTTGACGACATTGCCACCGCAGCCGGTGACGGCCGCGCGCGCGAGCGCATCGTGACTCGCAAGCGCATGCGGCATGCGCGCGGGCTCCTGCTCCCACAGTCGCGTGCTGCCCTCGATGTCGGTGAACAGGAACGTGCAGGTTTCGTTCACGGGCTTGCCACGCGTCCCGGGCGGACCGGTATATTCAGTCCGCCCCATGACGTACCGCGAACGGCAACTGATGACCGCGCCTGCCAACAACATCGCGCTCACCGCGTTCTACTGCTGCACGATCCGCGCGACGGACGCCGTCAGCGCAGCCCCCGTGTGCGGCGACACGTATGCGGCACGCTTCGTCGACGAGCTCGTGCGCACGCGGATGGCTCCGCTCGTGCGTCTCAGGGGCCCGTCCGCCGCGAACGTCGCGCGGCATCGGCTGATCGACGACGTGCTCCGGCAGGCGCTCCATCGCGATCCTGGACGACGGATCTTCCTGCTCGGTGCCGGTTTCGATACGCGCGCGTTTCGGCTGCCGGGCGGCCGTTGGTGGGAGTTCGACGACGCGGCGCTGCTCGCGTTCAAGGAAGAGAAGCTGCCCGCGCGCTCCGCGCCGAACCCGGTTGTGCGCCGGCCGATCGATTTCCGCCGGGACCCGCTTGCAGACTACCTGGGTCCGCTCGCGGGCAGCGACGAGGCAATCGTCGTCCTCGAGGGCGTCAGCATGTATCTCCCGCTCGACGTGCTGGGGCGGCTCGCCTCGGCGGTTCACGCGTTCCTGCCGCGGGCGCGGTTCGTTGCGGACCTGATGTCACCCGCGTTTCGCCGCCGGTTCAGCCGCGGACTGCGCCGCGAGCTCGCGCGGCTCGGCGCCGAACTCGCGGAGACCGATGCACATCCGCGAATCACGATCGAGGACGTCGGCTATCGCGCGCGACGGCCGGCGTCGATCGTCGGCCGCGCGGTGGAGGCGGGAACGCTCGCCGTGCCCGCGTGGATTCTCGACATGTTCTTGCGCGAGTTGCGAGACGGTTACGCCGTGTTCACGTTCGAGCCGCAGCGCTGACGAAGAAATCGAGGTCGGACTCGACGGCCGTTCTTGTTTCGCCATCACGCGCCGGGCGCGCTCGCCGGGCGCAGTTCGAAGCCTTCGAGCGAAACCGTGTACTCGGACCGGCCAGCGTCGAAACGGATGCACGATCGGGTGGGGTAGTACCCGGCCACCGCGACGGCCTTTGGCGTCTTGATCGGAGAGCACGTTGCGGGTTGCGACCGCAGGAACTTCACAGTGACCATTTCCTCGTAGAAAGTCACGCGCCCATCGTAGACGCCGTAGATGAACGTCCGTGTGAACGGCACGCCGTTGAACTCGGGTGCGGAGAGATCGATCAGGTGATTGCCCATCGCCGGCGCGACGGCCTCCACGTCTTTGAAATCCGGGTGCATGTAGGCTGCCGGCACCGGCTTGCGCCCCTGCGCGAACTGGTCGCAGCGCACCTGCTCAGGACCGCAGGGCCCAGATTCGATCGTGAAGACGTTCTCGATCGGCTCGATGTAGAAGTGCACGTCGAAATGCGGCGCATCGTAGATGCCCGGCGGGATGTGTCCGTGCGGGTTCCAGTTGAGCAGCGCCCACTTGAACGGGATGTCCGGCCTCCGGCTCGCCTCGCTCGGCAGCGGCAGCACGCGCTCGTGCCAGCCCCGGCATTCCGTGTGGAGGTCGACGGCGCCGTCCTTGTTCGCGTCGTAGCAGTGATGCCCGTCGGAGGGCGCCGCGGGCAGGGTGTCCAGCGTGCGTGCGGCGATGACTACCCCGATCGCGGTCGGCGCGCCCGTGGGGCCGAGCTCGGCGTAGCTCGCGACGGTCCCCCCGCCGAGCGGCGAGTTGGCACCGAGCGCGCGTGGCGGCGTCGCGGTTCCCGGCGCGGTCGCGCAGCCCGCGAGCAGGACACCCGTCATCGCGAATGCCGTGCAAGATCGCAGCATCGTCGCCTCCCTGCGTCGATTCCGAGATGTGCAGACGTTGCCTTGCGCGGCGACCCCTGTCAAGACGGAAACGTGGCGGTGGAATTCCCCGCAGAGCACGGCGATCCATCGTGGCGTTGCGTGCCCGTGCGCACGGCGCGAAGGCACGCTTCCGCGACGGTCATTGCGCGAGCAGGTAGGCGCGGCTGTCGGCGAAGAACTCCGGCCCGGACGCCGACCTCAGCGCGGTCCCGACGCCCTCCGCCGTGAGCACCTCGAGCAGGAGCGCGCTCGGCACGCCGCCGTCGATGATGTGCACCGAGCGCACGCCGTTACGGACCGCGTCGAGCGCGGCGGCCAGGCGGGGTCGCATGCCGCCCTCGACGACGTGGTCGCGCATGAGCGCGTCGGCTTCCGCGGCACCGAGGATGTAGACGAGCCTGCCGTCGCGGCCGCGCACGCCATCGACGTTGGTCATCAGCACGAGCTTCTCCGCGCGGAGCGTGCGCGCGAGGCGCGCGGCGAGCAGGTCGGAGCTGAGGTGGTACGAGGTTCCGTCGGAGCCCACGCCGATCGGCATCACGACCGGCGTGAAGTTGCGCGACAGCAGGAGCTCGATGAGGCCGGGATCGATGCTCTCGATCTCGCCCACGTAGCCGACGTCGGCCGCGGCCGTGCCGCCTTCCGCTTCCGTGATGCGCCGCGCGTGGATGAACCGGCCGTCCTGCCCGTCGAGGCCGACGGCACGGCCGCCGAAGCCGTTGACGAGGCCCGCGAGCTCCTGGTTCTGCTCGCTCAGCACCATCTCGATCATCGTGAGCGTCCGCTCGTCGGTCACGCGGAGCCGGCCCTCGCGGCGCGGCTCGATACCCGTCTGCCGCAGCATCTCGTCGATGCGCCAGCCGCCGCCGTGGACGACGATCGGCTTCATCCCGACCAGCCGCAGGAGCGCGACGTCGCGCGCGAACCCGGCCTTGAGCGCCGGATCGACCATCGCGCGTCCGCCCAGACGGATCACGAGCGTCTTGCCGTGGAATGCACGAATGTACGGCAGCGCCTCGGCGAGGATGCGGGCTTTCTGCGCGGGGAGCATGGCGGCAGTCTCGGGTCAGGCGAGGAGCGCCCGCAGCAGGTAGTGGATCAGTACGACGTAACCCGCCGCAACCAGCGCGACCTTGAGCGCGAAGAGTGCGTAGGGAATCCGGTTGAGGCTCGCGGGCAGCGTGATGTCCTTGCCCTGATAGTCGACGCCGTGGGCCCGCTCCTCGGCGCTCGCGTGCCTCCAACGCACCACGACGGTGGCTGCGTACTGCGCGAGATCGAACGCAAGCGCGAGCGCGAGCAGCGCGCCGGCGAAGATCAGGCTGCGGTCGAGGTAGTAGGTCGCCTCGTCGCCGGTCTTGAAGATCCAGATCAATCCGAGTCCGGCGTAGGCCGCCTGGCGCGCGACCTCGGAGAGCTTCCCCGTGAGCTCGCGGACGTCGGCCCAGAGATCGTCGAGGGTCATCGCGCCCCGACCGGCGGTCAGTCCTCGTCCGGATCGGGCGGCGCGATCAGCGGACCGCGGTCGCGCGTGCGTCCCTTCGGCGGCTTGGGCTTCTTCGTCTTGGGCGGCGGGCGCTTTGTCGCGGGCTTCCGCTTGCGTGCGATCTTCTTCGCGACGCGCTTCTTCGCCGTCGTTTTCACGATCTTCTTCTTCGCATGCTTGCGCGCGGTCGTCTTCTTCGCTGCGCGCTTGCGGGCGGCGGTCATTGCATCGGCTCGGCGGGAGGGGCGGATGGTCGCGGCCGCGCGCGAATTCGCGCACGGTCTAGTCCCATGATACTCCCCGGCGCGGCCGGGAACTGCGCTCAGAAGCCGACGCGCGCCCGGCGCCCGCAGAGCTTTTTCGCGTCGATGTCCTCGGCGACGAGATGATCGCGGCCGGCGAGCCGCGCGGTGCCGAACGCGTCCAGGAGCAGCTTGCGCATGTCGCGCGGCGGAATCGTCGCGAGCCGGTCGATCAGGTCCGGCGACGGCTCCGGCGGGAACGGCCAGCGGTGCTGGTCGAGGATCTCCCGGTAGACCGACAGCGCGATGCGCCGCGAGCCGTCCGCGTCCGGCCGCGCGATCGCGTAGACGTTCATCCGGTTCAGGATCGGATCGGGAATCGCGGTGTCGTCGTTGGCGGTCGCCACCCAGAGAATGTGCGAGGCGTCCATGTCGACGTCGATGAACTCGTCCTTGAACGACAGTGCCGTATCGCGCTCGAGCAGCGTGTAGAGCGCGCCCATCGGGTCATAGCGGTGGTCGCCGCCGACCTTGTCGACCTCGTCCAGCACGACCACGGGATTCGCGAAGTCGCCCTCGATCAGCGTCTGGGCGACCTTGCCTGGCCGCGCGTTGTGCCACTGCGCCGAGGCGCCCGTCAGCACCCAACCCGCGGTCAGCGAGTTCATCGAGACGAACTCGAAGCCGGTGCCGAGCGCGTGCGCGAGCTTTTTCGCGAAGTACGTCTTGCCGAGCCCCGGCTCGCCCACGAGCAGGATCGGCGTGAATTGCACGGCTTCGTTGCCGGAGATCGCGAGCGCGAGGTGCTTGCGCAGGTCGTCGAGCACTTCGCCGAAATTGGGTGACGCGTCGTAGAGCTCGTCGACCGCGCTCTGCGTCGACGGCTTGACGATGAACCGCGAGCCCCCGAGCACGCGCATTCGGTTGTACCAGCCCTTGAGGCCCTCGTTGTTACGCGCGGTGCTGTCCGCCGCCGCGCGATCGACGTCGGCGACGGAGTAGATGGACTGCAGTCCGGCAAGCGGAATGGCAGGGTCCATGGCAGCAGGGCCTCCTCTAAGGGTACTCATGCATCAACCGTGCCAAAGGTGCGCCGGCCGGAACCCGATATTAACCGAGGCGCCGCGCCCGCACTCGCAGCCGGACGGCACGAGGACGCCTCCCGCAATGCAGCAGACGGAGGTGGGTGGCGCGCGGCGTCGGTCGAACGGTTGCAAACAAAGCGCCTGTCGCTGCGCATCGCGGGTGCGCTTCTTCCATGGCCGTGCGCGGCGAAATCGCGAGCCTACGCCGGCGGCGGCCGCGTCGCGACCATCGAGTCGCGGCCGCCGAACCACTCGAACCACGCTGTCGCATTGGGCCGTGAGTCGCGCCAGCCGAGCGAAGCGAAGCGGAAGTCGAGATAGCCGAGCGCGCAGCCGAAGGCGATCGTGCCGACGTCGACGCGGTCCCCGAACGACGCCGCGCGCCCCTCGAGCGCGTCGAGCCCCGAGTTGACCTTCGCAAGCTGGCCCGCGATCCAATCGCTCCAGCGCAATGCCTCGGGCCGAGCGAAGGTCTCGTAGCGCGTCAGCACGGCCGCATCCATGACGCCGTCGGCGAGCGACTGCTCGGTCAGCACGCGAAAGCGCGCATCGCCGTCCCGCGGGATCAGGTGACCGTCGCCGAGCGCATTCAGGTACTCGCAGATGACGCGGCTGTCGAAGAGCACACTGCCGTCGTCGGCGACGAGCGTCGGGATCTTGCCCAGGGGGTTCTTCGCGACCACCGCGGCGTCGCGGTTGACCGGGTGCGCGGCCGCGGGGACGAGCTCGATGCGTTCGGTGAGGCCGAGCTCATGCGCAGCGACCAGGCATTTGCGCACGAACGGCGAGGCGGGAGCGTGAAAGATCTTCAATCGTTTTCCGTGGGAGGCTTCGACGCGGCGATGGTTCGCACGTGTCTTCGGAGGCGGCGATTGTCGCACAACGCGTCGGTTCGGAGGATTCGTGCGGGGCCGGAATTACGAAGGCGGCGCGTCCGTCCCAGCGCTTGCTCTATCGCGAGTATTCAGGATTTCCCGGAGCGGCGCTGGTCGAGCCAGGCGACGGCATCGGCGACCGCAGCCTCCGCAGGTCGCGCATGCCCCGTGGCGATCGCCGCGGCTGTCGCGGCGTGTCCCAGCGCCTCATTGCAGGCCGCAAGGGCTGCCTCGTACCCCTGCTGCTCACCGTGCGCGCGCGGCGTGGCAATGGCGTCCCGCAGCGCGCTCGCGGCGCCGAGGAAGGTGGCTGCCTGCTCGTGCGCGCCAATCTGCACGGCGAGCGCGGCCATCGCCTCGAGACAGAGCACGATCTCGCGCTGGTTGCCCAGCTCGTCGCTCGTCGCGAGTGCCGCGTGGAAATGCGTCGACGCCTCGTTCAGATCTCGACGCGCGAGCGCGATCTCCCCCAGGCGCCGCACTTCCTCGATTTCGAACTCCCGAACGCCGAACTCCCGGGCGATGGCCAGCGCATGCTCGTGTAGCGCACGGGCCCCGGCGAAGTTTCCCGCGTGCTGCGCGATGTATCCCAGATGGCTCATGGCGGTGGCCTCCTCCATCCGGTTGCCCAGGTCGCGGCTCAGCGTGAGTGCGCGCTCGAGCGGCGCTTGCGCGTCGCTCAGGCGTCCCTCGTTGATGGCCAGTGCGGCAAGATTGTTGAGCACGCGTGCCTCGAGCGTCCGATTGCCCAATGCGCTGTGCAGCGCGACCGCCTGTTCGAGGTACGCCCGTGCGGCGGGAGCATCTGCCTGATGGATCGCGACGCCTCCCAGATTGCTCAGGATCCGCCCCTCACGATGGGGGTCATTCAGATCGCGGCTTGCGCCAAGGGCCTGCTCAAGCAGCGACCGCGCGGCGATGATGTCGCCAAGTCGCCAGGCTAGCGTGCCGGCTGCATGCATCGCCTTCACGCGGGCGGGCGTGTCCTTGTCATCCATCGTCCGGCCGAGCGCCACTTCGCACCAATGGCGCCCTTCGCGCGCGTGGCCCCGATGTGCCCAGAAGCGGTAGATCGATCCGCAGATGCGCAACGCGGTCTCGGCGCGATCGGACGTCTCGACACTCCAAGCGAGCGCGGATCGCAGGTTGTCGTGCTCCTGGTCCAGGAGCGCTAGCCATGCCGGTTGCTCCGGGCCGCCCTCGAGGTAGGGTTCGGCGCGCTCGGCAAGCGCGAGAAAGTAGTCGCAGTGGCGCGTGCGCGTTCCGATTGCCCCGGTGTCCTGCAGGCGGGCGCCCGCGTAGTCGCGAAGTGTCTCCAGCATGCGGAACCGACCATGCGAGCGATCCGTTGCTACGAGCGACTTGTGCACCAGACCGGTCAGCAAGTCGAGCACCTCTTGCCGCGCAGTGGCGGAATCCCCCCCGACGTGTTCGGCGGCCTCGAGTGTGAACCCTCCCGTGAACACGGAGAGTTTCGCAAACAACGTTCGTTCGGCGTCGCCGAGCAGGTCGTAACTCCAGTCGATCAGCGCCCGCAACGTCTGCTGCCGCGGGAGCGCGGTCCGGCTGCCGCCGGTCAGCAGGCGGAATCGGTCGTGCAGGCGCTCGGCGATCTTCTCCACGGGCAGCACCGCGACCCGGGCGGCGGCGAGCTCCAGGGCTAGCGGAATGCCATCTAGTCGTGCGCAAAGCTGCGCGACTGTGTTCGCATTGCCCTCGGTGATGGTGAAACCGGGCTGGTGCAACCGCGCCCGCTCGACGAAAAGCTGAACGCTTTCCGACCGTGCCGTGATCTCGGCGTCCGATCCCGAATTGGGCACCGAAAGCGGCGGTAGTGCGTATGTCTGCTCGCCCGCGATGCCGAGCGCCTCCCGACTGCTGGCAAGCAGGCAAACGTTCTGCGCCGCACGCAGGACGGATTCGGCGAGGATTGCACAGGCGCCGACGAGATGTTCGCAGTTGTCGAGCACCAGCAGAATGTGTCGTGACGCAAGATGCTCGCAGACGCTTCGGATCGCGGGGAGGTCGCGGCTCTCGGGAACACAGAGGACCTGGGCGACGGTCCGGGCCACCAGCGCGGGGTCGACGATCGACGCGAGCTCGACGAACCACACGCCATCCCGATAGGCGTCCAGGACCTCGGCGGTGACCTGCAGCGACAATCGGGTCTTTCCGATTCCGCCCGGGCCGACGATCGTCAGCAGGCGGGTATCCGCAAGCAGCCCGCATGCCTCGCGGAGCTCGCGTTCGCGGCCGATGAACGACGTCGTCTGCTGTGGGAGGTTGTTGGGCGTCGCTTCGAGCGAGCGGAGTGCTGGAAAGTCATGTTCGAGTCCGCCAGACGTGGCTTGATGGATCTGCTCCGGATTCGCCAGGTCGCGCAGGCGCACGCTGCCCAGGTCGCGTAGCGCGATGCCTGGGGGCAGGCGATCGCGGACCAGCTCGACGACGGCCCGTGACAGCAGCACCTGCTCGCCGTGGCCGGCGGCCATGATGCGCGCGGCGCGGTTCACCGGTGCGCCGAACCAGTCGTTGTCGCGGTGCTCGACGCTGCCTGCGTGGAGGCCACAGCGCACGCGAAGGCGAAGGCCGCAGGTCGCCTTCGGGTCCGCGAGTGCGCGCAGCAGCGCGAACGTCGCCTCGAGGGCGTCGACGGGATCCGCAAAGACCGCGAGCACGCCGTCTCCAGTCGACTTCACGAGGCTGCCGCGATGCGACACGATCGCCGCGCGTGCCAGGGCATCATGCTGCGCGAGGGCCCGCGCCATGGACTCGCGGTTACCTTCCCAGAGCCGCGAGCTGCCCTCGATGTCCGTGAGCAGGACCGTGACGACCGCAGCGGAGACGCTCGCGCTCACCGTTCCCCGGAGACCCCGATCGCAGCCGTCACGGACCGGCGGGAAGAGGCAGTGACGCCTGCCCCATCACGTACTTCCAGCCGGCGGGCGTGCGCACGTACGTGTCGCTGAACCAGAGTTTGTAGTCGAATGCCTTGCCGTCCTGCGTGCCCTTGAGCCACAGGAGCGCCGTGACGACCGCGGTATCGCCCCACACGCGCACGTGTTGCTCGAGCTCGTCCTGCTTCTCGTAGACGACGGAACCCGCGCGCGCTTCCTTGAGGAGGTCCGCCTTGGTCGACGTCCGTCCACGTCCGTTGACGAGGACGAAGTCATCGGCGAGGACCCGGTCCATCGTCGCCGCATCGTTCTCCTTGACCGCGCGCTGGTACTGCGTGTCGAGCTCGGCGACCGCCTTCTCGTCGTCGGCCTTCGCCGCGAGACATGGTCGCCGCAGTCAGCATTGCGAGCCCGCTGCGAGTGCGGCGTGCAGGAGTACGCCGATGGGTAAGCATGCTTTTCCTTTCGTCCGGAGTGTCGACAGGCATTCTTGATCGATTGCCAGCAAATCGCAACACGCGAGCTAGCGCGTCGCGCGCGCCGGCGACGGATATTGCGCGATGCGCGCGAGCCGGCGCTCGAACGCATCGAGACGGGAGAGCGCCGCACGCTGGCGTGCGGTGACGAGCGGCGTGTGACGGAGCGCGGCGAGCCGGTCGTGCGCGTCCCAGCAAGGTGCCTTCGCCGTCACCCAGCTCGCCGGATCGATCCGCCGGAGGTCGAATGCGCCCGAGTAGCTCACGAGCGTGCGCCGACCGCGGCGGTCGCAGTACTCGTGGAAGTACGACATCGCGAGCTCGCGCAGCGAGCGGTAGACCGGATCGCGGTAGCGAAGGCCGATGTGATTGCTCTTCGAGATCGCGCCCCAGGCGCGCCCGCGGCGGAAGAGCGCGACGACGTGCGGCCAGTCGGCGGGATCGCAATCCATGTGCATGACGAGCGGCGGGCGGCCGTGCACCCACAGCGCGCACGCGGCGACGAACGCGGCCTCGATGCAGTGCGCGCGGCGCTGCCGCAGCACCTCGCGCACCGAGAGCACCGTCTCGCCGCCGAGCTCGTGGTTGATCGGGAGTCCGTCGACGAACGCCTGGATCCGCTCGGGCGTCGCGAGCCGCGCGAGCGCCAAGCGCTCCCGCGCGTTGAGGCCGGGGCGTACGCGGCCGGGCGGCAGTCGGCTCCGTCGAGGCATCCGGCGAGGGTACACCGAACGCTCCGGCGGGGCCTCCCGCCGCCCGCGAGGTGCAAAATCAGCCGCCGGCCTTGCGGATCGTCGCGGTTCCGCGCTGTGGCTTACATGCCGTTCAGGCCACGGAGTTTTTCGCAGTGCCCGATGCGAAATCGGCGCGGCTATGCTACCGTCATCACTCGGCGAACTCATACCGAGCCCGCGATGAAGCCTCTGACGCTCGTCACCAGGAAGCTCTATTTCGGCGTCGACGCGCAACGGATGCGCGAAGCCTCCGCGCGCGTGCTCGCGCGGGTCGAGGGCCAGCCGCCGGATCGTGCGGTCGTCAAGCTCGACGCGCTCGTCGAGGACTTCCGCGTGAGCGCCGCGGCGAGCCGGTCGATGATCGACGAGATGCTGCGTCGCGGCCTGCTCGAGCGCCACGACGCACGCAGCGGCGAGTACGGAGTCACCGAGAAGTTCCGCCGTTACGCGCAGGCCGAGATCATCGACCCCCTGCTGCGCAGCCGTGCCAAGATGCTGCTTACGCACGTCGCGGACCTGGCGTGGCAGTTCAACCGCACCGCGCAGGACAACAAGTACGAAATCGACGCGCTCGCCGTGTTCGGAAGCTACATGAGCCTCGAGCCCGAGCTCGAGGAGGTCACCGTTGGTATCACGGGCCGCCGGCGGCCCCCGCCGCAGCACCCCGCCGCGGGCCGGGCGACGCAGGCGCTGCAGGGCGCCGAGCAGATCCGCACGCTGATCGAGGGCCAGAGCCGGTATCTGCGCGTCCATTTCTTCCAGCACCTCGACGACGTTCCGCGCCCGTTCAGCGTGCTCTTCAAGTCGCACGGTTGACGGTGATATCGCGGACCTGAGCGTGCGGCACTTCTTGTCCGCCCTGTGTTGCGCCGTGGCGCTCGCGGGTTGCGCGGGCGTGCCGACACCACCCGCCGCGCCGAAGGATCTCGCTGCATTGCGCGAGCAGGTGTTCGCGACCGAGCGTGCATTCGCGAAGACGATGGCCGACCGCGATTTCGCCGCATTCACGTCGTTCGTGTCGGAGGAGGCCGTGTTCTTCACGGGGCCGACGCCGCTGCGCGGCAAGGCGCAGGTTGCGGCCGGGTGGAAGCGGTTCTTCGAGCCGGCGGCGGCGCCCTTCCGCTGGGAGCCCGCCGAGGTCCAAGTGCTCGAATCGGGCACGCTCGCGCTCAGCACGGGCCCCGTGTTCGATCCGGCCGGCAAGCGGATCGCGACGTTCACATCGATCTGGCGGCAAGAGGCACCGGGGGCTTGGCGCATCGTGCTCGACAAGGGCGAGACCGCCTGCGACTGCGCGGCGCGCTGACCGCCGGAGGGCGCTGCCGGCAGCGCCGCGTTGGAGTAAGCTTCGCCTCACCTCGGCGCGCGCGCGACCGGGAATCGGCCGCACCAGTCATTCCTCCACGGAGTACATCCATGAATGCATTGCCTCTCCTCCGTTCGCTCGTGATCTTCGCGGCCGCTTTCGGCCTCGCCGGCTCCGCCTCCGCGCAGGACAACAAGCTGCGCCTCATCACCTGGGCCGACTACGTGCCCGCCGACGTCGTCGCTCAGTTCAAGAAGGAGACCGGCATCGACGTCGAGATCACGCTGTCGAACAACGAGGAGATGATCTCCAAGCTGCGCGCCACCGGCGGCGCGGGATTCGACCTCGCACAACCGTCGCAGGACCGGATCGCCGGGCCGCAAGCCGAGTTCGGCATCTACAAGCCGATGGATCTCACCAAGATCAAGACGGAACTCTTCATTCCGTCGATGCTCGACGCGACCAAGAAGAATACGACGGTCGACGGCAAGGTCTACGGGCTGCCGCACATCTGGGGCACCGACGGTCTCGTCGTCAACACCAAGCTCGCCAAAATGGCCGACTATGGCGACCTGTGCAAGGCCGAGTACAAGGGCAAGACCTCGGTGCGCTTGAAGCGGCCGACGCTGATCGCACTGGCGTTCGCGAGCGGCAAGGACCCGTTCGCGCTCTACAAGGATCCGAAGGCCTATGCCGCGCTGATGGACGACGTCGGCAAGACACTCGCTGCGTGCAAGGCGAACCTCAAGTTCTTCTGGGACAACAAGGATCAGCTCCTGAACGGAATGCGCGCGGGTGAAATCGTCGGCGCGATGATGTGGGACACCGGTGGCTGGAAGTTGAACAGCGAGAATCCCGACATCCAGTTCATCGCGCCCAAATCCGGCGCGCTGGGCTGGATCGACACGTACGCGCTCCCGGCCAAGGGCCGCAACGACGCCGCAGCCTACGCGTGGATCAATTTCAACATGCGGCCGGAAATCGCGGCCAAGGTCGCGGGCTCTGCCGGAAATTTCACCGCGGCGAAAGGTGCCGAGCAACTGATGGATGCGAAGCTCAAGGCGCAGTTCGCGGCGAGCTTCCCGGATGCGGCGATGCGCAACATCAAGTGGTATCCCGCCGTGCCGCCCGGCATCGAGGACATCGAAGGCAAGGTGCTCGACCGCGTGAAGGCGGCGAACTGAGACCCGACTGAGGCGGCCGGCGGCGCGCTTCCGCGCCGTCGCGCCGTCGCGTACGCCGTCGCGTCGGATGGCCCGCGATCTCGAGGTCGACCGCGTCACCAAGCGCTACGGCGGGCTGGCCGCCGTCGAGGCGCTGTCGCTCGAGGTCGCGCACGGCAGCTTCTTCTCGATCCTCGGCCCTTCCGGCTGCGGCAAGACCACGCTGCTGCGGATGATCGCGGGCTTCCTCGAGCCCGACGAGGGTGACGTCCGCATCGGCGGCGCTTCGATGCGCGGCGTGCCGCCGAACCGGCGGCCGGTCAACATGGTCTTCCAGCACCTGGCGCTATTCCCCATGATGTCGGTCGGCGCCAACGTCGGCTACGGGCTCGCCCGCCGCGGCGCGCCGAAGTCCGAGATCACCCGCAAGGTCGGCGCGATGCTCGAGCGCGTCGGGCTCGCCGGCGCGCAGGACAAGCGGATCGATCAGCTGTCCGGCGGGCAGAAGCAGCGCGTCGCGATCGCGCGGAGCCTCGTGCTCGAGCCCACGCTGCTCCTGCTCGACGAGCCGCTCGGCGCGCTCGATCTCAAGCTGCGCGAGCACATGAAGATCGAACTGAAGCAGCTGCAGGCGCACTTCGGCACGACGTTTGTCTACATCACGCACGACCAGTCGGAGGCGCTCGTACTCTCCGACCACGTGGCCGTGATGAGTGCCGGCAGGTTCGAGCAGGTCGGAACGCCGCAGGAGCTCTATTATCATCCAGAGACCCCGTTCGTCGCTGCATTCGTCGGCGCGAACAATCGGGTCGAGGGGCGTGTGACCGGCGTCGATGTCGAGACCGTCGAGGTCGTCACGTCGGCGGGACTCCGGCTGCGGGCGCGGCGTAGGGGAGGGCTCGTCGTGGGTGCGGCGGCCGCGGCGTTCGTGCGGCCCGAGTCGATCGCGCTCGCGCGCGACCCCGCGGACCTCCCGGCGTCCGTTCAGACGTTGGGGGGTGACGTCGACAGCCTGCTCTTCGACGGCGCAAACTCGGCCGTGCTGGTGCGCGAGGCCGCGACCCGTCACGAGTTCAGGATCGCGCTGCCGCAGACCGGCGGGTTCGCGGACCTCGTCCCGGGAGAGCGCATTGCGTTCGGCTTCGAACCGGACCGCGCGGTCTGCTTCGCGACGGCCGGATCGTGATGGCGGCGCGCGCACGTACCGTATCGCCGGGAACCGGCCTCGCGCTCCTGCTGCTCGTCGCGCCGGCGCTCCTGTGGCTCGTCGGCCTCATCGTGCTCCCGCACGTGGAGCTCGCATTCCTGTCGCTGCGCGCTCGCGTCGCGCCACGCGTGTTCGAATGGAGCCTCGCGCAATATCGGACCTTCTTCGAGGAGCCGCTCTACTGGCGCACCTTCGTGCGCACGGCGACGATGTCGATCCTGGCGACCCTCGCGACGTTCGCCATCGCGTTTCCGGCCGCGTGGTACATCGCAAAGATCGCCAAGGGCCGCGCGAAGTCGCTGCTGTTCGTGCTTTGCCTCGTCCCGTTCTGGGTCAGCGAGACGGTGCGCACGCTCGGCTGGATGATCCTGCTCCGCGAATCCGGCGTCCTGCCGCGGCTCCTCGTCGATGTGGGTCTCACGGCGGCGCCGGTCGAGCTTCTCTATCACGACGCGACGATCCTGGTCGGGCTCGTCTACACGTCGCTCCTGTTCATGGTCGTTCCACTCGTCAGCGCGCTGGAGACGCTCGACGACTCGCTGATCGAGGCCGCCTACGACTTGGGCGGCAGCGGCGCGTCGATCCTCAAGGACATCGTGATCCCACACGCTGCGCCCGGGATCGCAGCGGGCGCCATCGTCGTGTTCATGCTGACGCTCGGCAACTACCTGACGCCGACACTATTGGGCGGCAAGAATTCGCTCTGGTTCACCGAGCAGATCTACGCGCAGTTCATCACGCGCTTCAACTGGGAGCAGGGCGCCGCGTTCGGCTTCCTCCTGCTCGCCCTCTCCACCGCGATCGTCTGGCTCGGCCTCAAGCTCACGGGCCAGCGCTTCGCCGACGTGATGCGCCGCTCGTGATCCCGTCGCTGCCCCGCGGTCCGCTCGAGCGCGTCGCCGTCGCCGGCTACGTCGCGGCGTTCTTCGCGTTCCTGTTCCTGCCGCTCGTGGTGGTCGCGCTGTTCGCATTCAACGACGCCAACTACCCGGCCCCGCCGTGGCGGGGGTTCACGCTTGACTGGTTCGTCGGGGCGTCCTCGCGCGGCCGCGTCGGTCTCTTCGCCGACCACGCGCTGCTTTCGTCGATCTGGACGAGCGTGGTCGTCGCCCTCTGGGTGACCGTGCTCGCGGTCGCGGTCGGGATGGTCAACGCCTTCCTGCTCGAGCGCGGGCGCTTCCGCGGCAAGGCGGCGCTCTCGCTTGCGATGCTCGCGCCGCTCGTGATTCCCGGCGTGATCCTCGGCATCTCGATCCTGGCGTTCGCGAGCCGCCTCGCGCAGTTCGCCGATGACGTCCTCGACTTCGAGCTCGAGTTCCTGCGGCCGGGACTGCCGCTGGTGGTCGCAGGGCAGTTCTCCTTCATCGTGTCGATCGCGACGCTGACCATCGCCGCGCGCTTGAAGCGCTTCGACGTCGCGCTCGAGGAAGCGGCGCTCAATCTCGGCGCGACGCGCGCCGCCGTGCTGTGGACTGTGACGCTGCCCTACCTCAGGCCGGCGCTCGTCGGCGCCGCGGCGATCGCGTTCCTGATGTCCTTCGAGAACTTCAACACGACGCTGATGCTGGTCGGCTCCGATGCCCCGCTCACGATCATGATGTACGGGCGGATGCGGGAGGGCGCGAGCCCGGTGCTCAACGCGGTGAGCTTGTTCCTGATGGTGGCCTCGGCGCTTCTCGCGCTCACGCTCCTACGCCGCCCACCGCGCGACCGTGCGTCGGGATGATCGCGCGGCGCCCACGTCAGACGAAAAACGGGCGCCGTGCAGGCGCCCGTTCATGGGTCGCAACCGCAGCTGACGACGTCACGCCGACGGCTTGTTTCCCATCATGTTCTTGATCAGGCCGACGATGATCATGACGACGATGCCGCCGATGCCGCCGCCGGCCACGTTGCCCAGTATCGCCCCCATGCCACCCGCGGCGGCCGCTCCGCCGCCGCCCATCAGCGCGCCGAGGATCTGACCGCCGATGCCGCCGCCGACGATGCCCGCGATCGAATTGCCGACGGTGCCGAGGCTGTACTGTTGCAGCAGCATGCCGCCGATGTTGCCTCCGACTGCTCCTGCTATGAGCTGCACGATGAGGCTCATGATGTCCATGCGTCTATCCCCCTCGCAATTGGTGGTTGACGATTGGTATCGTCACGGCCTCGTGAGCCGCGACACGGGTATGCTAGTCCCGAAAGCGCGCCGGCGCCATCGTGCGCCTTCGCGATAACGGCGTCCGACGGAATCCCACGTACGATGAGGCGCTTTCGCACGATCGTTCTGGGCTTGGGCGCGATGGGCAGCTCCACGCTCTGCCAGCTCGCACGACGCGGGGTCCCGGCGCTCGGCCTCGACCGCTTCTCTCCGCCGCACGCGAACGGCTCGTCGCACGGCGACACCCGGATCACGCGGCTCGCGATCGGTGAAGGCGCGCACTACACACCGCTCGCACTGCGCTCGCATGCGCTGTGGCGCGAGCTCGAGCGCGAGACCGGCGCGTCACTGATCTCTTCGATCGGCGGCCTGTTCATCTCGAGCGCGACGAAGTCGTCCGTGTTGCATGTGCCCGGCTTCTTCGACAATACCGTTGCCGCGGCACGGCAGTACGGCATCGCGCACGAGATCCTCGACGCGTCCGCGATAAGACGGCGCTTTCCGGCGTTCAATGTCGCCGCCGACGAATACGGTTACTACGAGCCCGAGGCGGGTTACCTTCGCCCCGAGGCGGGCATCGCGGCGCAGCTCGCGGTCGCCGAGCAGCATGGCGCCACGATTCACCGGAACGAGACGGTACGGGGCTTCGACGCCTCTCTGGGGGGTGTCACCGTCAGGACAGATCGTGGCCACTACGGTGCGGACCGGCTGGTCGTTGCGGCCGGCGCTTGGCTGCCGACGCTCGTCGGCACGCGCATTGCGCGCCACTTCAGGATCTACCGGCAGCGCCTGATGTGGCTCGACATCGATGGCGATGCGACGCCGTTCTCGCAGGCGCGGTTCCCCATCTTCATCTGGGAGTTGCAACAGCGGTCGCATGGGATCTACGGCTTTCCGGCGCTTGACGGCCCGCGCGGTGGCGTCAAGGTCGGCGTGGAGCAGTTCGCAACGGAGACGACTGCCGACGCGGGCGAGCTGTCGCTTCCCGCCGTCGACGTCGTGACATTTCACGCCGACATGATCGCGCCGTTCGTGCCCGGCCTCGCCGCGCGCTGCGTGAAAACACTGACGTGCCTCTACACGGTGACACCCGATTTCGGGTTCGTGATCGACACGCATCCCGACTCGGACCGCGTGCTGATCGTCGCACCGTGCTCGGGCCACGGCTTCAAGCACTCGCCGGCGATCGGTGAGGCGGCGGCGGCGTGGGCAGACGAGGGGCGCGCCCCGTTCGACATCGACGCCTTCCGTCTGTCGCGGTTCGCCGCCGCGCCCGCATGAGGAGGTTGCATGGACATCGGGCATCTGCACCTGCACGTCCGTGACCTGCAGCGAGCGTCCGGTTTCTACCAGCGCTGGTTCGGGCTCGCAATGCTGCGCGAGGACGACGGCATCGTGTTCCTCGCCGGATCGCGCGCGTTTCTGCTCGCACTGATGGCGGACGCCGATCCGGCGCCACCGCCGCCGTGGTTTCACTTCGGCGTGCCGCTCGCGTCCGCGGCGGCGGTGCGCGAGCTGCTCGCGAGGATGGAGACGGCCGGAGTGCCGATCGCGAAATCTCTCTACGAGGACCCGGCTTTCGCGTCGTTCCGCTGCCGCGACCCCGACGGCTATGCCATCGAGCTCTACTGGGACGGGGGTGCCGTGGATCCCGCGTCTACCGCGCGCCGGCCTTCGTGAGAGTCCCCACCATCTCACGATAGCCGCGGGCCCGCGCGAGCGAGAGCGGTGTCGCGCCGCCGCGGTCCGCAAGGTTCACGTTCGCGCCGGCCGCGACCAGCGCCTGCAGCGTCGCGAGATGTCGCGAGCCACCCTCGCCCAGCACGATCGACTCGATCAGCGCGGTCCAGCCGAGGTTGTTGACGTGGTCGAGCGGTGCGCCGGCGCGGATCAGCATGCGCACGACCTCGATGTGCCCGAGATGCGCGGCGGCGATGAGCGCGGTGCCGTCGTAGCGGCTCGTCACGTTCGTCGGCCGGCAGCCGAGCGCGAGCGCTGCCTCGAGTGTCGGCACATCGTTGGCCACCGCCGCGATGGTCACGATGTCGTAGCGGTCCGCGTCCTTGGCATTCGCGTCGGCGCCAGCCGCGACGAGCGCGCGCATCGCTTCGCGGCGCCCGAAGAACGCGGCGACGATCAGCGGCGTGCGGCCGTGGCCGTCACGGGCTTCGAGCGGCGCCCCGGCGGCGGCCAATTTCGAGACTTCGTCCGCGGCGCCTGCGGCCGCCGCGGCGAAAAGGCCGGTGTACGCGGCCCGTTCCGTTGCGGAAGGAGGCAGCTGGGCGAACGCGGTTGCGGCGGCGCAAGCGGCGGCGAACAGGAATTGCGGGGCGGGACGCGGCATGGTCGATTGCGGTGCGGAAGCGGCTCCATTGTGCCCGAGCTCCGGGGCGTGGCGGAGCGCCGTCGCGCGCAAAAGTGTGCCGCCGGCACGAGGCTCGCGTACCATGACGAGTGTGGCGGGCGTCCTCGCGCCCGCGCGCCATCACCTCCCGTGTCCGAGCCGACCCGCTGGGCCTTCCCCGCCGCGCTGCAGCCGGCGCCGGGCGAGGTCCGCTTCGATCTCAAGTCCGCGATGGACGCGGTCGTCGCTTTGCGCGCCGACGTTCCGGAGGACGCGTTCACCGCGCCCATTCTGGGCACCGAGCGCACGGGGAGCGGCGTGGTGATCGGCGACGACGGGCTCGTGTTGACGATCGGCTACCTCGTCACCGAAGCCGAATCGATCTGGCTCTCGGCGAATGATGGCACCGTCGTGCCCGGCCATCCCGTCGCGTACGACTTCGCGACGGGCTTCGGCCTCGTCCTGCCGCTCTCGCCGCTGAAAGTGCGCCCGATCGCGCGCGGCAGCGCATCGTCGGTCGCGCCGACCGATGACGTCTTCGTGCTGGGGAGCGGTGGCCGCGCGCACGCACTCAAGGCGACCGTCTTTGCGAAGCGTGAGTTCGCCGGATACTGGGAGTACCTGCTCGACGAGGCGCTGTTCACGACGCCGGTGCACCCGGAGTGGAGCGGCGCCGCGCTCGTCGGCGAGGATGGCCGCCTCGTCGGCATCGGCTCGCTGCTCGTGCAGGAGGCCGTCAACGACGAGGTCGTCAAGGGCAACATGTTCGTGCCGGCGGACCTGTTGGCGCCGATCCTCGACGACCTCCTGCGCACCGGGCGCTCCGGCGTTCCGCCTCGGCCGTGGCTCGGCATGTACACGGCGGAGACGCCCAACGGGCTGGTCGTCAACGGCCTCGCCTCCGGCGGTCCCGCGGACAAGGCCGGGATTGCGCCGGGCGACGTGGTCGTCGCCGTCGGCGACGATCGCGTGACCGGGCTCGCCGACATGTATCGCCGGATGTGGCGCAAGGGCCCGGCCGGCACCGAGATCGTGCTCACGATGGCGCGCGACGGAGCGCCGGTGCGCGCGAGCGTGCGCTCGGGTGACCGCCGGGATTTCCTGCGCAAGCCACGGCTGCAGTGACGCCCGCATGCGAACCGCGATGAGCATCGTGAAGGCGCGTCGCTTACTGTCCGTGGCGACGACTGCGCTCTTCGCCGCGCTCTTCGCCGCCGGTGTCCGGGCCCAGGGCGCGCCTCCGGCGCCGGTGCAGCTCCGCGTGATCGCCTTCGACGGCGGCTGGAACCTGCCGGTATGGGCCGCGCAGCGGCAAGGGTTTTTCGAGGCGAACGGCGTCGCCGTGCAGATCGCGTGGACGCCGTCGTCCGCCCACCTCGTCACCGCATTGCTCGACGGACGCTACGACATCGCGCTCGCCGGCATCGACAATCTCGTCGCCTATCAGGAAGGGCAGGGCGAGGCGAAGATTCCCGACAACCCGGATCTCTTCGCGTTTCTCGGCAACGACAGCGGCTTCGCGTCGATCACCGCCGCACCCGCGGTCCGGAGCTTCGGCGACCTCAAGGGCAAGACGGTGTCCGTCGACGCGATGACGACGGGCTACGCCTTCGTCGTGCGCGAGCTGCTCGCGCGGAATGGCGTCGCCGAGAACGACGTGACCTACGTCCGCGCCGGCGGCACGGCGAACCGCTATCGTGACCTTCTGGCCGGCAAGCACGACGCGACGCTCCTGCGCACGCCGTTCGAGCTCCTCGTGCGCGAGCGCGGCTTCAACCAGCTCGCCACCGCGGAAGCGCTGGGCGCCTACCAGGGCACTGCGGGCATCGCGCGGCGTGGCTGGGCGCGCGACCACGAGCGAGAGCTCGTCGGCTTCATCCGCGGCTACCGCGCCGGCATCGACTGGCTCTACGATCGCGCGAACCGCGAGATTGTCGAGGCGATCCTCGTCGCCAACATCCGTGACATGGCCCCGGCGCTCGCGAAGAAATCCTACGACCTCCTGCTCGCTGACCAGGGCGGCATCACGCGCGACGCGGGGCTCGACATGGAGGGCATCCGCACCGTGCTCGCGCTGCGCAGCAAGTACGGCCAGCCGAAGAAGACGCTATCCGATCCGGCGAAGTACGTCGACCTTTCCTATTACGAGAAGGCCACGGGCAGGCGCTGACCGCGGGCAGAGGGGCGAAACGCATGGCGAAGGGGAGGGGCAAGAGCGCGGAGCCGAAGGTCATTCGGCCCGACGACATCGACCCGCAACACCGCTGGGACCGGCCGCTCGCAGCGCCCGGCCACACGCAGGTCGACTTCGAGGAGCGCGTCAACTTCCGGCGGCTGCACGACTATCGCCTCGCGCGCACGCGCGCCGCGCTCGCCCAGTCGGGGCTGGGCGCGCTCTTGTGCTTCGACCAGCACAACATCCGCTACATCACGAGCACGGTGATCGGCGAGTGGGCACGCGACAAGCTCACGCGCTACGCGCTCCTTACCGGCAACGGCGATCCGTACATCTGGGACTTCGGCTCCGCGGCGAAGCACCACCGGCTGCACGCGCCGTGGCTGCACCACGACCACTGCCGCGCGGGCCTCCTCGGCCTGCGCGGTGCGGTGGGCGCCGACATCGAGCTCTTCCGGAGCGCCGCGCGCGAGATCAAGGCGCTCCTCGACGAGGAAGGCGTCGGCGACCTGCCGGTGGGACTCGACGTCGTCGAGCCGCCCTTCCTGTTCGAGCTGCAGAAGCTGGGGGTGGAAGTCCGCGACGGGCAGCAGACGATGCTCGCGGCGCGTGAGGTGAAGAACATCGACGAGCTGACGCTGCTCAACATGGCTGCGGCGATGGTCGACGGCGTCTACCAGGACATCGCGGAGGCTCTGAAGCCCGGCGTGCGCGAATCCGAGATCGTCGCGCTCGCGACGGGGCGGCTCTACGAAATGGGCAGCGACTGCGTCGAGGCGATCAACTCGATCTCGGGCGAGCGCTGCAGCCCGCACCCGCACAACTTTACCGACCGGCTGATCCGTCCCGGCGACCAGGCGTTCTTCGACGTCATCCAGTCGTTCATGGGCTACCGGACGTGCTACTACCGGACGTTCAACGTGGGGCTCGCGACGGGTGCGCAGCGCGACGCGTACCGGAAGGCGCGAGAGTGGATGGACGTCGCGATCGACCTGCTGAAACCGGGCGTGTCGAGCGACCGGATCGCCGCCGCGCTGCCGACGGCAGAGGACATTGGTTTCACGAGCGAGATGGAAGCGTTCGGCTTGAACTTCTGCCACGGCCTCGGTCTCGGCTTGCACGAGCGCCCGCTCGTCTCGCGCTTGAATTCGTTCAAGGAGCCGATCGAGCTCAAGGCCGGGATGGTCTTCGCGGTCGAGACGTACTGTCCGGCGACGGACGGCATCTCGGCCGCGCGGATCGAGGAAGAGGTGATCCTGACACCTACAGGACCGAAGGTGATCTCGCTCTACCCGGCGCAGGAGCTGCCGATCGCGAATCCTTACTAGTCCGTCGGCGCAGCCGACGGACTCATCATGATCGTGGCACGCAAGCGGAAAGGATTCGAAGCATCATGAGATTGGGCTGGATCGGCATCGGGCGAATGGGCTACGAGATGGCGGCGCGGCTCGCGCGCAGCGGGGCCGACGTCTCCGTCTGGAACCGCACGCGCGCGAAGGCGGAGCCGCTCGCGCAATGCGGCGCGAAGATCGCGGGCAAACTGACCGATCTCGCCGCCTGCGACATCGTCTTCGTAATGGTGTCGACGTGGGACGACGTGAAGGAGGTGGTGGCCGGGCCGCAGGGGCTCCTGTCCGGTGGCGCGGCGCCGAAGCTCGTCGTCGAGTGTTCGTCGATCTCGCTCGAGGGCTCGGCGGAGCTCCGCGCGCTCCTCGCCGTACGCGACGTCGAGTTGCTCGCAGCGCCGGTCTCGGGCAACGCGAAAGTGATCAAGGCGGGCAAGCTCTCGTTCGTGTGCTCGGGGCCGCGCTCCGCGTTCGATGCCGCCGTCCCGTACCTGAAGATGATAGGGCCCGCGGCGAGCTACGTGGGTGAAGGCGAGCTCGCGCGGATCGTCAAGATCTGCCACAACGTGTTCCTGGGCGTCGTGATCCAGTCGCTGGCCGAGATCACCGTGCTGGCGCAGAAGGCGGGTGTGCCGCGGCACGCCTTTCTCGACTTCATCAACCAGAGCGTGATGGGCTCGACGTTCTCGCGCTACAAGACGCCGGCGCTCGTGAACCTGGACTTCAAGGTGACGTTCACGCCGAAGCTCCTGCGCAAGGACCTCGATCTTGGCCTGGACGCCGCCCGGCGGTTCGAGGTGCCGCTGCCGCTCGCGTCGGCGACGCGCGATCTCGTCCAGACGCTGATCGGCCGCGGGATGGATGACGAAGACTTCGCGAAGCTGATCGTGCTGCAGGCGCAGGCGTCCGGACTCGAGCTCGTCCCCGAGAACGTGGCCGTCGGCGACGGGCTGTCGTGATGCAGGAGGAGCGTACGATGAAACTCGTGCGGCAATTCGCGGCGTTCGCGCTCTGCGCGCTCGCTGCCGGCACCGCTCCGGCGCAGGGCTGGCCGACCAAACCGGTGAAGCTCGTGGTGCCGTTCACGGCGGGCAGCGCGACCGACATCCTCGCGCGCACGGTCGGGCAGAAGCTCACCGAGCTGTGGGGCCAGCCCGTCATCGTCGACAACCGGCCGGGCGCCGGCGGGACCATCGGCACCGCGCTCGTCGCCAAGAGTCCGCCCGACGGCTACACGCTCCTCGTCAACTCCGCGGCGCACGCGTACAACCCGTCCATTTACACGAGCCTCTCCTTCGACACGGTCAAGGACTTTGTCGACGTCACGCCACTCGCCGGCCAGCCTAACGTCCTCGTCGTTGCGCCGTCGAGCGGGTACAAGACCGTTGCCGACCTCATCGCTGCCGCGAAGGCGAAGCCTGGCGAGCTCAACTTCGGCTCCGCCGGAACCGGCAGCGGCACGCATCTCAATGCAGAGAAATTCCGTCTCGCTGCCGGCATCGACGTCGTCCACATCCCGTACAAGGGCACGCCCGAGGCGCTGACCGACACGATGACCGGCCGCATCACGTACTTCTTCTCGCCGATCTCCGCCGCGCTGCCGCACGTGAGGGAGGGAAAACTCGTCGCGCTCGGCGTCAGCTCGGGGAAACGCTCAAGCGCGCTGCCGAACGTGCCGACGATCGCCGAGAGCGGCCTTCCCGGCTTCGACTACAACCTTTGGGTCGGCGTGTTCGCACCGGCGGGCACGCCAGCCGACGTTGTCGACAAGATCGCGCGCGACACGGCGCGCGCGCTGGGTACACCGGAATTGAAGGATCGCCTGACCGCCCTCGGCGCGGAGTCGATGCCGATGTCGACACCCGAGTTCACGAAATTCGTCGACGCCGAGATCGAAGACTCGGGCAAGGTGATCCGCGCGGCGAACATCAAGGTGCAGTAGTCCCGCGGCGGCTCCGCGCGCGGGCTACGG
>CAWHNE010000028.1:0-32216 GCA_963830485.1 uncultured beta proteobacterium
AGCGGCCATTCGCAGGACTCGATGACCCCACGGTTGCTCGCCTTCGGCCGGTTGCCGTAGGGTTTGCAGAATGCCCGACCACCGCACGCTGCTCGAGCTCGTCAAAATCTCCGAGGCGCTGCGCGATGCATTGCGCGAGGCCTACGAACTTAGGCGAGCCGGCGAGAATGGCGAGCCGCTGCGCGAGGCCCTTCACTTCGCCCGCGACCTCCTCGACTTGGCGAACGAGACGCTCGCCGGCGATCCACAGGCCGGCGAACACGCGCGCGGCATGGCGATGCACATGGCGGAGCAGTTGGCGGCCGTGGAGGCCCTGCTCGGATCGATCCCATGACCGTCACGCTGCAACTCGCCAACCAGATCCGCCGGCTCGGCAGTCTGGCCAGCGGATTCAACGTCAAATATCCCGTGGGCTGCGTCACTGTCCTTTCCGGACTCCCGGCCTGACCTGAGACAGACGCTCCAACTGTCCGCTGAATGAAATTCTCGCCGTCGAAGGAGGTCGGAAGACCCGTTCGACGAGAGCGTGAACCACCGTTTTGGGATCGGCGCGGATCTTTACAAGCTGCGAGGCGCCGGACCAGTCGTTCGAGGCGGAAAGCGTGTTGACATCGTGCCACACGGTTTCTCCGCGAAGGGTCGTGCCAATCCGAAGGCGGACCACCGCATGAGCATCGTGAACTTGGGCCGAGCAGGCGAAGGAGACATACTCGATCACCAAGCGCATGCCGGCAGGCACCGTATAGATTTCTGCTGACGTCGACATGCGGCTCTTCGGGAGCGCGACAATCTTGCTTATCTGAACCGGACCGGCGACGGAGGAGGCGGTGCTCTTGCGCATTGCCAATCTCGCTTGTCAAGGTTGCGGGCAATTGTCTATCGGATACGTGGCTCAGGATCGCCGGGGCCGCACGTTAGCCGACACTGAGCCTGACATACAAGGATCTGCCCGAGAGATCGAGGGCTGCCTTCCGAGCAAGGTCCGGCAGCGTCTTCGCGAAGGCGACGCGCTCTGCGGTGTCGGCGAGCTGCGGCAGGAGTCGCGCGGGCACGAACGAGCCGACCTCGATCTCGCGCTGGCCGGCCGACCACGCGTCGCGTCCATTCCAGCTTCTGTGCGGTCGGCAGCACGCGGGCAATGCTCTGCAGCCCGTCGCGCAGGCCGACTTCGCGAATGACCACGGGAGGAAATGCGCTCATGGACGCCAGTCTAGGCAATCCGACGGGCGCTGTCAGCGGGAATGCGGGAGCGCCCGCGTACCCGCGTGCAACGCGCGGGAATGAATCCCGCGCGCATACGGTGCCGCTGCCGCGACGCGGGCGACCGGGCGGGTCAGCCTCGCCCGCCGCGAGCGATCAGTGCGCGGCGACGCCGCCTAGCGGTGGTGGTCCGTGCGCCGCTTTGGCCGCCGGTGTGGGTGGCTGCTGTACCGCGATCTCGCGCGTGTCGTCCACGCGCTTCACGTCGCCGGAGAGCTCGCCGCCCTCCTCCACCACGAGCTTGCCGTAGCGGATGGTGCCCGAGACTCTGCCTGTGCCGTGGACGACGAGCCGCGTGCGGGCCGTGAGCTCACCCGAGAACTCGCCGTGGATTTCCGCGACGTCGATGAACGCGGTGCCCTTGAGGGTTCCCGGCTTCGCGATCTCCATCGTCTTGCTGTGCACCGTCGCCTCGACGTGACCTTCGATGATGAGCGCGTCGCATTCGGAAATTTCGACGCCCTTCAGCTGGATGTTGATGCCCACGGCAAGCTTGCTGCGCGGAGGTTCGGGCTTAGCCGCGGTTGCCGGCGCCTGCTCGGCGGCCGGCGCCCCCGGCGACCCAACCCCGGACGGCGGCGGCTGCGGCTGCGGGGATTGCGCCGCGGGAACGAGCGACGACGGGCGCGTCGCCGGATTCGACGCCGCCGCGCTCCGGTTCGCATGGCCCGGCGGATCGTAGAGTGCGGGTTTGAGCGCGCCCTTGTCGACGTTCTTCGCTTGGGCGATGCGATCACGGCGGCTGAAATTCAGCATGGCGGCTCTCCTCGGGCGGTGGGCGGAGATGACGACGTCATTATTCGCTTGCGGCGCCGATTGTGCAACCTCCGTTGGTCGCGCCTGCCGTCCTAGACTGAACATGCATACCCCCTCTCATCCCGGATTTGCGTTCCAGACCGGCATTTTTTGCTTCAGAGAACTGGCTTTCCTCTTCTTACCCTTTCGCCTTTCCGTCACCGGATCGCAGCCGAAAAAATGGTTGTAGTGGGATCCTGTCTCCGCATCGAAGTACTGGCCGGGCAGTATTCGAATGGACCGCTCCCGTATAGAGCCGCTTCTGGCTCGGCGACGGCGGAGACTGCGCTCTCAATCTCGCTCCGCAGTTTGCTTCTTCTTCGTGGTCCACGGCCTGCGAAGTAACCAGATCAATCCCATGGCCCAAATAAAGAATGCTACGAGGCTGACAGGAATGGAAACGTTCGCGAACGGCGCGACATAACCTAAACTAAGCCAAGTGGCGACGTGCAGTAGGACAGAGAGCGACAGCGCGCTGATTGTGACGGCGGCCCAGAAATTGGCCACGAGCCGCCCGACGAGCGGCGGAATGATCACGACGCCGAGAAGAATAATCGCATCGCTCATCTTTCAGCAACCTTTGCAGTCTTTCCGCGAGTCGTTAAACGCACCTTGCCCCATACTGCCTTTTACGCCGTTACAGTAGGCGTTGGCGATCCCCATACAGTCACCCGCAACGGCGCCCCCTCGCACCCGGCACTTCTTGCGCAAGCAGTCACAGAATTTGTCGTCACACGATTCCTTGCTCGGCTTGTTCTTGCAGTCTGCGTAGCAGTCATCATGATCGTCACAGCAGCTGCGGAATGAGTAAATTGGATAGTCGGGTATGAAGAACTCGAGAAGCCTACCGTTCGGGCCGCAGCCCGCGTTTGGACGACCGGGGCGCTTGATTGGTCCCGGCGCGGGCTTTCCAGGGGGTGGTGCACGACCCATTTCTCCAGTGGGATCAATTTGAGCTAGCGGGTCTACCACGTAGACATAAGTGTTCAACCCGCCGTCGAGTCCGATTGGATCGCTCTCCAAGTACCGTCCAATCACCGGATCGTAGTCCCGAAAGTAGTTGTAGTGCGGTCCCGTCTCGGCATCGTAGTACTGGCCGGGGAAGCGTAGCGCGTACTTGAAGGTGCCTTGGCCCGCCGGGTTCTCGTTGGGCAGATTGCGCTCCGAATGGATCGATGTTGTCCCAGCGCCAGAGGAAGACGTTGTCGGACGGGCGGGTGATCGCCCGCGGAGTACCGAGGTGGTCCGGATGCACGTAGTAGACCGCGATCGGCGGCGGATTGCCGGAGCCGGTCGGCCGGAGCGTGGCAATCGGCAGGTCCTCGAGCCACACCGTCTCCTGGATCAGGGCACCGGTGCCGTCGTACTCTCCAAACAGCCGCCCTTGCTCATCGTAGACGAAGACGGTGGTCGCGCCGCTCGTGGTCTTGCTCAGCCGCTGGCCCAGCGCATTGACGGTATAGCTCGCTAACCCCGTGACCGCGACCATCCGGTTGGCGAGATTGTAGGTGAAGCTCCGGGTCCCGGTTACGGTCGGGTTGCCGGCGGCGTCGTAGGTGTAGCTCTTGGCGCCAACACCGGTGAGGGCCTGCAGGCGATTGTTGGTCGTGAGGTACGTGTAGTTGGTGAGCTGACCGTCCACCGTCTTGTTCGACCGGTTCCCCACGGCGTCGTAGCCGAACTGCTGGGTGCTTGTGACCGGGTTCCCCTTCTGCGCCACGGTGAGTCGGTCGATCGCGTCGTACTGGTAGGCGCCCTTGATGGCCGGCGCAGCCGGATCGGTGACCGCGGTGATGCGGCTCGCGATGTCCCATGTCAGCTCGCTCCGCAGGATCGAGACGCCGTCGCGGAACTCCCAGGTCGCGAGCCGGCCATCGGTGTCGTAATCGCGGAAGGAGTAGAGGCCGTTGCCCCAGCGCCAGAAATTGAGCGGACCGAAGGGCTCGGTCGTCGCTCCGGTGATCAATGGGGCGCCATTGACGCTGATGGTAGCGATGCGGTTGTTGCTGTAGGTGTAGGTGAGCTGCTGCCCGGACGGGGTGGTGAGCGTCGCCAGCTGGCCCGCAGCGTTGTAGGCGTAGCCCGTCGTCTTGGTCACGCCGGCCGCAACTTGCGTCTTGCCGGTCACCCGGCCGTGCGCCTCGTAGGTCCAGCTGGTGGTGCTGGCGGGGTCGGTCACCTGGGTGAGCCGGCCCTTGGCGTTGGCACCCACGTCGTAGATGAACGTGTGCGTCTCGCTCGGCGAGCCGCTCTTGCTGTAGACGACCCGTGTCATCCGGCTAAGCGCGTCGTAGGTGTAGGTTGCGGTCACACCACGCGCGTCGATCCGGGTCAGCAGGTTGCCGGCGGCATCGTAAGTGTTGATGGCATTCCCCGTGTCGGGGGAAGCGAGCGCGGTCGTCTCACCGAAGCCGTTAAGCGTGTACGTCGTGACCAGGTTGCGCGGATCAGTCACCTGCTTAAGCACCCCGTTGCCGTTGTAGGCGTACTTGGTCGTGCCGCTCGCGGGATTGAGCACTTGGGTCAGGCGGTTCAACGCGTCATAGGTGTTGGTCGTGCTCCGTCCGAGCGGGTCCTTGGCCACAGTCAGATTGCCATGCGCATCGTATAGGTAGAGCGCGTTCTCCAGCGCGCCGCTCGCCGGCCCGGTGGTAGCGCAGGCGTAGTTGGTCGACGGGTATTGGCTACCACTGATCGCGGTCGACCCGGGGAACGGCGCAGTCGCCCAGCAGGTGCCGATCGTGCAGGCAGGGCGGCTGTAGTTGTTAGTGAAGTAGGTCGAGGCGACGGGACAGTATTGGCCTGCCGCACCCGAGGCTACGGCGAAAAGAGCAATGAGGACGGCCGGCGCGAAGGTGCTGGCGTTGCGGTTCTTCATCATTATCTCTCTGCATAGCGCTACTGCGCTCCCACGGTCTGGTGCAGTCGGTTCAGGCTGTCGTAGACCTGCTGCTTGACCCGGGCCAGCTGCCCGACCCGATCGAATGCTTGCTCCTTGATCCGGTTGCCCATCGCGTCCAGCGTGTAGACGACCTTGTTGCCGAGCCCGTCCTGGATCTGGGTCAATCGGTGCGCGCCGTCGTAGGTGTACTGGACGTAGCTGCCATCCGGCAGCGTGACCTTGGTGAGCTGCCCTACCCCGTCATAGTCGTAGGTCGTCTGTTCGCCGCCGACGGTGCGAGAGGTGAGCCAGCCGCGCGGGTGATACGTGAGGGCGGTCACCGTCCCGTTCGGGTCCGTGATCGACAGCGGCCGGCCATTGGCGTCGTAGGCCGTGAACGTGGTGACGTGGCCGAGCGGATTGGTGATCGTCTGCACGTTGCCGCGTTCGCCGAGATTCGGGTCGTTCGCGGCGTAGTAGACGGTGGTCGTAGTCTTGTAGTTCGGATCGGTCGCGGTCAGCACCTGGCCGAAGCTGTCATAGGTGTACTGCCACACCCGCGGCGGGCCAGTAAGCACGGCGGCGAAGCCCTGTTGGCCGGTCGCATCGGTCGTTTCCTGGACCGTCTTCGTGCACAGCACTCCGATCGGGTTGCCGTTGACCAGCGCCGTGGTCGGCGCGCAGTACACCCCGCCGTCGCCGTTGTAGGCGTTGGTGGTGATGCGGTTCGGTTCGGCGACCTTGGTCGGCAAACGCCAGATCGTGTGCCACTGCGTCGACACCTTGCGCACATCCACACGGGACGGCAGGGTCGTGAGCACAGTGCTGCACGTCTCCGTCGACAGGATGCCCTCCGCCCGCGCCGTCTCCAGGTTCCGGCTCAGGTCGTAGGCGTAGCACGCCTTCTTGTTGTTGAAGTCCGTGCGCGACGAAACGTTGCCGTTCGTGTCGTATGTAAGACCCGCGCTCGTCTCACCGCAGGTCGGACACGATTGCGACATGGTTGCCGAGCGAATGCTGCCTCTTACATTGATCGTGGTGAAACTGATCGTCTGTCCGAGTGGCGTCGTCAACGCGAAGCTACCCGTGGCGCCCTCATTACCGTAGACCAGGGCGCCGCCCGACGTGTGGGCCGACGTATACCCGTAGCGATTGACACCGCCAGACAGTTGTGACGCCGTTGCCCTGCCGTTGCTGTTGTACGTGACGTTCATGTATGCCGAACCATTCTCATCGGCCACGCTGGAGAGCCGCAGCGACGTGTAACCGTAGCCGCGATTCACTCCGCCGGGATAGTGCACCGCAGTCAGGAACGGTTGACTGCCGGTCGAATAGTCATAGGTGACACTATTTCCATCCGGAAGCATTACTTGACTCACCCTCCCGTTCGGTCCGTACGCAAATGTCAGGGCTCGACCGACTTCGTTCGTCACATTGGCGATTCGGTTCTGCGAGTCGTAAGCAAGCGTCAAGTATCGACCGGTCGACGAGTCGATTCGAGTGTTGCGGCCACTCGAGTCATAAGTCTCAAAGTTTCCATCAGGCCTCTGCCGAAGCCACCTAAACGAACCGCCGCCCAGATCAATCTTCGTGAGAATGTCGGACGGATGAAACATCGAAACGAAATTCGCCCCCGATTGGGTAAACCACGTCCAGTGCCCGTTTGGTTCGCTAATGCCGATGGAGTAGACGCCGGCGGCGACGTATCCGCCGTCAAATAACGCACGATTGAACGAATGATTCCAATCGCGCCCAATCGGCGATGGAAGGTACGGCGTGGAGTTGTGCACCTCGTAGTATCGGTGGAGGCTCAATCGCGAATCCGACGGTGAAACATGATCAGTCTCGATCAGAACTTTGCGGCCCAATCCGAAGTTGATCGGATTACCGGCCGTCATCGGCCCCTGACTGTAGCTTGGCTGGGCGTCACAACACGGTGGCCGATCGATCGTGGGACGATGCACGCATGCCATCGGGTCGTACGGGGAATTGGGCGCGCCCATGAAAGCAAGAACTGAGTCGCTCATGTCCGTGCAGCCCATGTAGCTCACCATGGTCACGCCTATGACAACATGCGCGTCGTAGTAACGTCCACGCGGATCCGAGCAAATCTGGTCGACGTCCATGTTCATGTATTTTCTGAAATAGACCCCAGCCTGAATCAGCGACCAAGGTGTGTTTTCAGAAATCACTATGTTTTGCCAATTGCACCAACCCCCGAACCCATATGGGGTGGGGACCGCGCGCGCCGCGATTAGCAGATTCTTGGCCTCGGATTCCGTATCGACTGAATAGGGGCTTGGGTTTAGGCTGCTCGTGGTCGCATGGAAGCCATGAATCACCTCAAGAAACGGCGGCAAACCGGACGCGACAATGGCAACAGCAGGCCGAGGGAAGAAACTGCTCATGTCTCGACCCAAGGCAGTGCCGGACAGCAAGGCCAGGCAACATACGGCCAATATGGCTCGGCGGCTTGCCCCGAGGCGGACCCTTGGACAGGCTGGGTACGTCGTACATGCCATTCGGTCCCCCTGATCGTTCTGCGGCGCAATCAGACAAGCGCCCGCGAACGTCCGGCGAGCGTCATGCGAACAGTGCATCGGTCCTCCCCGACCCCCGCAACGATGCAGCGGGAATCGACGCTCGAGTCGACGCGCCTACTCGGGCATTGTCGCGCGCGCTTTCGCGTCTTCCACGGCTCAAAAACTTTTTACGCCGTCTGACCGCGTCTGACACCTGTCATTTCTGACAGGTACGCGAATTATTTTGGATGATGCGGGCCGCTCCGGACATCGTCCGAAGGTCTGATCGCGCGAGTCACCGCGTGGCTACCGCTATGGCGACGGCGGCGCGGGGGACCAACTGCTCTCCGCGCTGGCGCCGTCGTCAGGATCGGGACCGGAAGCCGCGCGAGAGGAGCAGGAACGACAGCGGCACGGTCACGCAGAGCGCGACCAGCATCGCCAGCGGCTTCGGCACGCCGAGGAGATCGACGGCGATCCAGAGCATGAGCAGTGAGGCGAGATACATCGCCGCGTACGTCGCGACGTATGCAACCGCGGAGCGCGCGCCGAGCGGCGCTTGAAACACGAGCCGCGCCTGTGCCCAGTAGCCGAAGACGAGCCCCGCGAGATACGCGACCGTGTACGCGACGCGGTAGTCGACGACGAAGAGCAGCAAGACATAGATGGCATAGCTCGCCGCGGTGTTGGCACCGCCGACGACGACGAAGCGGGCGAAGCGCACGGAAGACGCCGCCGCGGGAGACCGCTCAGCGCCGCGCGAGGCGCAGGAACTCGTCGTAGTCCCGGACGTAGTCGCCCGGATCGTACGCGTGCGACGCGAAGACGAGGAGCGCCGCGTCCGCGCTGTAGTCGTACTGGACGCCCCACGTCTTCGGCGGCAGGTAGACGCCGCGCGCCGGGCTGTCGAGCAGGAACTCCTCGCGGTGCCGGCCGTCGTCCGCGATCACGCGACAGCTGCCGCGCACGCAGACGAGAAACTGGTGGCACTTGCGATGCGCGTGCTGGCCGCGGATCTGCCGGCTCGACACGCCGTGCACGACGAAGAAGCGCTTCGCCTCGAACGGCAGGAACTTGCCGATCTCGCCGGCGACGAGATTGCCGCGGAGGTCGGCAACCTCGGCCAACGCATGGGCGACGACGCCACGCACCCGCGATTTCCCGATCGCCGCGGCGGTCGTGCGCGAGGCCGGTTTCGCGCGCGTCGGGCCCGCGTCGCAGTAGCTGACGATGCGCGCGGGATTGCCGGCGACGACCGCGTACGGCGGCACCGACTCGACGATCACCGCGCCGGCGCCGACCATCGCGCCTTGGCCGATCGTCACGCCGGGCAGGATCGTCGCGTTGGCGCCGATCGACGCGCCCGCCTTGACGACCGTCGGCAGGAACGTCTTCGGGCGCCGCCGGCTGCGCGGGAACGGATCGTTCGAGAACGTGGCATTCGGGCCGATGAACACGTCGTCCTCGATGCGCACGCCGTCCCACAGCTGGACGCCGCACTTGACGGTGACGCGGTCGCCGACGACGACGTCGTTCTCGATGAACGTGTGGTCGCAGATGTTGCAGTCGGCGCCGATGCGCGCGCCGGGCAGGATGTGCGCGAACGCCCAGACGCGCGTGCGCGCGCCCGATCGCGCGCGATTCGCACAGCGCCTGCGGATGCACGTACTTCTTCACGACGGCGGCTCCTTCCATCGCTTACGCATCACCGCTCTCTCTTGCCATTGTTGCCGCCGATCGACCGTCGGACACGTGGCTCGGAACCGCTCCCAGGGCGCACGTTATCAGACCTCGGGGCTGACGCATAAGGGCTCTTCGCGCAGTCGCAGCGAAGGTTCGCCCGGCTCCGGCACCCGAGCCGTCTCTCCCCAGCCGCACTGACCCTATTTCCGCCCCTGGAGATTCCGAATCGCGCGGTCGAGCTGATCCTCGAAGTCGGGGGCCCTGGCGTCCAGCATCTGATACTGCGTGAGCAGCATCTCCATCCCGTGAGTGAGTGTCGCATCGTCCAGTTTGACGCTCAGGAGAGGTTTGTCGACCACGTCGGCATACTTCGCCTCGCGCCGAACGTATTTGGAGTTGATCGACGCCGAGCTCACGAACAGCAGAACGAAGCGGCATTGCCGGACCTTCTGCTCCAGCGTCGCGTCCCACTCCTGCCCACCGGGAATCCCCTTGTCATACCAGACGTTGACACCTCGTTGACTGAGGCGATTCAGGATCGGCGCGATGGCCCCGATGTCCTGATGCTTGTAGCTCACGAAAAGAAACTCGCCTTCCCCTTCATACGCGGAAGGAAGTAGACGGACGGCGGCCGCCGGCGTCGGGCTTTCCTTTTCCTCCAGCGGTTGCTCCACGGACGGCGCACGGATTGCGAGGCGCTGCTCGAGGTCGACGGAGCCCCGCCAGCCCAGGACTTCCAGGGCGCCATCGCTGTCGATGCATTGGGCGCAGCTTTCGTCGAGCGAGATCGCCTCGAAGACGCTGGAGTGGGTAGCCACCGTCAGCAAATCATCGCTCCCGCCGTTCGCGAAATCGAACCGGGGAGCCTCGAAGCGCATGCCCGCCATGCGACGCCTGAAGTCGCGCCGGAGCGCCTCCCCCAGCCATCTCGCTGCTTCATCGGAATCCACGGCGACGAACTCTTCGCACAGTGCGGTGGCTGTCGCGAGCCTTTCCACGAGCTGTTCCTGCGTCTCGGCGAGAGGTTGCGGGACGCCGGGAAGGCTCCGAACACGCAGCACATTCTTGCGCGCATCACGCAGCGCCTCGGGATCCGCGGTCCACGGTCGAACATGCACCTGATACCCGAGCCGGTAGCCCAGCGTGTCGGCCTCGGCAAACAGACTGTCGAGCTCCGAAGCGATCTGAAACGGACAGGCGAACCACGGTTCGCCGGCACCGAAGCTCCCGGCCCGCACCTGGCACTGCAGCTTCGGGAATCCGTGCAATAACGCGTCGTGCTCGGCGCGCGTAAGGGGGATCCCCACCGACCCCTCGACGACGCCATCCAGCCGCGTATAGGAGGCGAGGTAGGACCGCAGCTGGGATTCCGCCTGAGGCGGGGCGGAGGTGATCAGAAACCGCCGCATGCTGCCGTCGCTGTCCAGCAACAGGCGCAAGGCATGTTGCCCCCCGGTCACCGCGTCGCGGGATCGAAGGCGTCCTTCCAGGATGCGCCACCACAATGACAGCGTTTCCTGCCGCACCGTCGGCAACGGTCCGAGACGGACGCATCCCTGCAGGATCCGGACCTGGTCGAACTCAAACGCCGCCAGATACATTGCGCCTCATCGGGGTCCGATCGTCTCGCACATCGCGTCACGACTGGGAGAAGGAGGCCGCAAAACGCTAGCCAGTCGAGGCTCCCTCAACCCGTCCGACGCAGCCGTCCCAGCAAGCCGCCGCCGACTTTCTTGCCGGAGCCTCCCGATTCACTGGGAGCGGATAGCTTTTGTCGCTCGCCACGCAAGATCTTGAAGTCGATCTCCTGATCGATCTTGCGCTCCTCCATCAGATCCTTTACGAATTTCGTCAACTTTGCGTGCGTCCATTCCATCACGCAACTCAAGTCGGTGATGTCGTATTCCGTCACCTGTTGCGTCCCCGGCTCGACCGTGTTGACCTTGACCAGTTGACTGGACTCGCGATCGAGCCCCTGGGCAAGCGTCTTTTCGACCCACTGCCCCATGTTCAGATGTCCGTCCCAGCCGACATACAGCTCATCGTCGTAGCGGTAGATCTGGCAATAGAGCAGACCCCGCTGGAAGCTCAACACGATCTGCTGGCGCTCGACCTTGCCATCGATGCCCCAATACCAAATCGTCTCCTCACGATGTTTCAAGCCCTTTATCGGCGGGCTCTCCAGCGCCTTGAGGAATCGCTCCCGCAGCACGGCGGCATCTCCCCCGAGTCCTGACACCACCGCCTGCCACGAGTCGACCCAAGTCAGGACGCGCGGCTCGGATTCGGGTTTGCCGGAGCTCCGGACCGTTCTGGGGCGTCGACGGGCTATGTAGTAGGTAACGGCGGCGCCGACCAGGATGAGAAGGCCGCCGAATCCGAACTGCAGCGTGACGAAACCGATTACGGCGAGGATCACGGGCAGCACGCCCAGCCAGTCGATCTTGAGCGCGACGACCTTGTTGCGCGACCGCCAGAACTGCCACGGGTAGCGGCGGACCTGGTGCGCCGAGAAGCTGGGCTTGGGACCCCGTCGCAGGAGGTAGAGCACCAGCGCCCTGAGCATTTCGTCGTCGAGACGAATCAGACCGGCATGTTTCTTGATCTCCCCTCGATCATCGACTTTGAGGGAGTACTCGAACTCGTGCGCGTGGAACGCCTTCGGCTCGATGTTGATGATCACCTCGGACCGTTCGGTCAGGAGGGGGTCCTGATGGCGAATCCAGCATTCGAACTTGACCCATGCGGGGTGGGTGAACGGCGCGGACTTGAGCACGAGTGCCGTCACGCCCTCTCGCTTGCAAATCGCGATGAGCCCGTCGTGAAGCTGGTCCCGTATTCGCTCCGCTTTCGACCAGATGCCCTGCTGGCTCCGCACCAGGATCGGTTGCGCGTCGACTCTGGGCGAAGGTGCTCCCGTGACAGGCGTCGAGATGGCCATACGAGGATCTCCTTGAGTCAGATCCGGCGTTGAGGGGATGCGCGCGAGCCGTGTCGATACCTCGGCGATCGCCCGCGGATCAGCATCGCGTGGCCGTCGAGTGCGCGGTATTCCCGCGCGCGCGAGACCTCCCGAGGTGTTCTTGCACAACACGCTTCCTCACGGCGGCGGCTCCTTCCCGAACGTGTAGCGCCGCTGGACGATCGCGAGCGGCCGGCCCTTCGTGTTCTCGAACGCGCGCCACGCGTAGGCGCCGACGACCGAGAGCCCGAGCGCGTTCAGCGCCCCGAAGCCCGCGATCAGCAGCACGGTCGTCGCGTAGCCCGGTTCCGAGATGATGCCCGTCACCCGCGCGACGAGCACGACGGCGGCGAAGACGAGCGCAACTGCGAGCGCGACGACGCCGACGGCGAACAGCAGGCGGATCGGCAGGTCGGAGAACGCGAGGCTGCTGTCCAGCATGTAGGTGATCTTCTTGCCGAGGGTCCAGCCGCTCGACCCGTGCTCGCGCGCGCGCCGGCGGTACGGCACCTCGGCGCGCCGCATGCCGATCCAAACGAGCTGCCCGACGAGGCTCGAATGCGCCTCACCGAACGCGACCAGCGCATCGCGCGCGCGCTGGTTGCAGCCGAACACGTCGATGCCGCCCTTCGGCATCTCCGGCTGCACGAGCTTCCGGTAGGTGGCCCAGAACAGCGTGGAGGCCGCGCGCGCGGAGAGCGGATCGTCGCGGCCTTCGCGGACGCCGAAGGCGACGTCGCACGCGTCCGACTCGAGCCTGCGGAAGAACTCGACCGCGAGCTCGGGCGGCTCCTGCAGATCCGCCGCCATCACTGCGAAGTACGGACCGGTCGCCTCGATCAGGCCGGCGCGGATCGCGGCGAACGCGCCGAAGTTGCGCGCGAGCTCGAGCACCTTCGCATCGATTCCTGTCGCCGGCAGCGCGGAAGTGAGCGCCGCGAGCGAGCGATCCGGGCTGCCGTCGACGACGAGCACGACCTCGAGCGCGCCGCCGAGCTCGGCGTTCATCCGCACGAGCGCAGCGACGAGATCCGGGATCGCCGGCTCGTTCCGGTAGACGGGGACTACGAGCGAGTAGCGGGTCGCCATGAATTGCACGCCGCCGCGACGGCGGCGATCTCGGCTTCGGCGAGCTCAGGGTAGCACGGCAGCGTAAGTACTTCGTCGCACGCGCACTCGGTGCGCGGCAACGTCGGCGAGGTGCCGTCCGCCCACGCGGCCTGCCGGTGATCGGGCACCGGATAGTGGATGTCGGTCGCGACACCGGCGGCGATCATGTGCGCGCGGAGCGATTCGCGCGCCTTCGTGCGGACGACGTACAGATGCACGACGTCGGCCGCATCGTCGCCGGGCACGGCCTTCCGCAATGCGATGTCCGGGTGCGCAATCGTCGTGGCGTAGCGTTGCGCGATCTCGCGTCGCCGCGCGTTCCACGCGTCGACATGCGGCAGCTTCACGCGCAGCACCGCGGCCTGCAACTCGTCCATCCGCGAGTTCATCCCGCCATCGGTCGCGTTGCGGTACTTGCCGCGCCAGCCGTACGTGCGCAGCTCGACGAGCCGCGCGGCGAGCGCCGCGTCGTTCGTGACGAGCGCACCCGCGTCGCCGAGCGCACCCAGGTTCTTCGTCGGGTAGAAGCTGTAGCAGCCGACGGCGCCGAAGGTCCCGGCCTTCTTCCCTCCACGTGCCGCGCCGTGGGCCTGCGCGCAGTCCTCGATCAGCGCGAGGTCGCGCTCCTTCGCGACTCGCGCGATCGCCTCGGCCTCAGCGAGTCGTCCATACAGGTGCGTGACGACGACCGCGCGCGTGCGCGGCGTGATCGATCGCGCGAGCGAGGCGGGATCGATATTCAGCGTGGACGCGTCGACGTCGACGTAGCGCGCGGTGGCGCCTGTCGCGCGGACCGCGGTCGTCGCGTAGCCGCCGGCGTTGGCGACGGTCGCGACCTCGTCGCCCGCGCCGATGCCGAGCGCGCGCAGCGCGAGCTCGAGTGCGTCGGTGCCGTTGCCGACCGCGACGCACGACGCCGCGCCGCAGTACGCGGCGAACTCGCGCTCGAAGGCTTCGACCTCGGGTCCCAGGATGTAGTGGCCGCGATCGTTGACGCGTGCAATCGCGGCGTCGAGCAGCGCGCGGAGCGGCGCGTGGTGGCGCGCGAGGTCGTTGAGCGCGATCGTCATTGGCCGCAGCCAGCCGCGGACAGCGCCCGCCGCCATTCCGCGTCCCAGTTGGAGCGATCGGGCGCGAGCGCGAGCGTCACCGGTCGCAGCGCGCGCGCCTGCGGGCTCCAGCACAGATAGCGGTCGGGGAGCGCATGCGGAGGCGGCACTTTCTTCGTCAGCGGATTCGCGGCCACGCTCGTGGCGGGTTCGCGCTTCAGGCGACCAATGATATCGCGCTCGAAGAGGTCGGGCCATCGCGCGAGCTCGTCCGGCGTCTGCACGACGAGCTTCGCGCCGAGCGGCCCCGGCTGCACCGGCGGCAGCATGAGCCCGCCCTGGGCGTTGCGTCCGAACGGGATCGCGCCGACGTGATCGGGGATGACGACGAACGCGTAGCCCGTCGCCGGCGACGACTGCGCCAGCGCGGCGAGTGCCTGCGCAAGCGTGCGCGTGTCCTCGCCCGCGCGCACCCAGCGCTCCACCGCCGCGCTCGCGAGCACGTACTGACTCGCGAGCAGCGCGAGCGCCGCGATCCAGGCCAAGGTCCGCGGTTGGCGCGCCGCCGCGAGCGGCAGCGCCGCCGCGGTCATCGCGATCGCGCCGATCGCGAGCAGCACGCGCCCGCCTTCGCCCGTCCCCGCCCAGTGCCAGTGCGGCAGCAGGAGCGCGAACGCCGCGAGCACCGCCAGCGCGAGCGCGACCAGCACGCGCCCCTTCGTGCGTTCGGCGACCCCCGCCGCGACCGCGCACATGACGAGGGCCACGCCCGACACCGCCATCGCGGCTCGCGCTCCCGGCTCCGGCAGCGCGACCTCGGCCCACGCGAACATGCCAGGAACGTTCGCGAGCCATTCGCCGCTCAAGAGCGCCTCGAGCGGCGAGCTGCCCGGAAAGAACTGGAAGGCGTCGCCGAACAGGTGCCGCCGGTAGGCGAAGTAGGCCACCGCGACGAGCAGCCACGGCAATGAGCGAGGCAGGGCCCGCAAAAGGCCGTACCGACGCCACGCGAGCGCGACTACGAGCGGCGCGCCGATCGCGGCCGACTCCTTGCTCATGTACGACAGCACGGCCGCCGCGAGGCTCAGGAGTCCGAAGCCGTCGCGCCACCGCTCGCTCGCGAGGAACGCGCAGGCCGAGACCAGAAGCCAGAACAGCGCCAGCCCGTCGAACCGCGCTGCGATCCAGGCGGTGGCCTCGACGGCCGGCGCGAACCACGCAAACAGGCACCCCGCCATTAGCGCGGCCGCCCGCTCGCGCGGCGTGTCTTCGTCCTGCAGCTGCCACGCGAGGAGCGCGACCAGCGCCGCATTGCCCATCTGCAGGAGCACGTTGACGAGATGCCAGCCGAACGGGTCGGCGCCGAGCCGGATGTTGAGCGCGAAGCTCGCCATCGCGAGCGGACGGTACTGGTTCGACGGCGGGCCCACGCCCGACACGAACGTCCGCCCGACGCACTCGAGGATCCCGTTCAGGCCCTCGCAGCCGTCGAACGAATGGAGGAGGCCGAAGTCGTCGCCGACGAACCCCGTCGTCAGCACCGGCGCGTACAACACGAGCGCCGCGAGCGCAGGGAGCGCCAGCATCAGCGTTCGCGGGATGCGCAGCGTCATGCGAAGTCGCGGTGGGCCACGAGGGTCAACCGCGGCAGCCGGCGGCGTCGAGCGCGCGCGTCCATTCGCCATCCCAGTTGCCGAGATCCGGCGCGAGCGCGAGGGCGAGTGGCTGCAGCTCACGGGTGCGCGGGCTCCAGCAAAGGTAGCGATCCGGCAGCGCGTACGGCGGCGCGACCTTCGGCGGCGACGATAGGCTCGGGCGCGGATCGAACGGCTCGCGCTTCAACCGTCCGACGACGTCGCGCGCGAACTGGTCGGGCCACGGCGCGAGATTAAGCTCGGTCTGCACGATCAGCTGCTGCGTGATCGGACGTTCCTGGATCGGTGGGAGCATGAAGCCGATCTGCGCGTTGCGCCCGAAGGGGATCGCGCCCACGTGGTCGGGGATGACCACGAACGCGTAGCCGTTCGCGGGTGTCCCTTGTGCGAGCTGCGCGAGCGCACGCGCCAGGGTTCGCGTGTCGTCGCCCGCCTCCGCCCACCGCTCCACCGCCGCGCTCGCCAGCACGTATTGGCTCCCGAGCAGCACCAGTGCCGCGATCCACGCGAGCGTCCGCGGCTGTCGCGCCGCCGCGAGCGGCAGCGCCGCCGCAGTCAGCGCGATCGCTCCGATCGCGAGCAGCACCCGCCCGCCCTCGCCCGTCCCCGACCACCGCCAATGCGGCAGCAAGAGCGCGAACGCCGCGATCACCGCAAGAGCGAGTGCAACCAACGCCCTCCCTTTCGCCCGCTCCGCCGCGCCCGCCGCGACGGCGCAGACGGCGAGGATCAGACCCGACACCGCGAACACGGCGCGTGGCATCGCCTCCGGCAGCGCGATCCGCCCCCAGTCGACCATCGCCGGCACGCTCGCGAGCCAAGTGCCGCTCAGCAGCACGTCGAGCGGCGAGCTGCCCGGGAAGAAGCGAAACGCGTCGCCGAACAGATAGCGCCGATACGCGAAGTACGCGACGGCAATCAGGAGCCACGGCAGCGCGCGGATGAGCGCCCGCAGCGCGCTGCCGACGAGACCACGCCCTTCGCGGTACCACGCCAACGCCACGATCAGCGGCACTCCGATCGCCGCCGACTCCTTGCTCATGTACGACAGCACCGTCGCGGCGAGGCTCAGCAACCCGAATCCGTCTGTGCCACGAGCGGCTCGCCATGAACGCGCACGCCGCGACGAGCAGCCAGAAGAGCGCCATCCCGTCGAAGCGCGCAGCAATCCACGCGCTCGCCTCCACCGCCGGCGCGAACCACGCGAAGAGCCACCCAGCCATCAGAGCCGCCGCTCGCGCGCGTGGCGTGTCCTCACCCAGGAGTTGCCAAGCGAGGAGCGCCACCAGCGCGGCGTTGCCCATCTGCAGCAGCACGTTGACGAGATGCCAGCCGAACGGGTCGCGCCGACAGTTGCGCGTTCAGCGCGAAGCTCGCCATCGTCAGCGGCCGGTACTGATTGGACGGCGGGCCCACACCCGAGACGAACATCTGGCCCACGCAGCGCAGCGCCCCGCCGACACCGTCGCAGCCGTCGAACGCGTGCAACAGGCCGAAGTCGTCGCCGAGGAATCCCGTCCCCAGCACCGGCCAGTACAGGACCAGCGCCGCCGCCGCCGGCACGCCGAGCATCATCCAATGCCGCCATTGCAGCCGCTGCATCGCGTGCATTCTAGTCGATGGGCGCTAACTCCGGCCTGCGACAAGATGTGGCACCCGCCCGAAACATTGATCTGCGTCACGCTCGCCGCGATCGGGCGCGCGCCGGTTTGATCCTCGTCATGCTCGTCACCCCGCTCGACGGTTAGCGTTATCGGCATTCGATATCGCAGCCTGCTATCGAAGTTCGACGTCCCAAACCATTCACTCCGCGAGGACCCCATGCTGAAGACTGCAACCCGATTGGCCGTGCCCGTGGCGATCGCCGCGATGCTGACGATCACCGCCCCCGCCTCCGGCCAGAACGTCCTGACCGCAAGCAAGGCCGCCGAGGCGCCCAAGCTCGCGGCGCTCGCCTCCGATCCCGCCTGGGCGAAGGCCGCGGCGCTCACGGTCCCGCTCTCGGGCGGCGCCAACTTCGTCGACGGCAAGACGTCCGCGACGCTGAAGGCGATCTACACGTCGGACACGCTCTACATGCTGATCCAGTACGCCGACCCGACGCAGTCGATTCGCCGCAGCCCGTACGTGAAGCAGGCCGACGGCTCGTGGAAGAAGCTCAGCGATCCCGACGACAAGGGCGGCGACAACAACAAGTACTACGAGGACAAGTGGGCGTTCATCTGGAGCATCGGCAACTCGATCAAGGGCTTCGACACGAACGGCTGCTTCGCCACCTGCCACGCCGGCGAGCCCGGCAAGCCGTTCGGCAACAAGTACACGGCGAGCGCGGGCGAGCTGGGCGACATCTGGCACATGAAGACGGTGCGCGGCGGCTACATCGGCCAGGTCGACAACCAGTACGTCGACAACACCCGCTTCGACAAGGACAAGGCGCCCGAGGCCGGCCGCAAGAGCGACGCGAAGGTCGGCGGCGGCTACGCCGACATCAAGCTCGTCAACGGCAAGCCCGAGTTCATGAGCAAGGACGCGAAGCCCGCGAACAAGGGCGGCCTCTACTACGTCCGCGAAGAGGACAAGGTGCCGTTCGACGACGCGAAGTTCGTGGCCGGAGACGAGGTCTCGTCGATGCTCGTCTCGAAGTTCACCGGCGACCGCGGCGTGATCGACCTGGCGATGGACTACGCCGGCGGCAAGTACACGTTCGTGCTCGCGCGCAAGCTCGTGACGAAGAGCCCGTACGACGTGCAGTTCTCGGACCTGAACGCCGAGTATCCGTTCGGATTCGCCGCGTTCGACAACGCGCAGGTCCGCCACGCGTACAGCATGGGCGCGCTGAAGCTCAAGTTCGCGAAGTAAGCACAACACCGGCCGGTCGTCCCGCCGCCGCGGCAACCGCCGCCGCGGCGGGCGTCGCGCAACCACCCCAAGAGCGAAGCATCGTGAGCCAGGGTCCCCGCGCCAGAATCGCTCGCGACGTCGTCCTCGCGTTCGTGCGCGTCCACGTGCTGCACCACGCGTGCGAAGCGCCGATCTTCGGTGTCGAGATCATGGCCGAGCTGCGGCGTCACGGCTACCGCATCGGTCCCGGGACGCTCTACCCGCTGCTGCACGCGATGGAGGACGCCGGCGTGCTCACGGCAGAGGACGCCGTCGTCGACGGCAAGGCGCGCCGCTATTACCGCGCGACCAAGGCCGGCGAGCGGCTCCTGCGCGAGCTTCGCTCGAAGCTGCGCGAGCTGCTCGAAGAGGTGATGGAGCCTGCGCCGCCGCCGCGGCGGCGCGCCGGCGTCCGGCGCTAAAGAGAAAGGGGCCGGCGTGCGCCAGCCCCTCGGATCGTTGGTAGGCCGTGTAGGGATCGAACCTACGACCAACGGATTAAGAGTCCGCTGCTCTACCAGCTGAGCTAACGGCCCGCCCCGGAATCATTCTGCCTCAATCGGCGGCTGCGTGAAAAGGGCGCACGCAAGCGACGTGCCGCAATACTCGCCGACGTCGGTCCTGACCACGCTCACGAGCTGGCCGGACGGAGCGCGACTGCGCGCCCGGTGGCGCGAAAAACCCCCGCGATCGCTCGCGGGGGCATCGAATGGTAGGCCGTGCAGGGATCGAACCTGCGACCAACGGATTAAGAGTCCGCTGCTCTACCAGCTGAGCTAACGACCCATTCTCGAATTCGGTTGCGCGGCGGGCTTTCGGGAGCAGCGACCTGGTAGGCCGTGCTGGACTCGAACCAGCGACCAACGGATTAAAAGTCCGCTGCTCTACCACCTGAGCTAACGGCCCGCCGAAAGGAGCGAATTATAGCGCGCCGAAAGGGACGCCCTCAACCGTTGCAGGGCTCACATGAGACCGACGTTCAATATCGCTCCGAACGTATCGCCCAGGACATTGCCGTTGACCGCGTTGTTGCCGTGCGAACGAACTACCGAGCCGACGTTCTGCGAGAGGCCGTTGCCGCCATTCCGGGACAGGTTACTTGCGGAAACGGACACGGTGGCGTTGCTTCCGGAGGCGAACATCCCCGCGGTTGCGTTGTCGGTCGCCGACGATTGATTCAGCACGAAGGTGACGGTCCCGAGCGAGTTGCTGTTCGCGGCAAACCCCGAGAAGCCATTGCGCACGGCCGCGCTGTCGTCGGCCGCAAGATAGACGATCTCACCGGCGGCGTCCGTGATGGCAACGATTCCGGTGCCGAGATTGCCCACCGCCACGCTGCCGCGCACGGCCGCGGTAACGGTGGTCGCGGCCGCCGGATTGACCAGGACTCCGCTGCTTCCGTTGTCTTCCATCGCCGACCGATTCACGGAGAGCCTCCCCGCCTCGGTGAAAATGCCTTGCGAGCCGTTGCGGGCGACGCGCGTGCCGTCGACGAAGACTTCGCCCGCGGTGCCGGTGACGAAGATGCCGCGTCCACCATTCGAACGCACGGTGCTGTTCGTGACGTAGACGGCGCTGCCCCCGCTGATCTGGACACCGTCGAGGACGAGATTGGAGATCTCGCAGTGCTCGATATGCACCTGCTGGCCCCCCGTGACGACGACGCCATTGTTGCCGCCCTGCCCGTTGATCGACAGCCCCCGAAGCGAGACCTTGTCCGTCGCGCCAGCAGTGACGGTCACGCCGTCCTGCGCCGCGAAAACGCTGATGCCTGCATAGACGCCCGACGGGGCGATGATCGACACCGCGTTGGTGATGGTGATGGTGCCGTAGCCGGCCGAATCGAGGACGATGATCTCGCCGTTGGGGTCGGTCAGCAGGATCGCCGCCGCGAACCCACGGCATGGGAGATGCAGCGTGCACGGATTGGTGTCGACACCGTCGCTCGCGACAAACGTGCGTTGCGCGGCGAACGCTGGCATCGCCAGGACGGCAAGGGTAGCGACGACAAGCGGGCGCAGCAAACGCTTGACAGCATTGGGCACGGCGTCCTCCCTAGGCGTTTTGTGGACCGCACCCTCCCTACGAGTGCGGCGACGCATCCTAGCGCAAAGGCCTTCCGCCGTGGGTACCGCCCGATGGACTGCGAATCGCTAACGGCAGGCGCGTCGTCGGCGCTCGCGCCGCGGCCTCCGCACTTCCAATGTGGATCGTTGCGCCGAGTTGTCGGCCGCCTGCGTCGACTCGCGATCGCTCGCTCCCCCACGGCGCTCCGCGCATGGGGCCCCGGCTCGCCGCTCGCGCCGCTAGTGCGGCTCGCGCACGAGGAAATCGGGGAGCGGCGAGAACTCGATACCTTCTTCCGCGAGCGCCGCCGACTCCTCCTTCGACGCCTGGCCGCGGATCGGTCGCGCCGGCACTTCCTCGTAGTGGATCTTCCGCGCTTCCTCGGGGAAGCGGCGGCCGACGTTCTCGGTGTTGCGGACGACCTCGCGCAGCTTCGCGACCAGCTCCGCGGGGAAGCCAGTGATCGCCTCCTGCGTCGCCACCGGGGCATTGGTCACGACGGTTTCGCTTTCGCTGGCCGCGCCGACGCGGACTCTCGCCGACGGCAGCCGCGCGACGTCTGCGCGTGTCGCAGATCGGGCAGCGGACGAGCCGCGCGTCCGACTGGCGCGTGAAATCGTCCCCCGAGGCGAACCAGCCCTCGAAGCGGTGACCCTGCGCGCACGAGAGGTCGAAGATGATCATGGTCCGGAAACGTCCCGAGGCACCGTCGCGTTGACCGGCCAGGATGCGCATCCCTCCGTCATTCCCGCGAAGGCGGGGATCCAGCGTCGTTCGTACCGGTCGTCATCGTCAGCGCCCGCACGCCGCTGGGTCCCGGCCTCCGCGGGGACGACGATCGAATTCATGGACGCATCACTAGCCCTGCCGCTCCAATCTCCACATCTGGTACCTGAGTGCAGCGATGCAACCCCCGACGATCGCGAAGAACGCCAGGAATGAACCGACCGCGAGCGTCGACAACCCCGACAGTCCCTGCCCGATCGTACAACCGAGCGCGGTCACGCCGCCGAAGCCCATCAGGATACCGCCGACGACGTGATTGACGAGGTCCTCCGTCGACGCGAAGCCCTCCCAGCGGAAGCTCTTCGTCGCGAGCGCCATCGCCGCCGAGCCGGCGATCATCCCCAGGACCGCAGCGATGCCGAAGGTCAGCGCGCGCGAGGCGTCGGTCCAGTAGACGAGAAGCTCCAGCGTGTAGGCGACCGGCGCGACGAAGCTGAACGATTCCATTCGACCCGAGTTGGTCGCGACGAACGTTTCCTCGAGCGTCGCCGGATCCTCGGCGAGGTGGCCGAGATGGCCCGACAGGTACCAGCCGGCGACGACGACGAGCCCGATCACGATGCCGGCGACGACCATCTCGCGCGTCCTGCGGAATTCGGCGCTCGCGAAGACCCACGCGGCGATGCCCCCGGCCGCGGCCCACGGCACCCACACCTTGGCCGCCGGCAACCCGAAGGCGCCGAGGAGCGTTGGCAGGTCGGACGTCGCTGCGCCAACGTCCACGCGCGCGGGATCGAGCGCCACGGTGCGCCAGATCGCGAACAGTCCTTTCAGCGTCATGTACGCGGAGATTCCAAGGAAGACCAGGACGATCAGCGACTTCAGGTTGCCGCCGCCGAGGCGGATCAGCGTCTTGCTGCCGCAGCCCGAGCCCAGCGTCATCCCGAAGCCGAACAGGAAGCCGCCGACGATCATCGACAGCCACGCGACCTTCGCGCCGGTGTAGAGCGACTTGGAGAGGTCGATCGCGCCCGTTGCCTGCAGCGCGGCGGCGCCGGCGATGGCGACCGCGATGGCGAGCACCCACATCCGCATCCGCCGCCAGTCGCCGAAGTTCGCGACGTCGGCGATCGCGCCCATCGTGCAGAAGTTGGCGCGCTGGGCGACGGCGCCGAAGACGACGGCCAGCGCGAACGCGCCGCCCGTGACGACCGCCGGCAGGGAATCCGCTCCGGGCATCCGGAAATTATCCCACGCACCCCGAGGCGGCCCGTATACGCCAATGGGCGTACGCCGAGGCCCCCCGATCGTCGCGCGCGAAGTTGTTTGACCCCATTCCGCCCAGCGCGCCGTTTGCAGCGACGGGCACTTCGCCGATCCAGGGCTTCGACCGCCGCGACAAGGGAGGCAACATGACCGGCCGACTCACGGGAAATACAGAAACAGCCAAACCGCTTGGCACAAGCAGACAGTATGCGCTCACTGTCAGCGCGATCGCGATCGCGCTGGCCGCGGCTTTCGGCAGCGGGCACGCCGCCGCCGTCGGGCGCCTCGGCAACCTCGACATCGTGACCCGCGGCGACGGCCAGGTGCTGCCGGTCTACCCGAGCGGCGGCCGGAACTGGGTCGTCGGGGCCCCCGGGCCAGGAGTACTCGATCCGGTTCTGCAACACGACGCCCGGCCGCGTGCTCGCGGTGATGAGCGTGGACGGCGTCAACGTGATCAGCGGCGACACCGCGTCGCCGTCGCAGTCGGGCTACGTGCTGAACGGCTACGAGTGCGCCGACATCAACGGCTGGCGCAAGAACATGTCGCGCACGGCGGCGTTCTATTTCACCGAGCTGCCCGACGCGTACGCGACACGCACGGGCCGTCCCGAGAACGTCGGGGTGATCGGCGTCGCCGTGTTCCGCGAACGGCCGCCGGCCGTGACGTGGAGAGGGCCGCCCGGCAAGGTCGCCGAAGGGAGTCGCGATCGCTCGGCAGCGAATGCGCCGGCTCCGGCGGCAGGCGGCCTCGGGCAGGATTCCCTTGCGAGCTCGGAATCAGCAACCCGGCGTCAGGAAGCAGCCGGCATGGTGGAGGCCGACGCGAAACGCTCGCCGGCGCCGACATTCGCGTCGAAGCTCGGCACCGGCCACGGCCGCAGCGAGGACTCGCCCGCGCAGATGGTCCGCTTCGAGCGCGAGAGCGCGACGCCGAGCGAGACGATCGCGATCCACTACGACCGCCGCGAGAACCTGGCGACGATGGGGATCCTGCCGCCGCCCGTCATCGCGCGCACGCCCAATCCCTTCCCCGCGTGGCCGCACTTCGTGCCGGACCCGCCGAATCGTTGACCGCAAACGGGGACAGCCCACGTTTCCGCCGTGGCGAATGCCTGGGAAGCAGTTACGACAGGAAAACGTGGTCTGTCCCCGTTTGTTGCATACTCGCGGGCGATGCCCGCGCCCGCGCTCGCCGTCGCCGGACGCGACGAACCCGGCGACGAGGACCTGATGCAGGCCTACGCCGCCGGCGACGCCGCGGCGTTCGACGCGCTGTACGCGCGGCACAAGGGCGGCGTCTATCGCTACATCCTGCGCCAGTGCGGCAACGCGGGGACGGCCGACGAGCTGTTCCAGGATGTCTGGATGAGCGTGATCCGCGTGCGCGCGACCTACGAGCCGACCGCGAAGTTCTCGACCTGGGTCTACCGGATCGCGCACAACCGGCTGATCGACCACTGGCGCGCGACGGGCCACGTCGAGCTCGTCACCGCCGGCGCGGACGACGACGATCCGCTCGATGCGGTCCCCGGCGCACGCGCGGACGAGCCGGACGTACGCGCCGGCGCGCGCGAGATCGGCGGGCGTCTGAAGCAGGCGCTCGCCGCGCTGCCCGCCGCGCAGCGCGAGGCGTTCCTTCTGCATCAGGAAGGCGGGCTCGAGCTCGCCGAAATCGCGGCGCTCGCGGGCGTCGGCGTCGAGACCGTGAAGAGCCGCATCCGCTACGCGCTCGCGAAGTTGCGTGCGGAGCTGGGGGATCTCAAATGAGCGAGCGGGGCGAAGCCAAGGCCCGAAGGGCGCGTCCGCGAGCGATTGCGGGAGGCCGGCCCCGAGGGATACCGGACAATCCGAGCGGTGCGGAGGCCGAGGCGTGAGCACGCACGACCCGAACGATCTGCGCGACACGCGCGTCGACGCAGCGTGGCGCGCGGCCTCGCGCGAGGAGCCGCCCGCCGCGCTCGACGACGCGATTCGCGCCGCGGCGCGGCGCGAGATCGGCGCGGGACCGCACAGCACCGAGGCAAAGAAGGCCGGCGTGCCCGAGTCGCTGCGCCCCGAGCGCTGGTGGTGGCCGCTCGCCGCGGCGGCGACGATCGGCGCGATCGCCATCGGCCTCCTCCAGCTCGTGGAGCCCGATCAGGTCGGCGCGCCGGGGGCGGACAAGATGGTCGCTTCCGACATGCCAGCCGCGCCTGCGCAGTCGAAGAAGCAGGACGCCGCTCCGCGCACGGAGACGGACGCGCCGCAACAGGAGCAAGCCGCGAAGCCCGCGATGCCGGAACCTGCCGCTGCGCCGCCGAGCGCCGCGCGCGATCGTGTCGCGCCGGCACCTCCGCGGCCCCCCACGTCTGCGCCCGCGCCGAAAGCGTTGCGCAAGGATGCGGCCGCTCCGTTCCCGCGCGACGAGGGTGCTGCAGCGGTAACCCTCCCGGCGAAGCCGTCGGCGCCCGAAGAGCGCACGGCCGCGAACACGGCAGTGCCTGCGCCCCCGGTCGCGCAACCCTTTCCCGCCGATGCGCTCAAGCGCGAATCGAAGGAAACCGCAATGCGCGATGCCGCGCCGGCCGCGGGAATCATCGCGCCGCCGGCCGCGCCACCCGCCGAGGCGGCGAAGCCCGGCATCGCCGACGGCAAGCTCGCGACCGCACCCGCCGAGCCCGCCCGCGAGGCGCAGCGCTCCACGCTCGGAGGCGCACAGTATGCGCAACCGCAATCGGCCACCCGCCGCGTGCAGGAGGCCGAGGACGCACGCGGATCGGTGTCTGCCGCGGCACCGAAGGCCCAGGCGACCGCCGCCACACGCGCGAAAGTCGCGCCCGCGCCGAAGCTTCCCGTGCCGGAGTGGATCGCGCTGATCCGCAAGCTGCGCGACGAAGGCAGAACCGACGAGGCCGCGAAGGAGCTCGCCGCGTTCCGGACCGCGTACGCCGATCACGAGCGGATCCTGCCGCCCGACTTGCGCGACTGGAAGCCGGTCGCGCGCTGAGCTTGTCGCCCCCGCGAAGGCGGGGGCCCAGTGTCTCTTGCCTTGCGTGTCGAACGAACGTCGCTGGGTTCCCGCCTGCGCGGGACGACACCTACAGCGTGCGGATCAGCGCGCGAATCGGCGCGGGTAGCGCGGCGGCAAGCGCATCCTCGCGCGTGAGCCACACGAGCCCCGGCGCTTCGGCGCGCGGCGGCCACGAGTGCACGGACACGCGCTGCGGAACGAGCGTCAGGCGGAAGTGCGTGAAGCCGTGCTCGATCGGCGCGAGCTCCGCGCCCGCGGTTACATGCGCGGCGAAGCGCGTGCGGCTGTGCGCGACGACGTCGGCGTCGACCGGCAGCTCCGGCAGGCTCCACAGTCCGCCCCAGATCCCGGCCGCCGGGCGCTTCTCGAGCAGGAGCGTTCCCGCGCGCTCGAACACGAGCACACGCACCGCGCGCTGCGGCAGCACCTTCTTCGGCCGCGGCGATGGGAGGTCGGCCACCCGATTTTTCAGGCGCGCGACGCAATCGCGCGCGACCGGGCACGCTTCGCAGCGCGGCGAGCTTCGCGTGCACACCGTCGCGCCCAGGTCCATCAACGCCTGCGTGTAGGTTTCCACATGCTTCGCCGGCAGCAGCGCCTCGGCCGCGCGCCATAGCTTCGCCTCGACTTTCGGCGCGCCCGGCCAGCCGGCGATCCCGCGATGCCGCGCGAGCACGCGCTTCACGTTGCCGTCGAGGATCGCCGCGCGCGCGCCGAACGCGAACGCCGCGATCGCGGCCGCGGTCGAGCGGCCGATGCCGGGCAAGGTCGCGATCGTCTCCGCGTCGCGCGGAAATTCGCCGCCGTGCTGCGCGACGACGGCCTTCGCCGCGGCGTGCAGATGATGCGCGCGGCGGTAGTAGCCGAGCCCGCTCCAGTGTTCGAGCACGCGGTCCTCGGGCGCGTCGGCCAGCGCGCGCACGTCGGGGAACGTTGCGAGGAAGCGCTCGTAGTACGGCAGCACCGTCGCGACCTGCGTCTGCTGCAGCATGATCTCGGAGAGCCAGATCCGGTACGGGTCGCGCGTGTCCTGCCACGGCAGGCCGTGGCGGCCGTGCCGCTTCTGCCACGCGCAGAGCCGCGCGGCGAAAGTCGGGGTCAGACCCGGGTCAGACCCCGGTCTGGCACTTCTAGCGCGCGCCGAGCCGCTGCTTCGCCTTGGCGGCGGCATCGGACTTCGGGAACTTCGCGAGAAGATCCTCGAGCGTGCGCTTCGAGCCCGCGCCGTCGCCGAGATCGAGTTGCGCCGTCGCGATGTTGAGCATCGCGTCGGGCACCTTCGCGCTGTCCGGGTACGCGGCAATGAGCTGCCGCTGCGTCGCGATCGCGCCGCGGAAATCCTTCTGCGCGTACTGGGCGTTGCCGATCCAGTACTGCGCGGACGGCGCGAGCGGGCTCTTCGGATACGCCTTGAGGAATGCCTGGAAGCCGGAAATCGCGGCGCCGTAGCTGCCGGCCTTGAACTTGTCGAGCGCCGCATCGTAGGCACGCTGCTCGTCGGTGGCCGCCGGCGCCGCAGCGGCAGTCGGCGTGACAGCCGCCACGGGCGGCGGTGCTTCCGTCGTCGCCCCCGCCGCCGGCCCCGCGCCGCCCTCGAGCTTGCGCACCCGCGAATCGAGATCGACGTAAAGATCGCGCTGGCGCTTCTGTTGCTGCTCCTGCTCGTAGGTCAGGACTTCGATCTGACCACGCAGCCGCGCAGCGTCGCTCTTCAACTGCTCGACCTGGTTGAAGAGCTCGACCAGCCCCTGGCTTTTCAACTGCGATTCGAGCGCGGCGATCCGATCCTCGAGCTGCTTCTGGATCTGCGTCAGCCGCTGGCTGGTCGCCTCGATCCGCTTGCGCGCCTCGTCGTCGTCGAACAACGCCGCGCGCGCGGGCAGCGCGAGCGCGACGAGCGCCAGCGCAGCGAGAGTGCGGGAGAGCGCGCTCAATTGACCGTCATTCCCCAACGTAGACGATGTCGACGCGCCGGTTCTCCGCCCACGCCGTCTCGTCGTGGCCCTCGCGCCGCGGTTTCTCCTTGCCGAAGCTCACCGTCTCGATCTGGACCTCGGTGGCGCCCAGCAACATCATCAGCTTCTTCACGGCGTCGGCGCGCCGCTGGCCGAGCGCGATGTTGTACTCACGCGTGCCGCGCTCGTCGGTGTTGCCCTGCAGGATCACGCGCAGCGAGCGGCCGCCCTGCAGGTACTTCGCGTGCGCCTCGACGGTCGCCTTGTACTGATCCTTGATCACGTACTCGTCGAAGTCGAAGTAGATGCTGCGCTTCTGCGACAGGAGGTTGGCCGGATCTTTGTGCGGCGGCTGCGCGGTCGCGGTGCCGCCGACGCTCGTCCCGCCGACGCCGGTCGTCGTGGTCCCCGGCGTCGTCGCGGTGGTGCCGGCGCCCTTGTCCTCGACCGGGGCGGCCTCTTGCGTGCCCTTGCTGGCACAACCCGCGAGCGCGGCGATCACGATCGCTGCGATGATCCATTTGCGCATGTTGTCTCTCCTCGGTGGATTCGGTGCGGGCGGCGGATGTGCGCGCCGTCAGCGCGGCAGCGGCCCCCAGGCGGGCTCCCGCACGTCGGCGGCGGGCGACACGAGCCGCTGCTTCACGCGGCCGTCGGAAGAGGTCGCGGCCAATATACCACGCCCTCCCTGCTGCGCCGCGTAGATGACGAGCTTCGAATTCGGCGCGACGCTCGGGCTTTCGTCGAGCGGCCCCTGCGTCAGCACCTGCACCTGGCGCGTCGCGTAATCCTGGATCGCGAGCATGAAGCGGCCGCCGTCGCGCTTCACGAACACGAAGCCCTTGCCGTCCGGCGTGGGCCGCGGCGACACGTTCCAGTTGCCTTCGAACGTGAGGCGCTCGACGCCGTTGGTGGCGAGCGTGAGCCGGTAGACCTGCGGCGTGCCGCCGCGGTCGGATGCGAAGAGGATCGCGCGGCCGTCGGGCGTGAAGGCGGCCTCGGTGTCGATGCCGGGTGAGGTGAGGAGCCGCGTGACGCCGGACCCGTCGGCGTTGATCAGGAAGAGCTGCGAGCCACCGTCCTTCGACAGCGTGACCACGAGGCGGCGGCCGTCGGGCGACCACGAGGGTGCGCTGTTGCTGCCGCGGAAGCTCGCGAGCACCTGTCGCCCGCCCGTCGAGAGCGACTGCACGTAGACGACGGGCTTCTTGTTCTCGAGCGACACGTAGGCGAGCCGCGAGCCGTCGGGAGACCACGCCGGCGAGAGCAGCGGCTCGTTCGACGCGACCACCGGCTGCGGGTTGCCGCCGTCGGCGTCGGCGACGATCAGCTCGTAGCGCGGACCCTGCTTCGTGATGTAGGCGATGCGCGTCGAGAACACGCCGGCATCGCCCGTCAGCTTCTCGTAGATGATGTCGGCGATCTTGTGCGCCGTCGCGCGGAACTGCGCCGACGTCACCGTGTAGTTCATACCGGCGAGCTGAACGCTGCGCACGGTGTCGACAAGCGCGAAGCGGACGTCCGCACGCCCGTCCGGCAGCGGGCCGCATCGAGCCCGACGACGACGGCATCGGCGCCGCGCGCGCGGAAGTCGGCGCTGCGCACGTCCTCGGCACGAAACGGTCGCGGCGAGATGCCGGCGTCGTCGACCAGCCGGAAGAGGCCGCTTCGCGTCAGGTCGGCGCCGACGATGCCGGTGATGCCGAGCGGCCACGAGGACTCGCTCTCGAAGGGCACGACCGAGATCGGGATCGCCGTGCCTGAGCCGCCGACGATCTCGATGGTGAGCTGCGCGCGCGCCGGCGTGACGGCGAGGAACGCGAACGCGATGAGAGAAAGGAGAAGCCGGCCGATGCGAGGCAAATGGACCCTCGGGGATTGTCGGTGGCTCGTCGCGGCGCGCAGCCGGCGGCGCCCGACGGGAGAACTATTCAATTCGTTGTCTGCAATTATAACGAACGGGTCGCGCTGCCGGGGTCGGCGCGCGGGGTCGTGTACTTATCGTCGGCTCAATGGACGGCGATCGTGGTTGGTAGCCCGAGCGCGTCGCGGAGCCGGTCCGCCGCGCGCCGCGCCTCCTCGCGCGCCGCGTACGGGCCCACGAACACGCGGAAGAGCCCGCCCACCTGCCGGATCTTCGCTTCGACTCCAAGCGGCCCGAGTTGGTTCGCGAGGTGCGCGACGAAATTCTGCGCGTTCGCGTAGTTGGAGAAGGCGCCGAGCTGCACCGCGAAGCCGCCGTCGGACGGCGCGACGGGGACCGGCGTGCCAGCCTCGGCGGGAGGCTGTCCCGCCGGTGGCGCCGCGGCAGGCGCCGACTCGACCGGCGGCAACGGCGCGGAGGCGACCAGCACGGTCTCGCCGGGGATGATCGCCTCGACCTCGACCTCGCCGCTGCCCTTCTGCGCGATCCCGATCCGCCACGCGGCGGCATAGGAGAGGTCGATCACGCGCCCGTGCAGGAACGGACCGCGGTCGTTCACCCGCACGACTACGCTCTTTCCGGTCGCGACGTTCGTCACCCGCGCATACGACGGCAGCGGGAGCGTCGGGTGCGCGGCCGTCATCGCGTACATGTCGTAGATCTCGCCGTTCGACGTCTTTTCGCCGTGGAACTTGCGGCCATACCAGGACGCGATGCCGCGCTCCTTGTACGGTCGCAGCGACGTCGCCGGGACGTACTCGCGGCCGAACACCGTGTACGGCCGGTTCGCGAAGCGGTGGAGTGCCTCGGCCCTGGGCTGTGCGTCCGGAATCGAATCGAGGTTGGCGGGAGGCGTTTCGCCCGGTCCGTCGTCCTTGTAGTAGCCGGGCTTCGGCGCCGCCGGCGCCGGTGCACCCGCCGGCGGCTTGCTGGGGGTGGTGCCGCACGCGGCGAGGAAGGACACCGTGGCGAGCAGGGCAAGGTGGGCCAAATATCGCATGGAGCGCGCGCAGAATCGGGCGACCGGGTATTATCGTCTGAACCGGGGGGCGGGCCGGCCGCGTCGGACGCGGGCCGCTTCGCCCCGATCCATTCACCCCGTCGAGGAGCGTCGCGTTGCCAAAACCGAACTACGAATACCAGAAGCGGCAGAAGGAGCTCGAGAAGAAGCGCAAGAAGGAAGAGAAGCTCAAGCGCAAACAGGAGCGGGACGCCACGCCCGGCGAGGGCGATGCGCCCGCCACGCCCGCTCCCGACGGCGCCGACGCCGCGTAGCTCCCGCACCCGCCCAGCCGCACGCGGGCCGCGCGGGCGCCCGGCGTTACGCCGCTGCGGATGGATGCCGCCTCGCCAGTCGGCGACGCCTCGAGCCCGTCGAGCGGGCTCACGACCCCCCGCCCGCCGCGGTTCAGCACGTGCGTGTAGATCATCGTCGTCTGGACGTCCGCGTGGCCGAGCAGCTCCTGCACGGTGCGGATGTCGTAACCCGATTCGAGCAGGTGCGTCGCGAACGAGTGCCGCAGCGTGTGCGGCGTCGCGAGCTTGACGATCGCCGGCGTCGCGGACCGCCTGCCGCATCGCGCGCTGGAACGCCTGGTCGCTCAGATGATGCCGGCGGACGATGCCCGTGCGCGGGTCGCGTGACCGGCGGTCGGCCGGGAACACGTACTGCCACGCCCACTCGCGGTCGGCCGCCGGAAACTTGCGCGCAAGCGCGTACGGTAGCCAGACCTCGCCGAAGCCGTCCGCGAGATCGAGCTCGTGCTGCCGCTGCACCGATGCGAGGTGCGCGCGCAGCGGCCGGACGACGCTGCGCGGCAGCAACGTGACGCGATCCTTGAACCCCTTGCCGTCGCGGATCAGGATCTCGCGTCGCGCGAAGTCGACGTCCTTCACGCGCAGCCGCACGCCCTCCATGATCCGCATCCCGGTGCCGTAGAGGAGCCGGCCGAGCAGCCGGTGCACGCCGCGCAGCCGACCGAGCACCGCTGCCACCTCTTCGCGCGCGAGCACCACCGGCATTCGCGTCGGCGTCTGCGCACGCTCGACGTTCTGGAGCCACGGCAGGTCGCGCTCGAGCACGTCGCGGTAGAGGAAGAGGATCGAGCTCTTGGCGAGATTCTGCGTCGCTGCGGCGACCTGGCGCTCGACCGCGAGGTGCGTCAGGAATGCCTCGACCTCCGCGGCCCCAAGCGTCTCGGGGTGCCGCTTGCCGTGGAATAGGATGAAGCGTTTAATCCAGTCCACGTACGCCTGCTCGGTCCGGATGCTGTAGTGCCGCAGCCGGATCTTGTCGCGCACGCGATCGAGCAGGCGCGGAGGCTCGGGGACGCCGCCCACGCCGCTACCCATTAGGCCCCCTTTTTCTCGCTCACCCCGATGATTCTTGGGCCTTTCTCCGTCGCCGCAAATCATCCATACGCCCGATTGACGCCTTTCTTCCCGTCAGTTTGGCGCTCTAGTTTCAG